>JACRKC010000027.1 GCA_016235555.1 Verrucomicrobiota bacterium
CTCGCCGAGGATTTCGGAGGTGTCGGCGAGACGCCGGCACCAGCACCCGAGACGGGTGCGCTCCCCGAACCACCGAACTCTTTGTCACCCTATTTCGCGAGGCTCAGTAGATGACAAACGCCGCACCGGCCTCGTCACGTCGGCCGCTACGTTTGATTGCACGACTCCGGCTCAGCGATCCGACCGGCGCCATGCGATCGGCGGGCTGGTCAGGCGGTCGGAGTTGAAATGCGGACACTCGGTGGCCGACCGGCCGACCGAGCGTGGCGCGCCGCGGCGTTCACACCAGATGAAATCGCCGGCGCCCAGCGGCAGGGCGCGGGCGTGCGCACACTCCGGACCGCAGGGCGCGATGACTCGAGCGGGCGGTGGGGACGGCGAGACGGCGGCAGCGTCGCTCAAATATACTTGCTGGGCGCGGGTTCGTCGTCGGGTTTGCCTTCGTAGGCCTGCACCGACCCGGCGGAGTCGCTCCAGAGCGGGAGATTCTGGCGGTGCCAGTCCCACGTGTCGGCGATCTCCTTGCGGACGTTCGGGTCACGGGCCTGGAGCATGAGCCGGTTGAGCGCCGCGTAGGCGACGGCCTCGGGCTTCACGTTGATGGTGGTGGCGAACCGCTCGACGGCGTCGTATTCGGCGTTTTCGAGGTGGAGTTTGATGATCGGCATGACGGCCTCCGGGTTGTGGTTGGGTTTCGGGGTAACTGACAGGGTGGTGTTACGCGGGTGGCGGTGCGGCGGGCGGCGGCGGCGGGTCGATACCTCCGCTTTCGAGGGTCTTGAGGCGCGCCAGTTCGGCGGGGTGTTCCTCGAGCATCTCGCGCTCAGACATGCGACCGGTCAGCCACGCGAGGTTCATCGGGTAAACGTCGGGGTTGAAGATGACGAAGTAGAAGTGCCAGACGATGATCGCGAGGGTGGCGAGGATCGCCTCGTAGAAGTGAATCGTGCGCGAGATATCGAAGCCGAGTTTGGAGAAGAGTCCAATCGAGGTGTTTTCGAACCAGAGGACCGCGCCGGTGGCGCCCATGAGAAGCGTGCCCCAGACGAGCGCCCAGTATTCGGCTTTCTCGATGTAGCAGAAGCGGCCGAAGGCGGGCTTGGTCGCGGAGAGGCCGAGGTTGTATTTCAGCACGCCGAACGGATCGGTGACGTCGCGCCAGTCCGGGAGCAGGTCGCGGAAGAGGCTGCGGCCGGGCACGGTGAAAGCGAGATACCAGACGTGCCACGCTCCGGCGACGAGCATCACAACGCCCGCGATGCGATGGATCCAGTTGCGCCACTCGAAGGCGCGCGCGCTCACATTGCGGATCGACACGACCCACCACGCCTCGGGGTAGCGCAGCATGAAGCCGGTGATGACCAGCAGCACGAAGCTGATGACGAGGAAACCATGTTGCACGCGCTCGTGCGCGGTCATGCGCAGGTAGAGGCGGTGCGCGACGTGCTCCTCCTCGATCAGGCCCTGCTGGATCGCGAGCTTGCGCCGCGTCTTCTTCACGAAATCGAGCAGGTTGTGCACGAACATGCCGCCGACCACGACGACGATGAGCCAGACGTAGATCGTGGAGATGATGTAGAGGATCGGGTTGTTGCCGCCGGCGCCCTGGCCGGCCTCGGGGCTGACGTGGACCTGGCCGATCGCGAAGCGGGTGTTGGCGCCGGGGTGGCACTGACCGCAGGTCTTGACGAGGTTGTCCTTGTGGACGGTGGAAGTCGGGTCGTTCTGCGATTTGATGGCGTGCGAGCTGTGGCAGCTCGCGCAATTCACGACCTCGACCGAGCCGCCGCGCACGGCGAGGCCGTGGTAGCTGTCGGCGAAAGTCTGGAACGTGTGGGAGGCGATGCCGTATTTCTTCGTGAGCTTGAGCGACGCGTGGCAGTTGGCGCACACCTGCTGCGCGACGTTGGTGGCGTGCACGGGCGAGCTCGGGTCGGTGTGCTTCTTGATGTCGTGCTCGCCGTGGCAATCGGTGCAGGCGGCCGAGTCCATGTTGCCCTTCTTGAGGGCGGCGGCGTGGGCGCTGACGGCGAATTCCGCGCCGGTCTTGTCGTGGCATTTCGTGCAGGTCTCGGCCACGTGGATTTTGTTCATCTTCGCGCTGGCGGTCATCGCGCGGTTCATCTCGTGGGCTCCGTGACAATCGACGCAGTTGGCGGCGTCGACCTGGCCCTTTTGCAGCGCGGCGCCATGCACGCTCTGGTCGAACGAGGAGACGAACTTCGTGCCGCGCAGCGCCTGGCCGGCGACGGTTTCCTTTCCGACGTGGCAGGACTCGCACTGCTTGGTCTGCGCGAGTTTCTGCGCGAGCGTGGCCTTTTCGCCCTTGATGGCGACGACGGGCTGGCGGTGGCACGTGAGGCAGTCGGGGGCGTTGGCCTCCCTGGCTTTGAACGCGCGGCCGTGGGCAGAGGCGTTGAAGTGGTCGCGGGCTTTTTCGTGGCACTTGCCGCACGACTCGGCCTGCGGGCCGTTGAAGAAGGCGAACTCGGGTTTCTTCACGCCCGCGGTGTCGTGCTTGCCGTGGCAACCGACGCAGGAGGTGTCTTCGCCGGCCGGCATCGGCTTCAGCCCGATGCGCGGGTGAAAGGCGTGCTTTTTCGCGGTGTCCTCGTGGCAGGAAATGCAATCGACGGCGACCATCGGCTTGCGATGGGGCGTCGCGTCGCCGTCAAACTTCTCGTGGCAATCGATGCAGTCCTGCCCCTTGTGGACGGACTTCGGGAGCGTCTTCTCGTCGAGAAACAGGGAAAGTTTTTTCCCGTCCTTGCGCATCGAGAGCTCCTTGTCGGTGTGGCACTCGAGGCAGGCGGCGTTGGAATTGGCTGCGGGCGCGGCGGGCTTGGGCGCTTCGGCCGGTCTGGCGGCATCCGCGGCGCCGAGGCTGGTGAGGAGCAGGCCGAGGCCCAGCGCGGGAACGACGGTTCGCAAAGTGGCGGCCGGGAATCGCATGATGTGTCGGATTGCTCCTGGCTGCATGATAAGCGCGATCGGGGGATCGCTCTTCGCATCGGTTGACCAATCGTAGGCGCCGATTGCGGGGCCAACCGGTGCCCCGGCCCGGGCCAAGATATGCGCAGCATCCGGCAACGGGGCGTTAGCCGCGCGGGCCGGTTTCGCGAATACTGGATGCGACCCCCGCGCTTTACCCCTAGCTCGCGTTTCAGACCCGTATGTCCGCTCCCGACAGCACGCGCCCGGCCGCTGCGACCGAGGCCGATCGGCTGGCCCGATTGGAGGAGCGGCTTGCGCGCATCGAGGCACAGCTCGGGATCGTGGCGGACGCGGTGCCGCCGGCGGTGGAGGGCGCGGCCGGCCCGATGGTGGCGGCGGTCGAGGCCGGGCCGGCGGCGCACGTGCGGACGGAGGATGAGATCGAGTTCGAAGTGGGCCAGAGCTGGTTCGCGCTCGCGGGCATCGTGGTGCTGACGATCGGGGCGGGTTTCCTGATTTCGCTGCCGTTTGCCCGGCTGCCGGTGGCGGTGCCGGCGCTGGCCGGATTCGCGGTGGCGGGGCTGCTGCTGGGCGTCACGCGGTGGTGGCGCGACGCGATCGCGCCGGTGGCGAATCCATTGTGCGGGGCGGCGATGGTGCTGCTGGGCTTCGCGACGTTGCGGCTGTTTTTCCCGGAGGCGCGACAGGTGGTGTCGATCGACTCGCTGGCGGCGCGGGGGCTTCTCCTGCTGGTCGTGGCGGGCAATTTTTTCCTGGCGCTGCGCCGGCGTTCACCGTGGCTCACGGCGCTGGCACTGCTCACCGGCTGCGTGGCCGTGGTGGCGGCGGGCGCGGCGTGGTTTGCGCTGCCATTGTTGGCGGGCCTGGCCCTGGCCGTGGTGGCGGCGGGCCGGCGGCATGAGTGGCCGGAACTCGCGGTGGTGGCGGCGCCGATGGCGTTCGTCACGTATCTGCTGTGGGCGCTCGGCAACCCGCTGCGGGGCGGGGCCGGGCATTTTTCGACCGAGCCGGTGATCGCGCCGTTGGTGCTGCCGCTGCTGGTGGCGGTGTTTGCGGTCGCCGCGTGGCTGCGCCCGCGGGAGGAGGCGGAGGGGCCGCGCGAGAGCGTCTTCGCGCTGCTCAACTGCGGCCTCGGTTACGGCGTGTTTCTCCTGCACACGGTGGTGGCGCGGCGCGAGGCGGTGGCGGGGATGCACGCGCTGGCTTTCGTGATTTTCGTGGGGCTGGCGGCCGGTTTCTGGATGTGGCGGCAGAGCCGGGTGGCGACGTTCTTCTACGCGATGACCGGCTACGCCGCGCTGACGGTGGCGATCTTCAAGGCCTCGGCGGTGCCGGCGGTGTTTGTCTGGCTCTCGGTGCAGAGCGTGGTCGTCGTGGCGACGGCGATCTGGTTCCGCTCGCGCTTCATCGTGGTGGCGAACTTCCTCATCTACGTGGCGATCGTGCTCGGCTACATCGTGGTGACCAAGCACGAGACGGGGATCAGCCTCGGCTTCGGCGTCGTCGCGCTCGTGAGTGCGCGCATCCTCAACTGGCAGAAGGAGCGGCTGGAGTTGAAGACCGGCCTGATGCGCAACGCCTACCTCGTGGGTGCGTTTCTGGTCTTCCCCTACGCGCTCTACCATCTCGTGCCGGTGAAATACGTGACGCTGGCGTGGGTGGGCCTGGCGGTCGGCTATTACGCGCTGAACGTGCTGATCGAAAATCAAAAATACCGCTGGATGGGCCACGCGACGCTCCTGCTGACGACGTGCTACCTCGTGGTGATCGGCACCCGGAGCTTCGAACCGGTCTATCGCGTGCTGTCGTTCCTCGTGCTCGGCACGGTGCTGCTGGCCGTGTCGGTGGTGTTGGCGCGGATGAGGCGGCGGCGGGAATCAGGCGCGCCCTCTTCGACGTCGATGGCCCGATGAGGCGCCGGTCGTGGACGAGGCGTCCCGCCACGTTTTGGGGAGCGGATTCAAGGCCCGAGGCGGGACGCCTCGTCCACGATCAGTGGCCGCAACCGCAGCCTGTGCCGCAGCCGGACGAAGGTGCGTCCGCCAGGTCGGATTCGGCGCCGAAGCCGAGTTGGTCGGCGGCGTCGCAGATCAACGCGTAGTATTCGTCACGCGTGAGGCCGAGGGCGGCGGCGCCGAAGGTCTCGGCATCGTCGGAGGAGGCAAACACGCCGTAGTTCACGGCGACGAGCTGGTAGAGCACCAGGGCGGGCACGAGTTCGGGCTGCGTCTGGTAAACCGGATGCACGCACATCGTGAAGCCATCCTCGGGGCGGTCGCCTTTCTGCACGGGTTGCGCGAACTCGCCGGGCAGGAGCTGGCGGTCGTCGAAGGCGATTTCAACCGGATAGCGGACGTAGGCACGATCGCCGAGCAGGCGTGTCAGCGACACCCAATCGATCGTCGGACCGTATTTGGAAAAAATCTCGAGGCCCTTCGTCCCGACGTGGGCGGCGAGAGACTGCTTGGCGTCGTCGGCGGTGAGTTGCTGGGCCATGGCGTCAGGCGAGCGCGGGTTTGTCCTCGTTGGCCTTGGTCATGCGGCCCTGGAGGATCGGCACGCTCATGCGGAGGAAGACGGTGTAGCAGAGGAGGCCGAACGCCCAGATGCCGAAGCACACGAGCGTCTCGTTGAGGGACGGGCTGTATTCGACGATCGCGCCCATCGGCGTCGGGATGAAGCCGGGGATCACGAGGCCCATGCCCTTTTCGATCCAGATGCCGACGATGCAGCAGATGCACGCGAGATCGAGCCACCGGAGACTGCGGCTGATCGGCAGGATGAGGAGCACCATGCCGATCACGTTGAGCGCGACGGCGCTCCAGATCCACGGGACGAGCGCGTGGTGGCCGTGCAGACCGAGGAAAAGATATTTCGACGACGCGACGTGGAGGTTGCCGGAGTAGAATTCCTTGAAGACCTCGTTCGCGAGGAGGAACACATTGATGATCATCGCGACCTGCACGATGCCGCGCAGGGTGAGCAGCGCGTGGTCGGTGATCATCAGTCGCTCGGCCATGCGCGAGCGCACGAGCTGGGCGAATTCCGGCGTCTCCATGAGCACGCGCAGCGAATCGACGGGCAGGCGGAGCACGCGGGATTTTTCCTCGGCGATGGCGGTGGCGGCGCGGGGCGTGCCGTGGAGCGCCGAGACTTCGCCGAATTGATCGCCGGGGCGGGCCGTGCGCGTGACACGGGCGCGGCCCGCCTCGGCGCGCTTCACGACGACGTGGCCTTCGAGGACAAAAAACGCGAACGGCGAGGTCGTGCCCTGGCGCAGGAGCACGTCGCCGGGTGCGACGGCGATGACCGAGGCGCCGGCGAGCGCGCGCTCCCGCGCCTCGACCGGGACGGACGAGAGTTCGGGCAGTTCGCGGTTGAGCTGATCGAGATCGCTGAGCGTGGCGTTCGCGCCGGTCCGGTCGCCGACATCGGCGCCGGCTTCCAGCTCCTGCGCGGAGCCGGAGGCGGTGACGCGACGGATGACTTGCAGCGCGAGAATGATGAGCGCCGGGCCGGCGGCGAACGCGGAGGCGAGGAAGCGGGGACCGACAATCGCGGAGTTCCAGAACGGCCGCCCGCCGAGGCCGACATAGAGGAACGCGGTGACCGTGTGAATCGAGACCGCCCAGACGATGGCGATGAAGACGAAGGGAATGTAGAACCACTTCGCGGGTTTCCTCCCCTGGTAGCGCTGGTAGATCAGGTAGCCGCAGATGTGGACGTTCAGCAGCAGGTAGCCGTTGAGCACGATCACGTCCCAACTGAGCATTGACCGCGGGAAATTCATCTGCCCGATGATCGGGATGAGGTGCCAGAAGCGGTCGGGCCGGCCGAGGTCGACCGTCACAAACAGGAGGCACATGATGATCGCGGCGACGGCGAGCAGTTCGCCGAAGATCACGAGGTCGTGCAGTTCCTCGTTGTCGTAGATGTAGACCGGAATGACCATCATCACGGCGGCGGCGGCGACGCCGACGAGGAAGGTGAAGTTGGCGATGTAGACGCCCCACGAAACCTCGTCACTCATGCCGGTGACGGTGAGGCCGTGGACGAACTGTTTGCAGTAGGCGTTGAGGCCGATGAGGGCGATCGCGGTGAGCACGCCCATCCACGTGTAGTAGCGCCAGTCGCCCTCGGTCGCCGCACGCGCGCAGCGCAGGAGGAAGCGGGTGTAGTTGCGGACGGCGGTGATCATGGGGAAGGAAAGCGGGGCGATGACGGGCCAACGAGGCGGGACGCTCCGCCTGCGGAGGAAGCGCTCATTTGTCGAAGTAGTAGAAGAATCGCGGCGAGGTGCCCATTTCCTCCTTCAACTGGATGAACACCCGCTTGGTTTTCAGGATGAACGAGACCTCGCTCTCGGGGTCGAGGATGTTGCCAAATTTGCGCGCGCCGACCGGGCACACCTCAAGGCATGCGGGGTAACGGCCGGCGCGCGTCCGCTGAATGCAGAAATGACATTTCTCCATCACGCCCTGCTTGCGCGGCCGGTTGCCGAGGTAGGCCATGTTGGGATTGACGCGGTCCTTCGGGATCTGCGGCTTGGCAAAATTGAAGCGCCGCGCCCAGTAGGGGCACGCGGCCTCGCAGTAGCGGCAACCGATGCACCAGTCGTAATCGATCACCGTGATGCCGTCCTTCTCCTGCCAGGTGGCGTTGACGGGGCACACCTTCACGCAGGGCGGGTTTTTGCACTGCTGGCACTGCACCGGCATGTAGAAGAACCCGGGTTCGGGCACCTGCTTCGCGTCGTAGTTGTGCTCGGCCTTCTCGATGTCGAGCGAGCCGTGCGGGAGGCGGAGGACGCGGATGTATTGGATCTCGGGGCTGCGCGACTGGTTGTTCTCGGCCACGCAGGCGTGCACGCATTTGCGGCAGCCGATGCAGCGCGTGAGGTTGAGGCAGTAGACGAACTCGACGCCATCCATCGGCTTGAGGTCGCGCACATGCGGGCGCACGCCGTATTGCTTCTCGACCTCGCCCTCGATGCGCTTGAGCACCCGGGCCATTTCGTCCGGCGTGAGCTCCTTGTAATACTTCTGGAGGAACTGCTCGGTGTTGGTGAATTCATCCAGCTCGCGCAGCGGCGACAGGCTGGCCGCGAGGGCGGTGAGTCCGCCGACCGCCGCCGTGCCGCGCAGGAAGCTGCGGCGGGTCATCGCGGCGTCGGAGGTCTTGTCCGGGGTAGGCGAGGGAAGCGGCATGTCAGTGGGCGGGCTGGGCGGTGGCGGGGGCCGGATGCGGATCGCGCAACGGATGCGGTCCGGGCGCGGGCTCGCGGCCGCCGATGCGCGGGGCGTGCGGATTGTGGCAGTTGGCGCAACTCAGCCGTTCGGCCGCGCCGCGTTTGCGATCCCAGTAGCCGCTGATGCGGCCGTGGGCGCCGGCCTCCCAGTCGCGGTAGGTCGGGCCGTGGCAACTGCCGCAGAGCGCGGGGATGTTGTCGAATTTCACGTCCTGGCCGGCGCGGGCCTGGAGCGTGACGAGAGTCTGTTCGTTGTGGCAGTTCCAGCAGTGGTCGTTGCGGTCGTGCGAGCCGTGCCCCATCACGATGTTCGAGTGCTCCTTCGGGATGATGATCTTGTGCTTGTCGTCGAAGCGGATCGGCGGCGGTTTGCCCTTCTCGTGGCAGCCGTAGCAATCGTAGTCGGAGAGATCCTCCTTGGCCTTGACGAGGTCGGCGTAGGTTTTGCGCCACGGCGTCGTATCGAGGAATTTTTTGTCAACGAGCGGCAGCGGCTTCTGCGGCTCGACATGGCCCCAGAGGTTTTTGGCGAACATCGCGGCGAGGGCGACGAACAGGAGCGTGACGCCACCGAGCCAGAGGTTGGTGCGGCCCGCCGGAGCGGGGGGCGTCGGCCGGGGGGGAGTTTCCATGGGGTGAGGGAAACGCGCGCGGGCGACGGGCTATTTCCTGGCGAACGCGCGCACGACGGGCACGAGGGCCTTCATCTCGGCCTCGCTCAGGCCCTCGATGGGCTTCATCGAAAGTTTGCCGTCCTTGTCCTTGACCCCCTCCTTCATCGATTTCACCGCCTGCTCGTCGGTGAACTTGGCCTGCACCTTGGCGTCGGTCAGATCGGCGATGCCGAGTTTCCTGCCCATCTTGGTGTCGCCCTTGCCGTCGGCCCCGTGACATTTGGCGCACTGGCTTTCCCAGTTGGCGGCGGCGTCGGCGCCGAAGGCCGTGAGGGCGAGGCCGGAGAGGAGGACGGCGAGGGGGCGGAGGGAGGACTTCATGGTCGGGAAGGGTCGGGACAAACGAAGGATGGTTGCTGAGGTGTGAGTGAAGCGCCGCGGCGGTGCGGTGCCGCCACTATCGCCGAGATGCGCCGCGCCGACTCTCCGCATCTTGGCTGGCACGGCGCATTTCTTGCCAACGGTGGTCGCGGATTTTGCCCGGCCGGCCGAGGACAACCGCCGGGTGAACGTCGCCAACCGTTGCGCAGCCACGGCCAGAAACCGCCGGCATAATGGAGGCGCAATTACGCCTCCTCCACCGCCAACCCCAACCATAAACCGCTGATACTACATCATGAGCCCCCAACCCCGTTGGACTAAAAGCACCCTCATCTTCGGGGGCGCGGCGCTGTGGGGCGCCGTGCTCGTCGGATGTGTGATGGTCAACCGCACCATGCTCGCGCCGCCGGCGATCCCCGGCGCCGCCCTCGTCGGCAACAAACAGTGCGCCGAATGCCACGAGGAGCAGACCGCGCGTGCGTCGAGTGCGACGCACGCGAAGGTCGCGCTCGCGCAGGATCCGAAACTCGGCCCGACGAGCTGCGAAGCCTGCCACGGCCCCGGCTCGCTCCACGTGAAGGCCGGCGGCAGCAAGGGCACGATCATCAATCCGCAGAAGAACTCGGAGACGTGCTTCTCCTGCCACCTCGACAAGCGCGGCACGTTCATGCTGTCCAACAGCCACCAGGTGCTGAACGGCAAGATGTCCTGCGGCGACTGCCACGACCCGCACGAGGGCAACGCCCTCAAGGGTTCCGGCGCCTCGATCGAAAACGAGATCGAGACCTGCACCAAGTGCCACACCGCGCAGAAGGGCCCGTTCGTCTTCGTGCACAACGCGATGAAGGAAGGCTGCACGGCCTGCCACAACCCGCACGGCTCGGTCAACGCGAAGATGCTCCTCGCGCGTGACGCCAACCTCTGCCTGCGCTGCCACCTGCAGACGACCTCCACCAACGGCACGATCTTCGCCGGCGGCGAGGATCACCGCACGCGCCTGCAGGGCGGCACCTGCTGGATCGCCGGCTGCCACGAGACCATCCACGGCTCCTATTCGAGCAAACCCCTCCGCTACTAACCCTCAGCCAACCGAACGCAATGAACGCAAATAATTCATTCACCCGCACGGCTGGCCTGCTGGCTGGTGCGCTGCTCCTCCTCTCCGGTGCGTCCCTCGGCCGCGCCGCCAACGCGGAAGCCGACGCGCTTCCGACGTTCCACGAAAACTTCCTCAAGGTCGGCGTCTCGCCCGCCAACGTCAGCGACAGCAAGGCCGGCTTCATGGCCCGCACGCAGATGTTCCGCAAGGGCTCCGCCGGCATCGAGGAGTTCAACGTCACCGAGGAACTCGACAAGACCACGACGCTCACCGTCGACGGTCGCGCGCTGCTCGGCGCCGAGGACTACCTCGCCTCGTTCAAACTCACGAAGACCGAGGTCGGCTCCTTCGAGGCCGGCTACAAGAGCGTGCGCACGTTCTACGACGGTGCGGGCGGCTTCTTCCCGATCAACAACGCCTGGCTGCCGCTCTACTCGCGCCAGCTGTTCGTCGATCGCGGGGCCTTCTACGTGAACGGTGCGATCAACCTGCCAAAGGCTCCCGTGTTCACGTTCAGCTACCGCAACGAAACCCGTTCCGGCCGCAAGGACTCCACGATCTGGGGCGATACCAATCAGACCGGCATCCCGATCTACCGGCCGACGTCGCTCAATCTTGTGTCGGCGAGCCGCAAGCTCATCCCCGCCTACATCAACCTCAGCGAGCGTAGAGAGACCTGGGAGGTCGCGATGAAGCAGACGGTCGGCGCCACCAGCTACCGGTTCTCGATCCTCGGCACCAAGATCAACAATCACGATACGCGCACCGTGGATCGCAACCCAGGCGAACTCAGCCCGCGGCCGGCGTTGCCCTCCAACCCGACGCCTCCGTTGCTGGTCTCGCCCTTCCTGGCTGCGAACCAGACCAAGGGCACCGACATGATGGGCCTCAAGGAGGACGGGCTCACCCTCTCGGGCAGGATCGAGACCAAGCTCAGCGACAGCGCCAAGGTGTTCCTCAGCCTCAGCCAGCACCACAGCGAGGGCGATCTCGCGCAGTCCCGTCTCATCACGGCCTACATCATGACCGACGCCGGCCTCACGACCACGGTCGGCGGCTACACCCCCGGCGGTCGCTCGCCGTATTCGCAGAGCGGCTCCGGCACGATCAAACAGGATGTGTTCACCGGCGTGGTCGGTCTCGAATTCAAGCCGACGCGCGATCTCGAGATGACCGCGGGCCTCAAGGGCGAAGACCTCCAGATCGAGGGCAACTACACCGCCAACTACGTGCTCAACATGGTCACGCTCACGACCGGCGCCGTCGCGCCGCAGTCGCTCACCGCGCCCAATTCGACCAAGATCAGCGAGTCGCCATGGGTGCCCGAGCTGTCCGGGCGCTACACCGGTGTGAAGGACATGGCCTTCTGGTTCATGTGGGACTACAGCACGCTCAAACAGGACGAGCGCAACAGCTACGTCGGCCTCACCACCAGCACCGGCCCGATGGTGCTCACCGCCCCCTCGGGCGCCAATGCGCGCGTCAAGGACCGTCACTCCAACCTGAAGGTCGGCGCCAACTGGACGCCCAACTCGATGATCATGGTCCGCGGCGAAGTGTTCACCAAGGATCACGAAAATAACTTCACGGGCCAGGGCACCGCGCTCGGCAGCTACTACATCCTCGACTACGACACCTACGGCGCCCGCGTGACGGCCACCGTCAAGCCGATGCCCGGCCTCTCGTTCTCGACCCGCTACCTCGTGCAACGCGGCAAGGCCGAGATCGCCGAGGATGGCTACGTGCACACCAACTCGAACGACTCGCGCCGCTACCAGCTCTCCGAGACGGTCGACTGGAATCCGAACAAGTCCGTCTACGTGCAGGGCAACCTCTGCATGTTCTGGGATACGATCGGCACCGTGTATCCGCGCGCCGGTGGCGCCGCCAACGACGTGCTCCACAATGCCGACAACAACTTCTGGAACGCCAGCGTCGTCACCGGCTACGTCGTCGACAAGGACACGGATGCGCAGATCCAGGGCACCTACTACAAGGCCAACAACTGGAATCCCTCCCTCGCCGCGGCGACCACGCCGTATGGCCAGGGCGGCAAGGACTACAGCGTCACCGTCGGCCTGAAGCACAAGTTCAGCGACCGGCTCGTCGGTTCGGCGAAAGTCGGCTATTTCAAGAGCGACAGCGAGACCACCGGCGGCTTCGCCAACTACAAGGGCACCATCGGCTGGCTGACGCTCGACTATAAACTGTAAGCCAGGTTCCGCTTTGCGACTCCCGGCCGCTGCGCCCCGTGCGCCGCGGCCGTTTTTTTTGGCGTCATCCGGCCGCGCCGTCCGCCCGCCGGGAGATTTTCCCGGCGGCGCCCGGTGAAACCGCATTGCACCGCACCCACGGTGGGCTTCTCCTCCTGCCCGCCGCATGCCTTCCCCCGCGCCCGCTTCCGATCCGCTCGCCGCCTTCATCGCGCGCTGGTCCGCCGCCGGTTCCGCCGAGCGCGCCAACTACGTCCTGTTCCTGACCGAGCTGTGCGACGTGCTTGAGGTGCCGCGCCCTGTTCCCGCGAGCGACGACACCGCGCACAATGCCTACGTGTTTGAGCGCGCCGTCCCGCTCCACCAGCGCGACGGCAAAACCACCACCGGCCGCATCGACCTCTACAAGCGCGGCTGCTTCGTGCTCGAGGCCAAACAATACGCCGCCGAAACCCCCGCCGCCGAACCCGCCCAGCTCGCGCCCGCCCTCGATGCCCCGCCCGCGAAGAAATCCACCATCGCCCGCGGCTCCGCGGCTTGGGACGACGCCCTGCTCAAGGCCCGCGGCCAGGCCGAGCGCTACGCCCGCAACCTCCCCGCTGGCGAGCCCACGCCGCCGTTTCTCCTCGTCGTCGATGTCGGCCACGTGTTCGAGCTGTTCGCCGACTTCTCGCAGCAGGGCAAGGCCTACCTGCCGTTCCCCGATGCCCGGGCCAACCGCATCCGCCTCGCCGACCTCCGCGACGAAAAGATCCGCGCCCGGCTCCGCGCCGTCTGGCTGGAGCCGCTCACGCTCGACCCCGCGAAAATCTCCGCCGCCGTCACGCGCGACGTCGCCCGCTACCTCGCCGAGCTCGCGAGACACTTCGAGCACCAGCACGACCCCGCCACCGTCGCCGCGTTTCTTTCGCGCTGTCTCTTCTGCATGTTCGCCGAGGATGTCGACCTGCTCCCGCGCGACGCGTTCACCCAGCTCCTCGAATCCGTGCGGGGCGACCCCGCCGCCGCCGTGCCGCTGCTCAAGGCGCTCTTCGAGGAGATGAACCGCGGCGGCTACTCGCTCGCCCTGCGCAGGACGCTCCTCCACTTCAACGGCGGCCTCTTCGCCGAGTCCGCCGTGCTTCCGCTCGACAGCCCCACGCTCGGCCTCCTCATCGCCGCCGCGAAGCTGGACTGGAAACACGTCGAGCCCGCCATCTTCGGCACCCTGCTGGAGCGCGCCCTCCATCCGGCCGAGCGGCACAAGCTCGGCGCCCACTACACCCCGCGCGCCTACGTCGAGCGCCTCGTGCTGCCCACCGTGGTCGAGCCGCTGCGCGAGGACTGGGAACACGTGCGCGCCGCCGCCGTCACCCTCGCCAGCCGCGGCGACCTGAAAGGCGCCATCCAGGAGACGCGCGCCTTCCACCACCGCCTCTGCGCCGTGCGCGTGCTCGATCCCGCCTGCGGCTCCGGCAACTTCCTCTACGTCGCCCTCGAACACCTCAAGCGCCTCGAAGGCGAGGTCCTCCAGCTCGCCGAGGCCTTCGGCGAAAACATGCGCCTCGACATCGGCGGCGAGACCGTCGACCCGCACCAATTCCTCGGGATCGAGCTCAACCCCCGCGCCGCCACCATCGCCGAGCTCGTGCTCTGGATCGGCTACCTCCAATGGCACCACCGCAACCGCGGCGCCACCGAGTGGCCCCAGCCCGTGCTCCGCGCCTTCCACAACATCGAGTGCCGCGACGCCGTGCTCGCCTGCGACCGGAAGGAATTCGCCAGGGACGCCGCCGGCAAGGTGCGGTTCGTCTGGGACCGGAAGACGATGAAAACCGATCCCGCCACCGGCCGCGAAGTGCCCGACGACAAAGCCGTCGTCCCGCTCGAGACCTTCGTCAACCCGCGCCCCGCCGGGTGGCCGCAGGCGGAGTTCATCGTGGGCAATCCGCCGTTTCTGGGAAAAGGCAAGATTCGCGAGGATCTGCGGGACGGTTACGTCGAGACGCTGCGTGAAGTTTACGAAGACGTGCCCGACAGCGCCGACTTCGTGATGTATTGGTGGCACAAAGCCGCGGAAGAAACGCTGGCAGGCCGCACGCGGCGCTTCGGTCTCATCACCACCAACAGCATCAAGCAGACATTCAATCGCCGGGTCGTGAAGCGCGCCTTGATGGAAGGAGTCTCGTTGCGCTTCGCGATTCCCGATCACCCGTGGGTGGACACCGTCGACGGTGCCGCTGTTCGCATTGCGATGACGGTTGGTGCGCTCGGCCACCCGAATGCAGAGAAGTGGATGCTCTCCGAACCGCCGCCCCCCGACCCTTCGGCGTTTGCTGGCGATCTGCTCGTTGTCACTCACGAAACATCGAAGGACGACGGTTCGGCCGATGTCTTGTTTGCGATTCTCCACGGGCGGATCGGCTCGGGCCTTAACATTGGAGCGGAGCTCGAAGACGCTGTGGCGCTCAAGGCGAATGATGCGCTTGCGAGCACCGGCCTTATTCTCGGCAGCCGCGGCTTTGTGCTTTCGCGTTCCGAAGCGGACGCAATCAAGCGCCGCGATAAGAACGCCTCCGCGATCATCTTTCCGCTGCGAAATGGCGAAGACCTAACCGACAAACCCCGGGACGCATTCGTCATCGACACGCACGAACTCAGCGAAGACGCGCTTCGGCACAACTACCCCGTCGTTTTCGATCATCTCAGGAGCACCGTCTTCGAGGACCGGAAAACCAATCGCGATCCCAAGCTCAGAAAACTTTGGTGGTTGTTTCGTCGTAGCAACGAGCAGGTGCGGGGCGCCATCGCTGGCCTCCAGCGTTACATCGTCACAGTCGAAACCACCAAGCATCGCGTTTTTCAGTTTCTGTCTGCGAACACCAAACCGGAGCATGTTCTGATCGTGGCGGGATTGGAGGACGCCTTTCACCTCGGCGTCTTGAGCAGCCGCATCCACGTCGTTTACGCGCTTGCTGCCGGTGGCACGCTCGAAGATCGGCCGCGTTACAACAAGACCCGCTGTTTCGATCCGTTCCCGTTTCCTGACTGCACGGAGAAGCAGAAGGCGAAAATCCGCGCGCTGGCCGAGGAACTCGACGCCCACCGCAAGCGTGCGCAGGCACAGCACGGCATCGGCCTCACCGATCTCTACAACGTGCTGGAAAAAATCCGGAAGGTGGAGCGCGTTGACCCCAACGCGCTTGCCTTGGACGGCGGCGGAAAAAACGCGTTGAGGTCAACGCGTTCCACCTCCGAATCAGCGGTGCTCACGCCGAAGGAAAAACACCTCCACGACCAGGCGCTCGTCGCCACGCTCCGCCAGCTCCACGACGATCTCGATGCGGCCGTGGCCGACGCCTACGACTGGCCCTGGCCGCTCGGCGACGATGACATCCTCGCCCGCGTGGTCGCCCTCAATGCCGCCCGCGCCGCCGAGGAAGCGAAAGGCATCGTCCGCTGGCTCCGCCCCGATTACCAACAGCCGCTCTTCGCGGGAGAAAAACAATCCGATCTCGGGCTCGCGCCGGCCGATGGTGCGGGCGGGGCGTTGCGCTCCGACCAACCGGGCGGGAGAAAGCCGGGGCATAAGGCCCCTCCCACCACGACCGCGAAAAAGGCCGCCTGGCCGAAGACCCTCGCCGAGCGCGTGCGCGCCGTGGAAACCATGCTCGCCGCCGAAGAAAAGCCCGCCACCGCCGCCGGCCTGGCGAAAAAGTTCTCCCGCGCCGACGGGACCGTGATTGCCGAAATCCTGCAAACGCTCGTCACCCTCGGTCGCGCCCGCCCCGGCGACGCCGGCGGGACGTTTGTGCGGTAAGGGAGCGCGAGGGAGGCGAGGGCGGAGTAAGAGGCAGTCATGCACTTGTGAGCGGTGCAGCGCGCTCGAAAGGTCGGCCCCTACCCACGGGCAAAGTTCATGAAAGCCTCCAAGCGGGAGCGTTGCCGTTGAAGTTCGCGAAACGTGGTAGCAGCCGAGGTAACGAGGCGGGTTGACGCGATTCACCTTGCTCCAGCCTCCTCACTGCCTGCCCTGAGCTGGCCGAAGGGTCGGCTGCTACGGCCCACTGCGCGCGTCCGCTAAGTTCAAGGCCTCACCAGGATTTCCGCTGCCAGCCCGCCGCGAGCGCGAGCGAATGGACGAAACACCACTCGCGCGCGCTCGTGGCCACACCGACCACGCCGAAGCAGGCGACCGGGGATCGGGCCTGCCGTGAGTAAAGATCCTCGGGGCAAGCCCCGAGGCATCAGACCAATCCCACCGTGCAACCTTCGGCCACTGATCGTAGCGGCGAGCGCCCGCGAGCCGACGCGCTTCGACTCGCTGGCGCTCGTCGCTACCCAACCCAGGCGAAGCAAGCTGGGCGGTATCGGACCCAACGAGAACGAAGGTCCTTCCGGGCGTCGCGCCAGACGTCGGGGAAAGTTGGGCGGCCGCCGCGCGTTGCGCTTTACGCCCGCGTGCGAACCCCTTTCCTCAAGGCGTTCCCGCTTCCCATGAAGCCCGCTCCACGTCCCGCCCTTAGTTCCGCGCCCGCGCTTTTTCTGGCCGACGATCACAAGATCGTGCGCGACGGTCTGCGCGTGTTGCTCGAGCGGAGCGGCGCCTGCCGCGTCGTCGGCGACGCCGCCGACGGACGCGCGCTGGTCGCCCAGGTGCTCGCCCTGCAGCCGGAGGTGGTCGTGACCGACCTCGCGATGAGCGAGCTCAACGGCGTCGAAGCGACGCGCCAGCTCCGGGCCGCCGGCTATCGGGGCGCCATCGTGATGCTCTCGGCGCACGACGAGCGGCGAATGGTCGCGCAGGCGTTCGACGCCGGGGTCAACGCCTACGTGCACAAGGACCACGCGTTCGAGCAGTTGGTCGCGGCGATCGCGGCGGCCCGCCGCGGCGAGATCTGGCTCAGTCCGCAACTCGCCGCGATCGCGGAGGACGGCTGCGTGAGCACGCTCGTGGAACTGCTCACGCCGCGGGAGCGCGAAGTGCTGCAACTCTTCGCCGAGGGGCGCGGCACCAAGGAAGTCGCCGCCGAACTCAGCGTGAGCCCGAAGACGATCGAGGTGCACCGGCTCAACCTTTTCGCCAAGCTGAGGGTCAACAACGTCATCGAACTCACCCGGATCGCGATCAAGGAGGGCCTCGTGCAATTGTGAGGGGAGGGGGACGGGCCGCCCTCCGGCGTGCGGCACCGGGGTGGGCCTGCGGTGCTACCCGCCGCGCTTCGCCGGGGCCAGAGCCGCGCGGGCCGCAACCACGACCTCGACGAGCTCGAAGGGTTTTTTCAAGGGCGCGACCCGGGCGGCGTGGAGGAAGTTCGCTTCCACGGCGTTCTCGAATCGACCGCTCATCATGATGATCGGCAGATCCGGGGCGAGCTGGCGCACCCGGGTGACCAGTTCGGGGCCGGTCAGCTCCGGCATGTTCTGATCGACAATCAACAGCTCGAATCGCGCCGGGTTGGATTCGAACCGTGCCCAGGCGGCGTTGGGGGAGGTGAAAACCTCCGGCTCAAAGCCGTGCTTCTGCAGGGTGAGGCGCACGACCGTGGCCACCGAGGGCTCGTCATCCACCACCATGACGCGTTGACCGCGACCCATGGCCGCGGGGCCGGCGAAGGCGGTCTCCACGCGGACGGCATCCGCGCTCGTGAGGGGCAGGTAGATCGCAAACGTGCTGCCGCCGCCCACGGTGCTGCTGACCTCGAGTCCGCCTTCGTGGGCGGTCACGATGTCGTGGACGATCGCGAGGCCGAGCCCCGTGCCTTCGCCGGCATGCTTGGTGGTGAAGAAGGGCTCGAAAATCCGCTGGCGCGTCGCTTCGTCCATGCCGCAGCCGGAATCGCGCACCGCCAGCCGCACGTAGCGTCCCGGCGCGCAGCCCGGGGGCAGCGCCATCCCGCCCGACGCGGCCAGATCCACCACGCCGACGCCGATCTGGATGCGCCCGGCCTTGGCGCCGATGGCGTGGGCGCCGTTGGTGCAGAGATTCATCAGCACCTGCTGGAGCTGGCCGGAATCGGCGAGCACGGGCGCGGAGTCGCAACTGATCGCGAGCGAGAGCGAGACGTTGGCGGGCATCGCGGCCGCGATGAGCGGGGCGGTGTCGCGCACGACCTCGACGACGTTGACGTGGGTGCGCTTCTGGTCGCGACTGCTGCGCGAGAAGTTGAGGATGCGGCGCACGAGGTCGCGGGCGCTGAGGGCGCCGCGGCGCGCCTGCTTGAGCAGGTCGGCCGCCTCGTGGCCCGGGCCGAGACTCGTCGACGCCAGTTCGACGAAGCCGTTGATGCCGGTGAGGAGGTTGTTGAAATCGTGCGCCACGCCGGCGGCGAGTTTGCCGAGCGTCTCCATCTTCTGCGCCTGCTGGAGCTGGGCGCGGAGGCGTTCCGACTCGGCGGTCGCGGAGACGATCTCGGTGATGTCGCCCGCGACGCCGATCGACCAGCCGGGCCGGCCGAGGTCGTCGTCGTGCACGATGCCCTGCAGTTCGATGTGCCGGACCGACCGGTCGGCGCGGACCACCCGGAAGCGGATGTGGTAGTTGCGATCACAGGAGGGCAGGGCGTGCCACGAGCGGCGGACGGCCTCGCGATCCTCGTCGGCCACCTGCGCGAGGATGCTCTCCAGCGGCGGGGCGGACGAGGCCACGGGGAGGCCGAAAATCTCGAACATGCGGGCGTCCCATTCGGAGTTCTGGTTCTGGAGATGGTGCCGCCACACGCCGAAACGGGAGGCGCGCAGGGCCAGCGCGAGGCGTTCCGCCGCCGCCTCGAGCGAGGCCTCGGCCTGTTTGCGCGCGGTGATGTCCTGCATCTGGGAGACGAAATACAGCGGCGCCCGGGCCGGATCGCGCAGGAGCGAAACGGTCAGCTCGATCCAGACGATGTGCCCGGCCCGGTGCACGTAGCGCTTCTCGAAATGGGCGGCGCCGATTGCGCCCGCGAGGAGCGCCCGCACGCGTTCGTGGTCGCGGGGCCGGTCGTCGGGGTGGGTGATCGATTGGAAATCGCGCTGGAGCATCTCGTCCCGCGAGTAGCCGACGATGCGGCACAACGCCGGATTCACCTCGAGCCAGCGTCCGTCCGTCGAGACGAGCGCCATGCCGATGCCCGAGTGATGCATCGCGGAACGGAAGCGTTCCTCGCTCAGCCGCATCGCCTCCATCGCCTGCTGCCGGTCCTCGAGGAGGCTGAGCAGCGTGCGGCGCACGTGTTCCGCCTCGGCGAGCAGGCGGCGGACCTCGGCCTCGGCCTTCGCCTGGCGCTCGCGGGCGCGCAAGGTCTGGAGGCCGTAGGCCATGTCGTCGGCGAGTTCGCGGAGCAGCGCCACTTCGTTTGCGTCGAACGCCTCGGGATCCGACGAATAGATCGCGACCGCGGCCACGACCGTGCCCTCGACGGTGAGGGGGAAAACGTAGGAGCTGACCAAGCCCTGCTGCAGGGCCGCCTCGCGCCAGGGGGCGACCTTCGGGTCGGCGCCGAAGTCGGAGCTGAAAGCCGGCTGTCCGGTGCGAATGGCCACGCCGGTGGGGCCGTGGCCGCGTGGCTCGTCGGCCCAGGTGATCTTGAGGGTGGCCACATAATCGCTGGTGGTGTGGGTGCCGTGGTGGGCGACGGGGCGCACCGACCGGTGCTCGTCGTGTTCCGGGTAGCCGACCCACGCCAGCCGGTAGCCGCCGTCCTCCACGATGATGCGGCACACTTCCCGCAGAAATCCGAGTTCATCGGTCGCGTGCACGAGCGCGTGGTTGGTGTGGCTGAGCGCGCGCAACGCCCGGTTGGCCCGCTGCGCCTCCGCGCCGCTGCGCTTGCGTTCGGTGATGTCGACCTCGAACCCATCCCACACCACCCGGCCGGACTCCGCCTCACGGCGCGGTTGGGAGGAGATCATCATCCAGCGCACCGCGCCGTCGGGCCGCCGGATGCGCACCTCGGCGTGAAACACCGCCATGGCCGCAAAGGAGGCGGCCTCGGCGTCCGCCAGCGCCGCGCGGTCCTCTTCCACGACCTGGCCGTAAAGCACCGTGGCATCGGCCAGCACGGCCGCGGCGGTCACGCCGTGGAGGAGTTCGACGCCCGCGCTCACGTGCAGGAAACGCATCGCCCCGTCCGGCTCGCGGGCCACCTGGTAAATCACGCTGTCCGGCAGCCGGTCGGCGAGCAGCTGGAGCCGGGATTCGTTCACGCGCAGCGCATCGACCATCTGGTTGAGCGCCTCGCCCATGCGCGCGACCTCGTCGTTGCCCTGGGGCGAAACTTTCACCTGCCGGTCGCCCCGGGAGACCCGGGAAAACGCCGCCGCCAGTTCGACGACCGGCCGGCTGAGCCGCCGGCCGAGGGCCAGGCCGAATCCGATGGCGCTCACCACGCTGACGATCGCGGCGATGAGCATCACGTTTCCGGTGCGCTCCATGTCGCGCTGGGTGGCGATGGTCCGTTGCCTCGTTTCGTCGGCCGCGCGATAGTTCAGTTTGATCAGGCTGGAGAGTGCGGCGTTGGCGGGGGCAAGCGCCGCATCGGCCGCCGTGGCGAGCCGCGCCCGGGCCGCGGTGATCCGGGCCGGATCGTCGGCCTCGACCGCACCGCCGATGGCGTGCAGCACCTCCGTGTATTCCTGCCGCCAGGCCTGGGCGATCGGAACGAAGGCGCGCCATTTCTCCGCCTCCGCCGCGCCTTGCGGCACGGCGGCGTAGAGGCGCCAGCCGGATTCGAAGTTCTGCCAGGACCGGTATTGTTGTGTGCGTTCGGCGGCGAGCGAGCGCCGGCCGTTCGCCGCCACCAGGCGGTGGGCCGAGTGCTCCAGTTCGTGCATCGCCACATGCATCTGCGAGAGCCCGCGGATGCCGGGCAGCCGCACGGCGCCCACCTCGAAGAGGGCGGTGCCCAGGCGCTGGACCTGCCACAGCGCGAGCAGGGCGAGCGCGAGCGTGATGACCGCCAGAAAGCCGAAGGCACCGGTGAGTTTGGCCTGCAGCTTCATTCTCGTTGGGTTTGAGACCGCGAAGCTTGCTTCGCCATGGTTGGGTAGCGACGAGCGCCAGCGAGTCGAAGAGCGTCGGCGAGTCGAAGAGCGTCGGCTCGCTGGCGCTCGCCGCTACGATGAGTGGTCGAAGGTTGCATGGTGGGTTTGGTCAAATGCCCCGGAGCTTGCTCCGGGGATTTTTACGGCGACGCAGGCGGCGTGGCCTGCGGGTCCCCGCCGTCGGACGTTTGGCTGGCGTAGCGGAGGGGGAGGCCGGCCTGCCGGCAGAGGGCGTTGACCTCGGTCTTGAGTTCGCGCACGCGGTCCTCCCGGTCGATCATCACCTGCTGCCAGCGCTTGAGCTCGTCGAGCTGCCGGGCGGCGTGCAGGGCGGCGGCCTGCCGGGGCCGCAAATCGCGGGCGAAACTGCAGTTGATCTCCTCGCCGCCCCTCGCGAGGTGCACGGAGGTGAGCTCGATCGGAATCTCCGTGCCATCCTTGTGCCGATGGATCGTCTCGCCGGTGCGGACGCCCGCGGCCCGCAGGTCGTGCCGCGCTTGTTGCAACTGGTCGGGGGTCGCGCGCGGCGCGATCAGGGCGACGGGCTGTCCGATCAGTTCCTCGCGGGTGTAGCCGAGCACGCGGCAGCCGGTATCGTTGACGTAGATGATGCGATCGTCCGCGTTCAGCCAGTAGGCGCCGTCCACGTGGTGATCCACGACGCGCGCAAACCGCTCGTTCTCCAGTTTCGCCTGCTGGCGGGCCGTGATGTCCTGGATCTGGGCCACGAGATAGAGCGGCCGGCCGGTGGCGTCGCGCACCGGTGCGACGTGGAGGCCCGCCCACACCGTGCGACCGGATTTGTGCAGATAGCGTTTGTCGCGCCGATAGACGGTGAACATGCCGGTGACGATGTCGTGCAGGGCGCGCGCGGCCCGCTCCCGCTCATCCGGGTGGGTGAGCGCGACGTCGTTCAGTTGCAGGAGTTCCTCCCGGGTGTAGCCGAGCATCTCGCACAGGGCGGGATTGACTTCGAGGCAGGTGCCGTCGGGGCGGACGAGGGCGACGCCGATGGCGGAACTCTGCAGGGCATCGCGGTAGCGCTCCTCGCTGCGGCGGAGGTGGGCGAGCTGGTCCCGGAGCTGGGTCGCCATGCGGTCGAGCGCCCGGCCGATTTGGGCGAGTTCATCCGCCCCGCCGGTCGCAAAACCGGGGGCCGCGGCGCCGCGGCCCGCGGCGTCGGCGGCCGCGACCAGCGCCTCCACCCGGCGGGCGAAACGGAAGTGCAGATACGCCCAGAGGCCGAGGCAGCCCGCGGCCGCCAGGCCGCCGACCACGGCCGTGCGCGCGAGGATGCGCGCGCGCAGGTCGCGCTCCGGTCCGGCGAGATCGAATTCGATCACCAAGGCGCCGATCCGGGACGGGCGGAGTTCCCCCGCGAGCGGCGCGAGGGGAAAGGGGAAGGCGGCCCGCATCAACGCGCCCCCGGCGCTTTTTTCGATCTGGGCCACCATCGTCTGGCGCGCGCGCGTGAGGTTTTCGTGGGCCTGGGCCGAGCGCAGCTCGACGAAATCGCGGCCCTCCCAGTCGCCGAGCGTGGAGAAGCGCACGAGATTCCGGTCGTCGACCACGCACGCCAGGCTCACATCGGGGGCGATCGCGAGGTTGGCCAGTTCGTTGGCCACATTGCCGGCGGGCTCATGGGCCATGGATCGTTCGATGCGCGGCAGGGTGAGATTGCCCAGCGCGGCGGCTCGCCGGCGGAGCGTGTCCTCGCCCAGGGACTGCTCCGACCGCCAGGTGAGCACGGCGAAGACGGTGCCGAGCAGCACCACCAAGCCGCCCAGCGCCGCGGGCACGGTGTAGCGGATCGAATAGGCGGAGACGAAGCGCATGCGTCAGGGCCGGCCGGCCGGCTGGCGCCGCGCCGCCTGGGTCACGAACCGGCCGTCGGGGAGCGGCGCCAGCGGCACCGGGGCGGACAGGAGTTTGTGCTCGATCATCACGTCGTGCAACGACCGGAGCTGCGCCGGCAGCGCGCCGGCGGCGGTGGTGAAGAACCGCGCGTTGCGCGGGGCATCGAAGATTTCGATCGTGCGGAGGGCGGCGGGGTAGGTGTCGGGCGGCAACCGGCCGCGGCTCGCCACCCGGCGGCCCGCCTCGGCCGGGTTGTCCTTCAGGAAGCCCACGGCGAGGAACCAGCCATCGACGAGTTGTTGCACGTTCGCCGGCTGGCGCTCGATGACCGACCGGCGGGTGACCAGCACGTCGAGGATTTCCCCGGGGATCTGGCTGCTGTCGAAAATCTTCCGGGCGCCGCGCTGGAGAATCTGCGTGGCCACGGGATCGAACGCCACCACGGCATCGACGCGGCTGTCGTCGTAGCCGGTGTGCATCGTGTCGGCCCCCCGCGAGTGCACGGTGACCTCGGAGTCCTTCACGCCGCCGGCCTGCAGGGCGCGGGCCAGCATGTAGGCGCCGAGCGCTCCGGCCTCCATGGCCACGGTCCTGCCGCGCAGATCGGCCACGGTGGCGACGGGCGGCTTGGCGAGAATCATGTCGGCGCCGTTGGATGCATCGCACACGAGGATGATGCGCTGTTCAGGGTCGGTCTGGGCGAGCGCCAGGGCCTCGTCGGCCGTCACCGCCGCGACGTCGATCGCGCGGCTGCGATAGGCACGCATGACGTCGGTGGCGTTCGGAAAGCTGAAGATCTGGACCCTGGGCGCGTGGTAGTGCCCGAGGCTCTCCGCCACGAAAAGCGGGCCGTAGCCGGGCCAGATGTTGGCGCCGACGCGGAGCGACGCCGGAGCTTCGCCGCAGGCGGCCAGGCCGAGTGTCAGCGCGACAACGCTCGCGCGCCAAGGGAACGATCGCGAAGTCATGGTGGGATCGAGCGCAGCAGGCGGGGTCGGCCGGTCAACCTCCGGCCGCCACACCCGCCGGCGGGGCCGCGGACGCCGCCGGAAAGAACAGCCGCACGGTGGTGCCTTCGCCGGGAGCGCTTTCGACGACGACGGCCCCGCGGTGGCGTCTGACGATGCCGTAGACGCCGGCGAGGCCCAGCCCGGTGCCCTGGCCCGGGAGCTTGGTGGTGAAGAACGGCTCGAACAGGCGCGCCACGGTCGCGGCGGTCATGCCGGGCCCGGTGTCGCGCACCGCCAGCTGCACGGTGTGGTGGGCGCCGATCTGCGGGTGCTGTTCGCGCAGCGCCGCGGGCGGCTCGCCGTGGGCCACGGCGAACTCGAGCCGGCCGCCCCGCCCGGCCATCGCCTGGCCGGCATTGAGGCCGAGCTGGAGCAGGGCTTCGTTGAGTTCCCGCGCGCTGGCCTTCACGAGCGGACAGCCCGCGTCGAACCGCGTGACCAGGGTGATCCCGTCGGGCAGGGCCGGCCGCAGGACCTCGATCGCCTCGCCGACGACCGCCGGAAGCGAGATCGGTGCCTGCGGTCCGGCGGCTTGTTCGGAAAATTTCAACAGCCGCGTGATCAGATCACGGGCGCGCCGGCTGGTGCCGACGGCGTCCCGCAGGCACGGCCGCAGCGCGTGGTCCGGCGGCAGGTCGGCCTCGATGAGCTGAAGGTTGAGCAGAATCGCGGTGAGGAGGTTGTTGAATTCGTGGGCGACTCCGCCGGCCAGGGTGCCCACCGCCTCCAGCTTGCGGGCCTGGCTGAGCTGCTGCTCAAGCAGCCGCTGCCGCTGCTCGAGCCGCTTCAGGTCCGTCACGTCGACGAGCACATTGATGGCGCCCGTGAGGACGCCGGCCGGGTCGAACACGGGGCTGGAGCAGGCGAGCACGTGGCGCCGGCGGCCCTCGCCGAAATCGATCACCAGTTCGTCGTCGCGCACGAGCCGCCGCTCGGCGAGCGCGACGGCCATCCAGCCGCGTTCCGGCGGGACGCACGCGCCCCCGGCTTCGAAGATCCCGAGTGAGCGGCAATACCGGTCGGCTTCGTCGAGCAGGCGCGGGGCGCGGCCCCACAGGACGGTGGTCTGCGTGTTGAAGTGCGTGAGGTAGCCGTGCGCATCGCACGCGAAGACCGCGGCCGGCATCGCGTCGAACTGCTGGCGCAGGTGCGCCTCGCTCGCGCGCAGCGCGCTTTCGATCCGCCGGAACGCGGTGACATCCTGAAGCTGGACGACGCCGATCACCGACCGGTCCGACTCGTCCTTGATCAGGGAGACGTGGAGCTGGACCCGGCAGGCTTCGCCGGCCTGGTGCCGGCAGTCCTGTTCGAACTGGAACGACGCCCCCTCGCCGGCGAGCAGCCGCGCGAAGCCGCGCCGGTATTCCAGCAGCCCCTCCGGCGCGAGGATCAGCTCGAGTCCGCCGGCGGTCAGTTCGGACAGGCTGTAGCCGAGCGTCGCGGTGGTGGCCCGGTTGGCGCGCAGCACGCGACCCTCGGGGGTGGCGAGGATTTTTCCGAGCGGGGCTTCATCGAAGACCTTCTGGCAGAGCTCCTGATTCTGCCGGAGGAGGACGCGGGTGCGGCGTTCCCGCACGGCGCGCGCCAGCGTGTGCGGCAGCATGGTGAGATACTCGCGCGCGGTGTCCTTCACCAGATAGTCGGCGGCGCCGGCGCGCACCGCGCGCACGGCGAGCGCGAGGTCGTCGGCGCCGGTGACAAAAATCACGGGGACATCGCCGGCTTCGCCCAGGACCGCGAAGCCGTTGCCGTCCGGCAGGCCGTGATCCACGAGGATCGCGTCAAAATTTCCCGCCGCCATCGCGGCGTGGGCCTCGGCCACGCTCGCGGTTGCGACGAGATCGTAGGGCAGGTCGTGCTGCGTCACATGGCGGCGCAGCGCCAGGCGGTCGACCGCATCGTCCTCGACCACGAGCACGCGCCAGCGCAGCGGCGGCTCCGCGCCGGAGAGGGGGCCGGCAAAGGGCGTCGGTCCGCCGGTCTGGTGCGGGTTCATGAGGCGGATTCGCTGAGCGTCCAGTAGAGCTGGATCGTGCGGATGACCTCCACGAACTGGCGGTAGTCCACCGGTTTCACCATGTAGCCGGCGACGCTGAGCTGGAAGCTCCGCACGCGGTCGTGCTCTTCCTTCGAGGTCGTGAGCACGACCACGGGGAGGCGGCGCAGGTGGGGATCCTGCTTGGCGACCTCGAGAAACTCGAGGCCGTTCATGCGCGGCATGTTCAGATCGAGGAGGATCACGCCGGGCGCCGGCTGACCGGGCCGGCGCAGCCAGGCGAGGGCTTCCTCCCCGTCGTGCACGACGTGCAGCGGGTTGGTGACGCGCAGCTCTTGCAGGGCGCGGCGCACGGTCATGACGTCGACGAGATCGTCCTCGACCAGCAGGATGGAGGCGGAGTTTTTCATGCGAGGGTGGCGACGGGCGCCACGGGGCGCTGGCGGGGCAGCCGGAAATAGAAGGTGCTGCCCTCGCCGACGCGTGATTCCACCCACACCTGGCCGCCGAGCACCTCGACGTTTTTCTTCACCACCGCGAGGCCGATGCCCGTGCTCTCGCGCACGTCGCGGCGGTCGAGGGTCTGGAAAATCTGGAAGATCTTCTGAAAATATTTCGCCTCGATCCCCGGCCCCGTGTCGCGCACGGAGAACAGCCAGCCGGCCGGCTCGGGCACGCCGTCGATGACGACTTCGCCTTCAGGCCGGCCCATGTATTTCACGGCATTGGAGATCAGGTTTTCGAAGACCTGGATCAGCCGCGTGCGCTCGCTTTGCACCACCGGCAGGCGGCCGGCGAGGCGCACCACGATGGACGGCGGCGGGGCCAGCAACTCGCAGACTTCGCGCACGAGGTCGTTGAGGTCCACGGCGGTGATCTCCTGCTGCTCGCGGCCGATGCGCGAATAGTGCAGGATGCCGTCGACGAGGGCGTCCATGCGTTTCACGCGCCCGAGCAGCAGCTCGAACTGCGCCTTGCCCTCGGGGCCGATCTGGCCCGCGTAGTCCGCGGCCAGCCAGTTGGCGAGGGAGTTGATCGCCCGGAGCGGCGCCTTCAAGTCGTGCGAAACCACATAGGCGAACTGATCGAGCTCGCGGTTGATTTCCTTGAGGGCCTCGAGCAACTCCGCCTGCCGCTGTTCGGCGCGCACGCGCTCGGTGATGTCGGCGCGGATCGCGATGTAGCGCTCGGGCCGCCCTTCGGCGTTGAGGAAAGGGACGATCGTCGTGGCCACCCAGTAGAGCGAGCCATCCCGGGCCCGGTTGCAGATCTCGCCCTTCCAGACCTGGCCGGATGAAATCGTGTGCCACAGGCCGCGGAAAAACCCCGGCGGGTGCCGGCCGGAGTTGATGATGCGGTGATCCCGGCCGAGCAGTTCCTCGCGCGAGTATTTCGAGATGGCGCAGAATTTGTCGTTCACGCGCAGGATGCGCCCGCGCGCATCGGTGACCGCCACGATGGCGTGTTCATCGAGCGCCTTCGTGAGATCGAAAACGTCGAGGGCGTCGACGCCCTCGGCGGCCGGACCGGAGGAGGGGGCGCCCACGCCGCCACCTCCCGGACTGGCGGAGGCCGGCGCGGGGGACGGACCGGGGAACGGAGCGGGCGTGGCGCTGAGCACAGGCGGATTGTGGGACCCGGCCGTGTCGCGTGCGACCTCAGAGTGCTAGGGAAATTCCTTATCCACGGCGGACGCGTTGCTCCTCAAGCCCCGGCGGGGGCCGCCGATTGCAGCCACGAACCCACCACCGAACCCATCAACCCTCCCTCTGTTGTCATGAAGAATTGGACTATTGGAAAACGTATCACCGCCGCCATGGGACTGCTCTGCGTGCTGCTGCTCCTCGTGGGCGGCCTCACCTGGAACAGCCTCGGCGAAATCCGCCAGCGGGCCGTCCTGCTCAAGGGCGACGTCATGCCCGGCATGATTCAAAGCGGCGAATTCTTCTCGTTTCTCGCGAAGGAATTCATCCGCCTGCAAATCTACGCCCAGCCCGGCCGCAAGGCGGAGCGCCCGCAGTTGCGGAAGGAAATGGAGGGTTTCGGCCAGAAATCCGCCGCCGCCGCGAAAGCGTATGAAGGCACCATCACGCAGCCGCGGGATCGCGAGCTCTTCCGTCAAGTGGAGGCCGCCAGGGAGGCCTACCGGCCGGCCCAGCACGCGTTCCTCGCCCTCGTCGACGCGGGCCAGGACCAGGAGGCGGAGGCGTTCATGGCGGCCAAACTTTTTCCGCTTTACCGCGCCTACGCCGCCACGGCCGAGGAACTCCTGGACTACAACGCGAAGAACGGCGACGTCCTCGCCCTTGAAATCGACGGTCACGCCACCCGCACCAGCAAGATCATCATCACGATCACGATCGTGGCGCTCCTGCTCGGCGCGGCGGTCGGATTTTTCATCATCCGCGGCACGAGCCGCGTGCTCGGCCAGGTGGCCGGGCAACTCGGCGCCGGCGCCGACCAGACCGCCGCCGCCGCCGGCCAGGTCTCGGCTTCGAGCCAGTCGCTCGCCGAGGGCGCGAGCGAGCAGGCGGCCTCGCTCGAGGAGACGAGCGCCTCGCTGGAGGAGATCGCGGGCATGACCAGGAAAAACGCGGAGTCCGCGGCGCAGGCGAAGGAACTCGCGGGCCAGACGCGTCATGCGGCCGAGGCCGGCGTGGCCAGCATGACCGAGATGAAGACCGCGATGGATGCGATCAAGGACTCGTCCGCCAGCATCGCGAAGATCGTGAAGACGATCGACGAGATCGCCTTCCAGACGAACATCCTCGCCCTCAACGCCGCGGTCGAGGCCGCGCGCGCCGGCGAGGCGGGGGCCGGGTTTGCCGTCGTCGCCGAGGAAGTGCGCTCGCTCGCCCAGCGCTCCGCCCAGTCCGCCGAGGAAACCGCCATGAAGATTGAAGATTCGGTCAGCCGCAGCGAACACGGCGTGCGGATCAGCGCCAAGGTCGGGCAGAGCTTCGAGGAGATCGTGGTCAAGGCGCGTCGCGTCGACGAACTTGTCGCCGAGATCGCCACCGCCTCCAACGAACAGAACCAAGGCATCGGTCAGGTGACCACGGCGGTCGCGCAGATGGACAAGGTCACGCAATCCAACGCCGCCGGCGCCGAGGAGGCCGCCAGCGCGGCGGAGGAACTCAACGCCCAGGCCGAGATGATGCGCGAGTCCGTCCGCAACCTGCAGACGCTCGTCGGGGGCGGGGCGTCACATGCGACCGCGGTGCACCACGACAGTCCCGCGGCCGCGGTGACAGCGGCGATCCGGCGTTCTCCGGCGAAAGCCACCGCGACGGTTTCGCCCGCGCCGGCGCACCGCGAAATGGCGGAAGCGCTCGCCAGCCGTATCAACGGATCGGTTCCCTCGACCGCCGGCGACGGCGCCGAGTTTTTTCGGTGAGGCGGGCGCGCGCCGGCGGTGATCCGACGCCGTCGGCGCCGCCGTAACCGTCGGCGCCGGCTCCGCTCGATCGGCGGTCTCCCGTGTCCGCGCCGGCGCCAACCGCAGGGGAATGAAGATCGGCGCGGAGCCTGCTCCATCGCCGTAAAGTGCCGTCGCACCGCCGGCCGCGCCGAGGGGGCCCGGGCTGCGCGTTTTGGCCGGAGGGTGCGCATCGTTTGCCGCGCCCTTCCGCGGCGCGGCGGTTGCGCCGTGGGTTGCGCCCGGCCCGGATGAATTCACAAGCGTTGCGCTATCCTCCACAAGGAATGCACAGCGGTCCGGTCGATAAACTGGCAGGGTGATCCCCGCCGGGACAGGCTGCCCCGAAATTGCACTCACCACACTAACTTCAACCCAAGCTACCATGACGCTTCGCCCTCGCTGGACTAAGTCGACGCTCATCTTCGGCGGCACGGCCCTCTGGGGCATCGTGCTGATCGGATGCGTGTCTGTTAATCGCACGATGGTCGCACCGCCGCAGATCGCGGGTGCGAATTTCGTTGGCTCAAAGGAGTGCTCCCAGTGCCACGAAGACCAGACGGAGCACTTCGATGGCGCCACACACGCCCGGCTCAATCTCACCGACGCCAAGGTCGGCGACACCGGGTGCGAGTCCTGCCACGGCCCGGGCAGCCTCCACGTCGCCGCCGGTGGCAGCAAGGGCACGATCATCAATCCGAAGAAGTCGCCGGAAACCTGCTTCCAGTGCCACCTCGACAAGCGCGCTCAATTCAGCCTGCCGAACAGCCACCAGGTCTTGAATGGCAAGATGGGCTGCGGCGACTGCCACGAAGTGCACAAGGGCAACGCCATCGTCGGCACCGGTGTCGACCTCGAGGGCATCAACGCCACCTGCACCAAGTGCCACACGCAGCAGAAGGGACCGTTCGTCTACGAGCACTCCGCCATGCGCGAGGGCTGCGTCGCCTGCCACAATCCGCACGGCACCGTGAACCAGAAGATGCTGGTCGCGCGCGACGCCAACCTCTGCCTGCGCTGCCACCTCGAGACGCCCGACGCCGGCTCCTCCGGCCAGATCAACGCCAATGCGATTCGCCGCACCTCGGAGAATCACAACTCGCGCCTCATGCAGGGCACGTGCTGGAGCGCGAGCTGCCACGAGCAGCCGCACGGCTCCAACGCCTCCTACCACTTCCGCAACTGAACGCACCACCCAGCACGCCATGAATAACACGAATTCCACTTTCATTCGTCGGGCCGGCGTTCTTGCCAGCGGCCTCCTGCTCGTCGCCGGCGTTCACGCCCGCGCGGCCAGCGCGAAACCCGAGGCGGATGCCTTCCCCAACTACGAGAGCTACATCAAGCTCTCCGGCCAGGCCGCCTCCATCAGCGGCAGCGAAACCGCCTTCCAAAGCCGCACCAAGAACCCGTCGAACGGCGGCCTCGGCATCGAGGATCTCCACCTCTCGAAGGATCTCTCGAAGACCACCTCGCTGGTCATCGACGGCAAGGCCCTCGCCGGCTCCGAGGATTACCTCGGCAGCTTCAAGATCACCAAGAACGAGGTCGGCTCGTTCGAGGTGGGCTACAAGCGCTTCCGCACGTTCTACGACGGCGTGGGCGGCTTCTTCCCGACCAACAGCCAGTGGCTGCCCCTCAACGATCAGGATCTCCATGTCGACCGCGCCAAGTTCTGGGCGGAAGGCGTGATCGCGGTGAAGGGGGCGCCGGTGTTCACGCTGCGTTACACGAACGAACTGCGCTCCGGCCGCAAGGATTCCACCATCTGGGGCTCGTCCTCGCTCACCGGCCTGCCGTTCAATCTCGCGCCCAATCCGATCAACCCGGCGCGCAAGCTCACGCCGGGTTACATCGACCTGAGCGAGCGCAACGAGGAGCTCGAACTCTCGATGAAGCACAAGATCGGCAAGACGAACCTCCTCGTCTCGATCAAGGGCGAGCAGTTCAACAACCTCGACACGCGCAACGTCACCAACTTCCCCGGTGAAGCGATTCCGTGGGCGATCGCCAGCCTCTCGACGACGGTCCCCGCCGGCCAGATCGCCAACCCGCAGAACATCGCCAAGGCCGCCGCGCCCTCGAACAACTGGAACAACCAGGTCCTCATCGCCGAGACCGAGGGGATGAAGTCGAAGTTGTCCGAGTTCCTCGTCGAGGCCGACACGCCGCTCACCGACAAACTCACGCTCAAGGTCAACGGGGTCTACGAACTCGTCCACACCTCCGTCGTCGGCAGCCGTCCGCTCATCACCACGACCCCGACCGCCACCGGCCCGGTGCCGGTGACGACCAACAACTACTCGGGCCTCGCGGGCGGCACGCGCCTGAAGAACCTCGTCGGCAACGTCGCCCTCGACTGGAAGCCGGTGAAGACCGTGTTCGTGAAGTTCGCCTACCGTTATCAGGAGGAATACGTCCGCGGCTCCAGCACCTACAACGTCATCGCCGCCTCCGGCACGCCCGCCACCACGCTCGCGACCACGCCCCGCATCGGCTGGGCCAAGCTCGAGCAGGAGGTGAAGACCCCGGTGCTTGAGATCCGCTACACCGGCATCAAGGACCTCGCGCTCTACTTCAGCGGCAGCGAGCGCGATCTGAGCGGCATCGAGCGCAATACGTCGGCCTACAATCCGCTCACCGCGGCCCTGGGCACGCCCGCCATCCAGAACGTCTCCGAGGACCACGGCAACTACACCCTCGGCGCCAACTGGAAAGTCTCCCCGGTGGTCAGCCTCCGCGGTGAGGTCTTCCGGAAGGGCCACAAGGACAACACCCAGGGCTTCGATGCGCGCGTCGGCGACTACTACCTCCTCGATTCCGACTACTCGGGCTTCAAGCTCACGTCGATCGTCAAGCCCACGCCGTTCCTGGGCTTCACCACGCGTTACGTGAATCAGCTCGGCAAGATGAAGGTCACGGGCTTCCTGCCCACCTATCCGGCCTACGATTCGCTCAGCTCGAAGAACCACATGATCAGCGAGAGCATCGACTTCACGCCGGACAAGAGTGTCTACGTGCAGCTCAACGCCAACCTCGTCTTCCATGTCATCAGCACGATCTACCCGCGCGCCGGTCTCACGCCCGCCGCGGTGAACGCCGCCGGCCTCGTGACGGCCAATGCGTTCGACTCGAACCGCGTGGTCCAGAACTCGAACAACAACTACATGACGCTCGGGTTCCTCAGCGGCTGGAGCGTGAGCAAGGACACCGACGCGCAGTTCCAGTGCAATTACTACCGCGCCAACAACGGCAACGCCGCGCTCGCCGCGCTCACGCTGCCCTACGGCGTGGCGGTGAAGGACACGCAGATCACGGTCGGCCTGAAGCACCGCTTCTCCGAGAAGTGGATCGGTCACGCGAAGGTCGGCTACTTCGACAGCGCAAACGACACCACCGGCGGCCGCACCAACTACCACGGCCCGATGGCCTATCTCTCGTTCGAGCACGGTCTGTAAGCGACTCCCCCGGTTTCACCAACCCACCAGCCCGCGCCACCCCGGCGCGGGCTTTTTCGTGCCCGCCGCTCGGCTCCGATCGGGGGACGGCACCCGCGGTGGGCGCCGGGGGCCGAAGCCAGTGCCTGATTGGAGTGGCTTAAAGATTTTCGTAGCCGTTTGGTAGCGTCGGAAGAGTTCAGCAGGTAGGGCCCGCTCTCCGAGCGGGCCTGAGTTCCGGCGTGCGCCCCTGCCAACCCAGGCCGGCTCGGAGAGCCGGCCCTACCCACGAACCGGCTTTTTCGACGTCCTCAACGTATTACTTCGTTTTGTTCACCCTCATCACCGCCGGGTTTTTCAGAGGGAAAGTAACCCGATGGGTTACTTTCGTCTTGGAGTCGTTTTTGCGAAGAACGTGACAAAGTGGTGATCGCCGCCTACTCGCCGCCGGCCGCGCGCAGAATCGCGCCGAAGGCCCGGGCGCCTTCCTCCAATGCGGCGACTTCGATGAATTCGTCGATGGTGTGCGCCTGGGCGATCGAGCCCGGTCCGAAGGCAACGGCGGGGATGCCGTGAGCGTTGAAAATGTTGGCGTCGGAAAACCACGGCACGCTCATGCAACCGCGCGCGTGCGGCGCCAGCCGTTGCAGCCACGGGTGCGCCGGCGCCACGACGAAAGGCGGTCCGGTGCGATGCACCGCCACGTCGAGCCCCGGGGCGGCGTCGCGCACCGCGGTGAGCGCGGTGTCGTTGTCGAGCGTCGGATGCGTGCGGATGTCGAGCCCGACTCGGCAGCGATCGGGCACGACGTTGAGCTCCTGGCCCCCGCGCACGATGCCCACGTTGAGCGAGGCGGGGCCGAGATCGGGATGCACCGTGCCGGCGAAACGCGGCGCGAGCTGATCGCGGCAGGCGGCGAGAAAGGGCAGGGTGGCGAACACCGCGTTGCGCCCGCGCTCCGGCGTCGCGCCGTGCGCCGCCCGGCCCGCCGCGTCGACCCACACGCGCAGCACGCCCTTGGCGGCGTGCACGAATTTCAGGTCGGTCGGCTCGAGGGCGATGGCGAAGTCGGCGCGGAAGCCACCCGCGCAGAGTGCGCGCGCCCCCGTGCTCAACTCCTCCTCACCCATCGTCGCCGCAAAGATCAGATTGAGCCGCGGCGCCGGGACCGTGCGGCGCCAGTCGTGAATCGCCCACAGCGCCGCGGCCATCGGCCCCTTCGTATCGCACGCCCCGCGGCCATGCAGGCGGCCGTCGCGGATCTCCGGTGCGAACGGGGCGACGGTCATGCCCGCGACGCCCACCGTGTCGAGGTGCGGCACAAGGGCGAGGGTGGGCGCGTCCGCCCGGCCGCTGGCGAATCGTCCGACCACGTTCGGCCGGCCGGGCTGCACGTCGGTGACCGTGACCTCGGCCCCGAGCGCGCGCAGCAACGCTGCGACCTGCGCACCCATCGCCGCCTCCCCGGGCGTCGTGCCGCCGCTGTCGCCCTCCGGCGATACGCTCGGAATGGCGACGAGGTCGCGCAGGAGTTCGGTGACGCTCGCCGGGAATTTCATCGGCGGTGAGTCTGGTCGTGGCACGGGTCTCCTGACCCGTGTTGGACAAAATCACGGGTCGGGCGACCCGTGCCACCAAGCTGCGGATGAAAGCGCCACGCCATCTCAGAGCCGTGATTCAAAACGCCTCGCCGCGCAAGAGTTGCTGTTTGCGCGCGATGTAGTGCTCGAAGTTGGCGAGCGACACGTCGGGCGGCACGAGATGATCGACGGTCGGGATGAAACCGCCGTCGGCCACGAGCGGCGCCAGCGAACGCAGGTGCGCGTCGATCGCGGCGGGATTCTTCGCAAGTTCGCGTTTGTCGACGCCGCCCCAGAGGCGCAGCGATCGGCCGAATTTCCTCCGCACTGCGAGCGGGTCCATGTCGGAGGCGCGTTCGAGCGGCCAGATCGCGTCGACGCCCGCTTCGAGCAGGTGCGGGATGAGCAGTTCGCAGTTGCCGTCGGTGTCGACCACAAACCACGGCACGCCGTGCGACTTGAAGAAAGCGACGAGCCGCTTCATGTGCGGCAGGATGAACGTGCGGTAGGTGTCGGGACTGAGCAGCGGGCCGTTCTTCATGCTCATGTCCTCGTTGAGGAAAATGTAATCCGGGACGACGCCCGCCTCCAGCGCCGGCCGCGCGGTCTCGATCGTGAAGTCGGCGATGAACTCCATCATCTCGTGCATCATCTCCGGGTAGTCATACCACGCGTAGCTGAGATTCTCCGTGCCCATCCACTCGCGGCCGCGCCAGTAAAAGCCGAGCGTGCTGCAGTTTCTCCCGAGCACGAGCACGTGGTCGCGCTGCTGCCAGCCGCGCTGGGCGAAGTCGCGCCAATACGCCGGATAGCGGCTCGGGCTCGACGGACGGAAACGCTTTTTCAATTCCGCAAAATCCGCCGGCGTCTCGACCGGGAAACGCAGGTATTCGTCCATGCTCGCGCGCATGCCCTCGGCCGCGCCGGTGACGAGCGCCTTGCTCACGACGCCGTTGGCGCGCTGGATGATCTCGGTGTCGCCGTCGCGCGAGAGCACTTTCTCCTCGTAAGGCGGCACCATGTCGAAGCGCACATCGAAATATTCGCGCGGATCGAGCCCCCAGCGTTCCTCGCCGACGAACCAGTCCCAGTGGTAGTCGTCGATCGCGAGGCCTTCGTCGCGCCAGCGGAGCTTGGTCTGCACCCACGTGCCGACCTCGTGGTTCGGCACGCGATCGACCGCGCCGTAGTTCATGCACGCGTGGAAGCGTTCGCGCGTCGTCATCGCGGGGTGCCGTTGAAGTCGCGGATGGCGTCGACCATCGCGACGATGTTCTCCGTGGGCGTGCGCGCCTGCACGTTGTGGATGGTGTTGAACACGAAACCGCCGCCCGGCGAAAAAATCTTCAGCCGCTCCGTGACTTGCGCGCGCACCTCGGCGGGCGTGCCGAAGGGCAGGGTGTGCTGGGTGTCGACGCCGCCGCCCCAAAATACGATGCGCCCGCCGAATTCGGCCTTGAGCCGCGCCGGATCCATGCCGGCGGCCGAGCACTGCACGGGATTGAGAATATCGAACCCGATGTCGATCAACCGCGGGATCAGCGGATAGACCGCGCCGCAGGTGTGCTTGAACGTCTTCCACTTCGTGTGCCGGTGCACCCAGTCGTTGACGCGCCGGTAGTAGGGCGCCCACAGCTCGTCGAACGTCGCCACCGAGCAGAATTGCGAGGCCTGCGTGCCGAAATCCGTGCCGCAGACGAACAGCACATCGACCGCATCGCCTGCGATGCGGGCAAAGGTCGCGAGATTCTTCAGCGCGACCTCGCATTGGTAGTCGAACACGGCGTGGATGTAGTCGCGCCGCTCGACGAGCGAGACATACCATTCGGTCACATCACGGATGCCGCGCGGCTGCTTCAGAAAGGCCGCCGGCACGAGCGCGATGTCGCCGAAACCCGTGCCGCCGAAGCTCGCGTGCACCGCCCGGTCGCTGCCCTGCACGCGGGCGATCTCGCGCTCCCAGTGCGCGATGTCCGCGGCCGTGATGGCGGTGAATTCCTCGCAGTTGTCGCGCGGATCGAGTTTGTCCTCGTCGATCGGAGGCTGACGCACGATCGCGTCGAAGAAATAACCGCCCCGCGGCAGGTGGCCGCTGGCCGGAGCGGTGGTGTCACCCTGCGGAAAGATGAACACATCGCCCGTCGGCTCTTCGCGCACGTTGAATTCGCCCGGCACCAGCACGACCTGGCCCCACGGCGCGCGCCACTCTTTCCAGTTTTCCTGCGCGAAGCCGAACATCGTGCCGCGTCCGCTCACGCCGATGGCATCGGATCCGAGCGCCGCCACCAGGTCCGGCTCGATCTCGCCTAGCATCTGGAAGGGCTCGCAAATTTTCACCGGGTGCTCCGGCAGCCCGAAATGCCGCCGCAGCGCGGCGACGCAGCTCGCGTGCATGCCGGTGACCCCGGTGCTGCCGAAGTCCGCCGGCACGGGGCCGGCCCGATGGTCGAGCGCGGCGAGAACTTTTTCCCGGGACGTCACGGCGGCGCGTTCAGGCCGCTTCACCCACGAGCAACTTGGCCACGTCGATGGCCGAGCCGGCGTCGGCGGCAAAACCATCCGCGCCGATCTCGTCCGCGAACTGCTGCGTGATCGGAGCGCCGCCGATGATGACTTTTACGCCGGACAGTTGCGCGGCCTTGAGCGCGGCGACCGTGTCCTTCATCGCCCCCATCGTGGTCGTGAGCAGCGCGGAGAGCCCCACGAGATGGGCGCCCTGCTCGCGCGCCGTGGCGATATAGCGGTCTGCGGAAACATTGGTCCCGAGGTCGACGACCTTGAAGTTCGCCCCGCGCCACATCGTGGCGACGAGGTTCTTGCCGATGTCGTGGAGATCGCCCTGCACCGTGCCGATCACGGCGGTGTATTTCGGCACGATGCCGGCCTGGACGAGGAGCGGTTCGAGCAGCTTGAACGACTCCTTCATCGCGCGGGCGGCCACGAGCATCTCGGGCACGAAGACTTCGTTGCGTTTGAATTTCTCGCCGACGATCGACATGCCGGGCACGAGACCCTGTTCGACGATCTGGCGGGGCGGCGTGCCGGCGGCGAGGAGTTCCTGCGTGAGACGGACGGCGTCGACGCGTTTGCCGGCGGCGACGGCGTCGGTGAGAAGGGTAAGGGGAGTCACGGCGCGATTTTTGGCGCGCCGGATCGTTCTGCAAAGGCCAATTGCTGCGCAGAAACTGTCGGATTTTTGAAATTTCAGACAAAATATGCGCAGGCTGTTTCGCGCCAAAATTTGACGCGCATCCGGGGCGGAGTTCAGCCGTCATGTCGTCTGATGAACCGACTACCCCTGCCTGTTCTAGCCCGTGCCTGCCTGGCGCTCGCCACCATCGGATCGTGGCTGCCCGCGCGGGCGCAATCAGCCACCGCCCAGCCGGCCGCCAAGCCGGCGCCATCGGGGCCGGCGGATGAAACCATCGTGCTCTCCCCCTTCGAGGTCCGCTCCGAGTCCGACGTCGGCTACCAGGCGATGAACACCACGTCCGGCAGCCGTCTCGCGACGAACCTCAAGGACACCGCGGCTTCGATCTCGCCGTTTACCCCCGAGTTTCTCTCCGACATCGCCGCGACCAACGTCAACGAGATGCTCGCCTACGCGACCAACGCCGAACTCAACGCCGGCGACTCCGAGGGCTCCGGCTTCAACAACCCACGCGATTTCAGCTCGGCGGGCGGCGAGCCGTTTCGCATCCGCGGCATCCCGGGCGGCACCTCGACCGACTACGTCGAGAACAACGCGCCGCAGGATCTCTACAATATCGAGCGCGCCGAGGTCGCGAGCGGCCCCAATTCGATCCTCTTCGGCTCGGGCGATGCGGGCGGGCTCGTCTCGCTCGCCTCGAAGAAAGCCAGCGTCGCGCGCAACAAATACTCCGCGCAGGCCGTGTTCGGTTCGTGGGACTACTCGCGCTACACGACCGATCTCAACCGGGTGATCATCCCCCAGGTGCTCGCGCTCCGCCTCAACGGCCTTTACTCCAACGCCAAGGGCTGGCGCACCTACGAGTTCAACGATGCCAAACGCTACACCGGCTCGGTCACCTACAAACCATTCAAGCGCACGACGATTTCCGCCAACTACGAGGACGGTCGCACGGTCAACAGTGTCGGCCTCAAATGGAATCTTACCAACCAGATGACCAGCTGGGTCGCCGCCGGCCGCAACGTCTCCGATGCCACCGCCGCCAACACCGCCCTCGGCATCTCCAGCCTCGGCGCCAACCAGCGCTTCACCTACTTCACGCAGGACGGATTCGTCGCGAACATGCGCAACGAACTCCGTTCGAACATCGCACCCGGGATCGCCGACACGCTGCTGCCGCCCTCGATCTTCCCCTATGAGGTCAATTGGGCCGGCCCCGATACCCGGCTCACGCGCAAGTTCTCCAACCACCAGGTCGCCGTCGAGCAGCGCCTCACCGACTCACTCACCGCGCAGGCGATCTACCTCAGGAACAAGACCGATGCGTTCGCGCGCACCTTCGTCTACAACGGCAACACGATGGATTTTCTCGGCGACCCGAACCTCAACATTCCGGCCTCAAGCGGCACCGGCACCATCCTCAACCCGCGCCGCGGCCAGCTCTACTTCGAGTCCAACGAGAATCACGACCAGACGATCGCCGAAAACGAGATCAAGCGTCTGACCGTCGCCTACGAGTTGAAACTCGGCCGATGGTTCGGCCACCACCGCATGGCCGCGCTCGGCGAGCAGGCGACCAAGACCAACTGGACCCGGGCGCGCCGCGAAATCCTCGTCGATCAAAACAACCGTCCGCTCGCCGGCGCCACCGGCACCGCCGCCGCGCTCAGCGATCCGGCCAACGCCCAGAATCTCCTCTACCGCCGCAACTACGTCACCGAGGGCGTCAACGACACTTACGCGCTCACCGGCCTCTACACCCCGCTCGCCCCCTTCGCCTACAACGGCCTCACCGCCAGTTCGCGCCTGGTCACGACCGGCGAGCAGAACTCCATCAAGGACACGCGCACGCTCATGCTCGCAGTGCAGAGCTCGTTTCTGAACAACCGCCTCACAACCACGTTTGGCTACCGCAAGGACAACATCATTTATAAAGACGACGATTCGCCGCGCATCTCCAGCGCCACCGACCCGCGCATCACGTCGGGCCAATACGTGCTCAACGAGCTCGCCGCGAACAAGGTCTTCGTGCGCCACGACGTGCACCCGAAGACCACAACCGCCGGTGGCGTCTTCCATCTGAACAAGCGCTTCTCGGTCTTCTACAACACCTCGAAGAACGTCGGCGCGCCGCGCTTCCTGCGCACGCTGCTCCCGCGCGGCGAACTACCCGGCACACCGGTCGGCAAAGGCCGCGATTTCGGCACGATGATCGATCTCTTCGGCGACGACCGGTATTTCGCGCGGTTCACCTATTTCGAGACCTCGCAAATCGGCGACGCCGCCGTGTCGCCCAGCGGGCAGGTGCTCAACGCCACCGCGCTCGGCCGTTCGCAGACACTCGCGGTGCTCGCGGCGTTTTTGCAGGCGGGCAAGCTGACGCAGGCGCAGGTCGACGCGCAGTCGTTCAACTGGAACGCCGCCACGATCGACACCGCGAGCAAGGGTGTGGAACTCGAGCTCGTCGCCAACCCCACCCGCAACTGGACCATCCGCGCCAACTACTCGCACTCCGAGCGCGACCGCGAAAATTTCTTCGCCGAGGGTTACGCGTTCTTTGCCGTGAAATTCGCCGAGTGGCGCGCGCTCGCCGCCGGCAACCCCGCGCTTCAGGCCACCGTCGAGACCAACATCGCCGCCATCCAGGGCAACGAGCTCGACGGTCGCGCGGTCGCGCAGGAGCAGGGCTTCGGCTCCGTCCCGCACAAGGCCACGCTCACGACGCGCTACAAGTTCGACGGCTCCGGCCTCTTCGGCGACCGGCTGAAAGGCGCGTTCGTCGGCGGCGCGCTGCGCTATCAATCGAAGGTCTTTTCCCAGACCGACACGCGCGCCGCCAGCGCCGGCGGCACCGGCAAGGACTACTACGCCAACATGTCGCTCTTCGCCGACGCGTTCGCGGGCTACCGCTTCCGCCTGCCGTGGCAAAAACTGCCCGTGAGCGTGCAACTCAATGTGCGCAATCTCACCAACTCCTACCTGAGCACGACCGCCCGCTGGAATGCCGATTTCAGCGGTGCGCGGCGCATCTATCTGCGCGAGCCGCGTTCGTATCGGCTGACGTTGTCGGCGGATTATTGATTTCGCACAGAATGTCCGATCGAAAAAAGGTAGGAGCCTGCTTGCAGGCGATGGCATGGCGTGGCACGGGTCTCCCGACCCGTGAGTCCGAACACGGGTCGGGAGACCCGTGCCACGAAATCGCCGGCAAGCCGGCTCCTACCTTCCATCAGTCGGTCACTGAACCCCTTCTCGCCATGAGCACCACTGTTTCGCGCCGCACCGTCCTGAAGTCCTTTGCCGCCGCCGGGGCGGTCGCCGTGCTGCCACGTCGCCTCTCCGCGCAGCCCGCCGATGGACGCGCGATCGTGCTTCGCTACCTCGCCGCACACGCGCGGCCCGACCGCGGCTACGCCTTCGAGGATCAGCAGCGCTCGCATCTCACTCCTACCTTTGCCGTCATCGGCTGTTATCGGCTGCTCGGTGAGTCCGTGCCGGACCAGTCCGCCCTCATCGAGTTCGTGCGCACGCACCACCCGCGCGAACTGAAGAAGCTCGAGCAGGAGCGGCGCATCTTCGAGTGGCAGCAGATCCAGGCGCTGCGGTGGCTCGGCGACGATGCGGCGGACTTTCGCGAACGCATCAAGGGGTTCACCGCCCCGCTCGGTTACCTGAAGCAATACGAGCGGCACGGCTACCCGATCTTCCAGTCGGAGACGGGCGTCATCCAATCGCACGCGTTGCTCGGTCTCCCGCTCGAAGCGCTGGCACCGGCGTTCCCCCGCTACGTCACCGAGCGGCGCCGCGCCAACGGCAGCTTCAACAACACGCCGTCGGCCGACGGCGGCGACGGCCACGTGATGAACACGCTCTGGGGTCTGCAAGCCCTCCGCACGCTCGGCCTCCCCGACGAGAAAAGAGCCGGGACGATCGCGTGGTTGCGGGCGTGCCAGCTGCCGAACGGCGGCTTCACCTACCAGCCGCAGCCGATGTTCGGCGGCGTCGACGACGTGGCCTACACGCGCGCCGCCCTGCGTGCGCTCAAACTGCTCGGCGGCGAGCCGGCGAACCGCGCGGCGTGCCTCGCGTGGCTGCACTCGCTCGCGAATGCCGACGGCGGCTTCGCCGACCGGCCCGGCTGGCTGAGCAACCCGCTCGCGACTTTTCACGCGCTCGACGCTCTCGATGCCCTCGGCGCACTCGACTCGTTGAACTCGATCAACCGCCGCGCCCCGCGTGGCCGACAGTCGTTGCCGGGTAATCTCAAGGTCTTTTCCGCGCTGATCGAGGCCCACGGCAACGGCGATGCCGTCGCGCTCGCGAGCGCCTTGCGGATCGACCTCTGGGGCGCGAAGAATTCGCGACCGGAGTGGATGGTCCGTGTCCGCGCGCTGGCTGCTGAACAGAAAGTGCCCGTGCAGTTTTTCGTGGCGAACGAGGAATACGGCACATGGGTCGACGTTCCCGGACTCGGCACCTACAGTCACACCAGCGACATCATCGCACCGGGCGATGCGGATTTTGGTCCGGCGCTTGGCGCCCGGGGCGAGGTGCCGGCACCGGTCTCATGGCCGGAGTTTCGTGAGCGGCGGCTCAAGCCCTTGGGGCGCGGCCGCGGCCGGCTGGTCTGGCAGTTCGGCGAAAATGAGGAGCTGGTGCGGATGTTCCTCGACGATTCGGTCGAGCGCGGCGGGTTCGCGGCCATCAGCACGTTTCACTTCGGCAATCCGGACTTCACCAACTCCGAGCCGTTTCTCCACCGGTGGCGCGGCCAGATCCCGTTCATCGGCCTGCACGACGCGCATGGCGCCGAGCCGTGGTGGTGGGGTGACATGGTCGGCGGCTACCGGACGCTCTTTCTCGCGACCGAGCCGACGTGGGACGCGTTCCTCGACGCGTTGAAACAGCACCGCGTGCTGGCCGTGCGACGCGACGACGCGAGTCGCGGCGAGTTGTGGATGCACGCAAGTTCGCCCGAGGTGGCCGATTTCGTGCGCGAGCGAGAGCGCGAGTGGCGGTGGTGGGACAACCCGGCCATTGCGCGGCCGCTCGTGTCACTCGTGGCGCTCACGCCCGCGGACACGCTCGAGACCGGCCGGCCGGAGAGTGGCGTCGCGCTGCGCGTGCGCTGGGCGTGGAAAAACACGCCCCAGGGTTTTCCGCAAACACCGCTCGCCGAGTTCGTGCGCCTGACTGTGGACGGAGTGGAGGTCGCAACGACCGTCACGGAAAAAAAGCGTCCGAATGGCAACGGCCTCGCGGATGTATACCGGCTGGCGATGGTGCCTACACCGGGCCGCCGCAGAGCGACGGTGACGGTGCGCGAACTCGCCACGGGACGGCTCGTTGAGCAGACGATCGAGGTCGTCGTGTAGCGGGTTCGAGGCGTCCGTCATGCGGCGCCCCACGGAGCGGCGGTTTTCAACCGCCGACTGATGGCGGTCAGCGCCGGAGGTCGTCGCTTCGTCGGCGCCGGGCACAGGTGGCGCGGCTGCGACGGAGCAGAGTCCTCCGATGGTGATTCTTCGGCGGGCGCTTGGAAAAGCGCCCCTCCGGTCGGGCGGGCTACGGCACTTCGTAGCCCTTCACGTCGGAGCGGGGCATCGGTGGCGGGATGGGCACGCCGTGCGCGGCCATCACTTCCTTGATCGCGGCGACGGTTTCGAACGAGGGCTTGAAATTGCCGTAGCGGTGACCCTCGGCGATGCGCAGTGGGGTCCAGCCGCGTTTGTTGGGTGTGTTCCACGCTTCGATTTTCGCGCCCTTGGCATCGAGGAATTTCACGACCTTCGGGAAGTTCGCGAAGCCGGCGCCGTGCATCGCGGTGTCGCCGTTGTTGGAGACGGCGTTGATATCGGCGCCGAGGCTGAGCAGGTAGGCGCAGGCTTCGACCGCTTCGTCGTCGGTGCCGGCTTCCTCCTCGGCGGAGCGCGTGCCGAGGCCGGCGGCGGCCATGAGCGGTGTCACGTTGTCGACATTTTTGATCGTCGGGTCGGCGCCGAGTTCGACGAGGAGTTTCATGAAAGGCGTGTCGGCGGTGTCGGCGGCGAGCATGAACGGCGTGCAGCCCTTGCGGTTGACGCGTCCCGCGCTCGACGGACCGCCGGTGAGTTGCGCGTTCACGTTGGCGCCTTTGGCGACAAGTTTGCGGATGAGTTGCTCGCTCGTGACGCGGCCGTGGTCCTCGGGGATCGGGTCGCCTTCGTCCTCGCCGATGTCGGGCTTGCGGATCCACGAGAGGATGTGGAGCGGCGTGTAGCCGGAGCGCAGGTCGTTCGGATCGGCCCCGAGGTCGAGCAAGACGGAGGCGAGCTCGTAGTGGCCGTTTTCGATCGCGAGACTCATCGCGCTGGCGCCGCGGCGGAGCTGTTTGTTGCCGCGCGGCGGGGTGGTGGGCGCGGTGATCGCGTTGATGTCGACGCCGGCTTTGAGGAAGGCGCGCGCGACGTCGATGTGGCCGGCACGCACGGCGAAGAGCATCGGCGTGTAACCGGTGGCGAGTGGAGTTTGGACATCGGCTTTGGCGGCGAGCAGCGCCTCGACGACCGCAAGGTGGCCTTCGGCGGCGGCCCACATGAGGGCGGTCTGGCCGCCTTCGAGCTTGGCGCTGACGTCAACGCCGTGGGCGAGGAGCGCTTTCACGGCGGCGAGTTTGCCGGTGCGGGCGGCGGTCATGAGCGGTGTCTCACCGCCGCGGAGCGCGAGGTTGGCGTCGGCACCGGCGTCGAGGAGGAGTGTGACTATCGCGGTGTTGCCGTTGGCGCACGCGAGCGAAAGCGGCGTGACACCGTAGCGGTTCTTCGCGTTGGGATCGGCCTTGGCTGCAAGGAGGGCTTTCGCAGTCGTGAGATCGTCGTGGTGCACGGCCCAGTGGAGGGCGGTCATGCCGTCGACTTGGGCGGCGTTGACGTTCGAGTCGGAGAGGACGGCGCGGATGGCGGCGGCGTCTTTCTTCTCGACGGCGTCGGCGAGGGCGGATTTCGAGGGCGCGGCGAAGGCAGACGAAGCGATAAGCAAAATGCTCAGGCGACAAACCACCGAACTTAACCGCGGATTACACAGATTACGCGGATAGCGGTCGGCTGGCTTGGAGTCATCCGTGCCATCAGTGTAATCTGTGGCCAAAAAATCTGGCCGGATTGTTTTCATCATATCGTCACCGGCGAGAACAGGTCGTTGATCTTGCCCGTGCTGTCGGCGAATTGGTCGATCTTCACGCCGACTTTGTCCATGAGGGTGAGGTGGAGGTTGGCGAGCGGGACCGGCTCCTTGTAGCGGATGTGGCGGTTGCCTCTCATGCCGCCCGCGGCGCCGCCGGCGACGAGCGTCGGGAGGTTCGTGTGGTCGTGGACGTTGGGGTTGCCGATGCCGCTGCCGTAGAGGATCACCGAATGATCGAGCAGCGAGCCGTCGCCGTCGGGGGTGTGCTTCAGGCGGTCGAGGTAGTAGGCGAAGAGTGAGACGTGGAACGCGTTGATCTTCGACATGCGCTCGATCTTCGCGGGGTCGTTGCCGTGGTGGGAGAGCGGGTGGTGCGGGTCGGGCACGCCGGTCTCGGCGGCGTAGGTGCGGTTGCTGGTCTCGCGGGCGAGTTGGAAGGTGATGACGCGCGTCACGTCGCCCTGCCACGCGAGCACCTGGAGGTCGAACATCAGCTTGGCGTGGTCGGTGTAGGCGGCGGGGACGCCGAGCGGGCGGTCGAGGTCGGCGGGGAGGTTGTTTTTCGCGACGTCGGCCTCGGCTTTCTGGATGCGGCGCTCGACCTCGCGCACGGTGTCGAGGTATTCGGCGATCTTGCGCTGGTCGGCGGGGCCGAGCTGGCGTTTGAGGCTGGCGATGTCCTCGCTGATGAGGTCGAGCAGACTCGCGCGGCGGCGGAGCGCGGCGCGGCGTTCGGCAAGCGTGCCGCCTTCGCCGAAGAGACGCTCGAAGACGACGCGCGGGTGCGCCTCGGCGGGGAGCGGCGTGGTGGGCGAGGACCACGAGAGGTTGTTTTGGTAGACGCACGCGTAGCCGTTGTCGCACTGGCCGGTGGTCTGGAGCTGGTCCATCGCGAGTTCGAGCGAGGGGAGCTGGGTGTCCTGGCCGATTTGTTGCGCGGCGAGCTGGTCGGCGGTGGTGCCGAGGTAGTAGTCGGAGCTCTCGGTGTGCTTCGCTTTGGCGGCGCTGAGGAAGGCGGCGTTGGAGGTGGCGTGCGAGCCGGGGTAGGCGTTGCGCAGCTCCAGATTTGTGAACGCGGTGAGGTGGTCGCGGTGCGGAGCGAGCGAGGCGAGGATGGGCGAGAGTTCGTTGAGCGTGCCGTCGTTGCCGAGGGGCGTCCAACGCGACTGGTCGCAGCCCATCGGCATGAAGACGTAGCCGAGGCGGCGCACGGGGCGGAGCGGGGTCTTGGTCGCGGCGGTGGCGGCAGGCACCATGGCATCGAGGAGCGGGAGCGCGAGGGTGGCGCCGACGCCGCGGAGGAACGTGCGGCGGGGGAGGGCGGTGCGGGTGAGAAAGGTGCTCATGGGGAAAAGGTGCGGGCGGTGATGCGGCGAACTGGCATTGAATTTTTACAGGAGGAAGCAGAGGGCGCAGAGGTTTTGGCTTCGGGCTCCGCTCGAACTCTCCGCGCTCTCTGCGGCCTCCTGTGAAATGGATTGGAGAATCATGGCGTCTTTCGCATTTGAAACGGCGGGCTGTTAACGAGGGCGAGGATCAGGGACGAGAAGCGGTAGTCTTCCTTTTGCGCACGGCGGAGGATGGCTCGGACGGCCGGGGCGTCGTAGGTTTCGACGCCCCGGCCGAGGGCGAAGATGAGAAGTTTTTCGACGACGTTGCCGGCGAAGAGCTCGGGGCGCTGGAGCAGCGCCTGTTCGAGCGCGCCCACGCCGGCGAAGGTCGTGCCGTCGGGCAGGCCGCTGGCGGTGTCGATGGGGACGTAGTTTTCGGCGGCGCGCCAACGGCCGATGGCGTCGTAGTTTTCGAGCGCGAATCCGATCGGATCGATGAGGTTGTGGCAGCTGGCGCAGACGGGTTTTTCACGGTGGGCGGCGAGGCGCGCGCGGATCGGGAGCGTGGCGGAGACGACCGCTTGGTCGAGCGACGGGACGTTCGGTGGCGGCGGCGCGGGCGGCGTGCCGAGCAGGTTGTCGAGAATCCACTTGCCGCGGATGACGGGCGAGGTGCGCGTGGCGTAGGACGTGACCGTGAGGATGCTGCCGTGGCGAAGGAGGCCGCCGCGCTGCCGCTCAGACCCCGAGTCGGGGCGTAAGGCCCCTCCCACCGCCCTGTCGCCGCCGGCGAAAGAGACGCGGCGGAAGTGGCTGCCGTGGATGTGTGGGATGCCATAGTGGCGGGCGAGGCGCTCGTTGAGAAACGTGTAGTCGGCGGCGAGCAGGTCGGTGATGGGGCGATCTTCGCGAAACACGCTTTCGACGAAGCGCTCGGTTTCCTCGCGCAACGCCTGCCGGAGGTTGTCGTCGAAATTGATGAAGAGCCGGAGGTCGGGCGCGACGCTGTCGAGCGCGCGCAGATGGAGCCATTGGGCGGCGAAGTTGGTGACGAGGCTGCGCGAGCGTTCGTCGGCGAGCATGCGGCGGACCTGGGTTTCGAGGCCGGCGGGGTGGTGCAGGTCGCCGCGCGCGGCGGCATCGAGCAGCGGTTCGTCGGGCAGACTGCTCCACAGGAAGAACGCCAGGCGCGACGCGAGTTCGAAATCGAAGAGGCGGTAGACGGTGCCGGGCGCGAGGCCGGGTGGATCCTGCTCGACGCGGAGGAGGAAGCGCGGGCTGACGAGGATGGCGGCGAGGGCGTGTTCGATGCCGGCCTCGAAGCCAGCGCCCTCGGCGGCGCCGTCGCGGAAGAATTGGAGCGGTTTGCGGAGATCGTCGTCGGTGACGGGGCGGCGGTAGGCGAGGCGGGTGAGGCGGGCGAGGACCATCGTGGCCGCGGCCTCAGGTGCGACGATTTTAGGGTCGGCCGGCTTGATCAGCCCGAACGACGTCGGCGGCATGGAATTGAAACCACTCAGCACGCCGAAAATTTTTCGCCGGCTCGGGGTATCGCCGGGGGCGGTCGCGTCGAAGGGGCCGGTGATGGAGACTTGGTAGACGGCAGGCGTCTGGCGCGGGTGGCGGTGCATGTTGAAATGCACCTGGAAAGGTTCGCGCTCGGTCTCGATGAGAGTGGTGGGGTTTTTGAGGAACGTCGCGCCCAGGTCGTGTGGACCGGCCTTCACGCTGACGCGGAACTTCAGGTGCTGGTCGACGATCTCGGCGTTTTTGTCGGCGCCGGGCGGCTTTACGGTGGCCTGCGCGACTTGCTCGCGATCGAGGAGCAGCAGGAACTCGTGCGGTTTCTTGAGGCCTTCGACCTGTTCGTTGCGGTCGCGCGAGAGGCGGACTTGGATCTCGTAGGTGCCGTCCTGCGGAAACGAATAGGCGATGAGCATCCCGCCGCGGGTGCCGAGGGGGAGGCCGGCGACATGCTCCTCCTGCGTGACATCGGGCTTGGTGCGAAACGTGTCGCCGCTGGGGACTTTGCCGGGAGTGCCGACGGCGAGGCGGGCGATTTTCTGGGCGGCCGAGACGTAACGGTCCATCAACGTGGGCGAGAGCGTGCCGAGGGTGACGTTGTCGAAACCGAGGGCGGGCTCGTCGTTGGGCAGCAGCGTGCCCGCATCAAGGTCGACGCCGAGCAGGTCGCGGATGGCGTTTTGATATTCGGTGCGCGTGAGGCGGCGGAAGGTGTCGGTGCGGCCGGGATTCGGCGCGGCGGCGGCAGTCCGGTCGAGCGCGGCGGTGAGCTCGACGACGGCGCGTTGGTAGGTGGCCTGGTCGGGCCGTGGCTCGCCGAGCGGCGGCATGTGACGGTGGTCGAGTTTGCGCGCCACTTTTTCCCAGGCGGCGGGGGCGGCGGCGACATTGGATGGGTCGAGTCCCTCGATGGAGAAGTCGCCCTTCGTGATCCCGCCGGTGTGGCAATCGGTGCAGAATTTTTCGACGAGCGAGGCCACCTGCCCGGCGGCGCGCGCGGTGACGGCGGTGCACAGCAAAGACGCGGCGATGAGCGCGCAACGCGTCGGACGGAAACCTCTCGCGGTCGGGTGGGGCATGGGGAACTCGAGGCGAGCCGAACAAAGCCGCCGCCGCCCGCTGCGGCGAGGCAAAAGACCGGCGGACGGTCAGCGAAAAACGGGGCGGTCGTGGCCCCGGCCTGTCACGCGCTGAGCCGGACTCGTGCATTTGAGTGTGGTTTCGCTGGCGAAAAGGTCGGATCGAGGTGGAGCGCGTTGCTCCCCAACGCGCTTTCAGGAGTTACGTCGCAGCCCAAGCGCGTTGAGGGCAACGCGCTCCACCTCGACTGCCCTGTTGCGGCTGCGAGGGCGTCGAAAAAGGGTTCACCTGTTTGTCATTCCGAGCGGAGCGAAGAATCCAGCGGGGCTTTCGCACCTCGGAGAATGCCGCGGAAATCCAACTGGATTCTTCGCTCCGCTCAGAATGACAGGCCTTTTAGACGCCCTCTGAGCCGGAAGTGTGCAGTCGGCCGTAGCAGCCGACCCTTCGGCCAGCTCAGGGCAGGCAGTGAGGAGGCTGGAGCAAAGGGAGTCGCGGCAACCAGCCTCGCTGCTCGGCTGCTACCACGTTTCGCGAACTTCAACCGCAATGTTCCGGCTGAGTGTTCCGCGGGCAGGTCGCAGACCTGCCCTACTTCACGGCAGCATCCGCGCGCGGACGGACTTGATGAGGTCGTCGTAGCCGCCGAGGAATTGGTTCAGCGTGTGGACCGTCGCGCCGTAGGTGAGGAAGTCGGCGGGGTTCATGCCGTTTTCGTCGTGGGCGCGGATGAAGTCGGGGAACTTCGCGCGGAGCTCGGCGAGGACCGCGGGATCGACGGGGTCTTCGAGCGTGAGGCGCGGCTCGGTGGCGGAGGCGTTGAACTTCGTCCACCACGTGTAGGGGACCGTCTGGAGAACCTCGCGGCCAATGATTTGCGACCAGTGGCCTTCGTGACGGTAGGCGGCGGCGAGGAGCGTGCCGGGGCGGCCGCTGCTCTTGAAAAGCTGGTGCGCGCGTTTGAAGACGGCGATGCCGGCCCAGTCCATCGCGCCTGGGGTGGTCGCGATTTTTTCCGCTTCGGCGACGCGCTTGAGCTGATCATCGACGCGACCGATCATGAGCGTGATGTAGGGGCGGATGGCATCGGTGTCGCGGCCGGCGGCGGCGGCGCGTTTGAGTCCGCGTTCGAAGGCGGCGGAGACGGCGAGCGCCTGCGGGACGGCAAAGGAGACGGTGGCGTTTACGCGGATGCCGCGGGCCGTCATTTCCTCGATGGCGGCGATGCCGACGGCGGTGGCGGGGGCCTTGATCGCGATGTTGGGCGCGAGGGCGGCGAGTTGCGTGGCCTGCGCGACCATCAGCGCCTGGTTCGGATAATACTTCGGGTTGACCTGCGCGGAGAGAAAACCCTTCACGCCGCGCGTGGCGTCGAAGACGGGCTTGAGACGCGAGGCGGCGTCGATCGCGAGCGTGTGGATGAGTTTCCACGCGATGTCGTCCTCGGTGTCGGCGGGATTTTCCGCGAGGAGCCGATCGATGATCGGATGGCAGAGGGTGGGCTGGGCTTTGACGGCCTGGGAAACGATCACGGGGTTCGACGTGCCGCCGGTGGCGCCGAGGGCGACGGCTTCGCCGAGCTCGGCGGGGACGCCGGAGTCGTTCCACCAATCGGCGCCGAGCGCCGTCATTTGGGACATGCGGTTGGTCATCGGAGGGAAATTTTGGTTAACCACGAATGGACACGAAGAGACACGAATTAGTAGCGAACGGCGGACCTGAGCCTTCGTGTGAATTCGTGTCCATTCGTGGTTGATAAGATTGTTCAGATCAGACGCCGGTTTGGGTGCGGACGTAGGCGCGGGCTTTTCTGGCTTTGGGGAGGGCGGGGACTTTTACGGGATCCTCCTCGGCTTCGACGACGAGCCAGCCGCGGTAATCGGCGCGAGCGAGGATTTTGAAGATCGCGGGATAATCCACGCAGCCGTCGCCGGCGATGGTGAACACGCCGTGGGCGACCGCGCGGTAGAAGGACCAGCCTTCGCGGCGCACACGCTCGGCGACGGCGGGGCGCACGCTCTTGAGGTGCACGTGGCCGATGCGCGCGGCGTATTTTTTGGCGATGGCGACGGGGTCGATGCCGGCGAAGGCGAGGTGGCCGGCGTCGAGGAGCAACGAGATTTCCGGGACAGCGGCGAGCAGGTGGTGGAGATCGGCTTCGCCCTGGATGACCGTGCCCATGTGGTGGTGATAGACGATGCGCATCTCTTCGGATGCGGCGAGAGCGGCGAGGCGCTTGAGGCCGGAGATGAATTTGCGCCACTCGGACGCGGTGAGGCGGGGCGTGAGTTCGCTTGCTCGCGATCCGAAACCGAGCGCGGCGTTTTTGTCGCCATGAATGCAGCGGGTGCACTCGGCGACGATGGCGACGCGGGCGCCGAGGGTTTTCAGGAGGTTGAGGTGCGCGCGGAAATTTTTCTCCTCCTCGGCGAAGGGCTTCGACGCGAGGTAGGTGGAGTGCCAGCCGCTGACAAGGCGGAGGTGGTGGCGGCCGAGGGCGTCGGCGAGTGCGGCGGGCGTGCGGGGGTAGGCGTGGCCGAGTTCGCTGCCGGCGAAACCGGCGGCGCGCATTTCGCGGAGGATGGTGTCGAGGGGCACGTCGCCCGCGAGGTCCATGAAGTCATCGTTGGACCAGACGATGGGATTGGCGCCGACGAGGCAGGAGGGGTGGAGGGAGACGGGCATCTTTCTTTTGTCGGTCGGGGTTAATCCCCGACAGGTTTGTGCGAGGTGAAGGGTGTCGGGCGTAAAGCCCGACCTACATCAATAATAGAAGCGTTGTTTGGTTTTCACCGTGCGATCGTAGCGGGCGCGGGCGGCGCGGACGCCGGGGAGCTTCGAGGTGGCGGAGACGGGGACGTCCCACCACGAGTAACCGGGCAGGCGCACGTCGGCGGGGACGTTGGTGTGGATCACGACGGTGCCTTTTGCGGCTTTCGCTTGCGCGAGCGCGGCGCGGAGTTCGGCGACGGTGTTGGCACGTAGGCCGGTGGCGCCGAGGCTTTCGGCGTTCTTGGCGAAATCGACATCGACGGGTTTGCCAGTGAGGCGGGCGTCGGAGCCGGTGCGATGGCGGAATTCGTTGCCAAAGCTGTTGCCGCCGCTGCCGCATTGGAGGCCGTGGATGCAGCCGAAGCCGTGATTGTCGCAGACGACCACGATTAGTTTCCGGCCTTCCTGCACGGCGGTCACGATCTCGGTGTGGAGCATCAGGTAACTGCCATCGCCGAGGAAAGCGTAGACCTCGCGTTTGGACTCGGCGAGTTTGATGCCGAGCGCGCCGGCGATCTCGTAGCCCATGCAGGAGTAACCGTATTCCGAGTGGTAGTCGTTCGTGGCGTGGGAGCGCCAGAGCTTGTGGATGTCGCCGGGGATGCCGCCGGAGGCGTGGACGACGGTGCCGTCGGCGCCGCAGGCGCGATTCACCTCGTCGATGACCTGCGCTTGGGTGAGCGGAACGCCGCGCTTCTGCGCGACGAGCGTGGCGCGGGTGGCGGACCATTTCTCCTTTTCACGCGCAACCTTCGTGCGGTGCGCGGCGGGCGCGCGCCAGCCGGCAAGCGCGCGGGTGAGTTGGGTGAGAATGGCGCGGGCGTCGCCGATAAGCGGGAGCGCGCCGTGCTTGTGGGCGTCGGCGCCGTGAATGTTGATCGCGATGAAGCGGACGCGGGGATGCTGGAACTGCGATTTCGAGGCGGTGGTGAAATCGCTGAGGCGGGTGCCGATGTTGATCACGAGGTCGGCTTCGACGGCGATGGCGTTGGCAGCGGACGTGCCGGTGACGCCGATGGCGCCGAGGCACGACGGGTGTTCGTCGATGAGGGCGCCTTTGCCGGCTTGGGAGACGCCGACGGGAATGCCGGTGACGGTGCAGAATTTCGCGAGCGCATCGGTGGCGTCGGAGTAGTGAACGCCGCCGCCGGCGACGATGAGCGGGCGTTTCGCGGTGCGAATCAGTGCGGCGGCGGCGCGGAGATTTTCGGTGGAGCAGCCGGGGCGCTCGACGGTGTAGACGCGTTTCTCGAAAAAGTGCAGCGGGTAGTCGTAGCTCTCGGCCTGGACGTCCTCGGGCATGGCGAGGGTCACGGCGCCGGTCTCGGCCGGATCGGCGAGGACGCGCATCGCCTCGGGGAGGGCGGTGAGGATTTGTTCGGGGCGGTTGAGACGATCCCAGTATTTCGAGACGGGGCGGAAGCAGTCGTTGACGGAGACGTCCTGGCTCGACGGAAATTCGAGTTGTTGCAGCACGGGGCCGGGGCGGCGGTTCGAGAAAATATCGCCGGGGAGCAGGAGGACGGGGAGGCGGTTGACCGACGCGACCGCGGCGCCGGTGACCATGTTGGTCGCGCCCGGGCCGATGGAGCTGGTGCAGGCATACGTGCCCAGGCGCTGCCGCGCCTTCGCGAAGGCGACGGCGGCGTGGACCATCGCCTGCTCGTTTTTGCACTGGAGATACGGGAGCGTGTTTTTGCCGCCGAACGAGCCGTGTTCCTCGAGCGCCTGACCGAAGCCGGTGACATTGCCGTGGCCGAAGATGCCCCACACGCCGTGGATGAGGCGGTGCTCGACGCCGTCGCGGCGGATGTATTGACGCTGGAGAAAGCGCACCAGCGCGGCGGCCATGTTGAGGGTGACGGTGTTTTTCATGCGAGACCTGGGGGGAGATCTTTCGGGCGCCAACCCTGTTGCGCGGGGTCGAGCGTCCATTGGTGTGCGGGAGAAAACGTGAAGCCGGTGTAGGGATTTCCCGGCAGATGGCGAATCATCCAGAGATAATACATGCCGTAGCCCGGCGCGGAAACCTGTGCGTGGTCGAGCCCGGGCCGGATCGAGACGGTGTCGTTGGCGCGCACCTTCACGACGTCGTCGCCGAGCTCGGCGTGGCCGTAGCCGTCGGGTTGCGTGAAGCGGTAGAAATAGATTTCCGGCTGGTCGTGATGGTGCGGCGGGTAGCTGGACCACCGGCCGGGGAAGTTGACGACTTCGCCGAGGACGAGGTTCGACTCGGGGCGCGTCGTGAGATCGAAGATGGCGCGGACGTTGCGGAGCGCGGCGTTTTGCACGAGGCCGGCGCCGCGATACTCGGGCTGGAGGTCGGCGGGCGTGAACAGGCGCGGCGTGAAGCGGCGGTCGTTGGTGGTGCGCACGACTGCAAACTCGGCGCCGGCGGCCGCCGCGCGGAGTTCGATCGGCGTCGCGGCGCAAACATGGAGCGCGGTCGGCGGTTCATCGAAGAGGCTGCCGCGCATCACGGTGGCACGGGAGCCCGCGAAGGTTACGTCGGCCTCGCCGCGCAGGAGCACCCAGGCCGATTCCTTGGCGTGCGCCTCGGCGCGAGTTTCGCCGCCCCGGAGGTGCACGATCGAGAAGTCCATCATCATGTCGGGCGCGCCGGCCGGCGGCAGGCCTTCGCGCGTGATGACAGTCTCGCCGGCGGCAAAGCCCCCGCGCGGGCCGCGTTGCAAAGCGTGGTCGGGAGACGGCATGGGGTAGGATGGCGGGCGATGAAATGTAAACGTTCTCAAAAAAATTCACCGGCAGCGCAATGGAGCTGTAAAGCACGAAATCGCGCGCGCAGCGCTTGCGGGCGGCGGCGCGCATCGTTCCACTCCGGCCTGCGCATGGAGTTTGCCGACCTCTTCTCGTTGCATGGCCGCCGTGTCCTGATCACGGGTGCGGCGCAAGGCATCGGCCTGACGCTCGCGCGCGGATTGGCGGCGGCGGGGGCGGAGTTGTTGTTGAACGATCTCGATGGCGCGAAGCTCGACGCGACCGCCGCGGCGCTGCGGGCGGAGGGCTGCACGGTCACCACGGCAGCGTTCAACGTTGCGCGAGAGAGCGAAGTGGTGTCCGGCGTCGCCCGGCTGGAGCGCGAGGGCGGACCGATCGATGTCCTGGTCAACAACGCCGGCATTCACCGCCGCGCGCCGCTCGAGTCGATGCCGCTGGAGAACTGGCAGGCGGTCCTCGACGTAAATCTCACGAGCGCGTTCCTGGTCGCGCGGGCGGTGGCACCGGGGATGATCGCGTGCCGGGCGGGAAAAATCATCAATCTCTGCTCGATGAACTGCGAACTCGCGCGGCCCAACATCGCCAACTACGCCGCGGCGAAAGGCGGCCTGAAGATGCTCACGCGGGCGATGGCGGTGGAGTGGGCGAAGCACAACATCCAGGCCAACGGCCTCGGTCCCGGCTACCTGCTCACCGAGATGACGCGCGCGTTGGCGGCCGATCCGGTCTTCGACGGATGGATCCGCGGGCGCACCCCGGCCGGGCGATGGGGCGAGCCGGGCGATTTGATCGGGGCGGCGGTATTCCTCGCTTCGACTGGCTCGGACTTCATGAACGGGCAGGTGCTCTACGTCGACGGCGGGTTGCTCGCGGCGCTGTGAGACGGAAGCGGAATTGGCCCTTGACAGAAAATTTCGCGAAAATGTAAACGTTCTCACGTTCGGTTCACCACCACCCAACCCCACACCCATGACCTCTCCGCTGCTTCGTGCGGCTGGCGGCGCGTTTCCCGCCTCCTCGTGTATTCGCTTCGCGCTTCCGTGCCTGCTGGCCCTGGTGCTCGCGGCCACGGCCTTCGCGCAATCCGGCGCCGGCAAGATCGCCGGGCGCATTTTCAATCCGAGCACCCAGCAGTATGTCCGCAACGCCGAGGTGCGCGTGACCGGCACCGACACGGTCGCGTTTTCGGGCGACGACGGCTATTACGAACTGTCCGGGGTGGCCGCCGGCGCGGTGTCGCTTACCGTCACATTCACGGGCTACGAGGTGGCGACGGCGACGGTCAATGTCGCGGCGGGCCAGGCGGTGACACGGGACTTCGAGTTGCGCGGGGCGACCTACCAGGGGCCCGCGCGCAAGGAGGGCGACGTGATCAAACTCGATTCGTTCGTGGTGTCGACCGAGCGCGAGGGCAACGCGAAGGCGATCATGGACCAGCGGGCGGCCCTCAACTTCAAGAATGTGGTCGCGACCGACAACTTCGGCGAAGTCACGAGCGGCAACGTGGGCGAGTTCGTGAAATACATGCCCGGCATCGTGATCGACTACACGCAGTCGGATGCGCGGGCCGCCCGGATCGGCGGCCTCGATCCGAAATACGTCGGGATCAGCATCGACGGCATGCGCATGGCCAATGCGGCCTCGGGCAGTTTCAGCGGCACCTCCCGCGGCTTTGAGTTCGAGCAGGCATCGATCAACAGCATCGAGTCGATCGAGATCAGCAAGACCCTCACGGCGGGCATGGACGCCGATGCGGCCTCGGGGAGCATCAATATGAAGAGCAAAAACGCCTTCGAGCGCAAAGGCCGCGAACTCGTGATCGATGCCACGCTCTCCGGCAACACCTACGCCTTCACGCTGCACAAGACCCCCGGACCCGACGACGGCAACCACCTGAAGATGTTTCCCGGGTTCAAGGCCAACTACAGCGAGTCGTTCGGCGGGCGCTTCGGCGTGCAACTGAGCGCGATGACCAATGTCGTGTTCACCGAGCAGGAAAACGGCTCAACCAATTACGATTTCAGCAACCGCACGCGCGGGCCGGTCATCACGAGCCTGTCGTTCCGCCACGGTCCGAAGATCACGCGCCGCGACGCCTTCGGCGCGAACTTCGACTACAAGTGGTCGGACCGCCTCATCCTTTCGCTGCGCACGTCGGGTTCGCACCTCAACGATCAATACATCAACCGCGTGATCAACTTCGTCGCGTCCGCGGCCCAGATCGATCCGGCGTCCACGCTCACCAAGGTGACCGCGCAGCCCACCGCCAACGCCAACACGCGGCTCGAGGAATCGCAGGGCCATCGCAACCGTCTCAACGACACCGTCACCTACGCGCCCAAGCTCGTCTACAAGCTCGCCGATCTCACGCTGACCGGCGGCGGCGGCTACTCCCGCAGCCGCACGCACTACGTCGACGTCAACGGTGGTTTTTTCAACAACGTCATCGCCCGCATCACGCGCATGGGGTGGAGTGCCGAGCGCGACAGCACGATCCAGCCCGGCTGGCGCATGACGCAGACTTCCGGCCGCTCGTGGAGCGATCCCGCGAGCTTCGGCCGCGACGATGCCAACGCGAATAACATCCGCAGCCGCGAGGCCGCCGGCCAGAATCAAGTGTTCGTGGCCTACTTCGACGCGAAGAAGACGCTCAATCTCGGCGGCCTGCCCGTCACGCTCGCGGCCGGTGGCAAGGTCCGCCTGACCACTCACGACATCTACGATCGCTCGAGGCAGTGGACCTACGTCGGCCCGAGCACCGCGACCGGTCCTGGCTCCCAGCTCACCGCGGCCTTCCCGGTCTACCAGAACCGCGGGTTCGATCCCAAGGTCGGCGGCAACATGACCGCGCTCAACATCCCCTACGTGGACAACACCGCGATGCAGCGCCTCTACCTTGCGAATCCCGCTTGGTTCACCGAGGACGCGCTCACGAATTTCCGCACGGCATTCACTTCGCCGCGCGCGTTGAAAGAGCAGGTCGACGCCGGCTTCGCTGAAGGCAGCACGCGCCTCGGCCGGCTGCGGCTGAACCTCGGTTTGCGCCACGAACGCACCCGCAACACCGGCCGCGTGTTCGAGATCCTCCCGAATGCCGTCGTCACCGCCGCCGGCTACACGGCGAACAGCATCCCGGGCATCGTCTACCAATACCGCAACGGCGTGCGGCAAAACCAGTATGGCGGCTACGGCAACTGGTTCCTCAGCGGCGGCGCGAAATACGAGTTCACGCGCAATTTCGTGCTCCAACTCGCCGCCAGCCAGTCGATCCTGCGCCCCGGATACGACACGGTGGCCGGCCTGCCGGCGATCGATGACATCAACCGCATCGTCACGATCCCCAATCCGCAAATGAAGCCCGAGCTCTCGAACAAGTATTTCGCGAGCCTCCAATACTACCTCGAACCGGCCGGCACGATCGCCCTCTCCACCTATCAGCTCGACGTGAAGAACATGGGCGCGGTCAACACGCCCACCAGCGGCAGCGCGGCCGGCTTCGACGATCCCGCCTACGCCGGCTACTCGTTCCAGCAGCCGACCAATCTTTCCGGCACGCGCAAGATGAAGGGCGTCGACTTCGAATACAGCCAGCAACTTGTGTTCCTGCCGGGGCACTGGCGCGGGCTCTCGGTGTTCGGCTCGATCTCCCGGACGATCGCGGATGTGCCGCTCGTGAGCGTGGTCCCGAAGTCGGCCAACGGCGGCCTTCGCTACAGCAATGCGAAATTCAACGTGCAGTTGCGGGCCACGTGGTCGGCGGCCCGCATCGATGGATTCGGCACCAACGTGACCAACTGGCAGACCGAGCGCCTCCTCGCCGACCTGAGCGCGGGCTACAAAATCAACCGCACCTACGAGCTCACGATCGCGGGTCGCAACATCAACAACGCGTTCCAGGACTACTATGCCGGCCAGCCCGGCCTGCTGCGGGCGCGCGAGATCCTCGGCCCGATCTGGACGTTTGGCGTGCGCGGCCGCTTCTGAGCGTCGCGACACGTGTTCCCTTGCACGTGGGGCGGCCGTATCTGTGTAAACGTTTACAACGTTTTTCATCGCCGTGGGTTCTGGCGCCGGCCAACTTCGCGGGCACCGTCCACACGCCTCGCACCCATGGCCAGCCTGCAAGAAGTCGCCCGCCGCGCCAAAGTCTCCATCGCCACGGTCTCGCGCGTCCTCAACCGATCCGACAAGGTGGTGCCCGAGACGCGGGCCGCCGTGGAGCAGGCGCTGCGCGAACTCGACTACCGGCCGAGCCGCGTGGCGCGCCGGTTGCGAATGAACAGCGGACGCGCCCACCTCGTGGGCCTCATCATCCCCGACATCCAGAATCCGTTTTACGCCGAGATCGCGCGGGGGGTGGAAGACGCCGCTTACGCCGCGGAATACGCGCTGCTGCTCTGCAATTCCGACGAGAGCATCGACAAGGAGCGATTCTACCTCGGCGTCATGCGCGACGAGTCGGTCGACGGCATCGTCCTGCCGCCTTTCGATGAAACCGATGCCGCGGTGGCTGAATTCGCAAAAACCGGCATTCCCATCGTTTGTGTCGACCGCAGCCTCGCGCAGGAGAAGACCGATCTCGTCGAGGTCGACAATTACCGCGGCGCCCGCGAGGCGATGGCCCACCTGATCGCCAAGGGGCACAAACAGATCGGTCTGATCGAGGGTCGCTCGCACGTTTCCACGAGCCGCGAACGCCGCCGCGGCTACCTCGACGCGCTGGCCGGGCACGGCCTTCCGGTGCGCAAGGAACTGATGCGTGCGGGTGACTTCAAGCAGGAGAGCGGCCGGGTGCTCGCCAACGAACTGCTCGATCTGCGCAAACCGCCGACCGCGCTGTTTGTCTGCAACAACTTGATGACGGTCGGCGCGCTCGCCGCGCTGCACCAGCGCGATCTGCGCGTGCCGCGGGATGTCGCCGTCGTCGGCTTCGACGACCTCCCGTGGGCCGAGGCGCTCGACCCGCCGCCCACTGTCGTGCGCCAGCCCGCCTACGATGTTGGCCGCCAGGCGATGGAGCTGCTCTTGAAGCGCATCACCGAGCCGGGGCGCCCGCCCGTCACGGTGCGCTTGTTGCCCGAGTTGGTCGTGCGGCGCTCGACGTAGCGGGCGATGTGCCCGGACCGTTCGGGGCCGCGATGCGGCGCAGCCTGGTCGCCGCGCGCGGCCCACTTGTTGGCGCTCGCGGCTGACTGTTCCTGAAAGCGTGTTGGGGGCAACGCGCTCCACCTCAAGAGGCGGTCATGCACTTGGGGGCAGTGCAGCGCTCTTAAAAGGTGGGGCCCGACCTCCGGGCGGGCCGATAAAACGGGTGCATCCTGACGGGCCGCCCCGAGGTCGACCCCCACCCACCGGCAAGGTTCACGACGGCCGTTGGGGACGCGGCGGCGCCAGCGAGGCGGTCAGGTGGGGCGGCGGGGCGCGAAGTTGCGGGGATGTTTCGGGAGGTCCGGCGCGAAGCGTTTCTCCCGCAGCCTCCGACAGGCGGGCGCGTGGTGCTGATGAACGCGTCCTGGGCACCGGCGGCGAACGGGACGGGGCGCCTCACTTGTAGTCGCGGCGAAGATTGCTCGGCAGGATGCCGAGTTCCTCGCGATATTTCGCGACGGTGCGGCGGGCGATGGTGATGCCCTTTTCCTGCAACTTGGCGACCAGCTCCTGATCGCTCAGCGGTGCGGCCTTGTCTTCGAGGGTGACGAGTTCGGCGATCATGTCCTTCACGCTGGTGTTCGACACGGATGCGCCGGTGTCGGACTGGTAGCCGGGGGTGAAGAAATACTTGAAGTCGAAGACTCCGTGAGGGGTCTTGATGAATTTGTTGGCGATGGCGCGGCTGACCGTGGTCTCGTGCACGCCGACGACATCCGCGATCTGCGTCATCGTGAGCGGCTTGAGGTGCGAGACGCCGTGTTCGAAGAACTCCCGCTGGGCGTTGATGATTTCGCGGGTGATGCGCTCGATGGTGCGCTGGCGCTGTTCGATGGAATCGATCAGGAATTTCCCGGAGCGCATGCGCTCGCGCAGGTAGTCGCGCTCCTGCTTCGAGAGCGTGCCCTTCGCGATGAGCTCGCGGTAGGTGCTGGAGAGGCGGAGGCGCGGGATGTAGTCGCTGTTGAGGTCGATTTTCCACTCGTCGCCATCCTGCTCGACGGTCACGTCGGGCACGACCACGCGGTTGTGATCCTCGGCGAAGCGCCGGCCGGGCGCGGGATCGAGTTTGCCGATTTCCTCGATGGCGGACTGCACGTCGTCGGCGTCGGCGCCGAGCTTGCGCGCGAGCTCGGGGATGCGGCGGCGCGTCAGCAGTTCGAAGTGGTCGCGAATCATGCGCGTGGCGAGGGCGTCGCTGCGGCCCTTCGCGGAAAGTTGCAGGAGCAGGCACTCCGCGAGGTCCTTGGCGCCGATGCCGGCGGGCTCGAAGGTCTTCAGGGCCTTGACGGCCGCCTGCACGGCGTCCAGCGGCAAGCCGGTCTGGAGCGCGATGTCGGAGGCGGTTTGCGTCATGAAACCGCGGTCGTCCAGCGAGCCGACGAGGTGGCGCATCGCCTCCAGCGCGGGCGGCGGGAGGTCGGCCAGCTCGGCCTGCTGCATCAGGTGTTCCTGCAGGGAGGTTTCGCTGACCAGTGAATCGAAGAAGTGCTGCCGGCGCTCGGCGTCCTCGGCGGTGTAGGGCTGGGCGCCGCCGACGTTCGCCATGTGGTCACGCCAGTCTTCGTCGAGTTTGCCGAGGATTTCGAATTCCTTGTCCTTCGAGAAATCGAGTTCGTCGCGGGCCTTCGCGTCCGAGTGATCCGCCGGCGTGGAGGCTTCCGGGGGGGCGCTGCCGCTCGCGTCGTCGGCCTCGGCAGTGGCGGTGCTGTCCTCGGCGGGTTTGTCGAGCGACACCCCCTCCATCGGGAGTTCTTCGAGCGTCGGATTGCTCTGCAATTCCTCCTGGATGACCGAGCGCAGGTCGAGCGCGGCGACTTGGAGGATCTTGAGCGACTGGCGGAGCTGCGGAGCCAGGATGAGGCTCTGCGTCTGCCGCTGGCGAAGTTCGTGACTAAACCCGGGCCCGCTCATGGACTGGATGAAGGTTGGCTGGGTTCATCTCAGACGGGCGGGCGGGAAGAAAGCGAAGGGATGACGGGATCGCGGACGCCGAAGAGCTCCTTGATGTAGACGCCGAGCTTCTCATTGGTGGGGCCGTAACGATCGGAGTAGAGGTAGAGCTCGAGGTCGGTCAGCATGTCGTAGGCCGACTGGTAGCGCCTTTCGCGATCACGTTGGAAGCCGCGCTGGATGATGGCCTCGAGTTTCGGGTCGATGTCGGCGCGGATCGTGCCGAATTGGGGAATCGGCATGGTGAGGATGTTGCGGCGGGATTGGGCGCGGTCGGCGGCGCGGAAAATATTCCGGCCGAGCAACAGCTCCGTGAGCACGATGGTGAGCGGAAAAAGGTCGGCGCGGGCGTCCGTGATGGCGTAGCTGGCCTGTTCCGGCGAGAGGTATTCGTCCTTGCCGGCGATCACTTTGCCTTCCTCGTTATACATGAGGTCGAGGGCCTTCGCGATGCCGAAGTCGGTCAGTTTCACGTCGCCCTCGAGCGCGACGAGGACGTTTTTCGGGCCGATGTCGCGGTGGACGATGTTGAGGTGCCGGCCTTCGCGGTCGCACTTCATGTGCGCGTAGGTGAGGCCGCGGGCGATGCGCGAGACGATGAACGCGGCGAGGTCGACCGGGATGGCCTTGCCGAGCTGGCGGTGGCGCTCGATGAACTGTTCGAGGTTCACGCCGCGCACAAATTCCATCACCATGAAATACTGCCCGCCCACCTGGCCGAGGTGGTAGGTCTGGACGATGTTGGTGTGGATGAGGTCGGCGACGAGCCGCGCCTCGCCGATGAAATTTCTCTGGAATTCCTCGATGGCGGAATACTCCTCGCGAATCAGTTTGACGGCGACGGTCTTGCGAAAATTGCCGGCGCCCAGTTGCACCGCTTCGTAGACGACGCCCATGCCGCCCTCGGCGAGCTTGCGCACCATCTCGTAGTGAATCTCGTTAAAGATATGTTTGATCGACGCCACGGGGCGAGGAAAGGCCGGGCGTTGTTGACTGGCAAGAACGCAAATGAGAATTCGGCGCGGAAATTGCTGTGCGTGGGTTTGACAGCGCGAGGGCCGATTCTACGGTGCGCGCATGATCACACTGACCTCTCGCGCCGCGCAACGCGTGCGCATGATGCACGGCGAACTGGGCGCTCCGACAAAGCGGCTGCGGGTGTTTGTCGAGTCCGGCGGCTGTTCCGGCTTTCAGTATGGCATGTCCTTTGACGAGGCGAAGGAGGGTGACGCCGAACTGGTGAGCGAGGGCGTGCCGATGCTGGTGGATGCGGCGAGTCTGGCGTATCTCGATGGCTCGGCGATCGACTTCGACGATGGGCTGCACGGGAAGGGATTCGAGATCAAGAATCCCAACGCCCAGAGCACGTGCGGGTGCGGAAAGTCGTTCAGTTGATTTGGCGGTCGCTGGCGGTTGCCAGATCATCCCGCGCGCGGCGAACGCTCCTGCCGGAATTCTGAGTCACGCGGAGGTGCGTGCATCCGATTGGATTCTTCGCTTCGCGCGGAATGACACGCCGGAGGTGTGTCACTTGCGCGCCTCATGCAGGGCCACGATGCAAAACGTCAGGGCGCGCGCCTCGACCTTGGCGAAGCCGGCCGCGCGGATTTCCTCGGCGAGCGCAGCGCGGCCAGGAAAAGACTCAATGGTTTCGTTGAGATAGACGTAAGCCGCGCGATCACCGGTGGTCCAGCCGGCGAGCGTGGGGAGAATCGTGCGCAGGTAAAAGAGGTAGACCGGCCGGAACCACGCGTGCGGCTGGGAGAACTCCAGCACGAACAGCCGTCCGCCAGGGCGCAGCACGCGGCGCATCTCGCGCAGGCCGCGCGGCCGGTCGGCGAGGTTGCGCAGACCGAAGGCAATCGTAACGGCGTCGACGCTTTCGTCGGGCAGGGGCAGGGCGAGGCCGTCGCCGGGGCGGAAGGTGACGTTGGCGTAGCGGTCAGGGCCGGCAGCGCTTTTTTTCAACTCTGCCTGATCGAGCATGGGTTGACAGAAATCCATACCGACGATCGACACGGGGGCTTCCAGCCCGCGGCTGAGGGCAAACGCCACGTCCCCGCTGCCCGTGGCGAGGTCGAGGACGTCGCGCGGGGCGGAGCGGCGCACCGCAGCCACGAGGCAGCGGCGCCACCAAACGTCCGTGCCGCCACTGAGGAGCCGGTTCGCGAGGTCGTAACGTCGCGCGATTCGGCCGAACATGGAATTAACCGCGGCGGGATCAGGCATGTGGGTGGCGGAAAGGTGTCGTCAAAATGCTGTCAGACAGTGTAGTTATAATGATTGACCACACCCCGTAAATCCGAATAGTCAATGGCGCTTCAGTCTCACGGCCCCAGCGATCAGCAGCGAAAGGAATTCCCATGTCCAACCTGACCAAACGCGAAATCGTCCTGGAAATCTACAGCAAGTCCGGCTTCCCGCAGAAACAGATCGTCGATACGGTCCAGCAGACGCTGGATATCATCCAGAAGGCGTTGGCCAACGGGAGAAACGTCGAACTCCGTAACTTTGGCGTGCTTGAGGTCCAGGTGCGCAAACAGCGGATCGGCCGGAACCCGAACAAACCCGAGGCCGAGGTGGTGATCCCCCAGCGGGCGGTGGTGAAGTTCAAATCCGGCAAGATTCTCAAGCAGCAGCTGAAGAAGCTGGATTTGGCCAAGTTGCAGCCGCCTTCGCCGCCCCCCGAGGTTTGAGGACCGCAGCCGCACGGATGGCAGGCTGAACGAAGGCCGGGAGGTAGCCCGGTCTCTCTGGTCACGAGATTTTGGCATCGCCCTGTGTCGGGCGGTTCGCAAGGTCACCTGCACGCATGGCTACGTTTCAGACACTGCCGGGTTTCCGTGAGTTCTATCCCGAGGATCTTGCGCGCCGAAATCATATCTTCCGCCTCTGGCGACAGGCCGCGAACAGTTTTGGGTTCGCCGAATACGATGCCCCCGTGCTTGAGCCGCTCGAACTCTACAAGGCCAAGTCGGGCGACGAGATCGAGGGGCAGTTGTTCAACTTTACCGACAAAGGCGGCCGCGAAGTGGCCTTGCGGCCGGAGATGACGCCGACGGTCTGCCGGCTCGTCGGGGCCAAGGCCAACGCGTTGAAGCGGCCGATCAAGTGGTTCAGCATCGCGGAGTTTTTCCGCTACGAGCGCGCGCAGAAGGGACGGCAACGGTCTTTCTACCAGTTCAACGCCGACATCTTCGGCGAGCCGGGGCCGGAGGCGGAGATCGAGCTCATTGCGTTGCTGATCCAGTGCCTTGGCGGGTTCGGGCTGACGAAGGATGATTTTTACGTGCGGCTGAGCGATCGCGACTTGTGGTTTTTCTATCTGGAGGCGCTCGGCTTCGATGCCGGCCAGACCCGCGAGCTGCTCGGCGCGATCGATCGGTTCGAGAAAATGGGGGACGAGGCGTTCAAGGCCTACGCGGAGAAATTCGGCGCCTTGGATGCGGCGAAGAAAGAGCGGATCCTCGGCTTCATGCAGGTGCGCAGTCTCGCTCAAATCGAGGGCGAGGTGCAGAAACTGGATCAACAGAAAATCGCCGGCCGGCTGGCGGACTGGCGCCGCTTGCTGGATGGATTGGCGGCGATGGGCCTGGCGGATTTCGTGCAGGTCGACCTCAGCGTCGTGCGCGGGCTGGCGTATTACACGGGCTTCGTGTTCGAGGCGTTCGACCGCAAGGGCGACCTGCGCGCGCTCGCCGGTGGCGGGCGCTACAACGACCTCGTGAAGAAACTCGGCGGGCCGGACTTGCCGGCCGTGGGCTTCGCCATCGGCGATGTGACGACGGGTCTGTTGCTGGAGCAGCGCGGGCTGATGCCGAACTTTGTGCAGGCGCCGGATGTTTACGTCGTGATCGGCGGGGAAGCTGAGCGACGGGTGGCCTTCGGCGATATCCAGGCGCTGCGCGCATCGGGGTTCCGGGTGGAGTATCCGCTGAAGGACGCGGCGTTCGGCAAACAGTTCAAGGCGGCGGCGGAATCGGGCGCGAAGCTCGCCCTGATCTATGGCGGTGACGAACTCGCGAAGGGCGTCGTGAAGATCCGCGACCTTGCCGCGCGCGACGAGCGCGAAGTGGGTCGCGACACAGTGGTGGCGGCGGTGCGCGATTCTCTGAGCGGTGGCTGACGCATCGGGTCAACGTTTCGTCGTGCTGCCGGACACCTTTGCCGTGTGCCGGCTGGAATGCGGCGCGGCGTGGCCGGCATGGGCGCGTGGATCGTTTGTGAGCGTGACGGCGACGGACGACGAGTTGTCCGTGGTGTGTCCGGCGGCGGAGGTGCCTGCGGAAGTGCGCGCCGAGCGCGACTGGCGCGTGCTGAAGATCGTGGGGCCGTTTGCGTTTTCGACGGTGGGTGTGCTGGCGTCGCTGGCGGCGCCGCTGGCCCAGGCGGGCATCAGCTTGCTGACGATCTCGACCTACGACACCGATTATTTGCTCGTGAAGAGCGACGCACTCGAACGGGCGGCCGGCACGCTGGTGGACGCGGGGCACGCGCGGACCGGGTAGGCGAAAGGTCGCGATGGCCAGGACCTGGACTTGGTGGAGACTCTGTCGCATGCCACTCGTTGCTCTCGCACTCGCTTACCTTGCGCTCGTGGTCGTGGCGTTGCTGGCCGCGGACCGGATGATCCATCAGCCGGAGATGGCGTCGCGGGTGGCGCCGGCGGGACTGCGGTTGCTGCGCAGCACGGATGGCGTGGAGGTCGCGATGGTGCATCTGCCGCATCCGGCGGCGCGATTCACGCTGTGGTTCTTCCACGGCAACGCCGAGTCGCTCGCCGACTTGGAGCCGCGGCTGCGCGAACTGCGCGACGCGGGCTTTGCGGTGGTGGCGTTCGACTATCCGGGCTATGGACGAAGCGGCGGACGGCCGACGGAGGCGTCGGTGTATGCGGCGGCGCGTGTCGTGCGGGATTATTTGCGGCACGATCTGCGCGTGCCGGCGGAGCGCACGATCCTCTACGGGCGGTCGCTGGGCAGCGGGCCGGCGGTGCAGATGGCCACTGAGGAGCGCGTGGGCGGGCTTGTGGTGCAGAGCGGATTCATGAGCGCGTTTTGTGTGATGACGCGCTGGCCGGTGCTGCCCTTCGATCAGTTTCGAAATCTCGCCAAGTTGCCGCGGGTCGAGTGTCCCGTGCTGGTGATGCACGGCGAGGCGGATGAGGTCATCGCGGTCGCGCACGGCCGGGCGTTGCGTGCGGCGGCGCCCGGCCCGGCGCGGCACCTCTGGGTGGCGGACGCACGCCACAACGACTTCATTGAAGTGGCGGGCGAACGGTTCTGGCGCGCGTTGCGCGAGTTTGCCGGGCTGTGCGCGACGCAACCGCTGCGTGCGGCGACGCCACCTACCCCTTGAGGTTTTTCGGACCGAAGGCGACGGGTTGAAGGCGATCGAGTGTCGTTTCGAGGCGTTCGCCGGAATCGCAGATGCTGATCACGGCGGCGTGCGGTCCGAATTCGTTGATCACCTGGCGGCACGCGCCGCACGGCATCGTGGGCAACGGCGTGGGGGTGTAGACGACGACGCAGCGCAGCTTGCGCTCGCCGTGCGAGGCGGCGCAGAAGATCGCGGTGCGCTCCGCACAGTTGGCGAGACCGAAGGAGGCGTTTTCGATGTTGGCGCCGGAGTAGATTTTGCCGGAGCCGGTCAGGACCGCCGAGCCGACGCGAAACTTGCTGTAGGGCGAGTAAGAGGCCTTGGCGGCGGCGCGCGCGGCCTTCTCCAGTCGGCGGAGGAGGGGAGCGGTGAGTTTGAACGACATGGTCAGAGGCCCAGCTCCGACTTCACCTCGCGGAAGGCCCGGATGGCAAACTGCAAATCCTCCTGCGAGTGGGCCGCGCTCACCTGCGTGCGGATGCGGGCCGCACCTTGGGGCACCACCGGATAAAAAAATCCGATCACGTAAACGCCCTTCTCCAGCATGCGCGCGGCAAATCGCTGCGAGAGCGCGGCATCGCCGAGCATCACGGGCACGATGGGGTGCGTGCCAGGTTTGAGAGCGAGGCCAGCCTCGGCGAGGCCGGCGCGGAAGATCTGCGTATTCGCCTCGAGCCGGTCGCGCAGCTCGGTCGAACGCGACAGCAGATCGAGTGCGGCGATGGAGCCGGCGGCGATGACGGGGGCGAGGGTGTTGGAGAAGAGATAGGGGCGCGAACGCTGGCGGAGAAGCGCGACGATTTCTTTGCGACCGCTGATGTAACCGCCGCTCGCGCCACCGAGGGCCTTGCCGAGCGTGCCACTGATGAGGTCGACGCGGCCCATCACGCGGCAGTGTTCGTGCGTGCCGCGGCCGGTGCGGCCCATGAAGCCTACTGCATGGCTGTCGTCGATCATCACGAGCGCGCCGTAGCGATCGGCGAGGTCGCAGATTTCGCGGAGGGGCGCGATGAAACCGTCCATCGAGAACACGCCGTCGGTCACGATGAGCTTGAAGCGGGCTTTCGCGGCGCCGGCCTCGCGGAGTTTGGTTTCGAGGTCGGCCAGGTCGCAGTTTTTGTAGCGATAGCGCTGGGCCTTGCAGAGGCGGACGCCGTCGATGATCGACGCGTGGTTGAGTTCGTCGCTGATGACGGCGTCGTCGGCGGTGAGGAGCGTTTCGAACACGCCGCCGTTGGCGTCGAAGCAGGAGGAGTAGAGGATGGTGTCGTCGGTGCCGAGGAAGGCGCTGAGCTTCGCTTCGAGTTCGGTGTGGATTTCCTGCGTGCCGCAGATGAAGCGCACCGACGAGAGCCCGTAACCCCAGCGGTCGAGGGCGGCGTGCGCCGCGCGGATGAGGTCGGGGTGATTTCCGAGGCCGAGGTAGTTGTTCGCGCAGAAGTTCAGCACCGCGCGGTCGCCGCCGACCGAGACGTGCGCGCCTTGTGGCGTGGCGATGACGCGCTCGCGTTTGAAGAGCCCGGCGGCGTCGATCTCGCCGAGGGTCTTGTCGAGGTGGGCGCGGTAGGTGGGGTTCATGAGGGATTAGCCACAGATTGCACAGATGGGCACAGATGATTTCTACCGAATGACACGCTTCCAGCGGAGTTTGGACTCTTTGAAATTTATGAGGAGGGCGAGACGAAGACTGGTGATAGTGAGATAGCCGATCATCTGAGCGTAGTGAGTGTCGGTGAATTCCGTGATGCATTTCGGGTCGACGATCACTTTCCCGTCAACGATGAGATCGGGGACAAGTTGGTCGACGACGAATCCATCGTAAATGACGTCGAACGAACGCTGTTGTTCGACGGTATGACCCCGTTTCCGGAGTTCAATTACCAGCGAGTTCTCGTAAGCCTTTTCCTTCAGTCCTGGCTTGAGCTTGTTGAGCACGGTCATCGCCGAGCCGATGATGTCCTCGGTCAGCTCCCGATGGAGGTATTCATCATCTGTGCCCATCTGTGAAATCTGTGGCTCAACTTCACTCCCAGCTCAGCACGATCTTTCCGCTCCGGCCCGAGCGCATGAGGTCGAAGCCTTGCTGGAAATCGGTGAAGGGCAGGCGGTGCGTGATGACCGGAGTGATATCGAGGCCGCTCTGGATGAGGGCGGTCATCTTATACCACGTCTCATACATCTCGCGGCCGTAGATGCCGCGGATCGTGAGCATGTTGAAGACGACCTTGTTCCAGTCGATCGCGGCTTTCTCGGGCATGATGCCGAGGATCGCGATGCGGCCGCCGTGGCACATGTTGTCGATCATGTCGGCGAGCGCGCGCGGGTTGCCGGACATCTCGAGGCCGACGTCGAAGCCTTCCTTCATGCCGAGTTCGTGCTGCACGTCGGGGAGTTTTTCCTTGGAAACATCGACGGTGCGCGTCGCGCCCATGCGCTGCGCGAGCGCGAGGCGGGTGGGGTTGACGTCGGTGACCACGATGTGGCGCGCGCCGACTTGCTTCGCGATGGCGGCGGCCATGCAACCGATCGGGCCGGCGCCGGTGATGAGCACGTCCTCGCCGATGAGATCGAATTGGAGCGTGGTGTGAACGGCGTTGCCGAGCGGGTCGAAGCACGAGAGCACGTCGAGCGGGATGTGCGGATCAACCGCGACCGCGTTGCTGGCGGGGATGCAGAGGTATTCGGCGAACGCGCCGTCGCGATTCACGCCGACGCCTTTCGTGTCTTTGCAAAGGTGGCGGCGGCCGGCGAGGCAGTTGCGGCACACGCCACACACGATGTGGCCTTCACCATCGACGAGGTCGCCGGGCTTGCAGCTCTGGACGTTGGAGCCGACGGCCTCGACGACGCCGACGAACTCATGGCCGATCACCATCGGGGGCTTGATGGTTTTCTCGGCCCACGCGTCCCAGTTGTAGATGTGGACATCGGTGCCGCAGATGGAGGTCTGCTTAACCTTGATGAGGACGTCGTTGATGCCAGGCGTGGGCACGGGCACTTCGACGAGTTCGAGTCCGGGGCCGGCCTTCGTCTTGGCGATGGCGCGCATTTTTTTCATGGGCGGACGCTAGGGGTGAGATGGGGTGAGTCGAGCGAGGGGCGTGTCAAACGGCGCGAGTAAGGGAATTGTATGTGGCGCATAAGTGCGGCGGCGGGGTTCGGCGACCCCGCCCTACAACAACTGTGCGCCTTCGAGGGCGAGGAGTTTCACTTTTGTCTCGATGCCGCCGGGGACGGAGAAGCCGGTCATCTTGCCGTGCGCGCCGGTGATGCGATGACACGGAATAAGGAGCGGCCAGCGATTCGCGCCGAGCGCGGCGCCGACGCCGCGGCTTGCCACCGGCTGCTCACCGATCGCGGCGGCGATCTCGCCGTAGGTGGCGGTGCGGCCGGGCTTCACGGCGAGCGTGGCGCGCAGGACGCGGAGGTTGAACTCGGCGACGCTGGCAAAATCGTAGCGCAGATCGGAAAAATCCTGAAGTTCGCCGGCGAGGTGGCGTTGCACGCGGGCGATGATGGCGGCGATTTCAGACGGAGGTGTCGCGATGTCGTCGGCGCGAGGCTTCGCCCCGGGCAGTTGAAAGCCGGTGAGACCGGCGTCGCCCCACGCGATCGCGCAGGGGCCGAGCGGGTTGTCAAATGTGACGCGGGGCATGGTTCAAACGACTGCTGTAGCCGCTGACGTGAGGAGGCGGGCGCGGAGTGCCGAGGACCGGCCGGCCTCGTTACCTCGGCCGCTACGGCGTTGCGCAAAGCTTGGCGGCATGGCTTCAGTTTTCGCCGATGTAGCGGCGGAAGAATTCCTCGTAGCGCACGAGGCTGTCGAGGCGCTGTTTCGGTTCGCCGCTGCGGCTCATCTCGTGCGACGCGCGCGGATAGCGGACCGACTCCACGTCGCGGCCGAGGACTTTGAGGCTGCGCAGGAGCATCTCGCTTTGGACGAAACCGGTGCGGCGGTCGTTGTCGCCGTGCTGGATGAGGAGCGGGGTCTTGATCGATTCGACGTAGGTGAGGGGCGATTCGCGCTCGAGGAGGCGGCGCGTCTCGGCCTGCCACGGATAGCCGCCGAACGCGCGTGGCACGAGGCGCCACGCGTTGCCCTCGCCGAAGAAGGTGAGCAGATCGTAAACGCCGCGCTGCGCGACCGCGGCGGCGAAACGATGATCGTGGCCGACGATCCATGCGACCATGTAGCCGCCGTAGGAGCCACCGGTGACGACCTGCCGCTGCGGATCGACGTGGCTCTCCTTCGCGGCGAAATCGGCAGCGGCGAGGATGTCGCTCGCCGGACCGGCGCCCCAGTTCTGGTAGTTGGCGCGCTGAAAATCGAAACCGTAGCCGCCGGAGCCGCGCGGATTGGCAAACACGAGCGCGTAGCCGCGCGCCGCGAAATATTGAAACTCGAACCACATGCTTTCCTCGCCGGGACCCCACATCGCGGAGGGGCCGCCGTGGATCTGGAGGAGCAGGGGATGTTTTTTCGCGGCGTCAAAGGCGACGGGCTTCATCGTCCAGAACTCCACGGCGGCGCCGGCGGAGTTGGTGAGCGTGTGCGGTTCGTAGACGGCGAGTTTCTTGCCGGCGAGCCACGCGGTGTTGTGATTCGTGAGGGGCGAGGCGGTCCTGGCCTCGGTCGTGCTCACGTAGAGTTCGTTGGGATTGGTCGGCGTGGTGAGCACCTGCACGAGCGTGTTGCCAGTTACGTCGTAGGCACGCACGCCGGTGTCGAGCCGGGGCGAGAGGCGGTCGGTGACGCCAGTGGCGGCGTTGACGCGGTAGAGCGGAAAGCCGCCGTTCGTCGGCGCGACGAAGTAGATCGCGGCGCTATCGTCGCTCCACTGGAGACTGCCGGCATTGCGATCGAGTTTTTCGGTGAGGAGCCGGGGCGCGCCGCCGGTGGCGGGCACGATGGCCACGGCGGCTTGGGCGTAACTGAACGTGTCGCCGCGCGTGGCGGTGAGGGCGACCTGACGGCCGTCGGGCGAGGGCTTGGGATTCGCGAGGCTGAAGTCCGGCGTGGCCACGAAAAGTTTCACGCCGAGGCCCGCGGCGTCGGCGAGGTAGAGGCTCGTCGACTCGCTGCGGTCGGGGTGTTCGTCGAGTTTGCGCGGGCCGGTGCACACGACCGCCCTGCCGTCGGCCATCCACTCGCCGCCGGCGAAGCTCACGTAGCCGGGCGTGAGGTCGGTGGCCGGGGCGCCGTCGCGCGCTTCCTGCACGACGAGGTGATTGAAGGTCTGCTCGGGGTTGATATCGCGCTCGTCGAGAAAGTTGAGGCGCGTGAGCGCGCGCGGGTTGCCGTCGGCCTCGTTCTTCGCGAGCCACTCGCGGCGCTCAGCGAGCGAGCCGTCCGCCTTCGCCAGGGCCCCGTTCGCGAGCGCGGGGTCCGCCTGGCCGTTTTCGCCGGGTTTCTTTTTCAGGGCGTAGTTTTTGACGTCATTGGCCGTGCGCCCGGGCTGCTCGAAATTCCAGGCGGGCTTCGCGGGCGCGCCGGCCTTTTCCAGGGCGTCGCGGGCTTGCGCGGAGGTGAGCGCGGAGGTGACGAGCAGCCGCGTGCCGTCGGGCGACCAGCGCGGTGTGGTCGCGCCAGCGTCGAGTTTCGTGATGGTCACGGCCTCGCCGCCGGAGAGCGGGAGCACGCGCACTTGCGGTTTTTCTTTTTCGGCGGCGCGCACGAAGGCGATGCGATCGCCGGCGGGGCTCCACGCAGGAGCGCTGTCGTTGGCGGGGCCGAAGGTGAGGCGGCGCGGTGGGGTGCGGCCATCGGTCGCGGCGAGCCACAGGTGCGTCTGATAGGTCCAGTCGTCCTTCGCGCCAGCCTTTGCCGAGCCTTCGGCTGGCAAGTCCGGTTTCGGTTCGATCGAGCGCAGCACGTAGACGACCGATTTGCCGTCGGGTGAGAGCGCGGGGGCTTCGATCTGCTTCAACTTGAGCAGATCCGTGGCAACGATGAGCGCCGAATCGGCGGCGTGGGCTGCGAGCACCAAAAGCGAAAGGCCGAGCAGGCCGAAGCGGGACAGGGGGCGCATAAGGGTTTGCATCGTGGGGGCCGAGCGTGTGCTGTCGAAAAGATTTCCCGGGGATGACCAACCGCTTCTACACCGCGTTCGACAGCGAGACGTTCGGCGTCGCGCGCAAGACCGACTATCGCAACGCGTTTCAGATCGACCGCGACCGGATCATCCACGCGCACACGTTCCGCAAGCTCCAGTCGAAGACGCAGGTCTTCCTTTCCGGCGAATACGATTTCTACCGCACGCGGCTCACGCACTCGATGGAGGTCGCGCAGATCGGGCGCTCGATCTGTCACTTTCTGCGCACGCTGGGCGGACCGATGCGCGACGATTTCCATCTCGACAGCGATCTCGTGGAGGCCGTCTGCCTCGCGCACGACCTCGGGCACCCGCCGTTCGGGCACTCGGGCGAGCGCACGCTGCAGGAACTGATGCTCCCGTGGGGCGGTTTCGAGGGCAACGCGCAGACGCTCCACCTCCTCACCGCCACGATGTATCAGCAGGAGACCGGCGTGCGTGGCATGGTGCCGACGCGGGCGCTGCTTGATGGCGTGCTCAAATACAAGAAACTCTTCCGCGAGTTTCCCGCGCCGCCCAACAACCATTTTCTTTACGATCCGCAGGAGGCGGTGCGCGGCTTCGTGTTTGGCGGCGCCACGATCCCCGCCGATCTCCATGCCGGCGAGAAGCTCAACGCCTTCAAGAGCGTGGAGTGCCAGATCATGGATTGGGCGGACGACGCGGCCTACTCGCTCAACGACATTGTCGACGGCGTGAAGGCCGGCTTCCTCACGATCGAGCGCATAGAGCGCTGGGCGGCCGGCGAGGGCGTCGACGCGCCGCGTCAGCAACTGCTCGACGAACTCTTCGACGCGATCCGCGCCGACAATCTCGAGAAGGTGTTTTCGCAGCGCATCGGTGCGTGCATCAAGGGTTGCCGCCTGCGTGAGCGGATGAATTTCATGTCGGCGCGCACGAATCGCTACCGCTACGAACTCGTGGTGTCGCCCGCGGCGGAGCGCGGCGTGCTGTTCTTCAAAAAGATGGCCAACGACATCATCTTCGAGAGTCCGCAGCTCCAGCAGATGGAGCACAAGGCGCGGAAAGTGATGTTCGCGCTGTGGGATTCGTGCTGGACCAACTACGTCGCGAAAGGCCCGCGCGTGATCAACATCCTGCCGCCCCGCGTCGGCCGCCTGATCGAGGCCGAGTCGACCGAGGCCGGCAAGGCGCGGCAAATCAGCGACTGGCTCGCCGGCCTGACCGACGGGATGATCGTGCACACCTACCGCCGGCTGTTCGACCCGGAGTTCGGGAGCTTGCGGGATTTGAGCTGAGAACCGGTGGCGGCGTGACCGCGTCGAAGATGGTGATCATTTTTCCTCGCCGGCGAGCCGCAGAGCCTCGCGCACGAGTTGATCGCTCAGCCAGAAATCCATCGCTTTCAATCGGGCGAGTGGTTCCGCCAGCGACGAGATAAGCTGGCGTCGCTTGGCTTCGAGTAGAATGCCGATGACGCCGGTGATGCGCAGTCCGAGTCGCTGCGCAATTTTCCGTCCGCGTGCTTCGTCGATCAACAAGAGGTCGGCCGAAAGTTCACGGGCGAGCCGGATGGCATCGGCTTCGCCGCGATCCAGGGATTCTATCTCCGGAATGGTGGAGGTCGGCGCGGGTCCTGCATGACGTTTCAGCCACGCGGGCGGAACCGGCATGGTAATGGCATGAGTCGCAGCAAGGAAAACCTCCTGCCACACCGCGTCGGGAACTTGCACCTCGCCGTAGGGTTGAGGAAGCAGCGGCCACGCTTCCAGCCGGTGGAGGACGATGAGCGCCGAAGAATCTCCGACGACGATCACAGCCGACCCAGCGCCTGAAGGTTGGCCACGTCACCAGCGAGGTCGGCCGAGTTATAGGCCACAGGAAGTCCGCGCCGCTCGAGTTCGACGGCAAATACAGCCATGGAGACACCGGCCAGTTCACTCGCATCGCCGAAAGTGAGGCGCTCAGCTTGATAGAGCCAGATCGCCAGCGCCAGACGCGCTTCGGCCGAGGTGAGGCGCGCGGAAGCGACGGATTTCTCGGGCAGTTCGAGCATCATGGCGCGGCAATGTGCGCCTCCTTGTCAACGTAGTCAACGCCGCGGAGGCGGCCGGCTCAGGGCAACGCTCACGGCTTCGCCGCCGCGAGTTTTTCCGCCTCGGCCGGGGTGATCGTGAAGCCGGGGGCGACGGAGCGGGTCGCGCGGTTGGAGAGGAACCAGCGGCCCCATTCGACATACGGCGCGTCGTCGGGCAACGCGGCGAGCGTGCGACGGATGTCGGCGATCTTGCCGAACAGGTGCGCGGCGCTTTCGAAGGCGCCATCGGCGTTCACCGTCTTGCCCGCGCAGATGGCGGCGAGGTCCAGCAGCCACGCCGGCGTGGTCGCGCCCGCGGGCAGCGGCGGCGGCACGGACCAGAGATGATAGGTAGTCCCGTTCGCGGTCCGCGTCTGCACGAAGCGGCCGTCGGGGCTGAACTCGGCGACCGTGATGCCCGCGCCCCCATGCGGCAGCGGCTCGATGGCCGGCAGCCCGCTGCGCGCATCCCACACCCGGGCGAGGCCGTCGTTCGACGCGGTCACGAGCCACCCGCCGTCCGCCGAGAAGCGCAGCGACGCGTATCTGGCCGCGCGGTTCTCCAGCGGCTCGCCGATCGGAGCGCCGGTGTCGCGCTGCCACACGCGCGCCACCCCATCGGCCGAATACGTGGCGAGGTTGCCATCCGGGGAAAACCGCGCTCCGAGGACGGCGTCGGCGTGCGACATGACCGGCCCGGCCGCGTCGCCCGTGCGGCTGTCCCAAAACTGCGCTTCGCCCAGATTGTTCGTGGTCGCGATCCTGCGGCCGTCGGGGCTGAACAACAGGACGGGCACCCGCCCGCCCTGTTCGTCGAAGACCAACACCTCCGCGCCCGTCGCCGTGTCCCACACTTTCCCCACGCCGACGTTCGCGCCCACGGTCACGCGAGTGCCGTCGGGGTTGAGGTTCACGCCGGGCGTCAGTCCGCTGCCGGCGGACCGGCTGTTGATCACCGGTCCCACCGGCTGGCCGGTCCGGAGGTGCCAAGTCCGCATGTTGCCACCCTGTCCTGTGCCAAGATTCCACGCGAGCACCACCCGGTCTCCGCTCGCGCTAAACGCCACGTGGGCGAGCTGCGTCGGGGAGTCGACGAGCGGCACGATCGGCTCGACTTTGCCGTCGCCCAGCCACCACGCCTGCCACGCGCCGGCCACCGTCGGCACCACCATCACTTTGAAATCGTTCCGCACTCCCGGGCCGAGGGTTGCACCCGACCCCGTCGTCGTTGCCGCGCCGAGGATGGGCTCGGGAAACGCGAAGCCGCCGGCGACTTCGCGACCCGAAGCCACGTCCATCACCCGCGCGCGATCGCCCAGCATCCAGAGCATCCGGCCGGAGGAGCCGGGCAGGAAGGGCAGCGGCATCCACGGCGCCGCCCGCGGCAACGCCAGTGATTGGGCCCGCCCCTGGCCGATCCGGAAACGATACACGGCGCCCTCGCGCGTGCCCATGACGACCTGCGTGCGGTTGGGCGACAGGGCCGCGGTCGGCGCGGTGCGTTGTTGCAGGGCGGGCTCGGCGACCAACTGGCCGGTGGCCACATCCCAGACGCGGACAAATCCGTCGCTGGCGGTGGTCACGAGCACGCGGCCGTCGGCGCTGAACTCCGCACTGCTGACGCTGCCATCGTGTCTCAACGGCGGCACCCGCGCCGCGCCGGTGGCGAGATCCCAGAGGTCGAGCGAACCGAGGTTGCGCCACGTGGCTAGGGTCTGGCGGTCCGGCGAGAAATTCATCCGCGCACTGTCCCCGCGGCCGCTGGGTCCGGCCGCGGCGATGCGGGCGATGCGGACGCCGGTCCGGGCATCCCACAGGGCGAGCGCGTTGTGCGTGGTTACGATAAACCGGCCGTCCGGGCTGTAGTGCATGCCGCCTCCCGCTGTCCCATAGGTGGCGCCTTCGATGCGCTGGGCCGGCGCCAGCGGCGCGCCGTCGGGCAACGCGTAGAGCTTCAAGAAAACCGCGTCGTCGTCGGCCTCGCGTTGCACCACCGCCACCTGCCGGCCGTCCGGACTCGCCCGCCAGAGATGCGCTCCGAACGGGACGCGCAGCGTGACATCGGCGGTGCCTGTTTCCATGTCGCGCAGGCGGACCTCGGTGGAGAAAGAACTCGTGGCGAGAGACCCGCTGAGGCTGGTATTATCGGTCCACGAGAGCCATTTTTCGGTCCCGATCACGTCGCCCGAATTTCCCGTTGGAATCGGTGCGCCCACGGTGCGACCCGTCGCGGCATCGAGCAGGACGGTCGTCCCGTTGGTGAATGACGAAACACTGAAGATGTCCGACACGAAACGACGCAAACCGCCGCTGCCGGTCCCGCTCCCTCTGCTTCGCGACGAGCTGCGTCCTTCGATTCGGATATCGCGGGCGAGCTGCCCGGCAAGATCGAGGACGCGAATCACTCCGTCCTGGCAATCCACGAGGTAGAAACGGGGCGTCCGGATCGGCGACGCGCCGACGCCCGGCGGCGAAGGCAACTGCGACCGCTCGATGCCGCCCGACGCCAGATCGAGCCGGGCGGTCGCGCCGTCTTTCCACAGGACAAAGATGCTCTTTCCGTCGGCGGAAAAATCCGTCCAAAACACCGGCGCCGGGTGGGCCAGCGCGGCGCCGTCCGGCAGGAGGAAATTGCGCGAGGTGAGCAGCGAGGCGAGGCGGGGCGCGATGGTGGGGTTGTGCGGGTCGCGGCGCGCGGCGCGCAGCAGGTGGGCGAGGCCGTCGGTGGTCTTGCCCTCCTCCAGCAGGCGCGCGGCGAGGCCGACATCGACGCGGCTGCTGCGCTCCTGGTCGAGCCGGCGCTGCTTCAGGCCGTAGAGCCCGGCGGCGCCCAGCGCGACGACGACGGCGGCGAGGCCACCGACGAGCCAGCCCAACCGGCGCGTGCGGCGGGCGGCGAGGGCGAGCTCGCGCTGCTCGTGGGCGCGGGCGGCGGCGAGCGCCTGCTGCTGCTGGCGCACGTCGCGCGAGGCGCGGATGACCTCGGCGAGCACGTCGTGGGTGAGCTCCACGCGCTGGATGCCGGCGCGGTCTTCGATGCGGAGGAGGCGGCGGGCGACGAGCGTGTCGATGAGCGGGCGTGTGACGCCCGGCTCCTCGAGTGCGGTCTCGAGCGCGAGGTTGTCGCGGAAGCCGGACTTCGTGAGCAGGCGGTCCTCGACGAAGGTGCGCATCGGCGCCGGGAGGTCGGCCACGCTGCGGTCGTAGAAATCGGTGAGGATCTCGCGGCGGTTGCCGGAGACGAGGTCGGCGGTGATCTGCGCCTGGCCGAGGGAGCGGCGGCGCTCGTTGAGCTCGCGGCAGACGACGGAGAGGAGCGCCGGCTCGACGTTGAGCTCGGCCAGCCGCTCGATCGAGCCGCCGCGCGCGCCGGCGACAAATTCGACAACGGCGGCGGCGACCTCCTCGGTCACGAGCCCCGCGCCGGGTTTGACGACGGCCGAGAGCGCCTGCGTGCCGGTCATGCGCGCGAGCCTCATGCGGTTCGCCATCAGCGCGGGCATGATGGTCTTCATGCCTTCGAGGTCCGGGAGGAAGTCCTCGCGCAGCGTGATGACCACGCGGTAATCGGCGCGGCCGAAATCAAACGCCTCCAGCTCGTCGGCCGACGCGTCGAGCCGCGCGACGAGTTGTTCGGAGGGCCGGTTCTCGACGAGTTCCGCGAGCTCGGCCATGAACGCGACCGCGCGATCGCGGCGACTGCCCGCCTGCCCTGAGCCGGTCGAACGGGCGGCGGCACCGAGCGTGAACAGCTCCTCGAACTGATCGAAGACGAGGACAGGGATGATGGGATCGCCGCGGGCGTTGAGCAGCCGGTCGTCGCGGTGGTGAAACAATTCCCAGAGGGTCTCGCCGGGCTTCGCGATGTTCGGTTTCGTCCACGCGCCCATGCGGGCCGTCTCGGTGAGGACAAGGGTCTTGATTTGCTCGGTGAGCGGGGCTGCGTCCTCGGCGTGATCGAGGCGAATATAGACGGGGCAGAAACCGATGGCACGCAGCCGCGGGAAAACGCCGGCTTGGAGGAGGGAGGATTTGCCGAGACCCGACTGGCCGAAGAGGACGACGAGCGCGCGCAGCCGCGCGAGCTGCGTGAGATCGTCGATCTCGTCGTCGCGGCCGTGGAAGAATGCGCCCTGATCCTCGGTGAACGGCGCGAGGCCCGGCCAGGGATTCTCGCGGTCGATGGTGCCGGCGGACGTTTGAGAAACTTCAGACATCGGAGTTTTGACCACGGATTACACGGATACCACGGATAGAAATCCCTCTGAGCTGATGTCTTTATCCGTGTTCATCTGTGCAATCCGTGGTGAAAAATTCAGGGAGTTTTGCTTCCGAAGATTTCCTTGAGCCGCGTTGCGACTTCCGGTGTGACCAGGCCGCCGGGCAGGCGCGTCCAGTGCGCTTTCAGGAACTGCTCGGGCACGAGCGCGTCTTTTTCCTGGGTGTCGTCGATGCACACCGGCAGGATAAAACGCGCGCCTGCCACCATGCCTTCGGTGCGGTCGACGGCCCAGTGCCACTCGCGGCGGAACCAGCCTTCGAGGCGGCGCTGGGTGTTGGCGGAGATGACCGGGATGAAATAGCTGCACCGCGCGATGTTGCCGCGGATTTTCCGGGCGAAGTCGTCGCCGCTGTCGAGTTGCTGCAGGTCGAACCACGCGTTGATGCCGGCGGCATCGAGCCCGGCCTTGAGTTGCTGCACGGCCGCGAGGTCTTCGCGCGCGTAGCTGATGAACACGGCGCGGTCCGCCATCTCGCTGCCGGGCGGAACAAAGCGGCCGGGTTCGTCCGCGACGGCGAGCGGTGCGCTGGGAGACGGGCGCGCGACGGGCCCGCGCCGCGCCATCCAGCGGCGGTGGAGTTCGTCGACAAACGCCGCCGCGCCGCCGGTGAAAAGCCGCGTGCGGCTGCTGACCTGTTGCAGGAAGAACACGAGACCCGGCTCGTCCGCGGCGCGCGAGTAGGCGAGCACTTCGCCGACATCGCGCGGATCGGAGAGGCGCCGGCGCTTGGCGAGTCGCAGGAAGAGGCGCATCAGCCAGTCGGAGAACCCGCCGCCGATGACGAGCAGGTGGTTCAGCTCGAGTTCGTTGAACAGCTTTTGTGGCGTGTAGTGGGTCGTCTGCAGGGCGCACACGCATTCGAGCACATCCTCGTCGGAGATGACGTAGGTCGGCGACGCGGAGAGCCGGCCCATGAGGTGGTAGACGAGCGGACGGGAGAGCTTTTCGCGCGACGACGGCAGGTCGACGAGCTTGCTCGGCGTGTAGGCGACGACGTCGGTGGAGCGCACCCCGCCGAAACGGGCGGCGTTGAGGGCGTCCTCCAGCAGTGAATCGAAGGTCGTGGTGAGGTAGAGATCGAAGTCGGAGATTTCGGCGAGTTTGAGCAGCGCGGGCGGCGGCGCGAAGGTGGTCTCGCGCATGATGGTGCGGATGCGCGCGTAGAGATCCTCGCGGCGGCCGCGGGCGGAAAGATGGCGCACCACGATGTCGTTGAGGGTGGGTGGTGGCGCGGACGAATCGAGCGGCTGGTTGAGGCGTGCGGCCAGCGAACGCGCGAGCCACGTGTAGAGGTTTTCCTGACCGGCCTGCCCTGGGCCGGTCTGCGGTGAGCTTGTCGAACCCGTCGAATGGGCGTCGGTCCGCACGTCGCAGAGTTCGGGGCCGATGATCGGAATCACCCGGCGCTCCTCAATGTAGTTCAGCAAGTCCTCCCACACGTCGTCGTCAAAGTCGGCGACAGACAGACAACCAGCCGGCGAATCAGCGGCGAGAAGGGACATAGGGGCAGCGGGGGGTAGCGGGACGGGATTATCCTCAAGGCCAAACACAGCGTGCTCAACGTTTAAGTTGCGAGGGAGCGCGGGGCCGGGGATGGTGGCGAGGTTCAACCGCCTTCGCCGCATATGAACCTCCCGACCAAAGCCGAAGCCCAAGCCCTGCTCGAACAACACGTCCGCGACGACTATCAGCGGCACCATGCGTTGATGGTGGCGACGGCGATGGAGGGGTATGCGGGGCGGTTCGGCGGCGGGGCGCAACTGTGGTTCGTCACCGGGCTGCTGCACGACATCGATTTCGAGCAGTTTCCCGGAAAGCACCCGGGGGAGTCGCTGCGGTGGTTTGCGGAGTGGGGTTACCCGGAGGAACTCATCCATGCGGTGGAGGCGCATGCTTACGGCTACAACGGCTTCACGACGCTTCCGCGCACGAAGCTCGCGGCGGCGCTGCTCGCGACGGACGAGTTGTGCGGGATTTTCTACGCTTACCGGAAACTCAATCCGGTCCGTTACGCGGAGATGAAGGCCAGCTCGATCCGGAAGAAGATCAAGGAGCCGGCGTTCGCGGCGAAGGTCGACCGCCGCACGATCTACCTCGGCTGCGAGCACCTCGGGGTATCGGTCGACGACCATGTGGCCAATCTGATCGGGTTCTTTGCGCCGCTGGCGTAGGCGGATGGGCGGTTCGGTCGTGGCGGCCAGCCCCTTCCGCAGACTCAGGGCCGGTGGTGGAGAGGCTGGCCGCGGGAGATTTGTCATCTAATGAGGCTCGCATAATTGAGTGACACGCGGTGGTTCGGGGAGCGCCCGCGTCCCGCGGGCTGTCCTCGGCGTCTCGCTGAGGATTTCGGAGGTGCCGGCGAGACGCCGGCACCAGCACCCGAGACGGGTGCGCTCCCCGAACCACCGAACTCTTTGTCACCCTATTTCGCGAGACTCAGTAATGGATGACAAATCCGTTTCGGCAGTTCGACTCGCCGACCTCGTCGCCGCTGCGCATCGGTCACCACGATGGGTGGTCTTTCTTCCCTTCGTCGGACTTTGGGCCAAGCGGCTTGGGGCAACGCGCTTCAACCCAGCCGCACGACGCCACGGGCCGGAGCGACCGTCGCTTTTTCCACGCCCACCGGGATACCGCTACGGACGGCCCCAACAGACAGGTGTGACTCAAACTGAGGTCACTGATCTGTAGCGGCGGTCTGTGACCGCCGAACGAATACCCTTGGCGCAACGCCGGCGGTCATAGATCGCCGCTACAACCGAGGCTCTCGAGAACTGACATCACTTTGAGTTACGCCCCCAACAGACTGTCAGGCGAGGCGGCACTCGTCGCGCGTCGCCGCCGGCTGATACGTTGGCGGCAACTACCTGCCGGCGGAGCCAGGCTCCGCCGACCAACAAACCTGTTCTGACCACAATTCCATGAAACTCCTCCGCGTGGTTTGCCCACTCGTTGCCGCCGTCATTTCGGCGTCGTTTGCCGCCGCCCTGCTGGTCTCCCCGGCGCGCGCCCAGGCCACCGCCGGCACCGGCGTCGTCACCGGTCGCGTGCTCAATCAGAGCACCGGCCAGTATCTCCGCACCGCGTCAGTCTCGATCGCGGGCACGAGCCTCGCCACCGTCTCGGAAGCCGGCGGCCAGTTCGTGCTCTCCGGCGTGCCGGCCGGTGCGGTCAAGCTGATCGTCTCTTACGAAGGCCTCGATACGGCGGAGATCGCGCTGTCCGTCGCGCCCGGCCAGACGATCACGCGTGACGTCGACCTTACGAGCAAGGCCTACGCCGCTGGGAACATCATCCGCATGGGCGAGTTCGTCGTCGCCACTGAGCGTGAGGGCAACGCCAAGGCCATCCAGGAACAGCGCGAGGCGATCAACTTCAAGCAGGTCATGGCCTCGGATGCCTTCGGCGACGTGTCGGAGGGCAACATCGGCGAATTCCTCAAGCTCATGCCCGGCATCTCCATCGACTACGTCGAGGCCGACGCCCGCTCCATCAGTGTCGGCGGCCTCGATCCGAAATACACCACCGTCATGATGGACGGCGCGCCGCTCGCGAGCGCCGGTTCGTCGGACCTCGGCACGGGCCGCGTCACCGAACTCGAACAACTCTCGGTGGCGAGCATCGAGACCATCGAACTCAACCGCACGCCCACGCCCGAAGTGTCCGGCAGCGCGCTCGCCGGCGTCGTCAACCTGCGCAGCAAGGGCGCCTTCGACCGCAAGGGCCGCCAGGTGCGCTTCCAGACCAGCTTCGCCGCCAACTCGCTCGATCTCACCACGGCCAGAACGCCGGGCCCCGACAACAAGCGGCGCTACAAGATCCAGCCCACGGCCACCCTCGAGTTCTCCGACGTCTTCCTCGGCGGCAAACTCGGCGTCCTCGCGGTTACAACTACTCGTGGGCCTTCGCCGAGCAGAAAGCCATCACCTACACTTGGACCTTCGACGCCGATCCCAACAACAACGCGACCGAGATTCCGCGCCTCAACAGCATCTCGCTGCGCGACTCGCCCAAGCCCACCGTCCGCCGCAACTACAACGCGCGCGTCGACTACAAGGTCAGCAAGGACCTGTGGGTCTGGGGCCGCATCGACTTCAACACCTACTCGGCGCAGTTCTACAGCCGCGACCTCGGCTTCACTTTCGGCGGCAACGTCTACAACGCGCCCGGCGTCGCCGCCGCGCTCGTCAACCCGTCGGTCGAATACTCGCTCAACAGCCAGACCGCCGCGAGCGGCGCCTCGGTCAGCTACAACCAGGGCGGCGGCTCGACCAACAAGCACGGCGCCACCTCGACCGTGAGCAGCGGTTTCAATTTCCGCCGCGGCTCGTTCTCGGCCGACGTGCAGGGCAGCTTCTCCCGCAGCACCAACTGGTATCAGGACATCCCGTTCGGCTGGGTGTGGAGCGTGAACCCCGGCTCGATCTCCAACCTCAGCCTCCGCTGGAACCGCGTCGCGCCGAACGACCCGAACATCTACATCACCCAGCTCGCCGGCGCCGACTGGCGCAACCTCGCCAACGTGCCCAACGGCTTCACCGTGACGACGAACGACCGCTCCGGCGTCGACGAGAAATACAACCTCAAGGCCGACCTCCGGAATTCGTTCACGCAGTGGAAAGTGCCCGTGCAGTTGAAATACGGCGGCTCGATCAACGAGTCCAACCGCTACATCTGGCACCGCCGCGGCAACAGCCTCACGCACCTCGGTCGCGACGGCATCGCCAACACCGCGGACGACGCCCCGGCGCTCTACGCCGAGACCGACTACCGCATGAACTGGCCCTTCGGTGGCAACCTCAACGGCGTCGTCAACTACGACCGCCACAAGCTCGCGCAGGAATACGGCGAGCACCCCGAGTGGTTCAGCACCATCAACCCCAACACCCTCCTCCAGCAGGACCTCACCACGCGCGCCATCGTGCGCGAGCAGATCGACGCGATCTACGCGCAGCCGATCTTCAAGTTCGGCAAGTTCGACCTCGCACCCGGCTTCCGCCACGAGCGCACGCGCGGCGTGTTCAACGCCCCCGCCTCGCTCACCGACGCGCAGACGCGCCTCCGGCTCACCGGCAGCCGCACCGGCACGGTCGACACCGCGTCGGGCGACTACATCCGCACGCGCTACGGCAGCATCCGCAAGGACGGCCACGCCGACTACCGCACCACGCTCTCCTACCTGCACGCCAACTACCGCTTCAGCCGCGATCTCCTCCTGCGCGCCTCCTACAACGAGTCGATCACCCGCCCCGACCTCAACCGTCTCGCCGGCACGATCACGATCAACAACGACACCGCGATCCCGCCCACCGCCACCATCGGCAACCCCGACCTCAAGCCCGAGCAGGCGCGCAACATCTACACCAGCCTCGAGTATTACCTGCCGAAACAGGTCGGCATGTTCTCCGTCTCGTTCTCGCGCCGCGATCTCAAGGATCTCATCCGGACCACCATCTTCGACATCCCGCCGGATGGCGAGTTCGACGGCGACCCGCAGTGGGCCGGCTGGCGCCTCAGCACGGTCGACAACGTCGCCAAGGCCCACAACAGCTCGTGGGAGTTCAGCTACCGCCAGCGCCTGAGTTTCCTGCCGTGGGAATTCGGCCGCGACTTCACGCTGTGGGCCAATCACACGCATCTGATTTTCGACAACTACGACAACTTCCGCCGCCCGCAAAACATGGCCAACGGCGGCATCGAGTATCGCCGCGGCCGCTTCTCCGCGCGCTGGAACACGAACTGGACGAGCAACGTCCGCACCGGCGCCATCCCCGCCAACGGCTGGGCCTCCTACACCAACGAGAAGCTCTTCCACGACCTCCAGTTGAACTACACCCTCTGGCGCAACTACACGCTCACGCTCACCGGGCGCAACGTCCTGCACGCGCCGCAGCTCATCACCTCCGCGGGCGGCCGCTCCGATATCATGACGCGCTACCTCGACATCGGCAGCATCTGGACGTTTGGCGTGAAGGGCACCTTCTGAGCGGCGCCGCCTGGTAGCAGCCGGGGTAACGAGGGTGATCCGCACGGCAAGCCCGGCCTCCTCACGTCGGCCGCTACCACCGGCGGCGTCGTTGTGATTACTGCGTCTCGCGAAATAGAGTGACAAAAGTTCAGCGGTTCGGGGAGCGCACCCGTCTCGGGTGCTCGTGTCGGCGTCTCGCCGACACCTCCGAAGTCCTCGGCGGGACGCCGAGGACAGCCCGCGGGACGCGGGCGCTCCCCGAA
>JACRKC010000002.1 GCA_016235555.1 Verrucomicrobiota bacterium
ACACGCGGTGGTTCGGGGAGCGCCCGCGTCCCGCGGGCTGTCCTCGGCGTCTCGCCGAGGATTTCGGAGGTGTCGGCGAGACGCCGGCACCAGCACCCGAGACGGGTGCGCTCCCCGAACCACCGAACTCTCTGTCACCCTGTTTCGCGAGACTCAGCAGTCAGACCCGGGGTCTACGACACCAGCGGGAGGCGGATCTTCACTTGGAGCCCGGTGCCTTCGGCCGGGGCGCCGAGCGACATGGTCCCGCCACCCACTTTCACCGCCAGGCCGGCGATCGCCAGTCCGAGGCCGAGGCCCTGCTGCTCCAGCCGCCGGCGGTCAAACTGGACAAACGCCCCCACCCGCTCGCGTTGCTCCGCGGTCATGCCCGGTCCTGCATCGGAAATCCGCAGATGATATTCGCCCTCGTATGTCCCCGCTTGCACGCTCACCTCGTTCCCTCGTTTGGAAAAACGGCAGCCATTGTCCACGAGTTCGGCCACCGCGTCCACCAGCGCCTCCCCGGGCACCCCGACCACGCCAGGCCCGGCCTCGAGGCGCAGGTCGGCCTCACGCCCGGCCTCGGTCGCCGCGCGCATGGCGCCAGCCTGCACGGCATCGTCGGCATCGCAGCGGGGCGGCACGACCGGCCGCGGTGATTCGAGCCGGCGCAGGAGTTCAAAATACCGGATCAGCTTGCGGGACAGCCGCTGCTGCCGGATCGCGCCCTGCCGGATCATTTCGAGCAATTCCCTGAGTTCAGTGGGCGTGATGCCCGCCCCCTCCATCTCGATCAGTTCCAAGCCGCCGAGCACGCTGTGCAGCGGCGACATCAGCTCGTGCGACCAATCCGCGGTCGCGGCGCGCCGCTTTTCGTCCATGAGCCGCTCGATCCGCTCCCGCAGCGGCCGCTGGCGCTGCGTGCGCGCGGCCAGCGCGTCCAGGATCTCCTTTTCGGTAAACGGCTTCGTGATGTAGTCATCCGCCCCCAGCGCCATGCCGTGCCGCTGATCCGTCCGATCGGCCCGGGCCGTCAGAAACACGAAGGGCACCTCGGCGCCATGCGGGAGTTGCTGCATCGCCGTGCACACGGCGAAGCCGTCGATCCCCGGCAGCCCGATGTCGCAAAAGACGAAATCCGGGTGCTGCACCGCCAGTCGCAACGCCTCCTCCCCGTCCGCCGCCGCGAGCACCGTGTGACCGTTCAGTTCGAGCAGATCCTGCAATGTCTGCCGGATGTCCGCTTCGTCTTCGACGATGAGAATCTTCATGGCTTCGATCTCCGATGGTTCACCGCGGTGCGGCCGGCAGCTCAAACCAGAACCGGGCCCCCTGGCCCGGCTGGCTTTCCACGCCCACCTGCCCGCCGAGTTTTTCCACGATCCGGCGCACGATCGACAGCCCGAGCCCATGCCCGTTGGCCCGCACCGTGGAGATGCGGGTGAACGGCACGAACAGCGCCGACTGCGCCGCCGCGTCGAGGCCCGGCCCGCGATCCTGCACCCAGAAGCGCACGCGCCCCGACTCCGCCTGCACGTCGGCCCCGAGCGTGATCGCGGCCTTCGGTCCGCCATACTTGGCGGCGTTGCTGAGGTAATTGCTCCACACATGCGCCACCCACGGGGCGAAGCCGGCCGCCGCGGGCCACGCCGCCGGTTTCGCCACCGTCGCGCCGCTGCTCCGCAGCAGCTCGTCGATCCGCTCCATCGCCTCGGTCACGATTGCGCCCATGTCGAGCGGTTCGGGGGTGACGCGCTGCTGGCGCACCCCGGCCAGCACGAGGATTTCGTCGATGATGGCGGTAAGCCGGGCGGTCGCCTGCAACGCACTCTCGACGTGCCGCCGCAGGGCGGCTTCATCGGCCTGGCCGATCGTCAGCTCGATCAAGCCCAGCCGGCCGTTGAGCGTGGAGAGCGGGTTCTTCAGGTCGTGGGCCACCGTGTGGGCAAAAGCGTCCAGCTCGTCCAGCAGCTCCTTTTTATCCAGCCGCGTCCGGATCGAGTGGATGACCTCCTCCTCGGTGAAGGGTTTGGTGATGAAGTCGTCCGCCCCGAGTTCCATGCCCCGCCGCGTCGCCGCGCGGTCGACCTTGGCGGAGATCACGATGACCGGCGTCGCCCGCAGCCGCTCGTCGCGTCGAAACTCCTGGATCAGCTCGTAGCCCGTCAGACCCGGCATCTCGATGTCCGTGATCACGAGTGCCGGGAGGTCGCGCCGCGCGAGGTCCAGTCCGGCCGGACCGTTGGCCGCCGAGATCACGGAGAAGTCGTTCAACTCGAGGATGTCGACCAACGTCTGTCGGATCGCATCGTCATCGTCGATCACGAGGATCGTGGGTTGTTGGGAGGAGATCATAAGGGATGGGACTGGCGCGGCAGCTCGACCACGAAACGCGTGCCGCCACCGGGCACGCCTTCGATCGCGATGTGGCCGCCCAGCAGCTCGGTCATGCGCTTCACGATGCTCAGGCCGAGGCCGGTGCCTTTGATGGTGCCGACGTTCGAGCCGCGCTCGAAGGGCTCGAAAATGCGCGCCTGGTCCGTCTCCGGGATGCCGATGCCGCGGTCTTCCACGGCGAACACCGCGCGCGCCGCATCGACCGTCAGCCGCGCCGTGACTTCCGTGCCGGCGGGGGAATAGCGCGCGGCGTTGCTGAGCAGGTTCGAGAGGATGTGGTGCAGCAGGTTGAGGTCCGTCGGAAATCCACTCGCGTCACCCACCGTCTGGAATCCGAAGCGATGGGCGTCACGGTCGCCGAGCCGGACTTCGTCCACCACGCTGTGCAGGTAGGCGCGCAGGTCCGCCGGCACCAATTTCCTCGTCATCCGGCCGGCGTCGAGCCGGCTGAGTGTGAGCACGTCGTCGAGCATCTCCGTCATGCGGACCATTGAGTGGCTGATGCGGTCGAACAGTTCCTCGCGTTTGGCCGGCGTAAGCCGCCCGAAATGGTTGTGGAGGAGATCGACCGACCCCATGGCGGCGGCCATCGGCGTGCGGAACTCGTGCGACGTGACCGAGATGAAGCGGGTTTTCATCTCCGAGACCTGCCGCTCGCGCTCCAGCATCGCCGCGGTTTCCCGGGCCAGGTTTTTTTGCGCGGTCACATCCTCGAACAGGTGGAACCGGCCGTGGTAGCCGTCGCCTTCATCCCGGATTTGCTTGGTGAAGCGGCGGATGGTCCGGTCGGCCTTGAACTCGATTTCATCCTCCACCACCGCGCGGTTGGCCTCGTCTTGCAACGCGACCAAGGAGGCCGCAAAGGCGGCCGCATCGACCAGGGCCGGCAGGCAGTGCGGAATGAGATCGCGGTGTTTCAATTCCCCGCTCCGCATCGCGCCCGCCAGATGCGCGACACCCCATAATTCGCAGAACCGCTGGTTGAACTGCAGGATCGCATCCGTCCGGCTGTCGACCACGAGGAAGCCGAAGGGCAGCGCCTCGAACATCAATTGCAGGGTCGACTCGCTCCGTCGCAACGCCGTCTCGACCCGCTTGCGTTCCGTGACATCCCGCAGGAAGGCCACGAATTCGCCCTCGCCCACCGGCGCCACGCGCACATCGATGCACCCGCCCGCCGCCGGCAGCTCGATCTCCTCCGTCGTCAGCGCGGTCTGGGCCAGGGACCGCCGGCCGAGCCGCAGCGTCGCGCCACCCAGCGGGTCCGCGTGAGGCAGCCGGCCGGAGTCCGCCGTGCGGTCGATGAACGCGTCGAGCGGCGCCGAGCCTCGCGCCCGCTGGACCAACAACACCGTGCCATCGATGCGCAACCGCATGACCAGATCCGGAATGGACTCGAGCAACGCCTGAACCTCCCGGGTGCGCGCCGCGAGTTCGGCCGTGCGCTGCCGCACCTTCTCCTCCAACTCGGTGTTGAACCGCTGCACCGCCGCGAACGACTCGCGGGCGCTCAGACTCAGACCGATCGACCGGGCGATGCTCGCGATCGTCTCGTGTTCCTGCACCGTAAACCGGCTGCCCGGCTCCCACGCACACGGCTCGACGTAGCCCGCCGTCACCGCGCCGGCCCGGCGGCCGTTCACCGTGATCTCCGCCGAGATCTTATCGGCCAGCACGCCTTCGGCGCCCGCCTGTTTCGTGTCTCCGTCGATCTCCACCGTCGCCTGCGTCCAGCCGGGCTGGCGCAGCGCCGAGGTCAGGTGGCGGGCGATTTCGGTCAGCAGGCGCCCCCCCGTCAGGTCCGGCCGGTCGAGCGCCAGCGCGATGGTGTGCATCGCCCGCAACTGCTTCACCAGGTCGTGCAATTCCACCTCCACGAGCTTGCGCTCCGTGATGTCCTGCACCGTGCCCACCGATCGCAGCGGCGTGCCGTCCCCGGTATAAAACGTCTCTCCGCCCTCCTGAACATACTTGATCCGGCCGCCCGGGAAAAGCAGCCGGTGGCAGATGGAATAGCGGGTGCGCTGCTCCACCGACTCCCGATACGCCCGGTTCACCAACTCGCGGTCGTCGGGGTGGATGGCCGCGACAAACGCCTCGTAGGAGGCGCCGAACCGCTGCGGATCGATCTCAAAGATGCGGTAGATCTCGTCCGACCAGACCAGCCGGTTCGTCCGGAGATCGAGCTGCCAGTTGCCGAGCTGCGCCATCTGCTCCGCCTTGGCGAGACGGTCGCGGCTCTGCCGCAGTTGGGCGGCGGCGCGCTCCCGCTCCGTCACGTCGCGCGAGACCCCGAGCATGCGGTCCGGCTCGCCCCGGGCGTTCAGCAGGAGGGTCGAGACCACCTCGGCCCGCATGATGCCGCCGCTGCGATGCCGGTAATCATACACGGCGACGCGATGCTGCTGGCTGAGGTCGCCGGCCCGGTAGGCTGCCAGCCGGCCCACGATGCTCGCCTGGGCCTCGGTCACCGCGGCCGGGGTCAGCGCCACCGTGATGGGTTGCCCCACCAGCTCCTCCGGCGTCCGCCCGATCAATCGCTCGGCCGCCGGGCTCATGTAGGTGAACCGCCGCGTCGCGAGGTCGAGAATCCAGATGACATCACTCGTGTTATCGGCGATCAGGCGGTAGAGTTCCTCGCTGCGCCGCAGGGCCTCGGCCGCCCGCAATCGCTCGCCCACATCCCGCGTGATTCCGACGATCCGGTTCACCCGGCCGCCACTGTCGGTGAGCAGCGTCGACATCACCTCGACATCGATCACGGAGCCATCCTTGCGGCCCTGCCGCATGGTGTTGAAGCGCGTCCGCGCCGATTCGTCGCCCGCCGTCAGCGCCGCGATTCGCACCGGCAGCAACCGGGCGATCTCCGCGGCCGATTCAGGGGCCAGCGTGTCGGTCAGCCGCTTGGCCAGCATCTCCTCCGGGCTGAAACCGAGCAGCCGTTCGCACGACGGGCTCAAGTAGGTGAAGCTGTCGGCTCCCACATCGTAGAGCCAGATCACATCCGCGGTGTTCTCGGCGATCAAACGGTAGCGCTCCTGCACGACCTCGAGCGCCGCCTCCGTCCGTTTGCGCTCGGTGATGTCCTCCTTGAGCGCGACATAGTGCGTCGTCCGGCCGGTGTCGTCGACGACCGGGGCGATCACCGCCAGTTCGATGTAAATATCGCCGTTCTTTTTCCGGTTCCGGAGTTCGCCCCGCCAGATTCGATGCTGGGTGAGCGTCCGCCACATCTCGGTGTAAACCTCGGCCGGCGTCTCGCCCGATTTGAGCACGCGCGGATTCTGGCCCATGACCTCGGCCAGGGTGTAGCCGGTCACTTCGGTGAAGCGCGGGTTCACATACTCGATCGCCCCCGAGAGGTCGGTGATCGCCACCGACAGGGGCGACTGCTCGACGGCCCGCGACAGCTTGCGGAGATTTTCCTCCGCCTGCTTGCGCAGCGTGATGTCCTCCTTGATGGCGACGAATCGCATCGGCTTTCCCTCCGCGTCGCACACCGGCGCGACGACGACCAGTTCCGTGAAAATCTCGCCCGTCTTCTTGCGGTTGATGATTTCGCCCCGCCAGACCGCCCCGGCCACGATGGCCCGCCAGAGGTCCGCGTAAACCGCGTCGGCGGTCAGGCCGGACTTGAGCAGGCGCGGGTTCCGGCCCCGCAGTTCATCGAGCGTGTAGCCCGTGACCGCGGTGAAGTGCGGGTTCACATATTCGATCGCGCCCGAAAGATCGGTGACAACGATGGAGGTCGGGCTCTGCTCCACGACCAGGGACAGTTTGCGGAACTCGGCCTCGGCCGCCTTCAGCTCCGTGATATCGCTCCAGATGGCCGTGATGAAATCGCGCCCCTCGAGGCGGATGAGCCGGGCGCTGACCCGCGTGGCGCGCGGGCTCCCGTCCTTGTGTCGCTGGGTGGTTTCGAACACCGCCTGGCCACGTTCGATGATGAGCGCCGTCTGCTGCCGGATGCGGTTTTCCGACTTCTCGGCATCGAAGTCCACGATCCGCCGCTCCGCAAACTCCTCCCGGGTGTAGCCGAGCATCTCGTGCGCGGCGGCATTGAACTCCACGAAGCGCCCCGTCTCCACCTCGATCAGCACGATGGCGTCGACCGCCTGCCCGACGATGCTGGAGAAGATCTGCTCCCGGGCCTGCAGCGCGCCTTCGGCGGTCTTCCGGGCCGTGATGTCGATCCAGTAGCCGACATATTCCAACGGTAGCCCCGCGGCGTCCCGCACCACGCGGATTTCGTCGTGCATCCAGCGATAGGTGCCATCGGCGTGCCGGAAGCGGTATTGCCGTTCGACCCGGTCGAGCGCCGCCGCGTCGCCCAGCTGGTGGATCGCCGTCCCGGCGTCCGCCGGATGCAGGCGGTCGAGCCAGAACAGCGGCGAGCCCGTGAAGTCCGCCGGCTGGTAGCCGAGCACCTCGCGGACGTTGTCGCTGATGAACGTGGTCGCATGATCGCCGGTGGCGCGGATGGAGTAAATCACCGCCGGGGTCGCCGACAGCAGGAAGCCCAGCCGGCTCTCGCTCTCCCGCTGGGCCTGTTCGGCGAGCCGCCGCCGCGCCTCGCCCGCCATGACATCCAGCGAAAAGGACACGTCGCCGGCCGACTCTTCGAGCAACTCGATCTCCCGCCGGCCGAAGAATCCCCGCTCGGCGGAGTAGATTGAGAGCACACCGACGATTTCGCCCTCACACCGGAGCGGCAGCGCGATGCAGGCCGCCACGCCGTGGCGCGCGGCCCGTTCCCGCCAGGGCGCCGTCACCGTCTCCGCGAAATAGTCGTTGCAAACCCGGGTCCGCCCTTCCCGGAACGCGATGCCGCTCGGCCCGCGCCCCTCCGGTTTCTCCGCATCGATGGACACCGTGATCCCCTCCACATAGCCCCGCCCCCGGCCGTCCACCGCCACGGGCACGAGGAGCTGGGACGCCTGGTCCTGCCAGCCGATCCACGCGAGCAGGAATTCTCCCGGACCGACCAGCACCCGGCAGACCTCCGCAAACAGGGCTTCCCGCGACTTCACGTGCACGATCGCCTGGTTGATCTGGCTGATGACGAAATAAAGCCGGTTCAGCCGCTCGATCTCCCGCTCGTGCGCATAGCGCTGGGTGACATCGCGAATGACCGAGAGGACGTGCCGCCGGCCCGAGAATTCCACCGGGCGGGCATTCACCTCCACCGGAAACGTGCCGCCATCCTGCCGTTGATGGATCGCCTTGAAAATGACGCCCAGCTCCGGGCCGGCCTCCGCCAGATGCCGCGCCGCGGCATCGCGCGATTCCGGCGCCGCGAGATCCGGCGCCTTCAGCCGGCGCATCTCTTCCGCCGGGTGCCGGTAGAATTCAAGGGCCCGGGCGTTGAACTCCACCACGTTGGCCGCATCGTCGAACAGGATGATCGCATCGTTCGCCTGCTGCATCACCAGGCCCAGGCGCTGCGCGAGCTCCCGCTGGGCCTGCTCGACCGCGAGTTGACGGGTCACGAGTCCGTGCCGGTGCTGCCGCCAGGCCACCCCGACGCCCAGGGAGACGATCGACAGCACCATGACGAGCCCGGCCCCCACCTTCAGCGCCTCGGCGCGGACCGCCGCATACGCTTCGCTCACCTCGATTTTGCTGAGGAGCATCCACGGGGTGCGATCCACCGCGCACGCCACGCCCATCACCGGCATCCCGCGGTAGTCGCGCCCCTCCAGCAATTCGTCCTGACCGCCGCGGAGGGCCATGGCCGCCAGCAGGTGCGGATCGCTGACGGGCACGCGCAATTTCAACGCCGCGCCGGGCCGATGGCGCAGTTCGCTGAGATAAAGCACCGCATCCCCGTCGCGCCGGAACAGCAGATGCTCCACCGTGCCGCTCGATTCGGTTGCCGCCATGACTTTCGAAAAGGCGCTCGAACGCGGGTCGACGACCAGCCGCAGCGCTCCGGCAAAACCACCGGTGCCGGTCGTGAGCGGCACCAGGAGATCCAGACTGGAGTCGCCGCCCGGCGATAAATGAAAATCCTCAAACTGCACCCGCTGCTCCGCCCGCAGCGCGGCGCTCTGCCGGGCGGAGAGTGGCGCCCACGGCACCGTGCCCGGCGCCGCCGGCAGGATCAGCTCCAGATCGGCGCCGTAGACCATGACTTCCGCGTAACCGTAGCCCGTCCGGAGTTGCTCCAGAAACGCCTCCATCCGGGCGCGCTGCGCCGCGTCGGCGCGCCCGGACGAGAGCCGCGCCACCTCATCGCCGAAGGCCGGGCTATGCCGCAGCATCTCCGCGTCACTCCGGCGTTCTTGCCACCACGCGGCGACCCGATCGGCCTTGGCGGCGGCGACCACACGGAATTCGCGTTCGATCTCCACCCGCACCTGCGCGGCATGCATCCGAAGGTAGGCCAGGCCGATCAGCAGGACGAGCGCCAGCAAACCCGACAAACCCGCGACCACCAGATCGCGCTTCAACCGTTCCTTCGAATCGACCACCCTCGCGCGGTCCACTTCGCCGCCCAGCACCTTCCGGATCAAAAGCGTCCAGAGTCCGGCCCGCGTCAGCACGGAAAAATTCAGCGCCGCGAAGCAGACCGCCGTCCACGGCGAGGTCGACCGCCAGTCGACCGCGATCAGCTCCTTTACTCCGGCGGCATACACCAGCGCCACCGCCACCGAGGCGGCCAGCGCGTCGGCCGACAGGATGAGGCCGGCCAGGCGGCGCCACGATTTCCCTGACGGCCGCCGATGCAGCAGCAAGACGCCCGCTCCGGTGGCCACCACCAACGCCACCGAAATCGGCGACATCCTCCACGCTCCGGCGCCCAAGGTGCCCCCTGCCAGGGCCGCGATCACCGTCATCCACCCCACCATCAGGCCCAGGCGTTGGGCGCCTCGCGAATCACGGCTCGCCGTCAGCACCCCGAACGCGGTCGCGACCCCCAGCACGGCGATTGCCGTCGGCCGGTCCATGCCCATGCCACCCACCACCGGAAACAGCGCCTGGTCCATCCAGGCGCCGGCCAGCCCGAGCGCGGCCACCGCACTCCCGGCGATGGTGCCGGCGGCGATCAGGACCCGCTGGGGCAGAGGTGCCTGGTCAGGCCGGGAGAGGTTGGTTTGCGGGTCGGTCACGGGAGTGGGTTTGGACCTTGCGGGGAAAAGATACCGATGGCACCACGAAATTTCTGCGCATCCGTTGTCCAAATAGCGGCGCGGCCCGCGCGAAGCGCGACCTCGGGTCGGGCGACAGAACCCGGTCGCCTCACGCGTTCATGTCCGCCCACTTCTTCGCCATCCGGCCGAAAATCCACAACCCGAACGCCGCCGCGACGCCGATCAGCGCAAACGGAATCCAGACGTAGTGCGGATGGTAGGTGTCCCAGAGCAGCTTCGTCGCCGCGATCGAGTCCTGTCCCGTCAGTTCCTGCAGCTTCGCCATCGCGCCGGTGAGTTTGACCCCCAGCGTCGCCTCCAGCGTCCCCACGTTGCCGTCCCAATTCTTCGCCTGCCCGGACGGCGTGTGCTCCGCGATGTAGCGCAGCGCCAGCACCGCCTTCTCGCCCCAGCGGCCGTAGACCCAGCCCGCGATCGCCGAGCCGAAATACACGCCCACGCCCACCGGGATGTTCACGTAGCCGAGATACAGCCCCTTCTTCCCCGGCGGCGCGATGATCGCGAGATACTCGCTCTTCTTCGGCCCGGTCGTCATCTCGCCGAGCGAGAAACACAGGATGCCCGCGACGAGCAGCCACGCACTCTGCGTCCAACCGGCGACGAGCACGCCCGCCGTCGCCATCACCATGCCGATGAGCATCGCCTCAAGCGTGCGCATCTTCCGCGTCAGCCAGGCCACGCCCACCACGCCGAGGATGATGAAAAACGCGTTCGCGCTCAACAGCACCTGCTGCGGGATCATCGGACCGCGCGGCGTCTGCTCGATCAGCGCCTTCTTCACGGTGTCGGGCGCCCACGCGAGCATCTCCGCCATCGGCCGGCTGTCGACCCAGTCGGCGATGAAGTTCGGCTGCAAATCCCAAAGCTGATACATCATCAGCCAGAAGCACGACATGATCGCCATCCACGCGATCAGGCGGCGCTCGAGGATGTTCGTCACCGTGCGCCAGAGCACCTCGCCGATCGTCTCGGTCTTCGACGCGCCCGACGGCACGTCCTTGAAGGTGAACAGCAGCAGCAGGTTGAACGACGAGAAAAACGCCGACGCCAGGAACAGGTTGCGCCACGCCTCCTTCGAGTTGGCCGCGGCGTTGAGCGGCCCGGGCAGCATCGCACTCAACGCGAGCAGGATCGACGGCAGGTAGTGGCCGATGAACGCCCCCACATTCACGATCCAATAAAAGATTCCCCAGCCCACCGACGTCTTGCCCGGCGGCATCGACAGCGAGAGCGAGCCCTGGATGCTCGGTTTGAAAAACGCCGTGCCCGTCGCGAGCGTCATGATCGCGATGAAGAGCGCCCAGTAGTTGCTCAGAAACGGCAGGTCGCGCATGAACGCCAGCATCAGGTAGCCGAGCGTCATCAGGCCGACGGAAAACCCGAGCGTGCGCTTGAAACCGAACCGGTCCGCGATCCCGCCCGTCACGATCGGCAGCAGCGACTGGAACGCGGCCCACCACGCGTAGATCGTGCCCTTGTTCATCGCCGAGAGGTGCAGCCCGCCCGGGTTGTCCTTCTGCATGATGTAGATCGGCGCCATCACGCGCAGGTTGTAGTAGGCGAGGCGCTCCCACATCTCGATCGTGTTAAGGATCCAGTAGGTGCGGCCGAATTTTTTCTCGGACGCCGCGGGCGTCGCCGATTCGACGGAGGGGTTGTTCATCGTTGGGGGCGGGCGCGGGGGAAACGCCGTCCCACGCTGACCGCCCCCGCGGGCGCCGCGCAAGCCCGGGATTTCGATTGTGATTTTGCCCGCCCCACGTTGGCTCACCGCCGCGCGTTTGCGCCTGCACCATGAAACTCCGCTCCCTGCTCGCGGGCCTCGTCCTGGCCCTTTTCACCCTCGGTCCCGTGCAAGCCCAGGATCCGGCCGCCGACCTGAAGTCGCTCGTGGCCCAGATCCAGACCAAGCTCAAAGCCGGCCAGCGCTCCGCCGCCGACCTCGCGCCGGAGCTGGCCGCGTTCGAGGCGCTGCTCGCCAAATACCAGGACCAGAAGACCGACGACGTGGCGCAGATCGCCTACATGCACGCGACGCTCTACACGCAGGTCCTGAATGACAGCGCGAAAGGCAACGCCCTGCTTGCCCGGTTGAAGACGGATTTCCCGAACAGCAAGGCGGTCGCCACGCTGGATCGGCAGGAAAAATCCAAGCAGGCGAAGGATGGCGTGATCGGGAAGGCCGCTCCCGAGCTGCACTTCAAATGGACCACACGCGAAGGCCTGAAAACGCTCTCGTCGCTCAAAGGCAAGGTGGTCGTGATCGATTTCTGGGCGACGTGGTGCGGCCCGTGCATCTCATCGTTCCCGCAGGTGCGCGAGCTCGTCGAGCACTACAAGGACGCCGACGTCGTCGTGCTCGGCGTCACCAGCATTCAGGGCCGCGTTTCGAACCTCGAAGCGAAGCCGATCGACACCAAGGGCGACCCGGCGAAGGAAATGGGCCTGATGCCCGCGTTCATCAAAGCGAAGAACATGACGTGGCCGGTGGTGTTCAGCGAAGAGGAGGTTTTCAATCCGGACTACGGCGTGAACGGCATCCCGCACATGGCGATCATCGCCCCCGACGGCACCGTCCGCCACAACGGCATGCACCCCGCCACTCCGCACGCACAGAAGACGGTGAAGATCGACGCGCTCCTCAAGGAGTTCAACCTGCCGGTCCCGGACGCGAAGAAGACCTGACGGGACGTTGCCGTCGGGGTGGAGCGCGTTGACCTCAACGCGCTTGGGCTACGACGTGAATCCTGAAAA
>JACRKC010000031.1 GCA_016235555.1 Verrucomicrobiota bacterium
CAGCGACGCCGCCTGGAAAGTGATCGCCGAATCGCTCGGCGCCACGCACTCACGCGAACTCCGCCTCACCGCCCTCAACGCGCTCACCTATCTCCCTGCCGCCCCGGCCGAACTCACGCCACTCGTCGCCGCGTGCGGCCAGACCGACGACGAATATCTCAAGCGCGCGAGCGCGTTTCTGCTCACAAAATAGCGCCCCCGTAGCGGTCGATGTGAGGAGGCCGTCGCTGGACGGGTTCGCGCCGTTCCGGCCTCGTCACCTCGGCCGCTACCTCACGCGCAGAGATTTTGCTGGCAACTTCCAGCCGCCGTCGTCTCTCGCTCTCTCTTTCTCTCCTTCTCTCCATCATGTCGTCTGCCACCGCTGCGTTCGCGGTGGAGTTTCACCACACGCCCCTCGCCATCCCCGATTCCGCCAAAGTCACCGTCTCGCTCGACACCTACCCCGGCCTGCCCCCGCGCCCCGCGCGCGGCTGGTATTACAAGTGTGCCAACGTCGCCCTCGCCCGCGACGGCTCCCTCGTCGCCTGCTGGCAGCTCTCCGACGAGCACACGTCGCACCAGAGCTGGCTCATGATCGCGCGCTCGCGCGACAGCGGCCGCACGTGGGGCGACTACCGCACGCTCTCCCACGCCAACGTCGACGATCACCAGGCCGTCTGGGTCGTGCCGCAACTGGGCGTGCTGCGCGACGGCCGCCTCGTCATCGTCGTCGATCGCGGCCAACGCGCGCCCGGCCAGAACTGGCCGATGCTCTCCGACTGGCAGAAGCCCGACCGCGGCATGTCGAACTGGATCTTCTGGAGCAGCGATCACGGCGAGACTTGGACCAAGGGTGAGCAGGTTGATTCCATCGGTGGCGAGCCCGGCTACCCGTTTGAGCTCAGCGACGGCACCATCGCCTTCACGCGCACGTCGTCGGCGCAGACCACGCTGCTGCGCAATCCGCCCGCGCCGTGGAACGACATCTACTACCGCAACGAAATCGTTTTCTCCGACGACCGCGGTAAATCCTGGACCCGCACCGCCTGGCTCGCCGACAGCCCGTTCCATGGCGACTGCGAGGTCGGCCTCGCCGAACTCGCGCCCGGCCGCCTCCTCGCCGCCTCACGCATCGGCCTCGGCAACGGCCGCTTCGGCCACCCAAGCCGCCTGCTCTTCAGCGACGACGCCGGTCGCACCTGGCCGCGCGCCGTGCCCGCGCCGTTCTACGGCCAGCGGGTGCACCTCGCGAAGCTCACCTCGGGCAAACTGCTGGCCACGTTCCGCAACGTCTGGGGCACGCCCGGCACGCGTGCGCTCGTGTTCTCACCCGACGAGGCCGCCACGCTCGGCTTCCAGCCCACGTCGCACATTCTGGACGAGTCGCGCTGCTCGCTCGACGCCGACACGCTTACGCTCCGCACCGCCGACGGCCGCACCGGCGCCGTCGAATTCAATCTCTACCCCGCGCAGGACGACCGCTCGCGCGTCGAGCTCGAGGCCACGCTGCGCGTCGAGTCCGCCGCCGCCAACGCCTGCGCAATCGGCGCGGGCGTGTGGGTGCGTTTTCTGCCCGACCGCATCTGCCTCGCCGACCGGCCTGCGGCGGGCTTCGCCTTCGACACGCGCGTGTGGCACACCTACCGCATCGTGCGCGACGCGGGCCACGTAACGATTTTGGCCGACGGCAAACAAATGCTCCGCGAGCCCATCACCGGCATCTGGCAGCGCGAAGTGCGCTTCGGCAGCCGCACCTCAGCCGCAAGCGGACGCGAAGGCATCACGCACTGGCGCGCCGTCTCGGCTAAGGTCACCAACGCCAACGACACCTCCATCGCGTGGTCGTGGGCGCCTCGCCAAGGCTACCCCGATCAATTCCGGCGCGACCGCATCGTCGTGCTCGACATCGCCTCGCCCGCCGACGGCGGCTACAGTTCGTGGACGCAACTCGCCGACGGCCGCATCGTGATCCTCGACTACACGAGCGCGCCGAGCCTCGAATCGTTCGCGAGCGGCCGTGGCCGCGCCCCGATCATCCGCGCCTACCTCGTCGCCGAGAAGGATCTGACACGATGAAGTGTCCCTCGGTAGGAGCCTGCTTGCAGGCGATTCGTCGTGGCACGGGTCTCCCGACCCGTGAAGTTCTAAACACGGGTCAGGAGACCCGTGCCACCTCGAACGGCCTCACATGAATCGCGCCGCCGACTTCCTCCGCACCCACCAGCGCTGGTGCATCGTCGCGCTGCTTTTCTGCGTTGCGGCAGTGAACAATCTCGACCGCCAGGCGCTCTCCGTGCTCGCGGCTACGCTCAAAAAGGAACTCGGCTTCGGCAATGTGGAGTATTCCTACATCAGCTCCGCATTTCTCGCTGCGTATGCGCTCGGCTACGCGTTCTGCGGCCGCCTGATCGATCGCTGGGGCGTGCGGCTTGCGCTCGCCGCGGCCCTCGCGTTCTGGTCGCTCGCCGGCATGGCCCACGCGGTGGCCGCCGGCTGGATCGGGTTGGTGGTGTTTCGCTTTCTCCTCGGGCTCGGCGAGAGTTTCAACTCCCCCTCGGGCGTGAAGGCCATCGCCGAGTGGATTCCGCCACGTGAGCGCGGGCTGAGCATGGCCGTGTTTTCCAACGGCAACATCTTCGGCGCCATCCTCGCCCCGCCGCTCGTTTCGTTCGTCGCGCTCCGCTACGGCTGGCAGTGGGGCTTCCTCGTCACCGGCGCGCTGGGCTTCGTATTGCTCGCGCTGTGGTGGCGCTTCTACCACCACCCGGAGACGCACCCCACGGTCACGCCCGGGGAGCGCGACTACATCCGCACGCAGCTCGCCTCGGCCGCCCCCGCCGTGCCGCCGCAATCCATGTGGCGGCTGCTCCGCCATCCCGTGTGCCTCGGTTTCTTCGTGGCGCGTTTCCTCACCGATTCCACGTCCTACTTCTTCTCGTTCTGGCTGCCCGACTACCTGCAACACTCGCGCGGCTTCACTCTCGCGATGATCGGGCTCGTGGCGTGGATCCCATTTCTCGCGGCCGATGTCGGGGGACCCGGCGGCGGCGCGCTCTCCGATTTTCTCATTCGCCGCGGTTGGGCCTCGAAGCGCGCGCGCCTCACGCTCATGGCCGTCGCCGCCTGCCTCATGCCGCTGGCCGCGGTCGCCGTGCGCGCCGACTCCGCGTGGGTCGCGCTCGCCCTGATTGCGTTGCTGCTCGCCGCCCAAAGCTGCTGGATGGCCAACCAGCTCACGCTCATTTCCGAAAGCGTCTCGCGGGAAAATGTCGGCACCCTCCTCGCCCTCACCGCGCTCGGTGGCAGTCTCGGCGGCATCGTGTCGAACCTGATCACCGGCCGCGTGCTCGACGCCTACGGCTACGTGCCCGTCTTCACCGGCCTCGGCGCGCTGCACCTCACGGCGTTCGCCGTGCTGCTGTGGTCCGTGCGGCGCGGCGCGTCGGAAGGGCGCAGCCGACCGCCGCAGCCGGCGTGAGGAGGCTGGAACACGCTGCGCCGCGTCCACCAGCCTCGTCACCTCGGCTGCTACGACGTTTCGCATCCTCCGGCTGCGACAGTCCGACGTAGAGGTTTCCCGCGGCGACCAGCTCAAAGCTGTCGGCAACGCACCCGGGCCGCGCTCACGCTCTCGATGCCTCGCCCCGCCCGGGCGGGGCCGAACGCTTTTCTGACCCCGCTCCGCCATGCAAACCCTGAACCGCTTCTTCTCCACGGCGCTTGCCGCACTCGTTTTCTTCGCCACTCCGCTCTCGGCCCAGCCGGCGACCGCCACGATCGAGGGCCGCGTTTCGAATGCCACCACCGGCTCCGCCCTCGGCCGCGCCCGCGTCGCCCTCGTCGGCACCGATCGGGAGACCTACACCGAGAGCGACGGCACCTTCCGCCTCGGCGGTGTGCCCGCGGGCGAGGCGCGCCTCAACGTGTCCTACATCGGTTTCGATCGGCAGACCGTCGTGGTCGGCGTCGCCGCCGGCGCCACGATTCAGCGCGACGTCGAGCTCGCGCTCGCCGGCACACGCAGCGCGGCCGCCGTCGGCGAGACGGTGAAACTTTCCGAGTTCACCGTCGTCGCCGACCGCGAGATGACCGCCCAGGCGCTCGCGATGAACGAGCAGCGCTACGCCGCCAACATCAAGAACGTCGTCGCCATCGACGAATACGGCGACCGCGGCGACGAGAACATCGGCGAGTTTCTGCGCTTCCTGCCCGGCGTCGCGCTCAACGACTCCGGCCAGGTGCCCAACGAGGTCACGCTCCGCGGTTTTCCCGCCCAGACTTCCGGCATCACCATCGACGGCGGCGACGTGATGGGATCGCGCGGCGGCGACACCCGCGCGCTCTCGCTGCTCGAGGTCCCGGTGAGCAACGTCTCCCGCGTCGAGGTCACCAAGGTCCCCACACCCGACATGCCCGCGAGCGGCCTCGGCGGTTCGTTGAACATCATCAGCAAGGCCGGCTTCGACACCAGGCGGCCGGAGTTCTCCTACCAACTCTACCAGATCTTCCACAGCCGCAGCGGACTCACGCTCGACGGCGGCCCGCGCAATCATGTCGGCGCGCTCAGCCCCAAATGGGTCGAGCCTTCGTTCGGCCTCAGCTACCTGCTCCCGGTGAACAAGCAGCTCGCGCGCAGCGCCGGCGCCTCGCGCACGTGGCGGCAGAAACCGATGGAGCGCGGCAAAGATTCCGACGAGACCGCGACGTGGAACCTCGTCGACGGCTTCCAGCGCCAGAGCGACTGGCAGAGCCTCGCGCAGATTCTGAAGACGTGGTCCGCCAACCTCGGCGCCGACTGGCGCCTCACGCCGCGCGACACGCTCTCGGCCAGCTTCCAATACCGCGAATCAGACAGCTACATCACCCGCAGCATCTTCTCCGCCATCTACGGCGCAGGTGCCACCGGCAACGCCACCTTCACGCAGGGCGCGGCCACCGGCGTCGGCAGCGTTTCCCAGGGCGACGGCGCCAATCAGGACATCCTTACGCAGACGTCCACCGCTGGCCTGAAATTCCGCCATCGCGGCGAAAGCTGGAAGTTCGACGCCGCGCTCAACTGGTCACTGGCCGAATCGCAATGGCTCGACATCGCCAAGGGCCACTTCAACACCGCGCCCGCCAACATCACCGGCCTCGTCGTGCGCGGTGATGGCATTCCGTCGTCGAGCGGCATCATCCCCACCCGCTACTCCGCCACGCGCGCCGGTGCCGCCGTCAACATCTTCGACGGCGCCAACTACTCGATCGCCAGCGGCAACTCCGTCCAGAACGACTACAACGCCGGGAAACTCGCCGGCCGCGCCGATCTCCAGCGCGACTTCGCCTGGCGGGTGCCCATCTCACTCCGGACCGGCTTCGCCATCGATCGCACGGAGCGCGACAACCGCCGGTTCCTCAAGACGTGGAACTTCCGCCCCAACGGCGCCACCGATGCTACCTCCCGACTCGCCGGCGGTTTCGATGTGTTTGACGACGCCTACAACCGCGACGCACCCACCCTCTACGGCCAACCCATGCGTTGGATCAGCCACACCAAGCTTTACCAGCTCCTGCTCGCACGCCCGCAGTTGTTCGTCCTCGACGAGCCGCTCGCCCACCAGAACCTCGTCACCAACTCGCGCCGTCTCATCGAGACCATTTCCGCCGCCTACCTCCGCGCCGACGTGCGCCTGCTCCACAACCGTCTCTGGCTCGTCGGCGGCGTGCGCTTCGAGAAGACCAACGACGAAGGTTGGGGCCCGAAAAACGATCCCTCCGCGCAATATCAGAAGGACGCCCAAGGCCGGGTCATCGACGGCAACGTCACGCAAGCCGGCGTGCAGCCCATCTTCCTCTCCAACGATCTTCTCGTGCGCGCCCGCCAGCGCTACGTCGAGCGCGGCACGCATGCCGAGCAGCACTACTCCGGCTACTACCCCAGTCTCAACGCCTCGTTCTCACTCACGGAGAAACTCGTCGTGCGCGGAGCCTACGCCCGCACCCTCGGCCGGCCCAACGTCAGCTCCGTCGTGCCGAGCGCCACATTCACCGAACCCACTGTCGCCGCGCCACCATCACCGTGACGAATCCCGGCCTCAAGCCGTGGACCGCCGACAGCTACGACTTCACGCTCGAGTCGTATCACCTCAAGGATGGTTTCGGCTCGTTCGGCGTGTTCCAGAAGAACATCAAGAATTTCTTCGGTTCCGTGCGCAGCGCTGCTTCGCCCTCGCTGCTGGAACTCTACGGCCTGCCCAACGACCCCGCCTACCTCAACTACGAAATCGCCACGACCACCAACACCGGCGACGCCAAGATCACCGGCGTCGAATACAGCTACCGTCAGTCGCTCACGTTCCTCCCGCGGTGGGCGCGCGGCTTCCAGGTGTTTTTCAACGGCACCAAGATGACGCTCAGCGGCAGCACCACCGCCGACTTCACGGGTTTCAATCCGAGCAGCTACGCCGGCGGCATCAACTTCATCCGCCCGCGCTACTTCATCAAACTCACCTGCACGTATCAGGGTGAGACGCAACGCGGCGCCGTCGCCGCCAACGTGGCCAACGGCATCCCCGCCGGCACCTACAACTACCAGGATGCCCGCCGCCGCTGGGGCCTCAGCGCCCAATACAGCCTGAGCAAACGCTTCGCTCTTTACGGCTCGATGACCGACCTCAACGGCGGCTTCAACCCGACCACGCTCCGCTACGCGCCCTCGACCCCCGCCTACGCCAAACCGCAGCGCTACCAGGAACTCGGCTCCACCATCACGCTCGGCGTGAAGGGGCAGTTCTGAGCGCGCCGTCGTGGACGAGGCGTCCCGCCTCGTGCCTTGCGACTGAGGCCAGACGCCTCAGCCACGGCCCAACCCGCGCAGCGAGATCAGGCCCGTGGTGGGCCGTGCACTCCGTGCGCGGCCGTTCGTCCCGTGGGCCGGATTGGTCTCCCCAAGTAACCACCAATCCCCGGTTGGTTCTCCGCCTTGACGCGCGATGCTCCGCGCGATGACCCGCGCTTTGCCCGCCACCCTCACCCTCACTTGCGACGTCGCCATTTTGGGGGCCGGCGTCGGCGGCCTCGCCGCCGCGCTCGCCCTCGCCCGCGCCGGGCGCCGCGTCATTCTCACTGAGGAGTTTTCGTGGATCGGCGGCCAGCTCACGTCGCAGGCCATCCCACCCGACGAGCACGGCTGGATCGAACGTTTCGGTTGCACCGCTACGTATCGTGCCTTTCGCGAGGGTGTGCGGGCCTACTACCGCGCGCACTATCCGTTGCTGCCCGCCATCGCGGCCAACCCGCGCCTCAACCCCGGCAACGGCTGGGTTTCTCCCCTCTGTCACGAGCCGCGCGTCGCCCTGGCCGTGCTCGAGGCGATGCTCGCGCCCCACGTCTCCTCCGGCCGCATCCTGATTCTGCGCCGTCATCGTCCGCGCGCCGTCGCGCTCGCTGGCGCCGACACCCTCGCCGCCGTCACCGTCGAATGCCTCGACACCGGCGTCGCCACCACGATCCGCGCAAGCTACTTTCTCGACGCCACGGAGAATGGCGACGTGCTCCCGCTCGCCAGCGTCGAGCACGTGACCGGGTCCGAATCACGCGCCCAGACCGGCGAACCCTCCGCGCCCGCCACCGCGCGCCCGTCAAACGTCCAGGCCTTCTCCGTTTGTTTCGTCCTCGAAGAACTCGCCGGCGAGGACCACACGATCCCGCGCCCCGGGCGCTACGATTTCTGGCGCAGCTATGTCCCGCGCCTCACGCCGCCGTGGCCCGGCCCGCTCCTCGGCTGGGCCGGCCTCAACCCGCGCACGATGGAAACGATGCGCTACAACTTCAACCCGCACCGCGAGAAGCCCGGCCTGTTCTCCGGCCTGTGGGCCTTCCGCCGCATCATCGACCGCGCGCAGTTCGCCCCCGGCGCCTACCGCAGCGACGTGTGCCTCGTGAACTGGCCGATGATCGACTACATGGAGGGCGACTTGCTCACGTGCTCCGACGCCGAGCGCACCGCCCGCCTCGCCGACGCCAAGCAACTCAGCCTCTCGATGGTCCATTGGTTGCAGACCGAGGCGCCGCGCCCCGACGTCGGCACCGGCTGGCCCGGCCTCCGCCTCCGCGCCGATCTCCTCGGCACCGCCGACGGACTCGCGATGGCGCCCTACATCCGCGAGTCGCGCCGCATCCTTGCGCGCACCACGATCCGCGAGCAGGACGTGTCGGCGAAATTCCGCCCCGGCGATACCCTCGCCGAGCGCTACGAGGACTCCGTCGGCATCGGTTACTACCGCATCGATCTCCATCCCTCGACGGGCGGCGACAACTACATCGACGTGCCGTCGCTGCCGTTCCGCATCCCGCTCGGCGCGCTCATCCCGCAGCGCGTCACGAATCTCCTCCCCGCCGCGAAAAATCTCGGCACCACGCACCTCACCAACGGCTGTTACCGCCTCCATCCCGTCGAGTGGAACATCGGCGAAGCCGCCGGCGCGCTCGCCGCCTTCTGCCTCGCGGAAGGCACCACGCCCGCCGCCGTCCACGCCGCCGCGGATCGGCGCGCCGCGTTTCAACGCGAGCTCGTCGCGCGTGGCGTCGAACTCGCCTGGCCCGAAAACCTCAACCTCGACGACGGCGACCCCCACGCGCACGCTCGCTGTACGCCCCCTCTCCCGCCCTACCGACAGTGTAACCTATTGGGTTACACTCCGCATTCCGCAATGCCGCCTTCTCCCGCCAGCTACCAATCGCTCGCCGCCCAAGTCGCCGCGCGTATCGCCGACGAGATCCGCGCGGGCACCTGGCAGGAATGGCTGCCCGGCGAGCGCGCGCTCACCGACTCGTTGCAGGTGAGCCGCAAGACCCTCCGCAAGGCCCTCGCCCAACTCCAGCGCGACGGCACGCTCGTCACCACGCACGGCCTCGGCCACCGCATCACCCTCGCCGCGCCGTCCTCCGCCCGCCGCGCGGATGCGACCATCGGCCTGCTCACCCCCGAATCGCTCGAAAACCTCCGCCCCTACACCGCACTCTGGGTTGACGAATTGCGCGCACTGCTGATCGAGCACGGCGCGCGCCTCAACACTTTCGCCGGCCACCGATACTTCAACACCCGCCCCGACAAGGCCCTCGCCCGCCTCGTCCAGCAGAACCCGCAGACCGGCTGGGTGCTCGCCCACACCAACGAGCAGATTCAGCAGTGGTTCTGCGATCATCGCGTGCCATGCGTGATCGCCGGCTCCTGCCACCACGGGTTCGATCTGCCCAACGTCGACTGGGACAACTTCGCCATCTGCCGCCACGCCGCTGGCGCGATGTTGCGCCTCGGCCACCGTCGGGTCGCGTTTCTCACGAGGCAATCACAGCGCGCCGGCGATCTCGAGAGCGAGGCGGGGTTTATTGACGGCGTGCGCCGCTCACGCGCCGGCGCCGAACCCGTCATCCTGCGCCACGACGGCACCGCCGGGGGCGTCAATCGCGTGCTCACCCGGCTCTTCAGCTCCGCGTCCGCGCCGACGGCGCTCCTCATCGCCAACACCGTCTACTACCTCAGTGCGATCACGTTTCTCGCACAGCGCGGTCTGCGCGTGCCACGGGACGTCTCACTCGTCTCGCGCAACGACGACACGTTCCTCAATTACGTCACACCCGCCCCGACGCGTTACACCGGCAACGCGAAAACCTACGCCAAACGTCTCCTCCAGCCGATCCAGTCCATCCTGCGCGGCGAGCCCGCCACGCCTCCCGTGCAGCGCATCGAACCGACCTTCCTCCCCGGCGCCTCGCTCACCGCGCCTTTGTCATCCATTAGATGACAATCAATCCTGGCCGTCTCATAGGTAAATCAGGCAGGTTTGTCATCTAATAGATGACAAAATGCAGGCCTGGCGGGCGACCGCGCTCGACCGGCCGGCGGCCGGTTCTAGAAAAGAAACCGCCCGCCCTCACTCCACCGCAAACGTCTTCGTCAGTTCGCGGAGCCCGAGATTCATCACGCGCACATCGCCGCCCGGGCAGATCAACTGCGCGCCGAGATCGCGCACCTGCTGCCACATCTCGCGCCCGACGCCGAGCGTGCCCCAGAACCTGCCGTGCCGCCGGCACGATTCGCCGAGCCGCTGCATGACCGCGATCACGTCCGGATGCGCAATCTGGCCGAGTTTGCCGATGCGGTGCGCGTAGTCCCCCGGCCCGAAGAAAATCCCGTCCACCCCCGGCACCGCCACGATTTCGTCGATCGCGGCCACGGCCTCCGGCGTCTCGATCTGCATCAGGATCGCGACCTCGTTGTTCTGGTGGCGCACGTAGTCCGCCGCCGGCACCGTGCCGTAGCGCGCATCAATCCCCCCGCCGTTCCAACCCCGCAGGCCGGTCACCTCGCCCGGCGCCGGCGCGGGGTTGTTGAATTTCGCCCAGCTCACGATGCGCCGGGCCTCCTCCGCGCTGTCCACCATCGCGCACATGATGCCGCCCACGCCGCTCTCCAACACGCGCATCACCGACTGGTAGTCGACCGCCTTGAACCGCGCGATCGTCGTGACCGGATAGGCGCGCGCCACCAGGTTCAGCACCGCCAGATCCTGCGTGGGAATGTCGAAGTGTTCGAGGTCGAACCACAGCGAGGGGAACAGCCCCGAATTGCACACGAAGTCCACGTGGCGCGGCGTCGCATGGTTGCCGACCACATAGAGCGGCTCGACCGCACCGCTGCGCATGTGGGCGAGCAGTTGATTGGCACGCAGCGTGGAGGGGAGACCGCTCATGGCCCGAGCAGGGCCCCGCCGAGGTCCGACCGCAACGGGCCACGACTGGTCGCCGCAGGAGTCCACCGCCCGGCCGCTGTATTTCCGCTTGGCCAGCGGTTGTTTCAGTTCCACCCTTCTCCCTTCCCGCCATCGCCATGCTCAACGACCTCAAACGCGAAGCCTACGAAGCCAACATGGCCCTGCAGAAGCATGGGCTCATCAACCTCACCTTCGGCAACGCCTCGGCCATCGACCGTGCCAAGGGCATCTTCGCCATCAAGCCCAGCGGCGTGCCCTACGAGGAACTTTCGCCCGGCGACATGGTGCTCGTCGACCTGCACGGCAAGAAGGTCGAGGGCAGCCTGAATCCCTCCTCGGACACGCCGACGCACCGCCATCTCTACCGTGCCTTCAAGAAAATCGGGGGCGTCGTCCACACTCACTCCGCCTGCGCCACGGCGTTCGCCCAGGCCGGCCGCCCGATCCCGATCTTCGGAACCACCCATGCCGACTTTTTCAACGGCGACGTGCCCGTGACCCGCAAACTCACCTCCATCGAAATCGAGGACTCCTACGAATGGTCGACCGGCGGCGTGATCGTCGAACGCTTCCTCGCCGACGAACTCGACCCGCTCGATTTTCCCGGTGTGCTCGTCAACCGTCACGGGCCGTTCTCTTGGGGCACGACCGCCGCCAAGGCAGTCGAATCTGCCGTCGCCATGGAACTCGTCGCGCGCATGGCGCTGATGACCCTCGAGCTCGCGCCCAAATTGAAGCCCATCGAGCCGGAGCTCCTCGAACGCCACTTCGACCGCAAACACGGCGCGACCGCGACTTACGGCCAGAAAAAATAGCACGCCTCGGGCGCCCGGCCGACGCCACCCCAGCGGGGCCGGACCGAGTGTCGCACCAGTTATACCAAGCGCTCTTGCGAAATGGACCGTCGATGTAGGGCGGAGTCGCCGAACTCCGCCGCCCCACACCCCTGACACCGGCCCACCACCGCATAGCCGCACCGCATTTCGCTGACAAAACGCATGGCCTGAGGTGGAGCGCGTTGCCCCCAACGCGCTGGCTTGAGTGCGAGCGTCCTGACTGAGGCGGGACGCCTCAGCCACTATGTCGAGCCGTCGTGGACGAGGCGTCTCGCCTCGTGCTTGGCCGGAACAGTGCAACCCGCCGACAGCTCAACGCCGCACCGGATTTACCTCACGGCCCACGCCGCGAGAAAACTGCTGTCAACGATGCTGCGCACAGCGGCCATAACGCTTCATGCGCTCCGCCTGGCTGGGCCCCGTGCCCTCGCCCATGCCGATGAAATCATACAGCGCCGCGGCCATGTCGATCCCGGAGGCCTGCACCAACCCGCGCTCGAACGCCTCGCGATGCGCCTGTGCGTATTGCTTGCGCTCCGCCGCCGCGCGCGCCCGGAGCCGGCGGTGCAACGGCGTCGGAATGCGGAAAGTTTTGGAAACGGCCGCGGGCATGATTGGTGTCTCACGTCGGTGTCTTACACTGTTAAGCGCACCCTCGATCTACCAATGACAATTCTAGTCCTAAGTCTCGCAGGCCGGCGTGGATATCGTCAGGGTTTCGATCCAAAAATTGAACATGCTCTTCGACTTCAGACTTCGCCCACTTGACGAAATCACACCTTGGGGCGAACCACCGGATTTATCGCTGTCTTGGTTTGGCCTCACCGACGGTCTCTACAGATTGGAAGTTGGAGATGAGCATCTCTTTTCCTACACGGATGAGATTTCGGCCTCTTGGGCTGCAAAGCATCCGGGCTTTTCTGGTGCATATGTCGACTATCAGGTAGTGCGCCTGTGGGAGGACGTTTGCTCAATACTCCCAGACGTTCTCTCTCCCATCCCTCCTGCTTTTGCTGCTTTCTTTTCGGGCAAAAATCCAACGATTCTTGCACAACTCGTGACCGCTGAGAAATGGTGGCGAGGGCTCGACGATAGCGAAAGGGAAGAAACAAACGAGGACACTTATCGGGCAGCCATAACATGGGCAGCCAGCCGGCGCCTCGATTCTCTTTACCTCAAAGGCGGACCGAGAATCTGGATGTCTACTTTCGTCGATACATTCACTATCACGTGGGACAACAGTGACATCAAGATTGACGAAACTGAAGTCTGGTCCGCGCGTCGCGGTAGCTACTCTATGCCACGTAGCAAATTCCTTGAAGAAGTTCGAAGTTTCAACAGCCGGTTACTCGCCCAAATGCACGAGAGGGTTCAGCAGGTGTGCGCAGACTGGCGTCGTCCAGAAATTCGCATCGACTTCGAACAACTACGTCGCGAACAAATTGAAAGAGCAGAGACGCTACCCCGCGCATTGGCGACGGCTCCCACCTCCATCGATTGGGAAAGTGTGCAAGCTGCGATTCAGCGAGTCGCAAACATCTGACGCCCTCTGGTCGCAGCTACTCAGCCTAGCCATCCATAGTGCCTGCAACAGACGCCGCCCGCCACCGCTTCAGGGCCTGGCCGGTAAGGGAGCGCCATTCCTCTTCGATCTCCACGCGGGGGCCCGCGAAAATCAGTTCGCCGCCCTCGCGTCCACCGCCCGGCCCGAGGTCGATCAGCCAGTCGGCCAGGTTGATCACGTCGAGATTGTGCTCGATGATGATCACGGTGTTGCCGGCATCGCGCAGTTTGAACAGCAGGTCCATCAGTTTCTGGATGTCGGTCCAGTGGAGGCCCGTCGTCGGCTCGTCGAGAATGTAGAGCGTCGACCCCTGCTGCCGCTTGCTGAGCTCGAGCGATAATTTCAGGCGCTGCGCTTCGCCGCCCGACAACGTCGTGGCCGATTGCCCCAGCGTCAGGTAGCCGAGCCCCACCGCCTCCAACGTCGCGAGCTTGTCCAGCACGCGCGGGATGTGGCGGAAAAGCCCGATCGCCTCGCGCACCGTCATCTCCAGCACATCCGCGATCGACTTGCCGTGAAACAGGATTTCCAGCGTCTCGCGATTGAACCGCCGCCCCGCGCAACTCGGACACGGCGCATACGCGTCCGCCATGAACTGCATGTCCAGCTTGATCGCCCCGTCGCCCTGGCAGCGCTCGCACCGACCGCCGCGCACGTTGAATGAAAACCGGCTCGCCTTGTAGCCGCGCACCTTCGCCAACGGCACCTGCGCATAGAGATCGCGCAGCAGCGTGAGCAGGTCGACATAGGTCGCGGGGTTGGAGCGCGGACTCCGCCCGATCGGCTCTTGGTCCACCTGCACCAGCTTCTCGAAGAAATCGAGGTTCTCCACGTGGCGGTGCCGGCCCGGGACAGCCTTGGCGCCGTTGAGCTTCCGGGCCGCGGCGACGGCGAGGATGTCGTTCACCAACGTGCTCTTCCCCGAGCCGCTGACTCCCGTGACACAGCTGAGCAGACCAACCGGAAACTTCACATCGATGCCCCGCAGGTTGTTCGCCCGCGCCTCGCGCACCGTCAGCCACGCGCCGTCGGGCTCCTTCCGCTTGGCATCGCGCACCACGCTGAGCTTGCGCGCGAGGTAGGCCCCCGTCCGCGAATGCTTCGGCGGCAGCTCCATGCAGGCCGCGGGCGTCCCTTGGAACAACAACTGCCCGCCCTCCACGCCCGCCTCCGGCCCGAGTTCGACCAGCTCATCCGCCAGTCGCAACGTGTCCTCGTCGTGCTCGACGACGATCACCGTGTTACCCCGGTCGCGCAACGCGACCAGCGTGTCCAGCAGCTTCTGGTTGTCGTGCGGATGCAGGCCGATGCTCGGTTCGTCGAGCACGTAGATCACGCCCACGAGGCCCATGCCGAGTTGCGTGGCGAGGCGCACGCGCTGCGCTTCCCCGCCGGAGAGCGTCGCGTAGTCCCGGTCGAGCGTCAGATAGCCCAGCCCCGTCTCCAGCAGAAAGTGCAGGCGCTGCTCGATGCCGTTGACCACGTCGCGCGCCGCCTCGTTCGTGGCGTGCGCCGCCACGATCTCACGCGCCACCGCGTGGGCCTGGCCGATGTCGAGCGACATGAATTCTGGAAAGGTGAGGTCGGGCCAGTCTTTGACTGGCCCATTCGTCAGCGAAGCAATGTTCGCGGGCCGGTCGGAGACCGGCCCTACTTTGACCGCGCCGCTCCGCGCGTTCAAACGCGTGCCGTGACACTCCGGGCACTCGCCGCTCACCATGAACGTCGTCAACCGCGCCCGGAATCCGTCGCTATCGGTGTAACGAAAACTCTCCTCGAGATCGGCCACGACGCCGGCAAACGGCATCGCCTTCGCCTCGCGCATCCGCCGCAGCTTGAAGGCAAACTGCCGCTCCCCCGCTCCGAACAAAATCGCGTGCCGCGTCTCCTCGGACAGCTCCTTCCACGGCACGTCGGGATCGAACGGCAGTTGCTCCGCGAGCTGCTTGAGCAGCGCGTTGTGTTTGATGATGAGATTTTTTCCGCCGATGCGCCACGGCTTCAGCGCCCCCTCGCGCACGCTTTTTTCCGGGTCGGGCACGAGGAAGTCCGGCACGAACCGCAACTTCCGCCCCAGCCCGTCGCACGTCGGGCACGCACCCTCGCGGTGCGAAAACGAAAAGTGCCGCGCGCTCAGTTTCTCGAACACCTCGCCGCACCCCTCGCAGGCGAGCGACTGACTGAGCGACACTTCGCGCCACTCCCCGGTCGGTGGGGCTGGCTCTCCGAGCCGGCCTGGGCTGGCGGTTTCGGAACTGGAACTCAGGCCCGCTCGGAGAGCGGGTCCCACCTTCTGCGCCAGCACGACCGCCCGGTCCTTCCCCTCGCGAAACGCCAGCTCGAGCGAGTCCGCCAGCCGCGTCCGCTGGTCCGCCGTCGCCACCAACCGGTCCACGACCAGCTCCACCACGATCTCCCTCACGCCGGCGCCCGTCGGGATGAGCTTCGGCTCGTCGAGATTTTTCACCTCGCCGTCCAGCCGCACGCGCTGGAAGCCCCGCTGGCGCAGCCGCGGCAGCTCGTCGCGCAGCACGCTTGGCTTCGCCCGCATGAACGGCGCCAGCAGCATCACCCGCTCCCCCGCGCACTCGGTCAGCACGCGTTGCACATTGTCGTCGAGCGAGCGCTGCAGCACCCGTCCGCCATCCTTCGGGCAGCGCTGTTCGCCGACGAGCGCCCACAGCAGCTGCGCGTAGTCCGCGATCTCCGTCGCCGTCGCGATCGTCGACCGCGGCCCGCCCGCCCCGGTCCGCTGCTCGATGGCGAGCACCGGCGAGAGTCCGTGGATGAAGTCCACGTCCGGTCGCTTCAACTGGTCGAGCACCTGCCGGGCCTGCGCCGACAGGCTCTCCATGTATTTCCGGTAGCCCTCGGCGTAGATCGTGTCGAACGCCAGCGACGACTTGCCCGAGCCACTCGGCCCGGTGATCACCACCAGCTTCCCGCGCGGGAGCCGCACCTCGAGATTCTTCAAGTTGTGCTCGCGCGCGCCTTTGACGTGGATGTGGGTCGCAGCCTGCATGCGTGAAACTGGCACCTTACCGAAATGCCCGCCGCGTCAAATCGCGAAACGCACGCCATTTCCATCCCTCCGACCACCCCGTTGCGCACTTCTTGTCCGTCTCATGCGCATCGCATATTCATTCTTGCGCCGTTTTTCCCGGCGCAGTTTCCTCTTCCCCGCCACAAAACCCCCTTGTGTCGCGCCATTCCACCCCTGCCAACCGACCTCCCGTTCGTGGGCGTCGCTGGATCCAAACCTCATGAAACTGTCCTCGCTCCCCTCCGCCGCCCCCCGGCTTTGCCGCGCGGCCTTCGCCGCCAGCCTCGGGCTGGCCATGCTCGCGCCGCGTTCGGACGCGATCCCGTTCACGCTCGGTGACGTCAAGGGCAGCTTCGACACCACCCTGTCGATCGGCGGCCTTTACCGCCTCAACGACCCCAGCAGCTCGAACTACGGCGTCACCAATTCATTCAACCGCGTCCCCGGCCTGCTCAACTCCGTCAACACCGACGACGGCAACCTCAACTACGGCAAAGGTTGGGTCTCCCAAGTTTTCAAAGGCTCCCACGACCTCGAGCTGAAATACGGCGACTTCGGCGCGCTCATCCGCGGCTACTGGTTCGTCGACACCAAGAGCGACGAAACCCTCCGCACGCCCCTCTCCGACCAGGCCAAGGACCGCGTCACCCAAGGCGCCGAGTGGCTCGACATGTATGCCCGCGGCAAGTTCACCGTCGCCGACGGTATCCCCCTCGACCTCCGCATCGGCCGTCAGGTCCTCAGCCTCGGCGAAAGCACCTTCATCCCCAACGGCATCAACGTCGTCAACTCGGCCGACCTCTCCAAGCTCCGCGTGCCCGGCTCCGAACTCAAGGAAGCCCTCCTCCCGGTCAACATGGTCAAGGCCTCCATCGGCCTCTCCAAGAACGTCACCGTCGAACCTTTCTGGCTCCTCGAGTTCCGCCGCAACGAACTCGAGCCCGCCGGCACTTATTTTTCGACCAACGACTTCGCGACCCGCGGCGGCAGCCAGGTGCTCCTCGGCTTCGGCACCCTCGCCGACACCGGTCCGCTCGGCGGCGTATCCCGCACCAACGACCGCGACGCCGCCAACTTCAACCAATACGGCCTCGCCACCCGCGTCCTTGCCCCGGCGCTCAACAACACCGAGTTCGGCTTCTACTACGCCCGCTACAACAGCCGCTCGCCCGTCATCAGCGCACGCACCCCCACCTCGCCGATCAACACCGACCTCAGCGGCCCGCTCACCGCCGCTTTCATCCGTGGCGGCGTCCCCGCCGCCCAAGCCGGCCCGCAGGCCGCCGCCATCTGGGCCATGATCGTCAAATCCCAGCTCGCCCCCCAGACCCTGACCCCAGTCGAGATCGCCACCCTGCAGTCCGCCCCCGTGCAGGCCGCCATCGCCGGCGCCCGCTCCATCGCGCTGCTCACCGCCGCCGCCACCGGCCGCTACTTCACCGAGTTCCCCGAGGGCCTCAACCTGTTCGGCGCCAGCTTCAACACGTCTCTCGGCGCCACCGGCATCTCGTGGCAGGGTGAAATCTCCCTGAAGAACGACGTCCCGCTCCAAGTCGACGACGTCGAACTCCTCTTCGCCACCCTCTCCTCGCTCACCAATTCCACCGGCTCCGCCTTCGGCACCGCCAACCAGATCGGCAACTTCCTCGGCCAGCTCAACAAGGAGATCAGCGGTTTCCGCCGCCATCGCGTCTGGACCGCCCAGAGCACCCTCACCAAGGTCTTTGGCCCCGTCCTCGGCTCACAACAATTCACGCTGCTCGGCGAGGTCGGCGGCGTCTGGGCCAACCTCCCCGGCAAGGACGTGCTCCGCTACGACGGCTCCGGCACCTTCACCAGCGGCAGCGCCGCCAACATGCTGATCACGCCCTTCCCGACGATCCCGGCCACGTCCACCGACGCCTTCGCCGACAAATTCTCCTGGGGCTACCAGCTCCTCGGCCGCCTCGATTACAACAACGTCTTCCCCAACGTGAACATGGCGCCCTCGCTCGCCTTCACCCACGACGTCAGCGGCAACACTCCGCTCCCGCTCGGCAACTACATCAAGGGCCGCAAGAGCGTGAACGTCGCCGTCGAGTTCACCTACCGCAACGCCTGGTCGCTCGAGCTCCGCTACGTCAACTTCACCGGCGCCGGCCGCTACAACCTCCTCGCCGACCGCGACTACTTCGCGACCACCGTGAAATACTCGTTCTGATCCCCGCCATTTCCGCCCACCCGATGCAGTCATTCTGAGCGCAGCGAAGAATCCAATTTGGAGATCCGCACCACCTGAGCGCCGCGCACCTCCCGCTGGATTCTTCGCTCCGCTCGGAATGACACGCCCAAAAAGAATCTTACGCACGCCCATGAAACACCTTTCGCGCCTCGCCATTTTCTGCCTCCTGCCTCCCGCCTCCTGCCTCCTTTCCGCCGCCGTCCCCGAATCCGAGGCCGCCCGCCTCGGCAAGGATCTCACCCCCCTCGGCGCGCAGGCCGCCGCCAATGCCGACGGCACCATCCCCGCGTGGAACGGCGGCATCATGACCCCGCCCGCCGGCTACAAAACCGGCCAGCACCACCCCGATCCATTCGCGTCCGACCAGCCCCTCTACACCGTCACCCCCGGCAACGCCGCCCAATACGAAGCGAAACTCACGCCCGGCACCCTCGCCGTGCTCAAGGCCTACGCCGACTACAAGCTCGTCGTCTACCCCACGCGCCGCAGCGCCGCCAATCCCCAGCGCGTCTACGACGCCACCCGCAAGATCGCCACGAGCGCCAAGCTCGTCGAAGGCGGCAACGGCTTTTCCGGCGCCATCGTCGGCGCGCCGTTCCCGATCCCGCAAAGCGGCCTCGAAGTCGTCTGGAACCACCTCACCCGCTACCGCGGCATCGCCGCCATCCGCCACGCCGGCCAGGCCGCCGTCGAACGCGGCGGCGGTTACCAACTCGTGCAGTTCGAGGACGAATTCCTCTTCAACTACACCCGCACCGACATGACCGCCGCCGAACTCGAGAAGGACAACACCCTCATCTTCTTCAAACAGGCCGTCATCTCCCCCGCCCGCCTCGCCGGCACCATCCTCATCGCCCAGGAGACGATGGATCAGGTCAAGGAACCCCGCCGTGCGTGGGTTTACAACGCCGGCCGCCGCCGCGTCACCCGCGCCCCCCAGGTCGCCTATGACAATCCCGGCACCGCTGCCGACGGCCAGCGCACCTCCGATCAGTTCGACATGTTTAACGGCGCCCCCGACCGCTACGAGTGGAAGCTCGTCGGCAAAAAAGAGATGATCGTCCCCTACAACTCCTACCGTCTCCACAGCAACAAGGTGAAATACGCCGACATCCTGAAGCCCCTCCACATCAACCAGGACCTCGCCCGCTACGAGTTGCACCGCGTCTGGGTCGTCGAAGGCACGCTCAAGAGCGGCACCTCCCACCTCTACGCCCGCCGCACCTTCTTCGTCGACGAAGACTCCTGGCAGATCGTCGCCGCCGACCAATACGACGCCCAGGGCAAAATCTGGCGCGTGTCCGAGGCCCACTGCATCCAGTATTACGACGCGGGCATTTTCTGGAGCACGCTCGAAGTCCACACCGACCTCCAAAACGGCCGCTACCTCGCCTTCGGCCTCGATAACGAGACCGCGATGTATGACTTCAACATCAAGCGCACTCCGGCCGACTACACCCCCGACTCCCTCCGCCGCGACGGCGTGCGCTGAAGGTAGGGCGCGTTATCCCTGACGCGCCGTTTTTTTGTCTTTCTGAGCGCAGCGAAGCATCCACCGCGCATCCGCACCGCGCCATGCGACTCGATTTTCTCCTCTGCGTTTTCGCCACCCGGTGCCGGAGTCACGCCGGCGAAACGATCGGATCAAGGTGGAGCGCGTTGCCCCCAACGCGCTTTCCGGAGTCCCGTCGTAGCCCGAGCCGGAACCATGCAGTCGGACTCACGCTCACGCGAAACCGCGCCGTGCCGTGGTGGAACGCGTTGACCCCAACGCGCTTTCGCGACCCACGCCGTGGTCCGAGCGCGTTACGGTCAACGCGCTCCCCCGCAGAGCGCCGCGTCCGCCTCCGCGCGCTGGCCGCCGTCCTCACCCTCTGCCTCCTGCCTTCCACCTCCGGCCTCCTACCTGTCGTGGCCGCTGCCGCCGATGTCACCCCGCGCATGCTCCTCCTCGACGGCGCCGTCGTCGGGCCGGACCTCGTCGTCGTCGGCGAACGCGGCACCATTCTCCGCTCCGGCGATCAGGCGCAGACCTGGCAGGCTGTCGCCTCGACCACCCACGCCACGCTCACGGCGGTCACCTTCGCACCCGACGCCAGACACGGCTGGGCCGTCGGCCACGACGCCCTGATTCTCGCGACCGCCGACGGCGGCCGCACGTGGGCGAAATCCTGGCAGGGCGAATCCCTCGCCGATTCCCTGCTCGACGTGCTCGCGATCGACGAACGCCGCGTCCTCGCGGTCGGCGCCTACAATCTCTGCCTCGCGACCGACGATGGCGGCAAGACCTGGACCCGCCGCAAAATCCTCGACGAGGACTACCACCTCAATCGCCTCTCCCGCGGCCCCACCGACACCTTCTACCTCGCCGGCGAACACGGCACGCTCCTCCGCTCGAAGGACCAGGGCGCGACCTGGACCCGCATCGCCACCACCTACGACGGCTCCTTCTACGGCATCCTCCCCTACGCGCGCACCCTCCTCCTCGCGCACGGTCTGCGCGGCCGCGCCTTCCGGTCCACCGACGACGGTGAAACGTGGAAACCCATCGACGTCGCCGTGCCCGTCCTCCTGCCCACCGCCGTCCGCCTGAAAAGCGGCACCATCATCCTCGCCGGCCAGTCCCGCGCGCTGTGGATCAGCCGCGACAACGGCAACACCTACACGGATTGGCCCGTAAGCCTCACCACCGCCATCGCCGAACTCCTCGAACTCGCCGACGGCCGCATCCTCGCCCTCGGCGAAGCCGGCGTGACCATCCTGCCAAAACCATGACGCCCGTGCCGCCCGCCGCCAAGGTGGAGCGCGTTGCCCCCAACACGCTTTCAGGATCTCCGCTCTCGCTCGCGCGTGCCGCGTTGCACGCGACTTCTCTGCAGCGTGGTAGCAGCCGAGGTAACGAGGCTGGCCGCACCACGCCACGGGAAGTTTGTCACCTATTGGGTGACAAACCCTCGATCCGGCCTCCTCATGTCGGCCGCTACACTCGCTCGCAAGACTCAACCAGGATGTTTGCGCCCGCCCCGGCGCGTTGAGGGCAACGCGCACCACCTCGCCCTCCCCGCCATGCTCGAACGCTTCACCGATTGGATGTTCCGCCGGCGCACTCCGCTCGTGATCGGCTTCGCGTTGCTCACGGCGGTCATGGCCATCTTCGCCTTTCGGCTGCGCGTCGATGCCAGCTTCAACAAGACGCTCCCGCTCGATCACGAGTTCATCCGCACCTTCACGAAGTATCAGAACGAATTCGGCGGCGCCAACCGCGTGCTCGTCGCCCTCATGGTCGAGAAGGGCGACATCTTCAACGAAGCCTACTTCCAGGCCCTCAAGACCGCCACCAACGACGTCACCTTCCTCCCCGCGGTCGATCGCGTGCAGGTCCAGTCCCTCTTCACCCCCAACGTCCGCTACATCGAGGTGGTCGAAGACGGGTTCTCCGGCGGCAACGTCATCCCCGCCGACTTCACGCCCACCGCCGCCAACTTCGCCAAGGTCCGCGAGAACATCATCAAATCCGGCAAACTCGGCCAGCTCGTCGCGAACGATTTCTCCGGCGCCATCGTCAGCGCCCAGCTCCTCGAAATCGATCCGCGCACCGGCGCCAAGATCGACTACTCGCTCGTCGCCGAAGGCCTCGAGAGCATCCGCCGCCGCATCGAGGCGAAGAGCGGCGGCGCGATCAAGGTCCACGTCATCGGCTTCGCCAAGGTCATCGGCGACATCTCCGACGGCGCCCGCCACGTCCTCCTCCTCTTCGGCGTTTCGATCTTCATCACGATCCTCCTCGTCTGGAATTACGCCGGCCGCTGGAAGCTCGCCCTCTCCCCCGTCCTCTGCTCGCTCGTCGCCGTCATCTGGCAGCTCGGCATTCTCACCATGCTCGGCTGGGGCATCGATCCGTTCTCGATCCTCGTGCCCTTCCTCGTGTTCGCCATCGGCGTCAGCCACGGCGTCCAGAAAATCTGCGTGTTCCGCAACGAGATGTTCAAAGGCCAGGACGGTCCCGCCGCTGCCAAGGCCGCCTTCATGCAGCTCATCGCCCCCGGCGCCGTCGCCCTCGCCGCCGATGTCGTCGGCTTCATCACGATGCTCGTGATCAAAATCCAGGTGATCCGCGAACTCGCCATCGTCGCGAGCCTCGGCGTCAGCGTCATCACCATCACCAACTTCTTCCTCCTCCCGCTGCTGCTCTCCTATCTCCACCTCCCGCCGTCCTACGCCAAGTGGGTCGCCGACCGCCGCGCCTCCGGCGACACGATCTGGAACCGCCTCGCCCGTGAAATGCGCCCCGGTCCGTCGATGGCCGTCATCCTCGTCTGCTTCGCCATCGGCGCCTGGGCCTACGTGAAATCCGACGAGGTCCGCATCGGCGACACCCAGGCCGGTGTGCCCGAGCTGCGCCAGAACTCCCGCTACAACGCCGACACCCGCGTCATCACCTCCAAGTTCAGCATCGGCGTCGATATTCTCTCCGTGCTGGTCGAGACCGTGCCCAACGGCTGCGTCGACCACGATGTCGTCACGCTCATGGATCGCTTCGAGGGTCACATCCGCAACGTCCCCGGCGTCCAGTCGGTCATCTCCCTCCCGTCGATGGCGAAGATCGTCAACGCCGGTTTCTCCGAGGGCTCGCTCAAATGGCGCGTGCTCCCGCGCAACCAGCAGACCCTCGCGCAAGCCGTCTCGCCCATCGAGACCGCCACCGGCCTGCTCAACCGCGACGGCTCCGTCATGCCGATCATGATCTTCCTCAAAGATCACAAAGCCGAAACTCTCCTTGCGGTGACAGCCGCGACTAAGGAATTCGCGGCAGCGAATTCCTCGCCGAAGGCGAAATTCGTCCTGGCCTCCGGCAACGCCGGCGTCATGGCCGCCGTCAACGAAGCGGTCCACGCCGCCGAAAAGCCCATCGTCATGTGGGTCTTCGGCGCCGTGATCGTGCTCTGCCTCGGCACCTTCCGCTCCATCCGCGCCACGCTCTGCATCGTCATCCCGCTCGCGATCGTGAGCTGGCTGGCCTACGCGCTCATGGTCTACCTCGGCATCGGCCTGAAGACCTCCACCCTGCCGGTCGTCGCGCTCGGCGTCGGCATCGGCGTCGACTACGGTATCTACCTTTTCGCGCGCCTGCACACCGCCCTCGAGGCCGGCGAGTATTTCGAGGACGCGATGTTCACCGCGCTGCGCGACGCCGGTGCCGCCGTCGTCTTCACCGGCCTCACCCTCGCGATCGGTGTGAGCACGTGGATCTTCTCCAGCCTCAAATTCCAGGCCGACCTCGGCCTGCTGCTGACGTTCATGTTCCTCGTCAACATGCTCGGCGCCATCGTGCTCCTCCCGGCCATGGCGCGCTGGTTCTGGCGCCACCACACCGGCCGCACGCAGGTGCCGTTCCCGATGCGGAAACCGTAGAGATCGTCAGGCACTTTTATCCGAAGAGACGGACGCGCTCCGAGGTAGGGCAGGTCTGTGACCTGCCCTTTCACGCGCTGAGTGCACGCTGGGCAGGTCACAGACCTGCCCTACTCCCGACCATTGCTTCGCGCGGAGTTCATGACAGGCTTTGAGTGCGTCGCTTGACGACGCCCGCGGTCTGCTCTCCGCTGTGAGCCGTGTCCGCCGAGCCCGCCACTCCGTTCTTCTCGCGCGCGCAACAGCGCGCCGTCGCGTTCGCGCTCACCCTGCTCGCCGCGCTCGGCTCCGTCGCCCTGATCGTCGGCGCCTTCATCGTCTTCAGCCAGTTGGTCGGTTTCTTTTCCGGCGTGCTCTGGCCGCTCGCCGTCGCCGGCGTGCTCGCGTTGATCCTGCGCCCGGTGGTCGAACTGCTGGAACAGCGCCTGCGCCTCCGTCGCCTGACCGCCGTCGTGCTGCTCTACGGTTTGTTCGTGCTGCTGGCCGGCGCCGCGCTCCTCGCCCTCCTCCCGCCGCTCGCCACGCAGGTCGTGAATCTGATCGGTGATTTTCCCGCCTATTGGGAACGCGCCGGCGCTTACGTGCGCGAACACAATCCCGAGTGGACCGCCCGCGCCCGCCGGCTCCTCGCCAACCCCACCGTCCGCGACGGCGTCGACACCTTGCTCCGCGAGAGCAAACAACTCGCCGCGCACGCCATGCCCTCGCTCAAGGCCGCCGGCGGCGGCGTGCTCGGCGTGTTCACCTTCGCCACGCACCTCGCCATCGTCCCGGTCTACCTGTTCTTCTTCCTCCTCGCGAAGGGCGAGCCCACCGAAAAACTCCCGGGGCATCTCTCCTTTCTCCGTCCCGGCCTGCGCGACGATCTCGTGTTTCTCCTCCGCGAATTCGTCGCGATCATGGAGTCGTTTTTCCGCGGCCAGATTCTGATCGGCCTCATCATGGGCGCGCTGCTCGCCGTCGGCTACACCCTCGTCGGCCTCAAGTTCGGCCTCTTCATCGGCCTCGCCCTCGGTGTGCTCAACATCGTGCCCTACCTCGGCACCATCCTCGGCCTCGGCGTCGCGCTGCCGCTCGCGTTCTTCCAGCCCGGCGGCGGCTGGACGATGGTCGGCCTCGTCCTGCTCGTGAAAATCGTCGTCCAGTGCATCGAGGGATGGTTCCTCACGCCGAAGATCATGGGCGACCGCACCGGCCTCCACCCGGTCACGATCATCGTCGCCGTGTTCTTCTGGGGCACCGCCTTCGGCGGCGTGCTCGGCATGTTGCTCGCGATCCCGCTCACCGCCTTCGTCGTGACCGCGTGGCGCCTCACGAAACAGAAATATTTCGAAGCATGAATTGAACAGAAAGGCCGGGAAGACCGGGAAGAACTTCGGCGATCCGGCTCATTCCCTCCCCGTCCTTCTCGTTCTTCCTGTTCAAAGACCCATGGCCGACCACCATTCTCCTCCCGCCGAGTGCGCCAACTGCGGCGCCACGATCCCGCGCCGCGCCCGCTCCTGCCCCGAGTGCGGCGCCGACGAACGCTCCGGCTGGCGCGACAGCAGCGTTTACGACGGCCTCGACCTCCCGGACTCCGCCTACGACGACTCCCCGCTCCCCCGCGTGCGCCGCGGTCTGCCGTGGTATTGGATCGCGACGGCCATCGTCATGATCGTCGCCGCCCTCTTCATCTCCATCGGTCGCTCATGAGCGCGGCGTGGGAGGTTGAGTTTCGCAAAGGCATCTGGCTGCCCCAGGTCGGCTGGTGGCTCGACGCCCAGGCGCGCGCCGAGCGGTCATTCGTCACCCACGCGCACAGCGACCACATCGCGCGGCACAAGGAGATCATTTGCACCCGGGCCACCGCGCGCTTCCTCGGCGCCCGCCTGCCGGGACGGCGCACGCTGCACGAGTGGCAATTCGGCCAGACCCATCCGCTCGAATTCGGCGTGCGCGCCACGCTGCACCCCGCCGGCCACATCCTCGGCTCCGCCCAGGTGCTGCTCGAAAGCGACCGTGGCTCCCTCCTCTACACCGGCGATTTCAAGCTGCGCCCCAGCCTCGCCGCCGAACCGTGCGCCACGCCGCGCGCCGATACGCTCATCATGGAGACCACCTTCGCGCTGCCGCGCTACGCGTTTCCACCGCAGGAGGAGGTCATCGCACGCATCGTCGAATTCTGCCAGCGTGCCCTCGCGGATGGCGCCACGCCCGCGCTGCTCTGTTACAGCCTCGGCAAAAGCCAGGAAGTTCTCCGCGCCGTCGCCTCCGCCGGTGCGCCCGTGATGCTCGAGCGCGAAACCCTGCGCCTCACGCAAATCTACGCGCAACTCGGCACGTCGTTTCCGCCGTTCTTCGAATTCGATTGGCGCAACGTCGCCGGCCACATCGTCATCTGTCCGCCCAACGCCCGCGGCCTGCTGAGCCGCATCCCGGCCGTGCGCACCGCCGTCATCACCGGCTGGGCCCTCGATTCCGGCACCATCTACCGCAGCCGCTGCGACGCCGCGTTTCCGCTTTCCGATCACGCCGACTTCAACGACCTCCTCCGCTTCGTCGAACTGGTGCAGCCCAAACGCGTGTTCACGCTCCACGGCTACGCGCGCGAATTCGCCCAGACGCTCCGCGCGCGCGGCCTCGACGCCCTCGCCCTCGGCCACGGCAACCAGCTCGAGTTTGCGTTGCCCGGTTAGATTCGCTCGCTCTCCGCTCCGCAATCGGGTTCTGTCCGCCCCGCTCATGCGTTCCCTCCTGCCGTTCCTGTTTCTCGCCCTGCTGCCTCCGGCGGCGGCGGCCCGCCCGGCGTTGAAAGACGGCGAGGTCCTCACCTTCAAAGTCTCGTGGGCCGGTCTCGGCGCCGGCGAAATCAAGATCAGCGCCAACGCCGAACCCGAGATCACCCCGCCCCGCCTCCGCGTCACCACCACCACTGCGACCAAGGGTCTCGCCCGCCTGCTGCTCGCCTTCGATGCGAAAGCCGAATCGCTGTTCGATGCCGATACCGGTCGCCTGAAATCCCTCACCGAGTGGAGCAAGCAGCGCAACAAAGTGAGCGAACACGCCGTGGCCTTCGACTACCAGGCCGCGCACGCCGTCTACACCCGCCCCGGCTCCTCCGACCAGCCGCGCCAGATCGCGATGCCCGCCGGCGATCCCCTCGACCTCATCACGCAACTCGTGCAAACCCGCGATTGGGATCTTCAGCCCGGCGAGAAACGCGACGCCCTCGTGCTCTTCAACGACGACTTCTACGAACTCACCATCCACGCCGCCCGCTATGAAGACGTGCGCACGCCGCTCGGCGAGTTCAAGACCCTCGTGCTTGAGCCGCGCATGGACAAGACTCCGCCCAAAGGCATGTTCAAAAAAGGCTCCACCGTGCGCGTGTGGATCGCCCGCGACGACACCCGCCGGCTGCCCGTGAAATTTGAAGTGGAGTTCAAGATCGGCACCGGCGTCGCCACCCTTATCCAATACCAACCCCCGGCCCCGGCGCCCGCCACCGCGGCGACTCAGACGCAACCGGATGCGAAAAATCCTCGTTCTTAGAGGCGGCGCGCTCGGCGATTTCATCGTCACGCTCCCCGCGTTCGCGTTGCTCCGCCGTCACTGGCCCGCCGCCCGCCTCGAACTCGCCGGCAACGCCACCGCCGCCGCACTCGCCCTCGACGCCGGTCTGCTCGACGCCGCGCATTCCCAACACGAATCGCGCTGGAGCGCGCTCTACGGCGCTGCGCCGCTGCCCGCCGGTCTCGCCGCGTGGCTCGCGACCTTCGATCTCGTCGTCAACTTCTGGCCCGACACCGACGGCGAACTTCGCGCGCATTTCCCGCTGCGCCCCGACCAGACGTTCCTTCACGGCGAGGCGCAGCCGACCTACGCGCCGGCCGCCGCGCATTATTGCGCAGCGCTGCGCCCGTTGGGCCTGACGGGCGAGGAGCAATGGTATCGTTTTGCTGTAGGGCGGGGTCGCCGAACCCCGCCGTTTGGTTGGTGGGCCGGGGCACGGCGGTGTTCGGCGACCCCGCCCTACACCGTCGCCCTCCACCCCGGCAGCGGCTCCCCCCGCAAGAACTGGCCGCTCGATCGGTGGCTCGAGCTGGTGTCAAAACTCCCACAACCGATCCTTGTCATTCTCGGCGAAGCGGAGATCGAGCGGTGGAGCGCGTTGACCTCAACGCGCTTGGCTCGCGGCGTGACCGAACAGCGCGTTGACAGCAACACGCTCCACCTTGCCGTCGATCTCCCGCTGCGCGACCTCGCCGTGCAGCTTTCCCGCTGCACACTTTTTCTCGGCCACGACTCCGGTGTGAGCCACCTCGCCGCCGCCTGCGGTGTCCCGAGCGTGCTGCTCTTCGGTCCCACCGATCCCGCGATGTGGGCGCCGCCGGCGCCACACGTCACCGTGATCAAGCGTGGCGAAACCCTCGATTCGATTTCAATCGCCGACGTGCAGCATGCTACAGCGGCGGTCTAATTCCAATTCGCTTTCAAGATGAGTCCAACGCGATTTGTAGGAGCCTGCTTGCAGGCGATGGGCTACAAGCTGAATCGCCTGCAAGCAGGCTCCTACCTCCCGGCAAATTCGTCTCATCTTGGTCGCGAAATAGAATAAGCTGGAACGTTGCGATCGAGGTGGAGCGCGTTGCCCTCAACGCGCATTTTGTGGGAGGGGCTTTACGCCCAGACGAGTCGCGTGGTAAACCCGCTCCCACATTCAAAACAGCGCGTTGGGGTCAACGCGCTCCACCCTCTCTGCGCGACTCCGGTCTATGACCGTCGTGATTTACTCCGGCGCTCATCGACTGCCGCCACCGCACCGTCAATGATCACAAACCGCCACTTCTTCCCCGCCCACACCGGTCCCGCATAGTCGACCCCGATCCGCGCCGTCGCCCGCACCGTCCGCGCCGGCACATCCGAGCCATCATCCTCGATCCAGAGTCCGCTCGCCGGCGCCGCTTCCGCGCCATTCAACCTCCGATCGATCGCGAGCGCTTTGGTCAGCCGCCCCGGACCACTCACGCCCGCCACACCGCGGATGAGCACCGCCGCCGGCCAGTCGCGCGAGCCCACCACGAGATTCAGCATCTCGTGCACGCCATAGCAGAGATAGACATACCACACTCCACCGGCCGCATACATGACCTCCGTGCGCGCCGTGCGGCCGGCCCGCGCGTGGCACGCCAAGTCCCGCTCGCCGTCATAGGCCTCGACCTCGGTTATGACGTGCTTCGTCACCACGCCGTCGCGGCGCCGCACGAGGTGTTTGCCCAACAACCACCGCGCCAGCGCCACAGTGTCCCGTGCGCGCAGTTCTTTCGCTTTGATTATGCGGCCCATCCCTCTTGATTCCGCGATCCGCCTCTTGAACGCAACCACCGCGAGCACCGCCACGACCACCCTGCGCCAGCGCAAGGCCGACCTTGCGCGCAGCCTCGTCCTCTGCACGCGCGAGGGCCTCGTCGCCATGCCGCTCGTGACGATGTCGCTCCCGGTGAACGTCTTCATCACCGCCCTCGTGACGAAGGCGTGGGCGCTCCCCAAGCCCGCCATCGGCTTGCTCTCCGCCATGCCGTTCGTCGCGAACTTCGTGCAGATTTTCGTGATGCCCTTCATCGCGAAGCGCTGCCTGCCCAAGGTCGCGACCGTCACCGCCGCCGCGCTCCACCTCGTGTCATGGGTCGTGCTCGCCGCCCTCCTCAGCGTGATTCCGCGCGACCGGCCCGATCTCGCCGCACGCTGGTTCATCGGCTGGTTTTTCTTTTCGAGCTGTTTCTCGGCCGTCGCCGGCGTGGCGTGGAACTCCTGGATCCAAGAATGGGTGCCCGCCCGGCTCCGCGGAAAATACTTCGGCCGCCGCAACCGTTTCCTGCAAATCTCCGTGCTCACCTTCCTGCTCGTGACCGGCTGGGTGCTCGCGCACTGGGACTACGCGATCCCGGCCTTTCAAGGCGTCATCCTCGCGTCGGCCTTTCTGCGCGTGTTCTCGCTGCGCTGGCAATGGAGCAGCCCGACGCGTGCGCACCGCCCCGTGCCGGCCGCGCACCCGTCGCTTCGCGCGCAGATGGGCGTCGTGCGGCGCTCGCATTCGCTGCTGTGGTTCATCGCCTTCGGCGCCGTGTGGTCGTTTGCGGCGAACTGCTTCGGGCCGTTCTACCACGTGTTCATGTTCGAACAGTTGAAGCTGTCCGCCTTCGACGTCGGCCTGCTGTCCACCGTCTCGGCGCTCGGCGGCGCACTCGCCCTTCCCGCTTGGGGCGCGTTGCTCGACCGCTACGGCAACCGCCCCGTCATGGCCGTCTCGTTGCTCGTGTGGCAGCTCGTGAATTTCCTCTGGTGCTTTCTCACGCCGCACAGCCACACGATGGTCTACATCATCTGGGCGCTCGGCGGCATGACGAGCATGGGCGCGATCGCGAGCGCCGGCTTCGTCCTCGGCCAGTTCACGATTTTGCTGCGGCTCATCCCCGTCGAAGCCAAGAGCCTCGCCATCGGTCTCAATCTCGCCATCACCTCGCTCGCCGCCGCCATCGCCCCCATCGTCGGCGGCATGATCCTCGAAGCGGCGCTGGCGCGCTGGAGCGATGCGCTCGCGGTCTACCACGTGTGCTTCGTGCTGCAGCCCGTGCTCGCGCTCGCCGGCTGTGCGCTGCTGCTCAAGGTCCACGAACCACAGGCCAGCTCGATGACCGAGGTCTTCGGCGCGATGCGCAACATCCGCACGCTCAGCGGCGTGCTCGGCCTCGACTTCCTCGTGAACTACGTGTTCTACCGTCCCACCAAGCGATGAGCGCCGCGCCTCACATCGTCACTCTCACCGGCAATCTGCTCGCCGAGCGCACGCTCGGGTTCGACGCGTGGGCGCCCGGCAAGACGCAGCGCGCCCGCAGCGAAAGTTTTCAGGTCGGCGGCAAGGGCATCAACGTCTCGAAAATGCTCAACCGCCTCGGCGCGCCCAACACCGCGCTCTGCTTCACCGGCGGCGCGAGCGGCGCCGAATGCGAAGCCTGGCTGCGCGCGAAAAACTACTCGTTCCGCGCGTTTTCCACCGCCGCCCCCACCCGCACCGGCACCGTCGTGCGCGCACCGGGCGCGCTCGAGACCACGTTCCTCGGGACCGATCAGCCGCCGTCAGCCGACGCGCTGCGCGCCTGCGCCGAGTTTCTCGCGGCGCAGCCCACGGGCACGGTGCTCGCCGTGTGCGGCAGCCTGCCCGGTTGGGCCAGCGCCGACTACGATCCGCTGCGCGAAATCCTGCACCGCTGGCCCGAGCGCGGCGTGCTCGTGGCCGACACCTACGGCCCGCCGCTCGCGTGGTTCGCCGACGAGGGCACCTCGTTCCTCCGCCTCAACCGCACCGAAATCCAGACGCTGTTCCCGGCGCTCGATCGCAACACCGCCGGCGGCGAATACCTCCGCCTCGCCCGCCAGCGTTTCAGCGCGCTGCGTTGGGCGCTCAGCGATGGCTCCGCCCCCGTCTGGTTCATCGCCGAGCACGAGGAGCCGCTGCAAATCCCCACGCCCAAGGTCGACGAAATCTCTCCGATGGGTTCGGGCGACGTGATGCTCGCCTGCATCCTCCACGGTCGTTTTCACCGCGGCATGCGCTGGCGCGAAGCCGTCGCGTGGGCGCTCCCCTACGCCGCCGCCAACGCTGCCCACCCGGGAGTTGCGGAATTTCCCGAACCGTCCGCCTGACACGCTCGTTTCTCCAAAAATTCCCTTGCGTTCGCTTCCGCGAAACCGTTCTTTCTGCGGTTTTATTTATGAAAGCCACGATCAAAACCCAGGGCCAGCAGTTCACTGTGTCCGAGGGCGACATTCTCACCGTCAACCGTTATCCCGGCACCGAAAAGGGCTCGACCATCGAGATCAAGGACGTGCTCGCCGCCGGTGAAGGCGCGGACTACAAGGTCGGCAAGCCCACCCTCGCGGGAGCGATCGTTTCGGCCACCGTGCTCGAAAACAAGCGCGGCGACAAAATCATCGTCTTCAAGAAGAAGAAGCGCAAGGGCTACGAGCGCAAGCAGGGCCACCGCCAGGAGCTCTCCGTCATCAAGATCGATTCGATCAAGGCCTAACTCTCCAAGAAAGGAACCACCCACCATGGCGCACAAGAAAGGTCAGGGCACATCCACCAACGGCCGCGAGAGTCACTCGAAGCGGCTCGGCGTAAAAGTTTTCGGCGGCCAGGCCATCCGGGCCGGCGGCATCATCATGCGTCAGCGCGGCTCCAAGCTCCACGCCGGCGACAACGTCGGCACCGGCCGCGACTGGACCCTCTTCGCGCTCACCGACGGCAAGGTGCAATACGACAAGGCCCATCGCCGCGTGAACGTCGTCACCGCCTGAACGGCGCGACAACCGCTTTCCGTAGGGCCGGTCTCCGACCGGCCCTTTTTTATTTCCCGAGTCGTGGACGAGGTAGCTTGCCCGCCGTAGCCTTGCGCGAAGGCGGGTCCCGCCTCGTCGATCGAGACCGCTCCCGTCCCCCGCCCATCAGATTTCTTGCCCGCCCCCGCCCGCTCGCTCACCGTCGCGCCCATGTCCGACCGGCTCCAGCAACTCCGCCGCCAGCGCGCCCTCGTCGCGGAGCACCTCGCGTGGCTCGATCGCGAAATCGATCGGGCCCTCGAAGCCCCCGCGCCCGTGGAGCCGATCACGCCGCCGCCCGCCGACGACCTCACGAGCGTTCCGTTCTCCATGCGCGCGGCTCCGCCCGTCGCGGCCAAGTCGTCCGCCACACCCGTCGCCGCCCCGCGAGCCCCCTCCGACGACGCGGCGACAGCCGCCTCCGCCGACGCCATCCTCCGGGACTATCAGGTCGAGCCCGACACGATGAAGTCCGACGTCAAGAAGGGCTGCCTGCTTTACTTTTTTGGCGCGCTCGTCCTCGTGGCTCTCGGCGTCGCCGCGCTCTATTTCTTCTTCCAGCACGGAAGGTAGGGGCCGACCTCCGGGCGGCCCGTTGCAGTCCGGCGCACATATCCACGCCGCTCAGGCGAGCGGATTCCATTTCCGACCGGCCCGCGTCAGCTCACCGCCGGATAACTGCCCAGCCACTTCACCATCGGGCAGAATTTCTTCAGCTCGCTGAGCGCCTCCTTCATGTTGGCGTCCTCGTAGTGCCCGGTCACGTCGATGAAGAAGTAATAGTCCCACGGCCGCTTCTTGCTCGGTCGCGACTCGATCTTCGAGAGGTTGATGCCCCGCTCGGCCAGCGGCATCAGCATCTTCAACAGCGCCCCCGAGTGCGCCGCCGCCTCGTCCCCGAGCGAAATCAGAAAACTCGTCAGATCCTTGCCGTTGCCGACCGGGCCGGACGCCTTCTTGCCGATCACGAAAAACCGCGTGGTATTGTCCGCCTTGTCCTGGATGTTGCGCTCGACGATCGGCACGCCGTAGTGCTCCGCCGCCATCTCGCTCGCGATCGCCGCCGTGCCCGGTTCTTCCTTGGCAAACTGCACCGCGCGCGACGTGCTCGGCGCATCGATGAGTTGCGCGTGCGGCAGGTGCCGCTGCAGCCAGTGCCGGCATTGCGCGAGCGCCTGATCCTTCGAGTAAACGCGCTCGATGTCCTCGAGCGGCGAGTTCGAGATGAGCGCGTGCGTGATCTCGAGGTAGATCTGCGCGACGATCTTGAGGTCGCTCTCCACGAAATTATCCAGCGCCTCGCGCACGCTGCCCTCGGTGGAGTTCTCGATCGGGATGACCGCGTAATCCGTCTCGCCCTTCTCGACCGCTGTGAAGATGTCACCGATGCTCGCCATCGCGTGATAATTCACGCTCGCGCCGAATTTCTTCATCGCCGCCGCATGCGTGTTGGTCGCTTCCGGCCCGAGATACGCGATCAGCAACGGCTGCTCGAGCGCGATCGCCGCCGACATGATCTCGCGGTAGATCGCCTGCAACGCCTCGTGCTTGATCGGCCCTTCGTTCTGGCTCGTGACCTTGCGGATCACGGCATCCTCGCGTTCCGCCACGTAGATCTGCCCGCCCTGGCTGCGCTTGATCTTGCCGATCTCGGCGGCCAGCGCGAGGCGCTCGTTGATCAGCGTGACGAGCTGGCGGTCCAGCGAGTCGATCTTTTCGCGGATGGGCTCGAGGCTCATGATGCGGCGGGCGCGGCAGGCGCGGCGGGCTGAGGGGCGGCGCCTTCCAGCGGCAGTTCCTCGTCGGCGAGACCCATGTCGGTGTCGTTCGGTTTGTGCGCCGTCGACGAACTTTGCAGCCACTCGTCGATCTGACGCGACGACAGCACGTCCGACGCCGGCAGTTCGTCGCACGACTTGATGCCGACGAACTCGAGAAACTTGTCCGTGGTCCCGTATTGGAGCGGACGCCCCGGCAGATCGGCGCGGCCCACGATGTAGATGAGTTCCTTTTCGAGCAGCTTGTTGATGCCCGCCTCCGCCGACACGCCGCGGATCGTCTCGATCTCCGTGCGCGTGACGGGCTGGCGGTAGGCCACCACCGCGAGCGTCTCGACCGACGACTGGTTGAGCCGCACCGGCGGCGGCTCCTGCCGCAGGATGCGCACCCAACGCGCAAACCGCGGATGCGTCACCAGCCGGTAGCCGTTGGCGCCCTCGATAAGGAGCAACCCTTCGTCGCTCGCGCGCAACTCCGCCGCGATCTGGTCCATCGTCTCGCGGATTTGCGTGACCGTCACCAGCTCCGGCACGCCGCTGTAAAGCTCCGGGTCCTGCGGTCCCTCGGTCACCTCTTCCACCGCCTCCACCACCGCGGCACCGGCCTGAACGGCCTCGGCCACCGGCACCGCCGCAGCTTCCACCGGGGCTTCCGCGGACGTCTCCGCCGGAGCGCTCCCGGACGCCGCGGGGGCGCCTTCGCCCACCGGCTCCTCGCTCACCAACGGCACCTGCGCCTGCTCGTGAAACCGCGCAAACGCAGCTTGAATGTCCTTGATCGCGAGCGCCTGGTTGGACGACAGCAGCAACGCCTTGAGCACTTTTTTCAGGTTGAACGCCATGCGGATAAAGTGGCGACGAGTGATGCGGCGCCCGCCGCCCCATGCAAACTGATTTTCGCGCCGCCGCCGCGAACGGGTGTGACTCAAACTGAGGACAGCCCCGGAGCGGCCGGGCTGCACCAGGGGCGGGGGTGGGCGGGCACGTCCCCGTGCCCGCATTTCGACTGCCCTGGTCGCTCCGTTCCCCGTCCGAGCCGGAACCCTGTAGTTGAACTCGCGTTTATTCGTGACCGTGCGGTGGAGCGGTGGAGCGCGTTGACCCCAACGCGCTTTTCAGGATTCACGTCGTAACCCAAGCGCGTTGAGGTCAACG
>JACRKC010000007.1 GCA_016235555.1 Verrucomicrobiota bacterium
CGCCCGCGTCCCGCGGGCCGTCCTCGGCGTCTCGCCGAGGATTTCGGAGGTGTCGGCGAGACGCCGGCACCAGCACCCGAGACGGGTGCGCTCCCCGAACCACCGAACTCTTTGTCACCCTATTTCGCGAGACTCAGTAATGAGTCTCGACCACGGCCCCGATCGCGCTCGGCCGCACGCCGCGCGGCCGGGGTCGCGCCGGCTTTGCCGGTGGCCGCGGCGAACGCGGGCAGCGACCGTGCATCGCGAGAAAAGGAGCACCGGACGTTTCGCACGCGCTTGCGCGCCGCCGTTCGTTGCGAAGGCCAGGACTGGCGGCGCGCCACCCACTCTGCTCTCGCCTCGTTCACTTCCGCCCCGTCAGTCTTGGGCATGTCCACTCGCATCGCTGTGCGCATCATTCTGTGGCTCTGGTTCATCGCCGCCCTGCTGGCCGGCCGCGCCCTCCTGCTCCAGCGCCTCGCCCCGCCGGCGGTCCCCGCGCTGGTCTTCGGCCTCGCCGGGTTCGTGCTCTACCTCTACTTCCGCGTGCCGGCCCTGCGCGCCTGGGTGGATGCACTCGATGTGCGCTCGCTGGTCCTGCTGCACGTGACGCGTTTTGTCGGCATCTATTTCCTGATCCTCTACCGCCGCGGCGAACTGCCCCATGACTTCGCCGTCAACGGCGGGATCGGCGACATCGTGGTCGCCACGCTGGCGCTGCCCGTGGCGCTCGCGCCGCTCTCCGCGGCGACGCGCCAGCGCGCGCTCATGATCTGGAATGTAGTCGGCCTGATCGACATCCTGCTCGTCGCCGCGACCGCGGCCCGGCTCAATCTGGAGAACCCCGCGCAGATGCGCGCGCTCACCCATCTGCCCCTCAGCCTGCTGCCGACCTTCCTGGTGCCGCTGATCATCGCCACCCACGTCGTGATCTTCGTGCGCCTCGCGCGGGCGCAACGCCCGGCTTGAACGCGGCCCGCCTCCGTGATTTGGTCTTCGCGCCCGTCCATGCCCGCGTTCCGCCGCCCATCCTTCCCTCCGACCCGCGGCGGCCGCCGTGCCCGAATAGCGGGCTTCAGCCTCGTGGAACTCTCGGTCGTGGTCTTCATCATCAGCCTGCTGGTGGCGATCGCGGTGCCGACGCTGAAGAAGGTCCAGTTTAACTCGCGCGCGACGACGGTGGCCAACGATCTGCGCGTGTTTTCGTCAGCCTTGCAGCACTACGTGCAGGAAAAGGGCGAATGGCCCGGCGGTGGCAGCGAGCCGGGCGTCTTCCCTCCGGGCATGGATGGCTATCTCCGCGAATCGAATTGGGCGCGCCCCACCCCCATCGGCGGACGCTACACCTGGGCGCCCAACTCCTGGCACCAAGGCGAGCGCCACCGGGCCGCCATCGTCATCTCCACGGTGGCCGGAAGCCCCGTGACCGAAGACCGCAACCAGCTCATCGACCTCGACCGCAAGATCGACGACGGCAACCTCGAGACCGGCAATCTCCGGCTCGGTTTTCGGAACTATCCCGTCTTCGTCCTCGAACACTAACCGGCCATGTTCAAGGTCACCACGGTCAACCTCTCCAGCGACACCACCGCCGCCGCCCCCGACTACGGCGAGAGCGACCTCGGCGAACTCTCGGCGGCGCAGGTGGTCGCCCTGCTCGAGCGTCTCGCCGCCATCGACGCGATCCAGAACGCCGAGGCCGATCCCTTCGTCCGGATCGCTGCGCCCGCCGGCCACTTCCTGGTTCGCACCAGCCTCGGCCACCTCCATCTTTACAACGCCCGCGACACCACCGAGCCGGGCACCGAGCTCACGGCCGAAAAAATCGTCGCCCATCTCGATCGCCCCGGGCCGTCCGGCGCGGACCCGGTGGCGCCCGATGGCGCCGACCTGCCCGGCCGGATCGCTGCGCCGGGACGCGGGATCGCCGTCGCCATCCTGCTCGCCGGCCTCGCCCTCAACGGCTACACGCTCTACTCCGCCTTCTACACCGAAAGCGTCCACGAGAAGATCGCCGTCACCCTCTTGACCGATCCCGCCGAACTGGCCGCGCAAAAGCAGGCCGTCGCCGGCACCTATGCCACCGGTGAAAAGTCCGGCGACCGCCTCATTTCCATCGGTCCGGATGGCCGCGTGACCTTTGCCGAGATCGGCAACGCCCGCTCCATCAGCAACGGCTCCGACACCTATCGCATCGGCCGCCGCGAAAAGAAAATCTGCCTGACCACGACCGACAGCGGCGTCATCGACGTCGTCAACATCGACACTGTGATTTACTACCGCGACACCTATCGGCGCGCCCGCTAGGGCCGCGACCCGGCGGTTTCGTGAGCGGTGGCCGCGAACGCCAGCGAGTGGACCGCTTGCGATCAACCCCGCGCCGGCGCGAAACAGAGCGGTTTAAGTTGAAGTGTAGCGGCGACCGGCACGTAGGTCGGGCTTTACGCCCGACGCGTCGGGGATAAACCCCGACACAAACGGCCGCGGAATTTCTGAAATCGCTCCAGCTGCTGCCCGCCTGCCCTCGTCGCATTTCTTTCAAGTCGCGGCACCAGCCGCCGCGCCCCTCACACGAACAACTGCCCGGCGTCGCGCAGACCGTCCACGGTAACGGATCGGTGCTCCGGCAACTGGGTCCGAAACCACGTCCGCTGCTTTTTCACCAGCGCCCGCGTATTCTTCGCCATCTCGGCCGCGAGACCGGCCTCGGGCAGCGCCCCGTCCAGCATCGCCAGCACTTCCCGGTAGCCGATCGCCCGCGCGGCGCTCGCGTTGCGTTCGAAACCGGCCCGGCGCAGCGCCCGCACCTCGTCGACCAATCCCGCCGCCAGCATCGCCGCCACCCGCGCCTCGATCCGCGCGTTCAACTCCGCCGGCGCCCGCTCCAGCCGCGTGAGCTTCACCGTCCAGTCCGCAAATGCCCCCGGTCGCCGGGCGAACTCCGCCGCCATGTCCGCCAGCGTGCGTCCGCTCGCCCGGCAGCGTTCCAGCGCCCGCGCCACACGCCGCGGATTCGCCGTATCGAGCGTCCCGAGCCCGCCCGGATTCAGCGCGCGCAGCCGCTCCACCGCCACCTCCCGCGGCAGCGCCGCCACCTCGTCCCTCACCTGCGACGGCACGGCCACCTCGTCGGCCACCGGCGCGAAGAAACTCCGCAGATAAAACCCGCTCCCCCCCGTCACCAGCACGGCCCGCCCCCGCCCCGCGATCTGCTCCACCGCCTGCCTCGCCAGTGTCACATAATGGGTGACACTGGCCTGCTCCGTCGCGTCGCAGATATCGATCAGGTGGTGCGGCACGCGGGCGCGCTCCGCCGGCGTCGGCTTGGCGGTCCCGATGTCCAGACCGCGGTAAAACAACAGCGAGTCGCACGACACGATCTCGGCCCCGTTCGCCTCCGCCCAACGCAGCGCCCACTCGGTCTTACCGACGGCCGTCGGTCCGGTGAGGATGTGCAGGAGGCGCGGAAGGGACACGGTTTTGTTTTCCCAATCCGTGCCATCCGTGTCATCCGTGGTCAAATCTTCCGCCGGTGAAAACCCGTTTCATCGTCAATCCCCGCTCCGGTCGCTCGCACCGCGCCCTCGCCGCCGTGCAGGCGTTCGCGTCGGCGCGCCTCGCCGAGGTCACCGTCACGCGCCGCCCGCACCACGCCACGGAACTCGCCCGGCAGGCGCTGGCCGACGGCTGCCAACTCGTCGTCGCGGTCGGCGGCGACGGCACGATCAACGAAATCGCCACCGTGCTCGCCGGCCGCGACGCGGTCCTCGGCCTCGTGCCCTGCGGGTCCGGCAACGGTCTGGGCCGCACGCTCGGCGTGCACGGCGCGATCGAACGCGCGCTGGCCATCCTGGTCGATGGCCGGCCGCGCCTGATCGATTCCGGCCTGGCCGACGGGCGCGCGTTTTTCGTCACCGCCGGCCTGGGCTTCGAGGCGGTCGTCTCGGAGGAATTCAACCGGCACTCGGTGCGCGGCCTGCCCCGCTATTTGCTGACCGCCGCGCAAACCTGGCGCGCCTATCAGCCCGAGACCTGCACGATCACGTGCGACGGCCTGCGCGAATCGCGGCGCGTCTTCACGCTCGCCGTCGCCAACTGCGATCAATACGGCAACGGCGCCCGCATCGCGCCCGGTGCCCTGCCGGACGACGGCGTGCTCGACCTCACGGCGATTCCGCCCACGACGTGGCGCAACGGCCCCGGACTGGCCGCCCGCCTTTTCCTCGGCTCGCTCAACCATCGCACCGATGTGCTGCGCCTGCGCAGCCGGCGCTTCGTCGTCGAGCGCGCCAAGGCCGGTCTCATCCACGTCGACGGCGAGCTGCATCGGACGGGCGCGTCCGTTGTCTTCGAAGTCCGCCCGCGCAGCCTGCGGGTGATGGCACCCGCGCCCGACGAGCCATCGCTCCTTCCGGTGGGACCGGCGGAGCTGGCCGCCGCACCGTAGTCGGAATGATGCTGCCGAGGTGGAGCGCGTTGCCCTCAACACGCTTTTTGTGGGAGGGGCTTTACGCCCCGACGAGTCGCGGGGTAAACCCGCTCCCACCTTCACACCAGCGCGTTGAGGGCAACGCGCTCCACCTCGATCAGCATCTGGCGCCGATGAAATCGGGGCCGACGGCATCGCTCCGGCCTAAATTTCGTTGAACGCCACGGCGCGGTTCCGCCCGCGTTTCTTCGCGCCATAGAGCGCCTTGTCAGCGGCATTGAGCAACGTGAGACCAGATTTCGCGTCCTCCGGCATCGCCGCCGCCCCTGCGCTCACCGTGATGTTCAACGCGAGCGTGTCGCTCACGAGAATCGGCTCTTTTTCAACCGCCCGGCAGACCTTGCGCGCCACGCCAAGCGCCCCCGCTCGATCCGTCTGCACGAGGATCAGGGCGAGCTCCTCGCCGCCAAAGCGCAACGCCCGGTCCACCGTGCGAATCTCGTCCGAGACCCGCCGGGCGACTTCGCGCAACACAGCGTCGCCCACGGGATGGCCGTGCGTGTCATTGACCGCCTTGAAATGATCGATGTCCACCATCACGAGGCCCAGCGAGTGGCCGAAGCGTCGCACCCGCTCGTCCTCCTCCGTCAGGATGCGCTCGAACTCGCGCCGGTTGAGCAGACCCGTGAGCTGGTCGCGGGTCGCGAGCCGTCGCAGCGCCTCGAGCGTGTCGCCCAGCTTCAGCGCATACCGGATCGAACGCTCGATCATCCGCGGCGTGATCTCGCCCTTCACGAGATAGTCGAGGGCACCGGCGTTCATCGCGGCGATGTCGACGCGCTCCGCCGTTTCCGCCGTCAGGAATACGATCGGCGTGCGGCAGCCGTGGGCGACCGCCTCGCGGATGAGCTGCAGGCCGTCCCGCTCCCCGAGCTGGTAGTCGAGCAGGCAGGCCGCGTGCGTGCCGGTAACCAGCTTCTGCAAACCCTCCTCGTAGGTGGCCGCCCACTCGAGTTCGTATTTCTCACCGATGAAGTTCTTGAAGTGCGCCGTCACGAGCCGGAACTGCATCCGGTCGTCGTCGATCAGGAGAATTTTGCGCGGCATGGGCGGGGAAGACTCAGGCGCGCTTCACGCCCGCCGACAAATCCGCCGCGCGCGCGGCGATCGCGGGCACGATCGCCGCACGGTTGGCGAGGTTGTCGCGGATGCAGTTCACCAGGGCGCTGCCGACGACCACGCCATCGGCCTGCGCCGCCACTTCCGCCACCTGCCCGCGCGTGCCGATGCCGAAACCCACCACGACCGGCAGCGCCGTCTGCGCCCGGATGCGCGCGACCGCCTCGGGGATATTGCCGGCCACCTGATCGCGCACGCCGGTGACACCCTCGCGCGAGACGTAATAGATGAAGCCCGTCGCCGCCGCCGCGATCTTCGCGATGCGGGCGTCCGGCGTCGTGGGCGCAACGATGCACACGGTGTCGACGCCGTGCGCGCGGCACGCCGCCGCCATCTCGCCGGCCTCTTCCGGCGGCAGATCGAGCGTCAGGATGCCGTCGACTCCGGCATCCTTCGCGGCCTGCACATAGGCCGCGACGCCGTTTGCGAAGACGAGATTGTAGTAGGTGTAGAAGATGATCGGCGCCTCGCTCGTCTCGCGCAGGCGCCGGACCAGTTCGAACACGCGGCCAGCCGTCATTCCGCTCTCCAACGCCCGCTGCGCCGCGAGCTGGTTGGTCAACCCGTCCGCCAGCGGATCGGAAAACGGGACGCCGAGTTCGAGCACGTCCACCCCGTTGGCCAGCAGTGCGCGGCCGACCGCCAGCGACGTGTCGAAATCCGGATCGCCCGCGCAGACGTAGGCGACGAAAGCGGCGCGGTTTTGTGCGCGGGCAAGGGCGAAGGCGGCGGCGAGTCGGGACATCGGAAAAGGGAGCAGGGAATGAGGGATGGAGGGGAGGCGGGAGCGCAATGCCGGAGTGCGGATCAAGCCGCGAAACTGTGCCCTTTATGCCCTCACTCCGGTGCTCCCGCGCTCCCTATTTGATTTCGAAATCCACCACCACCGGCCGGTGATCCGAGAGCAGGGAACGCACCACCTCGCCGCGCGCACCGCTACAGCCGGAGGGCAGAAAAATGAAGTCGAGCGCCCGCCGCGGCAGCGGGGAAGGAAAGGTGCCGCCCTTCTGCGGGTGGAGCGTGTAGTCGCCGTAGTCGCTCAGGTGGCTCAGCAAGGCGGCCGTGGCGTCGTCGCGCGAGCCCGAGTTGTTGAAATCACCGCACACGACCGGCGGCACGGCCCAGCGACCGGCGTGGAGCCGGTGTTTGTCGCGCAGCCACGCGAGCAGCCGCTCGAGCTGCCGCAGCCGTTGCACCCGCGAGCTGAAATGCAGGTGCAGGTTCACGACGGGCACGAGCCGGCCGTGCACGTCGAGTTCGACGTAAAGAAAACCCTTCTCGCCCACCTTGCGCTGCCCGAACGTCACGGTCTCCGCCGTGCGGATCGGATGATGCGAGAGGACGGCGTTGCCGTAGCTCAGGTTCAGCAGGCCGGCGCGGCGGTTGTTGATGCCGAAGACCGTGTGCGGAAACCGCGCGTGCACTCGCAGGTAATCGAGGTGGTCGAAATTGCCCGCCCACCGCGAGCGCTGGTCGATCTCCTGCACGGCGACAATATCAGGCCGGAGCCGGTCCAGCAGTGCGGCGATGCGCCGGAGGTTGAGCCGGAGCTTGCGTTGGGAGGTGATGCCTTGGATCGGCGTCAAACCGCGGCCATGGGCGATGTTAAACGTGACGAGGCGCAGACTCGGCATGCGTGCGACCACTCTGATTCCCGATCCCCGCGGCGCAACGGCACACCCGGGGAAGAAGGGATTGACAGCCCCGGACCCACTCGCGACAGTCCGCGTCCTCCATTTTACGGCGGCCATAGCTCAGTTGGTTAGAGCACAAGATTGTGGATCTTGGGGTCGCGGGTTCAAATCCCGTTGGTCGCCCCATTTACCCGCTGCGACGGGTAGTCTTGACGGCCGAAGCCGTTACGCCAGCGCGGCGCTGGGATCGACCCGCAACTCCGTGCCGGTGGCGCGATCGAGGCCGTCAGGATCGGCCCAGGCGGCAAACGCGATCATGCCGGCGTTGTCGCCCGTGTGCCGGGGTTGCGCGGCGAACAACGGGACGCCCGCGCGGCGGGCCTCGCCGTCAAGCGCGGCGCGGAGCGTCTGGTTGTTGGCCACACCACCGGACAGACCCAGGCTGCGATAGGATGCACCGTCTGCGGCCAGCGCGGCGCGGGTCTTGCGGGCCAGCGCATCCACCACGGCCTGCTGGTAACTCGCGCAGAGATCCGGCCGCCGGGCCAGAACTTCGTCGGGGCTCATTTTCTCCACGCGGTAGCGCAGGCTGGTCTTCAGACCGGAAAACGAAAAATCCAACTCGTCGCGCCGGCCGATCCCGCGGGGAAAATCAAACGCGTCCGCCCGCCCGCCTGCCGCCAGCCGCTCGACGATCGGCCCGCCCGGATAGCCGAGGCCGAGGAGCTTGGCCCCTTTGTCGAGCGCCTCGCCCGCGGCGTCGTCGCGCGTCGAAGCCAGCACGCGCACCCGGCGCGCTTCGTCGATGGCGAACAACAGGGTGTTGCCGCCCGACACGATCAGCCCGAGATGTGGCAGCAATCCGGCGAGGCGCCGGTCGAAGTCGGCCGGCGCTTCCGCGTGCAGCGCCACGAACGGCGACCATACATGCCCGCGCAGGTGATTCGCCCCGACCAGTGGCACGCGCAGCGCGAACGCCAGCGCTTTCGCCGCCGCGACGCCGATCACGAGGCAGGCGGCGAGACCGGGGCCGTTGGTGACGGCGATCCGCGAGATTCGCTCCCAGCCGACCTCATTCCGGGCGCGCTCGAGCAGGGGCGCGAAATGCCGCAGATGTTCGCGCGTCGCGAGGTCGGGCACGACGCCACCGTGTTGCTCGTGCAACGCGATCTGGCTGTGCACCCATTCACCGACGAGTCCACGCCTCGGATCGAAGACGGCCACGGCGGTCTCGTCGCAGGAACTCTCCAGCGCGAGGATCATCGTCCGGAGCGGCCGGCCAGCACGCGCACGCCTTTCAACACGTCGAGGGCCGCCTGCAATTGCCGGTCCTCGATCGGCTCGAAGCCGAAGCGTTCCTTGAACGCCTGCGGATCGCTGAGGTCGGCCCGGGCGCGCTGGCGGCTGAGTTTCTCATCCTCCTCGGGCGTCATGACCACCTCGACGTGGGGCGTGATGCCCTTCTCGTGGATGCTCACGCCGGCGGGGGTGTAATAGCGGGCGGTGGTGAGGCGCAGGCCCTCGCCGTTCTTGAGCGGAAACACGGATTGCACGGACCCCTTGCCGAAGGAACGCTCGCCGACCACGACCGCCCGGTTCGTATCCTTGAGCGCGCCCGTAAGAATCTCCGCCGCGCTCGCGCTGCCCGCGTTGATCAGGACCGCGACCGGCAGCGTGACCGGATGGCCGTCGGCCTCGGCGCGGTAGTCGTCGCGGTCGGCCGGCTGGCGGCCCTGCGTGTAGACGATGAGTTCACCCTTGCGGAAAAACGGCTCGGCCACCTCCACGGCAGCTTCGAGCACACCGCCGGGATTGTTGCGCAAGTCGATCACGAGGGACGTGACGCCCCGCCGCAACAGGCCCTCGAGCGCCCGGCCGAACTGTTCGCCGGTGTGGTCGGAAAACTCGGTGAGCTGCACGTAACCGACACCACCGTCGATCACGCGCACGTCGCGCACGCTTTCGCTGCGGATCACCTCGCGCACCAGCGCAACCTCGAATCGCCGCTGCGTGGACGGGCGGAAGAGCCCGACCACCACCTTGGTTTTCGGTTTGCCGCGGAGCTGGCTGACGATGCCGTCGGAGGAGTTGAGACTTTCCACCGGCCGGCCGTCGATCGCGACCACCTCATCGCCGCGCTGGATGCCCGCCCGGTCGCTCGGCGTGCCAGCGATCGGCGCGATGACGATCGCCTTGCCGGCGCGCGTCTCGACCTCGATGCCAATGCCACCAAACTCCCCGGTCAGATCCTCCTCGAATTCCTTGTTGTCCTTGGCCTCGAGAAACTCCGAATGCGGATCGAGCGATTCGACCATGCCGTGGATCGCGTTGCGCGCGAGTTTGTCGTAGGCCGCAGCCCGGGGATCGACGTAGTGCTCGCTGACGAGTTGCATGACATCGCGCACGTAGCCGGCGTGGCGGGAAAGCTCGCGGGAGGGAAACAGACTCCATGCCACCGCCACGCGGGCCGCGGCGAGCGACAGCGCGATGCCCAGCATCACACCCGTCGCAAGAATGAGAATCCGTTTGAACATGCCGCCCACTGTGGGCATCCGCTTCGCTTTGTAAATGGGTTCGTCAACGCCAGTCCCGACCCGCGCGGCCTCGCCGGAATTTCGCGAAATTTTCCGCGCCCATGCGGACACCGACGGGACGATGGACTTCGCCCGATTCATGGCGCTGGCGCTCTACGATCCGGCGGTGGGCTACTACCGCGCCCCGCGGCGGCGGATCGGCTGCGAGGCCGGGACGGATTTTTTCACGGCGAGCACGAGCAACCCGGTGTTTGGCGAACTCGTGTGCGCGGCTTGCGTGACCCTGCTGCACGGCGCCGAGCCGGCGGAGTTCACATTTGTCGAAATCGGAGCCGAACCGGAGGCCGGCGTGCTGCAAGGCGTGGCGCATCCCTTCGCGGCGGCGCGCACCGTGCGCGTCGGCGAACCGCCGCCACTCGCGGGCCGGTGCGTGGTGTTTTCCAACGAACTGTTCGATGCGCAGCCGTTCCGACGCTATGGATTTCGCGATGGTCGGTGGCGCGAGCTGGGCGTGACGCTGCGCGCGGACGTGCTCGCCGAGGTGGAGCTGACGCGCCGCCCGACACCATCCCTCCTGCCGGCCACGGCGCCGGAGGGCTATGTCATCGACGCCCCGCTGGCCGCCGCCGAGTTGGCGGGCGCTCTCGCCGCGCGGCCGTGGACGGGGCTGTTTATCGCGTGCGATTATGGCAAAACCTGGCCGGAACTCGCCTGCGACACCCCCGCCGGCACCGCGCGGGCCTATTTCCGTCATGCCCAGTCGAATGACCTGCTCGCCCGCCCTGGCGAACAGGACCTCACCTGCCATGTGTGCTGGGACTGGCTGGTTGGGGCGCTGCGCCAGCGGGGCTTCGCGGAACCCCAGGTGCAGCCGCAGGAAGCGTTTTTCGTCCGCCATGCGGGCCGGTTCCTCGCATCGACCACGGCAGCCGAGGCCGGGCGGTTCAGCCACCGGAAACAAAGCCTGCTGCAACTGCTTCACCCTTCACATCTCGGGCAAAAATTTCAGGTGCTGCACGCGTGGCGGGAGTGATGTGCACACGGCTTTCCGGTGTGGTTTCGCACCTGGAGGTCAGCTCGCTGGCGAGCGCGCCGGCCTACGCGGGAACGATTGGTGCATTCACACCGGAAAGTCGTGGTGATGTGCGCCGTCGGCAAAATTGCCCTTGCCTCGCCCGGTCGCCGGCCTTTACTCGCGACCCTTTAACCAATCGAAAACCATCATGGCCAGAGTTTGCTTCATCACCGGTCGCCGTCCCGTCAAGGGCTCGATCATCAACCGCAAAGGTCAGTCCAAGAAGAGCGGCGGCATCGGCACGCACGTGACGAGCATCACGAAGCGCAAATTCCGCCCTAATCTCCAGCGCATCCGTATCCGCACCGCCAACGGCGGCGTGAAGCGCGTCTGGGTCTCCGTGAAGGCCATCAAGGCCGGTCTCGTCGAGAAAGTGGTCTGAGCCTCCCTCCCCCCCCTCTTTTCGCCCGCGGTCATCCGGCCGCGGGTTTTTTTTCGCCCGTTTTTCCTCAATCGGCGGACTGAAAATTCTTTAGCCACAACCCATCTCTGTCATTTTCCCCCACGCATGGACCCCGCCGCCAAGCTTCCGTCCCGCAGTCCGACGATCGACCAGAAGGTCGAGGCGGAGATGACCCGGCTGCTTTACCGGCAGGCGGGGTTCGGCCTGTTTTCCAACATCGTTCTCGCCCTCATCCTCGTGGCGGGCTCCCTGACGGCGCACCCGTGGGATCTGCACGCCCTGTGGCTGGGCGCCATCGTGCTGGTGACGCTCGGCCGTCTCGGGCTCAGTGCGGCCTTCACCCGGGCCAACCCCGCGCCCCACGAACTGCGGCGGTGGCGCGATGCCTTTCTCTTCAGTGTGGGCGTGGCCGGGCTGATCTGGGGCTGCGCCGGATGGCTGTATTTCCAAACCGACGAACTGCTGCCGCGCCTGCTGCTCATTTTCATTCTCGCCGGCATGAACGCCGGGGCGGCCCGCTCGCTCGCCTCGGTGCCGCTCAGCTACCGGCTTTATGTCTTCGCAACCCTCACGCCGCTGTTCGCCCGCTTCATCACGCTGCCGGAGTCGGGGGCGTGGACCCTCGGCCTGATCGTCATCACTTACGCGCTGTTCCTGTTCAACACCGCGCGGCTCCATCACGCCGATCTGCTGCGCCTCTGGCGCCTGATCTTCGAGAACGAGGAACTGGTCGTCACGCTCAGCGAGGCGAAGGAGCGCGCCGAGGCCGCGAGCCATTCGAAGAGCGAATTCCTTGCGACCATGAGCCACGAGATCCGCACCCCCATGAACGGCATCATGGGCATGCTCCAGGTGCTCGAAACCACCCCGCTCAACGACGAACAACGCACCCAGGTCGAGGTGGCCGCCGGCTCGGCGGACACGCTCATGCGCCTGCTCAACGACATCCTCGACTTCTCCAAGATCGAGAGCGGCAAACTCGATTTCGAGTCGATCCTCTTTCCGCTCGCGCCGACCGTGACGGAAGTCGCCGCCCTCATGCGCTCACGCGCCACCGAAAAGCGGCTCGCACTCTCCCTGCACCTCGCCCCCGACCTGCCGGGCCACGTCATGGGTGACGCCGTGCGTCTGAAGCAGGTGCTCCTCAACCTCACCGGCAACGCCATCAAGTTCACCGAAACCGGGCGGGTCGCCATCGAGATCAGCGTGCGCCACCGCGACGAAACGACGGTCACCCTGCGCTTCGCCGTGTGCGACACCGGCATCGGCATGGACGCCGCCACGCAGGCCAAGCTCTTCCAGGTGTTTTCCCAAGGCGACAGCTCGATGACCCGTCGCTTCGGCGGCACCGGCCTCGGCCTCGCCATCTCGCAGCGCCTCGTCAACCGCATGGGTGGACAAATCACCGTCCAGAGCACGCCGGGAGTCGGCTCGGAATTCAGCTTCGAACTCACGATGAAGCCTGGCGCCGCGCCACTCAGCCCGTCCCGCAGTCCCTTCGCCCGCAAACCGCAACTGCTCGAAGGCCGCGTGCTCGTCGTCGAGGACGACCGCGTCAACCAGCGCGTGGTCGAGCTCCTCCTCGAGCAACTCGGCCTCACCCCGACCATCGTCGGCGACGGCGCCTCGGCCGTCGAAGTCGCCTTGCTTGAGCCGTGGGATGTCGTGCTCATGGACTGCCAGATGCCCGGTATGGATGGCTACGAGGCCACGCGCCGCATCCGCGAAAAACTCGCCGGCCGCCCGCTCCCGATCATCGCGCTCACCGCCAACGCCATGACGGGCGATCGCGAGGCGTGTCTCGCCGCCGGGATGAACGACTTCCTGGCCAAGCCCGTGCGGCGCGACGAACTGCGGTCCTGCCTCGAAAAGTGGCTGGCGCAGACGCCCACCGCGTAACTACAGCGCGCGAAACACGACGGCCGCGTTCTGCCCGCCGAAACCGAGGTTGTTGCTCAGCACCGTGCGCACCGGCGCCTCGCGCGCGACATTCGGCACGTAGTCGAGGTCGCAGTCCGGGTCCGGCTCCTCGAGATTGATCGTCGGGGCGATCCGACCGGTCTGAATCGTCTTCACGCAGATGACCGACTCGATGCCGCCGGCGGCGCCGAGCAGGTGCCCGGTCATCGATTTCGTCGAGCTGATCGCGACCCGGCGCGCCTGGTCGCCGAAGACCTTCTTGATCGCAAGCGTCTCAAACTTGTCGTTGTAGGGCGTGCTCGTGCCGTGCGCGTTGATGTAGTCGATCTGGCCGGGCGCAACGCCCGCACTCGCCAACGCGCGCTTCATCGCCAACGAGAGCCCTTTGCCGTCCGGATCGGGCTGCGTGATGTGAAACGCATCGCAGGTGGCCGCGTAACCCGTCAGTTCACAGTAGATTCTCGCCCCCCGCGCCCGGGCATGCTCGAGCGATTCGAGCACGAGCACCCCCGCGCCCTCACCCATGATGAAACCGTCGCGGCCCTTGTCGAAGGGCCGGCTCGCCTTCTGCGGCTCGTCGTTGCGCGTGCTCATCGCTTTCATCGAACAGAAGCTCGCGTAGGCAAACGGCGTGATCGCCGCCTCGGCCCCTCCAGCGACCATCACGTCGGCATCACCGCGTCGGATGGCGTGGGCCGCCTCGCCGAGCGCATGCGTGCCCGTGGCGCAGGCGGAGACGACGCCGAAATTCGGTCCGCGCGCCCCGAGTTCGATCGCGACGAGACCGGAGCACATGTTGCCGATGAGCGCCGGAATCGTGAACGGCGACACCTTGCGCGGACCGCGCTCGGCCAGCACCTTGAGCTGCGATTCGTAAGTCCACATGCCGCCGATGCCCGAACCGATCATCACGCCGACGCGATCGCCGTCTTCGCGCGCCGGATCGAGACCGGCATCCTTCACCGCCTGCCTGGCGGCGGCGAAACCGAAGTGGGTGTAGCGGTCGTTGCGGCGCGCCTCCTTCGGATCCATGTGCTGCGCCGCATCCCAGTCGCGCACCTCGGCTCCGATCTGACTCGCGAAATCCTTCGGGTCGAACAGCGCGATGCGCCCGATCCCGCAACGGCCGGCCAGCAGGCTGGCCCAGAACGAATCGACGTCGTGGCCGATCGAAGTGACGACACCAAGTCCGGTGACAACAACGCGAGGTGAGGACGGTGAGTAAGCCATGCGCAGCGGGAACAGCCGGCAATTTCAGAAAACAAAAAGGCGCCCTGCCAGAACTTTCCGTGTCGGAAAATGGCAGGGCGCCTGAAAGGGAGCGCGGGCGATCAGGAAGCGCCGGCCTTGGCTTTGATGTAGTCGATCACCTGGCCGACGGTCTGGAGTTTCTCCGCGTCGGACTCGGGGATCTCACCCTTGATCTCGTCCTTGAACTCTTCCTCGAAGGCCATGATCAGCTCGACGGTATCGAGCGAATCGGCGCCGAGATCGTCGAGGAAAGAGGCCGTGGGCGTGATCTGCTCTTCGTTCACGTTGAGCTGGTTCACGATGATCTCTTTGACGCGTTGTTCGATGGTTTTTTGGTCAGCCATTGGAGCGAAAATCGGAGGACGTTGGAGTTGGTCGGAGGGTTCACATCGCCATCCCGCCGTCAACGGTAAAAACTTGTCCCGTGATGTAACTCGCCTCTTCCGAACACAGATACGCGGTCATGTTCGCAATATCCGCGGCTTCGCCGAAACGTTTGAGCGGGACAACCTCGAGAATCTTCGCGGAGGCTTCGGGATTGTTCACGAACTCGGTCGTCATATCGGTCTTGATGAAGCCCGGCGCGACGGCGTTGACGGTCACGCTGCGGCCCGCGAACTCGCGCGCGAGCGTCTTGGTGAGGCCGATCATGCCGGCCTTGGCCGCGGAATAGTTGGCCTGGCCGGCGTTGCCCATGATGCCGCTCACCGAGGCGATGTTGACGATGCGGCCCCAGCGCGCCCGCGTCATCGGGCGGCCGATGAGCTTGGTCCAGTGAAAGCAGCTCGTGAGGTTGGTCGCGAGCACGTCGCTCCAATCGGCCTCGCTCATGCGGAAGAGCAGGCCGTCGCGCGTGATACCGGCATTGTTCACAAGGATATCGATCGCGGGGAATTCCTTGAGCAGCGCCTCGGCGGCCTGCGCGATGGCGGCGCCATCCGCCACATCGACGGCGAGCGCCTTGGCCTTGCCACCCGCCGCGACGATCGCGGCGGCGGTCGCGCCGCAGGAGTCGGCGGACTTGGAAACACAAATGACGGTCACGCCGTGCTTGGCCAGCGTCTCGGCGATGGCCTTGCCGATGCCGCGGCCAGCGCCGGTGACGAGGGCGGTGCGATTGTTAAAGGTGAGCATGTGTGGAGGGACTGAGGGAAAAAGGGAGTGAGGGAATGAGGGGACCGGCGCAAGGACAAGCTCCGGTGACCCACCCCCTCACGCCCTCATTCCCTCACTCCCCTTCTCAATACACGTCCCGCTGGTAGCGCCTGTCCTTCTTCAATTGCTTCACGTAGTCAGCCGCCTGTTCGGACGTCATGCCGCCCTGCGTCGCGACGATGGCATGGAGCGCGGCGTCGACGTCCTTGGCCATGCGCTTCGCATCGCCGCACACGTAGAAAAACGCCCCGCCCTTCAACCACGCCCAGAGTTCGGCGGCGTTTTCGCGCAGGCGATCCTGCACGTAGATTTTCGCAGCTTGGTCGCGCGAGAAAGCGGTGTCGAGGCGCGTGAGCTGGCCGCGCGCGAGGCACTCCTGCCACTCGTCCTCGTAGAGAAAATCGGTGCCACGCCGCTGATCGCCGAACAACAACCAGTTGCGGCCCGTCGCGCCGGCGGCCGCCCGCTCCTGCACGAACGCCCGGAACGGCGCGATGCCCGTGCCCGGCCCCACCATGATGCAATCCGCCGCGCCATTCGCCGGCGGGCCAAAATGGGAGTGCGAGACGAACACCGGCACCGGCGTCGTCCCGGGCGCCGCGCGGTCCGACAAAAACGTCGAGCACACGCCCACGCGGTCGCGACCGTTGGTCGAGTAGCGCACGATCGCCACCGTCAGGTGCACGTCGTCGGGCGCCACGCGCGGCGACGACGCGATCGAGTAGAGGCGCGGCATCAGCTTGCGGAGCTGGTCGACGAACTCCTGCGCCGCCAGCCGCGCGCTTGGAAATTCGGCGAGCAGATCCACGAACTCCCGGGCCTCCAGCCACGCCGCGAGCGCGTCCTTCGCCTCCGGCGCGAGCAGCGCGGCGAGTCGCGCTTTTTCGCCCGCGTCGGTCGCTTTCGCCGCGAGCGTCTCCAGCACGCGGCGCGTGGGCTTCGCCAGCGCGAGTCGCTCCGCGAGCGCCTCGCGCAGCGGGATGGGCGCCGGAAGCTTCAACGCGGCCGGCGACACCGGCTCACCACCGGTCGCACCGAGGCGCTCAAGCAGCTCCGCGACCTCCGACGGACGGTTCGTCGGGAAGACGCCGATGGAGTCGCCCGCTTTGTACTGCAGCCCGCTCCCTCGCAGGCTGACCACCAGATGGCGCGTCTCCTTCGCCGAGCCCGGCTTGTTCAACAAGCGGTTCTCGACGAGCCGAGCAGGAAAAGGACGATCTTTGTCAAAGGGCTCGGCGGCATCAGGGGAACTCATGGGGCCGCACGCATGAAGCGCAGGGCCCGCACGCAGGCAAGCCGCATCCGTGTCGTGCGCAGGCTTGCAGCGCCCTCCGAATTGCCGCCCACTGGGCGATTGGCATGGCCTCCTCCGAACCGATTCGTCTCCAAAAATTCCTCGCCGACGCCGGCGTGTGCTCACGTCGCGCCGCGGAGGCGCTCATCGTGCAACAGGAGGTGTGGGTCAACGGCCAGCCGGCCACCCTCGGCCAGAAGGTCACACCGGGCGTCGACAAAGTCACCGTCAGCGGCAAGCCCGTGCGCACCACCGCGCAGCCGCGCATCACCGTGGCGGTGCACAAACCGCGCGGCCTGGTGTGCTCCAACGACGATCCGCACCACGGCGCCACGGTCTTTGAGCTGCTGCCACGGGAGTTTTCCAAATTCCGTTTCTTCTGCGCCGGCCGCCTCGACCTCGAAAGCGAGGGCCTCGTCATCCTGACCACCGACGGCGATCTCGCGCACCGGCTCATGCACCCCTCCAACCTCGTGGTGAAGCGCTACCACGTGGTGCTGAAGCAGCCTTTTCCGGCTGCGCGTCTGCCGCACCTCATCCGCGGCGTCGTGCTCGAAGGCGAGCGCCTCAAGGTCGAGCGTGCCGCGCTCATCAACGCCAGAGTCGACTCCACTGCGACCGATCTCGACGTGCATCTGCACCACGGGAAAAAACGCGAGATCCGGCAACTTTTCACGACGCTCGGCTACGATGTGAAACGCCTGCGCCGCTACCAGATCGGCGCGCTCCAGTTGAAAGGAATCCCGTTGCGCGCCGGGAAGGTCCTTTCTACGAAGGAAATCGCCCTCCTGTTCCGCAGTCCGCCCACGCCGCCCGCCGCCCATCAGGCGGTTGCTCCGCGCCGGACCGAATCTCGTTTCATCGATGAAGACTAAACCCGCCATCCTCGCCGCGCTGCTCGCGGCCGTCGTCCCGGCCCTCGCCGCACCGCTCGCCGGCACGACCGCTGTGCACACGAAGCCCGACGATGCCTCCCCCGCGATCACCTTCTTGAAGGCCGGCACCGACCCCGTTCCCGCCCCCGGCACGGTCGCCAGCACACCCGCCGGCTGGGTCGCCATCGAGCTGCCCGGACCTTTCGAAGGTTATGTGATCAACAAGGATCTCAACAAGAGCCTCGACATAATTCCCGGCGCCAAAATCCATCTGGCGCCCAAGGAATCGGCCGGCGTGCTCACTCTCGCCGAAAAGAACGACAAGACCAAGATCACCGGCCTCCACGGCAAGTGGACGCAGATCCGCCTTGAGCGCACGCTGATCGGCTACGTGAACATCGGCGGCGCGCCCGGCTACGTCCCGCCCATCGCCACCGCCACCGCCGGCGGCTCCGCCACGCCACCGCCCGCCGAAGCGGCCCTCTCACCCGCACCCGTCGCCCCCGGCGTCTACGGCACCGCCGCCCCCGGACAACCCGCGCCTACGATTGCCGCCGCCGACAGCGCGAGCACCCTGCCCCGCCAGTTCGCCGGCAAATTCGTCTCCACGCAGAGCCCCTTCCGTCCCCGCCGCCCCTTCGATTGGGCGCTCAACGACGACGCCGGCAAACGCTACGCGTATCTCGACGTTTCCAAGCTACTCCTCACCGAACAGATCGAGAAATACGTCGGCCACAAGGTGGTCGTCTTCGGCACCGCGCGCGGCAGCGCCGACGGCAAGGACATCGTGATCACGATCGAGACCCTGCAACTAAAATAGCCGGAGAAGCATTTCGCCCACGAAACACGCGAAGCTCACGAAAGGATTTTCTTTTCGTGGGTTTAGTGTGTTTCGTGGGCTCTCCCTTTTATGGAATTGATCGACGGAAACCAAATCGCCGCCACCCTCATCGCCGAGCTGAAGGCCGAAGTCGCCACGCTCTCCGGCCGCGGGCCCTGCCTCGCTCTCGTCCGCGTGGGCGACGATCCCGCGTCGGTCTCCTACGTGAAGAAGAAGGAGAAAACCGCCGCCGAAATCGGTGTGACCAGCCGCATCATCCTGCCCCCGGTCACGATTTCGCAGACCGAACTCTTCAAGCTGATCGACGATCTCAATGCCGACGCCACCGTCGACGGCATCCTCGTGCAATCGCCGCTCCCAAAGCATATCGATGAGGTCGCCGTCTTCCGCCGCGTGGCCCCCGAGAAGGACGTGGACGGTTTCAACACGCTCAACCTCGGCAAGATCGCGCAGGAAGACGACAGCGGCTTCGTCGCCTGCACCCCTGCCGGCATCGTGGAGCTGCTCGCGCGCAGCGGCACCGACCTCAAGGGCAAGCACGTGGTCGTGCTCGGCCGCTCGCTCATCGTCGGCAAACCCGTCGCCCTCCTCGCGCTCCAAAAACGCGCCGGCGCCAACGCCACCGTCACCATCTGCCACTCCGCCACCGCCAATCTCCCCGCAATCACGCGCCAGGCCGATGTGCTCATCGCCGCCATCGGGCGCGCGGAATTCGTCACCGCCGACATGGTGAAACCCGGTGCCGTCGTGATCGACGTAGGCATCAACCGCGTGCCCGACGCCACGAAAAAGACCGGCTACCGGCTGACCGGCGACGTCAACTTCGCCACCGTCTCGCCACTCTGCTCGAAAATCACCCCGGTGCCCGGCGGCGTCGGCCCGATGACCGTGGCGATGCTGATGAAGAACACCGTCAAGGCCCATCGCCACCGGGTCGCGTAGGTCGGGCTTTACGCCCGACGGAATTTGCCTTTCCTACATCGCAAATGGCCGCCCCCCTCATCCTGGTCGTCGACGACCAGCCCATCAATGTCCAGTTGTTGAAGCGCAAACTCGAACGTGAAGGCCTCCGTGTCGCCGCCGCCTACAACGGTCTCGAGGCGCTCGATCTCGTCAAGAAACAGCACCCCGAGCTTATCCTCCTCGATGTCATGATGCCCGACATGGACGGCATCGAGGTCTGCCAGCGCCTCCAGGCCGACGAGGCCACGCGCGGCATCCCCGTCATCTTCATCACCGCGCGCACGACCAAGGAGAGCAAAATCGAGGGCCTCGGCGTCGGCGCCGTCGACTACATCACCAAGCCCATCGACCTCGACGAAACCTACGCCCGCGTGCAGACGCAGCTCCGCTTCGTCGCCATCAACCGCCAGCTCGTCGATCTCACGCGCCGCCTCGAGGAATCGCGCCGGGCCGCCACCATCGGCGCCGTCACCCAGGGCATCGCGCACAATCTCAACAATCTCCTCGGCGTCGTCATCGGCTACCTCGATCTCGTCAAAGCCTACTACGACAAGCCCGAGCAGGTGAAAAAGAACGCGCAGCACGTCGAGGACGCCGTCCAGCGCATCGTCTCGATCATCAAGCAACTCTCGACGCTGGTGGTGAAGTCCCGCCCGCCCCTCATCAAGGCGAGCGTGCAAATGCTCATCGAGGGCGGCATCGCCCGCTTCCACGACGACTACAAGCTCGCCGCCCCCGTCACCATCGACAACCCGCTCGGCGACCTCCAGATCGACACGAACTACGAGATCGTCGAGGAGGTCTTCGCCAAGGTGCTCGTCAACGCGTGGGAGTCCTACGACAACAAGCCCACCGATCCGCGTCCGATCTCGATCCACGCCAAAATCGTCGAGAAGACAGACGAGGGAAAGTTCGTGGAATTCCGGGTCGTCGACCACGGCCACGGCATCGACGCGGAGATCCGCGACAAGATGTTCGAGCCGTTCGTCAGCACGAAGAACACTGTCGGCGTCGGCATGGGCATGACCGTTGCGCGCCACGCCCTCCGCAACCTCGGCGGCGAAGTCACGATGACGGACACGGCTGGCGGTGGCGCCACCGCGATCCTGATGCACCCGGTGGAGCGCCGGAAAAAGAGTTCTCTTGATGAGTAAGATCGCCTTCCTGGGCGCCGGACGCATGGCCTCGGCCATCGTCGACGGTTTGCTCGCCAAACAAGTCCGCGCCCCCGCCGACCTCGCCTGCAACGACGGCGGCGACGGCACGGCCGCCGCCCTGGCAGCGCGCACCGGCGTCGCCGCCACCTCCGACCTCGCGGCGCTCATCGCCCCCGCCGATACGCTCGTGCTGGCCTGCAAGCCGCAGCAACTCGCCGGCCTCGATCCGCGTCTCGCCGAGCTGGCCGCCGGGAAGCTCGTGCTCTCCATCCTCGCCGGCAAACGCGTCGCGACGCTCGCCAAGGTCTTCCCTCGCGCTCGCAACCTCGTGCGCGCGATGCCCAACACGCCCGGTCAGATCGGCGCCGGCATCAGCGCGTGGTGCGCCCACGGGCCCCTCGCGCCGGCCGACCGCGCGATCGTCGACGCCATTCTCGGCGCCCTCGGTCAGGTGGTCGAAATCGGCGAAGCCCAGCTCGATGCCGTGACCGGTGTGAGCGGCAGCGGTCCGGCCTATGTGTTCGAATTCACCGCCGCGCTGCGCGACGCCGGCGTCGCCGCCGGCCTGCCGCGTGACATCGCGTGGAAGCTCGCCACGGAAACCGTGCTCGGCTCCGCGCGCCTCATGGCCCGCACCGGCACCGAACCCGAGACGCTCCGCGACCAGGTGACGTCGCCCAACGGCACGACATTCGCCGGCCTGCAACGCATGGCCGCACGGGATTTCCGCGGCACGATCAAGGAGACCGTGCTGGCCGCGACGGCGCGCTCGGTGGAACTCTCCCGCGACGCATGAGCGCGCTCGACGGCCGGATTCTGGTCACGGGTGGCGCGGGTTTCATCGGCAGCGCACTCGTGTGGGCGCTCAACCGCCGCGGGCTGACGAATATTGTCGTCGCCGATTTCCTCGATCCGCGGGCGACGTGGCGCGCCAGCGTCCCGCTCACGCACAACGCTCCCGCGAAGGAAAAAAACCTCCGGCCGCTGAAGTTCGCCGAGTTTGTCGAGGCCGACGCGCTGCGGACGCGGCTGCGCGCCGACGCGGGGGCGTTCGGAAAATTTTCGGCGGTGTTCCACCTCGGCGCCAACTCCTCGACGACCGAGAAAAACGAGGCGCTGCTTCGCGACATCAATTTCGAGCACACGCGGGAACTCGCCGGGTGGTCCCTCGCGCAGGGCGCCCGCTATGTTTACGCGTCGTCCGCCGCCACCTACGGCGATGGCAGCGCGGGCATGGACGATCGCGACGACAACCTCGCGCGCCTGCACCCACTCAATCTCTACGGGCAGTCGAAGCAGGATTTCGACGTGTTTGCGCAGCGCGAGGGGTGGCTGCCGCGGATCGTGGGCGTGAAGTATTTCAACGTCTTCGGCCCGAATGAGGATCACAAGGGCGACATGCGCTCGCTCGTAAACAAGGCCTACCAGCAGATCCTCGCGACGGGCCGCGTGCAGCTCTTCAAGAGCCGCAGGCCCGAGTTCAAGGACGGCGAGCAGATGCGCGATTTCCTCTACGTGAAGGACGCCATCGAGATGACGCTGCACTTCGCCGAGCACCCCACGGGGCTCCGCGCCGGCGGCCTTTACAACCTCGGCAGCGGCGAGGCCAACACCTGGCTCACGCTCACCCGCGCCATCTTCGCCGCCCTTGGGCGCGAGCCGCAGATCGATTTCATCGACATGCCCGAGGTGTTGCGGGGGAAATACCAGTATTACACCAAGGCGGACACCGGGAAGCTGCGCGACACCGGCTATGTCCGCCCGATGACTCCGCTCACCGACGCCGTGCGCGACTACGTCCAGAACTACCTCGTGCCCGCGAAGAAACTCGGCGAGTAGTCCGCGACCCAGAAAAAAGGCCGCGCCCGCGCGAGCGGACACGGCCGGGAGAATCGGACGCCGCTGGCTTACGGCAGCTTCAGCAGCTCTTCCTGCGTGTAGGCCTTGCGATCGCCTTCCTTGGCGTGGACCGCCGCCACCTGCTCGGTGGTGACCGGCTTGGAGCTGTTACCGAAATCCGAACGGATATAGGTCAGCACCGCAGCGATCTTGTCGTCGCTCCAGTTGTAGCCGGAGCCGGCAACCTTGCCGAACGACGGCATGGGGGCGGTGCCGGGATAATCGACGCCCTTGACCTTCAGGGGACCCTGCAGGCCGTAGAGGAGAATGCGAATGACGCGCTCGTCGGAGCCGCTGACCCACTCGGACTCGGCGAGCGGAGGATAGACGCCCGGGACGCCGATACCGTTGACCTGGTGGCAGGTGTTGCAGGCGGCATTATTGTAGAGCTTCTTGCCCACCTCGCGCGGATCGAGCTTCGCCACGGCGGCACCGGCCTTGGGCGGATGGCCATGTTCGTCATAAACGCGGGGATCGAACATGCCGGAAAACAGGCCAAGATAGGTGCCACCGCCAAAAATCAGTGCGCTGAAAAAGAACAGGAGCCCGAGCGGAAGCAGGCGATAGTGGCCCTGGTCGTCTTTTTGCCGGCCCAGCAGTTTCTCGTGCGCAGCGATGAGGCTGTCGTCGGTCGCGGCAGATTGGTCGAGACGAGGATCATCAGCGGGAGGCGTGCTCATTTCTTTTCGCCCTCCTTCTTGGCCGTCGGTGCGGCACCATGAGCGCCGTCCGGCTTCGCCGGTGCCTTCGGCAGCGGCCGCGACTCGGGATAGTCGTAGGTGTTGTTCAAGCTGAGCAAATACGCGACGAGGCTCTGGGCGCGCTCGGTCGGCACGATCTCGCGACCGGGCGCCGGCGTCAGGGCGCCGGTCAGCTTGAGCGCGACCGCGGAGCGCTCTCCGACAATCGGACGGTTCTCGAAGAGGAACCCGTAGGCCGGGTGCAACTCACTGCCCGCATAGAGCAGCTTCATCAAGTCGTCCGCATCGGGCGCGGAGGGTTTGCGTCCGGCGAGGTTGGTCAGGTCGGGACCGATGCGGGACGCACCGAGCTGGGGCCGGAGCTGGAAAATGTAGTCGCGCGCAACGCTCTGGCGTTCGCCCCAACCCCGCGCCTGATCGGCGCCCACATCGGGCCGGCGCACCTGCTGGGTGTGACACGAAGCGCACCCCAAGTCGGCGTAGACCAGCTGACCGCGGGCCGCGACGCCGGGCGGGCGATTCGGATAGGAGGTCGAGTCACCCTCGTCGAAAAACGGGGCCAGGCCGCCCAGCTGCTTATGGGAGCCGAGCACCAAGCCGCCCCACGAGAGGGCGATCGAACCAAACAGGCCGGCGAAAAAGACGAAGCCGTTTTTCATGACGCGTGCGCCTCCATGGTCGCTGCGGGCCGGAAGGGGCTCCCGACGGGCGCCGACTCAGCACAGCAGCAGCAGCAAGCACACACGCTGCGGCAGAAATTGACCGCGAGGAGAAGATTGGCGGTGAGCAGAATCAACTGAGCCCCGGATGCACCCAGCAACCAAGGCCGCGTGTCCGCCGCCATCGCCGCGAAGGTGACGTCCTTATGGTTCAGGTCATTCGCCTGCACCCAACCCGCCGCGGCGAGGCTCACGAGCAGCAAAGCCAGGCCAATCAAGAGGGTGACCCGGTGAGCGCTGACAAATCCGGCGGAAGCCCACGGACGGCCAGTCAGGCGCGGCAGGGCGAAATAGATGCCACCAAACAGGATCATCGACACACCACCGTAGATCGCCAGTTGCTGCTGGGCGGTGACGAGGTGCGTGAATTGCGTGAACGACGCGATCGAACGGAAGGAGGTGATCGCATCGAGCAGCCCGCCCGCCGTATAGGCGAGCAATCCCCAGGCGATAAAAGCCACCGAGTTACCCGCTCCGCCGATGGCGCCACGTAGATTGAGAAGGACGATCGAAGTGTGAAACAGCAGCAGCGAGCAGGCCGCGATCGCGAGCGTCGGCAGCCAGGCAGGCACGGGGCCACCGGTAAGATGGCGGGCGCCGGTCCAGGCCCCGATGACGATGAGACTCCAGAATCCCAGCGGGGCGAATTCATAGGCAGGCAGCGCGCGGCCCGTCACTTTGGGAACCACATAATAGGCCACGGCCAGCGCGAGCGGAGCCAGGCACAGGGACCAAACGCCCTGGGCATACCAGCCAGCGACGACCGCCTGCAGGACACCGCGCACCGGAGTCCAGATCAGCGTGGCTTGAGCAGCGGACAGCAGCCACGGAAACAGGAAGAGGGCCGCAACCGCATACCAGTGCGAGGCAAACGTGCTGTCGGTGCGGCGTCCGGACCAAGCGAGGATTCCCGCCACCGCGATGGCACCATAGGCGACGAGCATCGCCGGCTGCACGTAACCGGGCAGCTGGAGCAGAGAGAAAGAGGTGGCGTCCCCAAGAGCGATGCCGACGAGTCCCAGCGTGAGGCCGATGTTCCACGCAAAGGTGCCGACCACCACCCAGTTGAGCGCCCGCAACGGCTCACCGCCGAGGCGGCCCAGAATCCAAAGCGCGAGGCCCAAGCCGGCATTGAAGGCCCATCCATAGACGAAGGCGGTCTCCGCCATCGCCGCGGTGCGGCCAGGTGTGAAGGCCGGCCAGTGCGACATGAAGGCCGGAGAGTGCAGTTGAATCGAAGCGATGAGCGAGAGCACGCCCGCGATCACGAGCCACTTGATCGCGCCGCCGAGCAACAGCAGCAGCGGCCAGCGCGCCTGCGTGTCGACGGCGGTGACTTCGGCGTTGGAGGAAGCGGGGGTCATTTCTTCGAGCCGTATTTCGCGGCAGTGAGTTCCATCGCGCGGTCGATCGGGAGCTGGACAACGCCGGCCTTCTGATCAGCCCAAGCGTAGGTCGTCGCCTGCTCGGTGTGTTTCTTGCGCAAATCGGCGAGGGCCTGGGCCCGCGTGGCCGGGGTGGCTTTCCACGCGAGATCCTTCGGGAGATTCTCGGCCACGGAATTCTGCGGCGAGGCCGGGGCCGGACGATAAAGACGCACCACGACCCAGGCAAACAGGCCAAGGAGCGCCATGATGAACAGCGTGGTCACCAGCGAGACGGGCCGGGCGGTTTGGTTGGCGTCACTCATGGTGCGTGAGGCTCTCGACGATGCGCGGATCGCGGATCGGGATGAGCTTGGTCGTGGGGAAGCTCCGCAGGTAGGCCCACGCGCAGACGCCACCGATGCCGGCGACGGAGGTGGCCACCCAGAGCAGATTGAGGGAGAAGAACGGCAGCGAATCGCCATGCCCGTCCTTCAAGGCGGGGAGAATGTTGTAGCAGACATCGACGAGGATGATCGCGAGGATCCAAAGCACGATCGGCTTCACCTTCGAGTGGATGACCTTGTGGCGGTAGGAGAGCAGATAGAGGAACGGGACGAAGAAATGGCCGAACAGGATGACGAGGCCGACATACCACCACTGGTTGGTGTGGCCGTCATGGTTCACCTCGCGCAAATTATACCAGAAGGTTTCTTCGGGGACGTTGGCGTTCCAAATGAGGAAGTATTGCGAGAACGTGACGTAGGCCCAGAAGACCGTGAAGGCGAACACCAGCTGGCCGATGCTGTGCAGATGGTTCGTGTTGAGGATGCCCTTGTAATCGCCACGCGTCCACAGCCAGAGCATGATGAGCACGCTGATCGAGAGGGCGCCGCGCACGCAGTTGGCGAAGAACCAGACGCCATACATCGTCGAGAACCAGTGATACTCGAGCGACTTGACCCAGTAGATCGCGGCGAACGTGAGCGAGAGGGCGGTGAGCGGGAGGCCGATGGCGGCGAGCTTGCGGTTGGTAAACGTCCACTTCGTGTCGCCATCGGAATCCTGCGCGACCGAGGCTTTCTTCAGCAGGTGCGAAAGCCCGATCCAAATCGCAAAGAAGCCAAGGGTCATGCCGGTGAACATCCCGAGATTCAGGAACCCGGATTTTTTCTGATAGAGCACATCCGTGCCGACGGTGCCGTGGCCGCCATGCAGCGGCGTGGCCTCGTTCATCCACGGCCAGATAAAGCCGGGCTTCACCCAAGCGAGAATCAGCAGCGGCAGGAACAGCACGAACAGCCAGGTGAACGCCTGTGTGGCGTGTTCCCACTGGCGGCGGATGACCGCCGACCACGAGGCGTCGACAATGTGATGGATCAGGATCAGCAGCAACATGCCGATCGCAATCGCGGTCCAGTAAGTGATGCCGACGAGATACGACATCACGACGCCGTGCTTGTCGGGTCCGAGCAGGGCGCCCACGGCGGTGAGGCCGAGGCCGGCGGCACCGACGAGGAGCGCCTTGGTCGCCGTGGAGGCGGTCGCGGACTCGGTCGCGAGGGCGGCGGGAGCGTTGGCAGCTTGGGCGCTCATTATTTCAATCCCAGTGTCTGGCGCGCCGCGGCGTCGGTGACGTCGGCAGCGGTGCCCTGTTGCGCGCGCTGGAGGGCGCGGACGTAGGCGATCACGGCCCAGCGGTCTTCGGGTGTGAGTTTATCGGCGTAGGGGAGCATGTTCTTGCTCGGCGAACCGTTGGTGATCGCGTTGAAAATCTCGCCCTCGGTCATCTGACGGAGGCGGTCGCTGTGATAGTTGGCGTTGGCCACGGCGCCCATGCCATATTGGACGGTAATGCCGTCGCCGAAGCCGGTGGCGCCGTGACAGGGCGCGCAATAGATGGCGTAGCGATCCTGGCCGCGCTTCACGAAGGCGAGGTCGACCGTGACGCCCGCCGGGAAACCCTTGGCCCACGCGCCAGCGGCGTCCTTGCCGCGGTTGAGGTGGTCGTCTTCGCAGAGCATGCCGCGCATGACGGTGTGCTCGGGCGGCAGGCGGTCGGAACGGCCGTCGGCGAAGAACTTCGACTCGGACTGCGGACGAAGCTTCGGCTGATGCTTCATACCGGGGAAGGCCCACTCAGGGAACACATCCATCGGCGGAGCCGTGAAGATGCGGCTGCGGAACCCGAGGATCGAGACCAGGAGCACGCAGACGAAGGCGGTGGCGAGGTAGACGTGGCGCATGGTCAGGCCTCGAGCTCCGTGATGGCTTTGCCGCCGGCCTTTTCGAGCAGGGCCTTGGTGTTGGCGGCGTGGAAGCGCGGGTCGCGCGCCTCGATGACGATGAAGAACGTGTCGTCCATGCCGCGGCGGATGTGTTCGTATTTCAGCACGGGGTCGTAGTGCTTCGGCAGGCCGTTTACGATCAGCATGCCGCCGATGGTGGCGAACGCGGTGAAGAGAATCGTCAGCTCATAGCTCACCGGGAAGGCGAACATCGGGCTGAAGAGGGGTTTGCCGCCCACGGTGAGCGGGTAGTCGACCTGTCCCGTCCACCAGATCATCGTCATGCCGGTGATGAAGCCGGTGATGCCGCCGGCGAGAGAGATGCGTGGCACGATCGAACGGCGCAGGCCCATGGCCTTGTCGAGGCCGTGGACGGGGAACGGCGTGATGCAGTCCCAGTTGCGGTAGCCGGCGTCGCGCACCTGTTCCGCCGCGTGATAGAGATCGCGCGGGGTCTCGAACGTGGCAATCAAGCCGTGGGTTTGAGCAGCCATGGTCGCGAGATTAGTGGTGGTCGTGGCCGCCGTGGACATCGGCCTGCGGCGTGACGGCTTTCAACTCGGCCATCGGCATGACCGGGAGGAAGCGGATGAAGAGGAGGAACAGCACCGAGAAGACGCCGAACGTCCCGAAGAAGGTGAAGATCTCCACGATGCTCGGCGAGTAGTAGCCCCAGCTCGACGGCAGGAAGTCACGGGCCAGCGAGGTCACGATGATGACGAATCGCTCGAACCACATGCCGACGTTGACGAAGATGGAGAGCACCCAGACGAGCGCGGTGTTGTTGCGGACGGATTTGAACCAGAAGAACTGCGGGGTGATCACGTTGCATGTGATCATGATCCAGTAGGCCCAGGCGTAGTGGCCGAACGCGCGGTTGATGAACGCGAAGCCTTCATACGGGTTCGCGCCATACCACGCGATGAAGAACTCCATCGAGTAGGCGTAGCCCACGATGGTGCCGGTCGCCAAGGTGATCTTGCACATGCAGTCGATGTGATACTGCGTGATGAGATCCTCGAGGCCGTAGACCGCCCGGAGCGGGAGCATGAGTGTCAGCACCATGCCGAAGCCCGAGAAGATGGCGCCCGCCACGAAATACGGCGGGAAGATCGTCGTGTGCCAGCCCGGGAGCAGCGACACCGCGAAATCGAACGAGACGATGGTGTGCACCGAGAGCACGAGCGGCGTCGAGATGCCGGCCAGGATGATGTAGGCCATCTCGTAATTGCTCCAGTGGCGGTTCGAGCCGCGCCAGCCGAGGGCGAAAAGGCCGTAGAGGAACGAGCGGAATTTGTTGCCCGCGGCGTAGAAGCGGTCGCGGAGCACCGCGAGGTCGGGCAGCAGGCCGACATACCAGAAGAGCACCGACACCGTGCCGTAGGTCGAGACCGCAAACACGTCCCACTCGAGCGGCGAGCGGAAATTCTGCCAGATGATGTTCGAGTTCGGGATCGGAAAGAGATACCACGCATACCAGATGCGGCCGACGTGGAAGACCGGGAAGATCGCGGCGCAGACCACCGCGAAGATCGTCATGGCCTCGGCGGCGCGGTTGATCGAGGTGCGCCACTTCTGGCGCAGCAGGCACAAGATGGCGGAGATCAGCGTGCCGGCGTGGCCGATACCGATCCAGAAAACGAAGTTGACGATGTCCCACGCCCAGTTGACCGGGTTGGCGTGGCCCCAGACGCCGACGCCCGTGGCGACGAGGTAGACGAGGCCGGCGACGGTGAACGAGGCGACGAAGCAGGCGACGATGAAGCACCACCACCACCAGGCGGGCGTCTTGCCCTCGATGATGCCGCAGATCTTGTCGGTGATCCACGAGAAGGAGCGACCGTGGCCGACGAGCACGGCGCGCGGGAGCACCGCAGGCTTGACCTCCTGCAGGATCGCGGGCGCGGAAGCGGCGTGTTCAACGTGGGCCATCAGAGTGCGCCTCCGGGGTGGAGCGCGTTGACCGCAACGCGCTGGGGGGTGAATGAACGGCTGGAAAGCGCGTTGGGGGCAACGCGCTCCACCTGACCGGCCGGAGTGAATTCGGCGTTCATCTTAGTGCCCGCCTTTCTTCGCGGCGCCGTGGTCGTGACCGGCATGGCCGTGATCGTCGTGGGCGGGATGATTCTTCGCGTTGTATTCCACGCGGCTGAGCGGGAGCGCGCCGTAGTCGGGCATCTTCGGGTTCGGGTTGCGCAGGCGGCCGAGGTAGGTCGTGCGCGGGCGAATGTTGAGGTAGCCGAGGAGCGCGTAATCCTGCTCGCGGGCCTTCGCCTGCGACACGCGGCTCTTCGGGTCGAGGATGTTGCCGAACTCGATCGCCTCGACGGGGCACACCTGCTGGCAGGCGACCTTGATCGTGCCATCGGGCACCTCGACTTCGCCGGGGCGACCGGCCTGCGCCATCTTCACCTTGTGCTGAATCTTTCCGTTCTGGATGCGCTGCACGCAATACGTGCACTTCTCCATCACGCCGCGCATACGGATCGAAACTTCGGGGTTCTTCACCATCTGCACGAGGTCCGGCACGCCCTTCGGGCCGAGCTGGCTCAGGTAGAGGTTGTCGAGCCGGCGCTGATTCCAGTCGAAGAAATTAAAGCGGCGGACCTTATACGGACAATTGTTCGCGCAATACCGCGTGCCGATGCACCGGTTGTAGGCCATCGTGTTGAGGCCCTCCTCGTCGTGGACGGTCGCGTTGACGGGACACACGACTTCGCACGGGGCGAGTTCGCACTGGGCGCAGGCCACGGGCTGGAGCGAAATCTGCGGATCCTCAGGAATCTCGCGGTTGCCGCTCGCGACGTTGCTGAAGAGGTCGGCCATCGCGCGGGCGTCGGCCTTGCCGTCGGAATAGTAACGGTCGATGCGGATCCAGTGCATCTCGCGGCCGCGCATGACCTGGTCCTTGCCGACGATCGGGATGTTGTTCTCGGCCTGACAGGCGACCACGCACGCGTTGCAACCGATGCAAGTGTTGAGGTCGATCGACATGCCCCACTGGTGGTGGCCGTCGAACTCCGGCGTCTTATACATCGAGCCGCCACGCGGAAGCTTCGAGGCGCGCTCGGCCGGAGACATCTTTTCGCCTTCCACGCCGAGGACGCTCGGGGAGTGCGACTCCATGCCGATGCCCTTCACATAGGCGGGATTCTTCTGATACTCGTCGAGGTTCGCCTCGCGCACGAGGTCGCGGCCTTCCATCGACCAGTGCTCCTGCGTATTCGCGAGCAGGGCGCGGGTGCCGGTGTCGGTGAGCGAGCCGCCGGCCGCGAAACCCGAGGCGGCGGCCGTGCGGATCGAGTAGGCATTGAAGCCCGCGTTGCGACCGACGTGCCCCGTGGCGGTGCGACCGTAACCGAGCGGGACGACGACCGTGTAGTTGGCGAGGCCGGGCTGGATGTGCACCGGGCCGCGGAGCTTGCGACCGCCGACGGTCAGCTCGAACACGTGGGCGTTTTCCTTGCCGATGGTGAAATCGTTTTCTTCCTTGCGCGCGACCTGGATGGCGGAGCCGTGCGGGACGATGCCGAGTTCCTTCGCCAGCTTCGGGCTGACGAGGATGGCGTTGTCCCACGAAATCTTGGTGATCGGGTCGGGGCACTCGTGCAGCCAGCCGTTGTTGGCGAAACGGCCGTCGTCCATCTTGTGATCGGTGACGAAACGGACCTCGAGGTTCTTGGCCGAGAACGTCTGCGTCGACGGCGAGCCGCGGAAGAGGCGCGCGGCGCTGCGGGCATCGAACTCCACGCTCGTCACCGGATAGGCCGAACCCGCCAGCACGCCGTCGTGCAGGAAGCGGCGCATGGCCTTTTCCGGATCGCCACCGGCCAGCGCCGTGATCGTCTCGGAGACGAGCACGTAGGGATCGGGCTTCGAAAGCTGGATGATGCGCGCGATGACTTCGCTGTCGGTCAAACCGCCGAAGAGCGGCAGGATCATCGGCTGCACGGGCACCACCGTGCCGTCGGCCGTGCGGGCGTCGCCCCACGATTCGAGGTAGTGGGCCGCGGCCAGATGCGTGCCCGCCAGCGCTGAGGTTTCATCGGCGTAGTAACCAACGCGCACGACATCGCCCACGGATTTCTGCAACGACGCCCAATCAAGATCGGCCGGGGCGTTGTAGACGGGATTGCCGCCGAGGATGACGAGGGTCTTGACGCTGCCGGCCTTGATCGCATTCGCGAGGTCGCCGATCGACGCGGCGGCGGCAGGCGTGATCGAGACGAAATCGACGGTGTTGCCGAAGGCCTCGAGGATGCGATTGAGGCCGTAGGCCACGGCGTGCACCTCGGGCGGTTGGTGCGCGCCGGCGACAACCAGCGCGGCGCCCTTGTTCTCGGCGAGGTCGGCGGCGCACGCCGCAATCCACTTGGGATCGACCGTGGCGGTGGCGGCGTAAGGGGTGAGCTGCTCCTTGGCCTGCGGGTAGAGCTCGATGAGCAGCGAAGCGGCGAGGCCGAGGATATGGCTCGACGGGAGGCGCAGACGATGGTCAGCCATCGAACCGGTGAGCGTCAGGTGGCTCTCGGCCACGTAGAGCCGGTTCATCTCGTCGGTCTTTTTCGTGACGCGACGGCCCTTGGCGAACTCGCGGGCATTACCGAGGCTGTTGGATTCGGCGCTGAGGAAATCGGCGTCGAGCGAAAGGATGCGTCTGGCCTTGGCGAAACGGTAAACGGGCTTCACCGCCGAGCCGAAGCACGCGATGGCGGCCTGCACGGGCGCCTCATCCTGAAGCGGCTCGTATTCGGCCCACAGGGCCTTCGGGAGTTTTTGCTTCAGGCCTTTGACCAGACGCGCGCGCGTGGGCGAGTTCGACTCGTCCGCCAAAAACGCCAGTCCAGCGCCGCCGCCCGGTCCGTAAGTCTTGCCGATGTTCGCCAGCAGGTCGTTGACCGCGTTGGCATCGAGCACCGCCCCACCCTTCGTGTGCGCGGTCGCGCGATCCGGGTCATAGAGGTCGAGGATCGAAGCCTGCGCGATGAGCGAGGTGGCGCCACCGTAGGGGGCGTAAGTCGGATTGCCTTCGAGCTTGGTCGGGCGGCCCTGATGCGTCTCGGCGAGCAGAGGGATCGCACCTTTGCGCAGCGGCATCGCAGTCGCGTAATATTGCGGCAGGCCCGGGATGACGCCCTCGACGTTCTTGGCGTAGGGCAAAATGAACTTCTCCGGCCGGCGGCAGCCCGCGAGGCCCACGCCTCCGAGCGCAAACGACGCCGCCATGATCTTCATGAAGTGGCGGCGGTCGGTGCCGCTCATCTCCGCGGCGCCATCGGGAAATTCGCGTTCAAGCTGTGCCTTGAACCCAGGCGTGGCCGCGAGTTCGTCGAGACTGCGCCAGTAGCGCGGGCCGGTGAGCTCGCGCTCGGACGGGGCGGGATGTTCGACTTGGCGTTTCATCGATGGCAGCCGGAGCAGCTCTGGGGAGGTTTCACTTTCCAGTCATGCACGAACTTCGCCGCATCCGCCGCGCGGCCTTGTTCGGCCAGCGGCTTGGAGTCGAGGTTGAACACGTCCTTCGGATCGCGCAGCCGGGCCGCGGGATCGCGGTGGCAATCGATGCAGAAACCCATGCTCAGCGGCTGCATGTGCGTGACCGTGTCCATCTTGTTCACGGTGCCGTGGCACTCCACGCAGGAAATGCCGCGGTTTACGTGGATGGCGTGGTTGAAATAGGCGTAGTCGGGCGTCTGGTGAATCCAGACCCACGGCACGGGCTTGCCGGTGGCATAACTGTCGCGGATGGGCGCCAGCAGCGGGCTGGTCGTCTTGATCATCGAGTGGCAGTTCATGCACGTCTGGGAGTTCGGCACGTTGGAGTGGCCGGACTTGTCGACGTTCGAGTGGCAATAGCGGCAATCGAGCCCGATCTCCTGCACGTGCTTCGCGTGGCTGAACGGCACCGGCTGGAGCGGCGCATAGCCTACCCGCGTGTATTTCGGCGTCATGTAGTAGGTGACGCCCGCCGTGGCGATCGCCGCCAGCACACCCACGTAAATCACAATCTGCAGCGGGAGCTTGTTGACCGATTTGGGGAAAAGTTTCGACATGAGCGGTGGGCCTCGGGCGCGCGAACGTCAGACCGAGTCGGCGCGGCGGGCGACGGCGCGCGATTCGGGACGGAGCTGGACGGGATGGGCGGGAGCCGCCGGCGCAGGCGCGGACGCAGGTTTCGCAAAGAGCTTTGGCAACACCGCCGCCGACGCAGCGGCGCCGGCCAGCTTGGCAAAGAATTGTTTTCGCGAGGTAGGTTGGCTCACAGTCGAGTGGGAAAGGGAAAAATCCGGTCCAAAGAAGGGAGCGGCCTTTCGCTTGTAAACCAAATTTTCCGCGAGTTTTTTTTCCGCCGCGAAATCATAAGTTGGAGCAGGGGCCGCGTCCCATCGCGCTAATCGCCGGGACAATCCATGCGCAGCGTCAGGCCACTCCGCCGCCGCGCATCGTCCGGGCGTTGCGCGACCAGAGGCTATCCGAAAACCTGGTTCGGAGGGGGCTGCTCCGTCAGCGCCGTGCCTTTCCTCGGCGACGACGGAGCGCCGCCCTCCTCGACAATTCCCGCGGGCATCGGTTTTTGGATGGCTTCCAGAGCGGTCCTTTGGCGCCGCGCGAGAAGCGCCCGAGCTATTTTCCATCCGGCAGCGGGCGGGCGACGAAGGGGGCGGGCGGGGGCTTCTGGCGCTGGGACTCTTTCCACTCTTTCGCGAGGAGCTGGCGTTCGGGGATGCTCGCAGACGCGGGGAGAAGCTGGCCGTTGCGCTTGGTTTTCTCGAAGGCGTCATCGATGCCGTTGAAATTGTCGTCGAGGTAGAGCGGGTTTTCGTCGGCGAGCACGAGCCCGCAGAGCCAGGCTCCGGCATTGCCGGCGGTAAGGGTAAAGGTTCGTGAGTCCTTTTTCGAGGGGATGAGCGGCAGGTGATCAGCGAGCAGGCGGCTGCCGGAGAACAGAGTCCAGGTGCTGGTGGCGGGATCGATGGCCACGGTGAGGACGGGGAGCGCGGCCAGCGGTTTGCCGCCGTAGGTGCCGGTGGCGATGTGGACGTTGAGGGATTTCCACTGGAGCGTGCCATTTGGGGACGCCGAGTCGTCGAACATGAGCTGAAGTGAGCCGGAGATGGGGCCGGCCGTCACGCCGAGCCGCGCGCCGCCGATGTCGATGATGGTATTCTGCGAGGCGTGGACCATGAACGAGGCGTAGGTAGGCTCACGCGGACTACCGCGCAGGGTGCTCGACCACGATTTGTTCGCGTCGAGGGCGAGGTAGTCGAGATTGTCCTTGCGGGTCCTGCTCGCGCCGCCGGTGGAGGCGTTGGTGGGCTGAAGCGCATCGGCGGAAAACTTGCTAGTCACCAGCGGAGCCGCCTGCCCGGGCTTGACCATAGCAGCCGCGCGAAGCAGCCCCAGCGACGGACTATTCTGCGTCGACGGTGACGGTTGCGCGACTGCGTGCTGCCATGCACCCATGGCCAAGATCGTGAGTGTGAGTGTGCAACAGGTTCGGGTATTCATGGTGCGATTCGGCCACTAACACTAAGAGTTAAAACCTTATCCTTTCAGCTTTCGGTCAGCGGAAGCGCCGAACAACGAACACGACCGAGATGACCAAAACGGTGATTCCGCCCGCCCACACCCACCAAACAATCCCCCAAGGGAAGGACTCGGAAGTGCGCGTCGATCGCTCGGTCGAGGAATGAGTTGGTGGCGTCGACGAAGCTGCCGAGCGTGGTTGTGTGTGGGTAGACGGGGCCGACGCGAGCGGCTGGCGTCCGGTTGATCGAGCGGAATTGCCGGGCTGCCTCAAATCACGGCGAGCGCTGACAAGCTGCAGGCACTCCTCAATGTCGCGATGAAACTGCGACGCGGGCGGCGACTCGCGAAGCGCGCGGCGCAGCTTGGCTTCTAACCAAGCGTGCGCCTTGGCCGGCTCCCACGGACCGTAGATCACAAAACTCTCTTCGTGTCTGGCAGTGACCCCGTTGTCTCTCATCAACTTTAGCAGCAGTTGAGAAAGCCTGCCGAAATATAACTCAAATGCCTTCGGCCCGACGCCCGGATCGCGGTTGTTCTCATTCACGTAGAGCATAGTGCGAGTTAACAAGCGCAGGCTCCGATTCGCCCAAAGATTTCGCTCCGGAGCAAAGCTCTCTCCAAGAACAATCACATCCTTGGTGCAAAGGAAAAGCACCAGATCTTCCTGCTCGCAGTTCATGATCGTGTTGAATGCAGCGACTCTATCACCAGGGGCATTCCTCATCCAAACTACGATGGCTGTTTCTAGTTTGGCCCGAACGGCTGGATCGGCGACTTTTCGAAGTTCGTCGTGAAAAGACGACGGCAATTCCGCCGCATGCAACGCCGGAAAAATCAGAACGATTGCCACGCGGAGCAGGAGTCTGAAAAATTTGTTCAATATCATAAGCGCAGGCCCTCTCAAGGTCCGGGAAACACAACGCTGTCATCGTCCACCAAGCATACCGAGAGGGTCATAGCATACCGAGAGGGTCATGGCTTGACTTTTGACAAACTCCTCCGTTGGGGCCCGTAACAATGGCGACGAAAAAACACACGGCCACTCTCGTGGAGTATGATGGCGCACGCAATCGTCGTCGCGCCCTGTCGCTCACCGCCCGTCGGGCAGCGGGCGAGCGACGAAGAGGGCGGGCGGGGGCTTCTGGCGCTGGAACCCCTTCCACTCGCGGGCGAGGAGCTGGCGTTCGGGGAGGCTAGCACTGGCGGGTGAAGACAATCGTTCCTTGTGTCTGTCGCGCGCGATTCTCGATCGCGCGGTGTTCGAGATCAACTCGGGGCGCGGAATAACCACGTCGCGCGGAAGTTCACCACGTGGTGGAGGGCATTGCCGACGACGAAGGCCAGATGGAGCGAACGCCAGCCAGTTCCGGGTGGCCTCATTTACTTGGCGGGACTCAGCAATTCACCGGGAGTCCAGCGCATCCGTCCTCCCTGGGCCTCTGAACATGCGACACATTTTCGCACGACCATGACGTCGTCTAGGTCTATGTTCCAATAAACACGCCGTCGCGCATCGGCCGCGTGACATCGCAGCGCGCGGCGATTTCGGGATTGTGGGTGACGAGCACGACAGCCTGGCCGTGATCCTTCGCCAGCCGGGTGAGCAGATCGAAGACCATCGCGGAATTTTTTACGTCGAGATTCCCCGTCGGTTCGTCGGCGAGGAGGATCGTGGGTTCGTTGGCGAGCGCCCGCGCGATGGCCACCCGCTGCTGCTCGCCGCCAGACAGCTGCGTGCCGAGGCGGTGGGTCTTGGCGCCGAGGCCGACCGACTCCAAGAGGGCGTGAGCCCGGGTTTCCATCTGCGCCGGGGTAAGGCGTCCGAGCTTGCGCATGGGCATGAGCACGTTTTCCAGCGCCGTGAACTCCAGCATCAGGAAGTGAAACTGAAACACGAAGCCAATGTGGGCCCCGCGCGCCGCCGTGCGCGCCGCGTCGTCGCTGTTCGACATGCGCTGCCCGTTGATCTCGATCGTGCCGGCATCGGGCTGGTCGAGCAGACCGAGCAGGTAGAGCAGCGTGCTCTTGCCGCAGCCGGAGGGACCGACGATCGCATAGACCTGGCCGCGCTCGGCCTCGAACGACACGCCCTTGAGCACGTGCACCCGGCCTTCGTCGTGACCGAGGTAACGCTGCAGGCCGGCGCAGCGCAACGCGAGCGGCCGGGGTGAAGGAGATTGCGCAGCGGCGTTCATTGAGCGGCGCCGCGCACGATGTCGCCCGGCTCGAGATGCGCGGCCCGTCGGGCGGGAATGATGCTCGCGATCATGACCATCACGATCGCGGTGACCACCGCCGCCACGTAATGCCACGGTGAAGGCGCAACCGGAAAAGTTTTCGTCACGATGATCCCGTGCAGCCCGAGCGGGATTTTCGAAACCCCCCAGGTCGCCAGCGCGCCGAAGGCCGAGCCCAGCACCGCGCCGATCGCGAGCACGATCCCGGCCTGCCAGAGGAAAATCTGCGTGATGTCGCGCCGCTCGTAGCCCATCGAGCGCAGGATCGCGATGTCCTTGGTTTTCTCCAGGACGATCATCGCGAGCGTGTTGAACATCGCGAGGCTCGCGATCAGGGTGAACACGGTGACCGTGATGCCGCTCGACGTGGCGAGCGCCCGGAACACCTCGATCCACACTTTCTCGCGCCGCTGCCAGGGTTTGGCCGCGTAGCCGAGCGTCTCCTCCATCTGCGCCGCTTCCACCTCGGCACGGGCCGGATCGCGCAGGCTCACCTGGATGAGCGATACGCCGGACGATTTCCGCAACAGCGACCGCGCCTGCCCCATGTGCACGAAGACCCGGATCTTGTCGATGTCGCTCACCCCGGTCTCGTAGATCGCGCTCACCCGGAAACGCATCGGCGGCGAGTTGCGCACATCGATCAGGAAGGACTCCCCGAGGGAAAGCTGGAGCCGGTCCGCCAGTTCGCGACCGATGAGCGCGCCGGTCGGCGTCTGCCGGAAATCGTCCAGCGACCCGCTCGCGATATGTTTGTCGAGGTCCGAAACCTTGATGTGTTCGTCGATATTGATGCCAAAAACCTGGGCCGAGTCGTGGTTCTTGAACGCGCTCGAAACGAGCACGTTTTGCCGGATCACCTGCGAGGTGCCGAGCACGTTGGGGAACTGCTTCAGCCCGGCGACCACGAGCGACGGCTCCTCGACGCCCTCGATATATTTCTGCGCCTCCTTCGAACGCACCGCGAAATCGTTGCCGGCGGACACGGTGCGCAGGGTGTTCTGCAGTTTGTCCTCGATGCGGACGGCCCCATCGGCGCCGAGGATGGCCTTGATGAAGAATTTCTCGAAGCCGCTGGTCGTCGCCTGGGTCACGATGAAGAGCCCGACGCCCAGCACGGTGCAGGACAGGCTCATCAACATGGCGCGCTTCTTCGCCGTGAGGAACCGGAAGGCGATGCGGAGATTGGGAGACATCACGACGCAGCGCCGCGGATCACCATTTCACGGGCTCGACCCGCACGCGGTCGCCCGGCGCAAACTTGTCGAGCTCGTCGGCGATCACCTGCTCACCTTCGCGCAGGCCTTTCAACACTTCGATCGCCGTGAGGCTCGTAAAGCCGATCTCCAGCTCACGCTTCATCACGCGCCCGCCCTCGACCACGTAGACAAACTTGCCGTCGAACACCGCCCGGCGCGGGACGAGGGTCTGCGCCTTACGCTCGCTGATGGTGATGGCGACATCGCCGCTGAGATTGGCGAGCAGCCGCTCCGGCGCGATCGTGACATCGAGATAAATGAGGTAGCGCTGCGTCGCTTCCTCGGCGGTCGGGAGCTTCTTGATGACCTTGGCGCTGAACGTCTCGTCGCCGTAGCCGAGGAATTTCACCAGCCCCGTCTGGCCGAGCTGGATCTCGGCGAAATTTTCCTCGCTGATCTTCCCGATCACAAGACGGTTCGCGGTGATGAGCGTGGCGAGCGTCTGCTTCTTTTCGATCAGCGCGCCCGGATGAAAATAGACCAGCGAGACTTCGCCCTCGAACGGCGCGAGCACCGTCGTGCGCTTGCGCTGCAGCCGCAACGTTTCGAGCGTGTTTTCGAGGGACTCGATCTGCCGCTCGTTGGCGATCTTGGTCAGCTTGATCTCCTCCTTCTGCACTTCGAACGTGCGCTTCGCCTTGGTGAACGGCACCTCGGCCAGGCTCTGGGTCTGGTAGAGGCGCTCGGTTTCCTTGAATTCCTCCTCGGTGGTCTTCCACGCGAGCTGCGCCTTGGCGTCGTTGATCTCGATCGTCTTCCGCAGCGCCGCGAGCTCGCTTTCGTTGTGCTTGATCTGGATGTCGATGTCCGTCGCGTCGATCTGGGCGAGTTTGTCGCCCTCCTTCACCTTTTTGCCGGGCGCGAGCTCGCTCTCGAGCAGGCGGCCGTCCGCCTCGCTGCGGATTTCGAGGGTCTTCTCCGGCGTGACGACCACGGTGCCCGGCACGATCTTCGACGCCGCGCCCGGACGCACCGCCGCTACCTTGGCGACCGGCCGGAACGAGAGCCAGCCGGCGACGCCGGCGGCGGCCAGCACGACGAGCGTCACAAAAAATTTCAGGCCGGTGCGGGACGGATTAGCGGACATAGCGGGGAGGCAGGTTCTTCATGGCGGGATCTGCGCCGACGAGCGAGACGAACTCCGTCCAGCGGTTCAAAAACTCGGCGCGGACCGCGGCGTTTTCCGCCTCGGCGCCGAGCAGCCCGGCCTCGGCACGCTCCACATCGTCGGCTGAGGCGCGACCGCGGGACAGGGACTCCCGCGCCTGTTCGACCCCGGTGCGCGCGCCGCCGAGCCGGTTTTCCGAAAAGTCGAGCGCGCGGGAGGCGAACTCCGCCTGTTGGCGCAGGTATTGCGCGAGATCGCCGGTCGCCTCGACGTAGGTCTGGAGCTGGCGCTCGTAGGAGCGCTTCTTCGCGAGAGCTTCGAGGCGCCGGCCGCGCGTCGCGCCGCTGTCGAAGATGGTCCAGTTGACGAGCAGTCCGAACGTGTTCTGCACAATCGCCTCCTGGCGCACCTGGGTGATGTCGGCCTGGGTGACGTTGGAGACGTTGTGGCCGGCGTTGAACGAGAATTTCGGCAGCAGCCCGGTCTTCGCGATGGAGTAGTTGAGATCGCTCTGCAGCACGCCGAGCGCGAAAACCTGCCCGCGAAACGTCTCAACGGCGCCGCCGCGCAGGAAGTCCCGCAGCAGGGCCTGCCCGTGGTCCGCGAGCGGCACGGGCCGCGGCAGCCCGGCCGGAATCGCCTCGTCGGGTAGTTCGTCGATCCCGGCGAGCCGCGCAAACACCCGCTTCATGAAACCGTATTCGGCTACCGAGCGGTCGAATCGCAGCTGCGCCTCCTGAAACAAATTTCGCGCTGTCGTGATGTCGCCGGGAGTGGTTTCGCGGTTCTTGAACCGCTCCTCCTCGCGGGCGAGCCCCTTGGCCGCGAGTTCGAGGCCGCGCTTCTCGGCGCGCTGGGCGCCCTTCTTGGCGACCAGTTCGAGGTAACTCTTGCGCAGTTGGGCCGCCAGCAGCCGCGCCGCATCCGCAAACTCGCGCCGGGCGATCTTCTCCCCGATCCGGTCGATCTCAAGCTGGGCCTTCAATGCGCCCCAGTGGTAGACCGGCTGACTGATCCCGACATCGTAGAAAAAGCCGCTGGAGTTGCTGGTCGCGCTCGACGCCGCCGACGCAGTGGCGGCGCGGTTGACCGCGTAGCGGCCATAACCCCCGAGGTTCGGCAGCATGATCGCCTTGCTGACCATCGATCGCGCCTCGGCCTGTTCGATCTCGATCGCCCGCCGCACCTGCTCGGGCGAGCGCTCGAGGGCGCGCTGCAGGATGGGCTTCAACTGCGGCAACAACTCCTCCGCCATCGCACCCGCCAGCGGATCGGCCGTCTGCCCGGCAAGGATTCCCGCCAATCCGAGCGCGATCACGCAGGCAATTGGGTGACACCGTCGGAGCTGGAACATGATCGTTTAGTAGGCGGAAGGGTTAAAGCGTTCCATTTCATAGGCGATTGCAATCCATAAGTCTTGAGCCCGGCCCGCCGCCCGCGCCACCCTTGCCCGAGCCGTCCGCCCGACTTCATGCCCGCTGAAATCTCCGCCCTCGCCCGCGAACATCTGGAGTGTGTCCGCACCTTCTACGATGCCGCGCCCGCCGAGCCGCAAGCCGGCGCCCGGGCCTACCGCGCGCTGCTCGCCCACTACTACAATCTCCTGATTCCAGCCGGGGCGTCCGTGCTCGAAATCGGCTGCGGCTCCGGCGAGTTGCTCGCCCGCCTCCGCGCCGCCAAGAAAGCCGGCCTCGATCTCTCGGAAACCCAGCTCGCCGCCGCCCGCGCCCGGCTGCCGGAGGCGGAGTTCTTCACCCAACCGGGCGAACTCATCGAACTCGGCGGGCGGCGCTTCGATGTCATCATCATCTCCGACACGCTCAACCTCGCCGCCGACGTCCAGCACCTGCTCGAACGCCTCCACGCCGTCAGCCATGCCGACACCCGGCTCATCCTCAATTTTCAAAACTCCCTCTGGCGTCCACTGCTCACGCTCGCCCGCTGGCTCGGTCTGAAAGCCGAGCAGCCGCAGAACAGCTGGCTCGCCTCCTCCGATGTGCTCAATCTGCTGCGCCTCGCCGGCTGGAGTGTCGTGTGCCGGCAAAATCGCATCCTCGTGCCTTTCGCTGCGCTCGGCCTCGGCACGCTCGTCAACCGCGGGCTCGCGCCGCTCCTGCAATGGTTCTGCCTGACCATTTTCATGGTGGCGCGACCGACCCGCGCACCGCGGGAACGTCCGCTCACGGTTTCCGTCGTCATCCCCGCGCGCAACGAGGCCGGCAACATTCCCGCCGCCGTCGCGCGCACGCCCGAGATGGGCGCCGGCACCGAGATCATCTTCGTCGAAGGCCACTCACGCGATGACACCTGGGCCGCCATCCAACGTGCCGCCGCCGACAATCCGCAGCGCAAAATCAAAATCCTCCAGCAACCCGGCAAAGGCAAAGGCGACGCCGTGCGTGCCGGCTTTGCCGTCGCCACTGGCGACGTGCTCATGATCCTCGACGCCGATCTCACGATGCCGCCCGAGGAACTGCCGAAATTCTACGCCCTCATCGCGAGCGGCCGCGCCGAGTTCGCCAACGGCGTGCGCCTCGTCTACCCGATGGACGAAAAAGCGATGCAGTTCCTGAATCTCTGCGCGAACAAAGCCTTCGGCCTCATCTTCACGTGGCTGCTCGGCCAGCCGGTGAAGGACACGCTCTGCGGCACGAAAGTGCTTACGCGCGCGCACTATGAAAAAATCGCCGCCGGCCGCGCCTACTTCGGCGACTTCGACCCCTTCGGCGACTTCGATCTCCTCTTCGGCGCCGCCAAGCTCAACCTCACGATCGCCGACGTCCCCATCCGTTACCGCGAACGCACCTACGGCACGACCAACATCCAGCGCTGGAAACACGGCTGGCTGTTGTTGCGCATGGTGGTTTTCGCTGCGCGAAAACTAAAATTCGTTTAGTTTTTCTCGGAGCGAAAAACCCATGAAAGTCCCCATCCTCGATCTCGCGCCCGCCATCGCCGAACTGCGCCCGCAACTCGACGCCGCCTACGCGCGCGTGATGGATTCCGGCTGGGTGCTCCTCGGTCGGGAACTTGAGACCTTCGAGTCCGAATACGCCGCGAGCCTCGGCGTCGCGCATTGCGTCGGTGTCGCCAACGGACTCGAAGCCATGCAACTCATCCTCATGGCGCAGGGCATCGGCGCCGGCGACGAAGTCATCGTCCCGGCCAACGGCTACATCGCCACCTGGCTCGCCGTCACGCACGTCGGTGCGACACCCGTCCCCTGCGAGCCCGACCCGCACACCTACAACCTCGATCCCGCGCGCCTCGCAGGCCTGATCACGGCCCGCACGCGCGCGATTCTTCCGATCAACCTCTACGGCCAACCCGCCGACTTCGACGCCATCAACGCCATCGCCGCGCAGCACGAACTTTTCGTGCTCGAAGATGCCGCGCAGTCGCACGGCGCACGCTGTCACGGTCGCGCTGCGGGATCGCTCGGCCACGCCGCCGGCGTAAGCTTTTACCCCAGCAAAAACCTCGGCGCGCTGGCCGACGCCGGCGCGGTCACCACCGACGACGCCGCGCTCGCCGAGAAAATCCGCTACCTGCGCAACTACGGTTCGAAGGTCCGCTACCAGAACGAGTATCCCGGCCTCAACTCGCGCCTGAGCGAACTCCAGGCTGCGTTCCTGCGGGTGAAGCTCCCGCACCTCGCCGCGTGGAACGCCCGTCGCGCCGCACTCGCCGCCCTCTACCGCGACCAACTCACCGGCATCGGCGATCTGGTCCTGCCCGTTGTGCCCGCGTGGGCGGACCCCGTCTGGCATCTCTTCGTCGTGCGCGCTGCCCGGCGCGACGCGCTCGCCGCCCACCTCGCCGCCCATGGCATCGGCACGCAAATCCACTACCCCACCCCGCCGCACCGCTCCCCCGCCTATCGCGACGGCGGCTGGAAGCGCGGCAATTTCCCGCTCGCCGAAAAACTCGCCGAGGAAGTCCTCAGCCTCCCCATCGGCCCCCACCACACCGCCGGACAAATCGAATTCGTATGCGCGGCGATCCGGGAGTTTTTTGCGCAGCCTCAGCGTTGACTCGGACCTTGGCCGGGCGCGTTGCGCTCCCAGAACTGACGCTCGAAATGATCTTGGATGGCCGCCAGTTCTGGCCGACGAAAAATTCGCCGGCCATCCGCGCGAAGCGTGTAGCCGTCATTCGCGTGCAGGACGTGAATCGGCTGCCCGGCGTGGAAAGCGCGCAAGCCGGCCGTTTCGCACGTCGCCAGCGAGGTCTTGCCCCGGGCGTGCCAGACCCCCCCGCATACCGTCCGCACCTTCAACCGCTCCGAATAAATAGCCGCCACGAACGCGTCGTTTTCCCAGAGATTCCCCTGGCCGCGCACCACCGCCGCACCGCGGGCATAGGATTCCAACAGGCACCCCCGCCGCTGCACCCAAAAACCCGAGCTGAAATAGGCATCGTCGCGACGAACCCCGAGCGACACACGATTGCACTCGTGCATGATTTCCCCGATCGACTGCACGTGGGCATCGATCAGCACGTCATATCCGACAAGAAGCTCGTCCAACTCCGGCAATGGCTCGAGCAAGAGGGCATCCGCATCGATCCAAACCAGCGTGTGCCAGTCGCGGGGCCCGGCTTCCACGTATTCGCCGAGTCTCGATTTCCCCTCCCAGGCATGAGTCAACGCCTTCCCCGCGGCAGCCACCACCTGTAATCCCCGCACCGTGCGCAGCAGGGAAACCTGATCGGCATCCAAACCGTAGTCACAGATGACGAGAGGCCAGCCCGGTTGCGCCACCTGCCACGATGCGATCAGCATCGTGAGATTGGCAAAGTGCGCGCCGTTTGCGCCGGTGGTGATGATTACCCCGGAGGACTGGTTCGGTTGGCTCATGTCTCAGCCAGCAAGCGGAACGGGCCAAAGCCCTCAAGTCTATTACCGGCACCGGGCACTCACTCACCGCGCGATGCGGTAGTAGTAGTCATCGCCGCCGCCAGGCAGCAGGTCCTTGCGGACATAGGCGAGTTGCCCGCGATGCGGCTTGGTGATCCGACCCCGCGCAAGCAGGTAGGCAGGTCCGAGCAACCGGTCGATCTCGATCCGGTCGCTCTCGGCATGGATCTCGAAATACATCACGCCGGGTGTAAACGCGGTAAGCAGATCACGGAGGATCGGCACCTCACAGCCCTCGGTATCGACCTTGATCAAATCCAACCGCGAGACGCCACGGCGCCGCAGCGCGGAGGAGGCGCGTTCGATGCGGACGGCTTCCGAATCACCGTCTTGCACCATGCCGCTCGCAAAGAGCGAATGCTGGGCACTTTGCTCGCGCCCATGAAATAGCTGCATTTCGCGGTCGTCATCACCCAAGCCGGCCGCGAAAGCCTCAATCGCAGGAAAGGGGGCGGTGTTGGCGCGGAGCAGGGAATAATTGTCCGCCGCCGGTTCGAAACAAAGAATTCGCGCCGAAGGATAGTGTCGGAGGAAATGCAACGCCGTTGCCCCGACATTGGCCCCCGCATCCACAATCGTAAGCGGCGTGAACCCCGGAAGATCGAGAATCGGATATTCGCCACCAGCGAGCGCAGTGGCCGTGACCTCTCGAAGATTGATGGAATACCGGACGGGATGGCTCTCACCATTGACCACAAAACTCAATGGTTCGTTCTCGTCGTGAGTGTCGGGCATATCGCAATCATGTTCCGCGCTGACCGGACAAACTCAATCCCGTTCAGCCCGGTGCGAGTCCGGGTGGTCGCTCCGGACGCGAGCCCTTTGCCGGAGCCCTTGATTGCGCTTTACAGCCCGCCCAAAGGCGCCGTTAAGAGCGGGGCATGATGCCTCCCGGCGAAATCCCTCCCGTCCTCGGCCCCTGGCATCTCATCGCAAGCCTGTGGCGGCATCGCGAGCTCACCTGGCAGTTCGTTTGGCGGGAGATTCATCTGCGCCATCGCGGCAGCCGGCTCGGCGTGATCTGGGCCTTGGTCAATCCGCTCTCCATGCTTGCGCTCTACTACTTCGTTTTCGGCGTGATCTACGACCAGAAGTTCGGCGTGCTGCGCGACGAATCACGACTGGATTTCGCCCTGGCCCTGTTTCTCGGGCTGAGTTTGTTCCACGTCATCTCCGAGACCATCGGCTGGGCACCGGCCCTCATCGCCTCGAATCCCAACTTCGTGAAGAAGGTGGTGTTCCCGCTCGAGATCCTGCCGGTCGCGAAGATCGGCGACGCCGTCTTTCATTTCGGGGTCGGTCTCGTGCTGATCGTCGCCGGAAGCGCTTTCGGCACCACCGGGCTGGGCTGGGAGTGGTTGTGGCTCCCGGTGCTCGTGCTGCCCCTCATCCTGATGGCGATCGGCCTCGCATGGGCACTCGCCTCCATCGGGGTCTTCCTGCGCGACCTCACCCAAGTCACACCCTTCGTCACGACGGCCGTGTTGTTCGCCAGCGCGGTGTTCTACTCACCCGGGAAGATCCGCGCCACGCCGCTTGCTTGGGAGATTCTCAAGTTCAACCCGTTGCTTCAGATCATCGATATCTCCCGTCATGTGTTGCTGTGGCATGGCGAAATGCCGTGGGCACGGCTGGGCTACGTCTATGCCATCGCCGCCTGTGTGATGCTCGCCGGCGGGTTCTTCTTTGTCGCGCTGCGCCGCTCCTTCGCCGAGGTTATCTGACGCCTCCGGCCTGCGGTCGGGCGACTTGGATCTCGTAGGGCAGGCGAACCAAGCCATGCACAACCTCCTGCTCCGGTGTGGTTGAAACATCGACCACCACCGCGTTCAGCACGCGATCCCATGTGGTGTCCGCGTCCGAACCCGCCCCGCAACCCAAGTCCAAGGTGTATTGTCCCGGCTGCAGTTCCAGCCGGAACCGGATGGTCACCAGACACGACTCTCCCGCCGGGATCCGGTCCACGAGCCGGCGCGCCACGCGCAATCCGGTGGCGAAGACCACCTGTCCATGGCGGTTGCGCAGCTCGCAACCCGCACCTACGCAGCGGGCCTCCTTGGTCGCCTGCACCAGCAGCACGGCGATCGCCCAGTCCCCCACTCGGAACGCGGAGGACGCGGTGCCATCCGCGTGCAACAGCCATGCCCGGCCGACGCGCACTCCGCCATCGCCCAAGCGCTCCTTTGCCCCCAGGTCGAGTTCCCGCGCACGCGGCAGCACCATCGCCGTGAGCGCCGCAAACTCGTCCGACGGAGCCGGGGCGTTGCCCGAGATCGCCGTCATGGCGGCGACATACTCACGGACACATTCCCCGGCCGGTCCCAGAAACCGCACCCGGCCCTGGTCCAGCCACATCGCCCGCTGGCACATGTTGAGGACGAAGGCCAGGTCGTGCGTGACCACAAGGAGCGTCACGCCCGCCTGGATCAATTCGTGGAGCCGCCGGCTGCACTTCTGCTGGAAGAGGATATCGCCGACGCTCAGTGCCTCGTCGATGATGAGCACGTCGGGCTCCACTGAGATCGCGACCCCGAATGCCACCCGCATCAACATGCCGGTCGAATAGGTCTTCACCGGCTGTTCGATGAAAGCCCCGATGTCGGCGAAGCGGGCGATGTCATCGAACCTCCGGTCCATTTCACTGCGGGAGATGCCGAGGATCGCCCCGGCCAGATAGACGTTTTCCCGGCCGGTGAACTCGGGATTGAAACCGGAGCCGAGCTCAAGCAGGGCCGTCACCCGGCCGTGAACGCGGCACTCGCCCGTGCTCGCCCGGAGCGTGCCGGCAATGATCTGCAGCAGCGTGCTTTTTCCGGCGCCGTTGCGGCCGATCACGCCGAAGGCCTCGCCCCTTGCGACGCTGAAGCTCACCTCCGCCAGCGCGGTCACACCGCCCTGCGTGCCATTCGCGCCCCCGCTGCCGCCAAGTCCGATTCCGCGCGCGAGCCATTGGTGCAGCCCCCGGTCGCTGCGATAAGATTTCCCGACCGCCGCCACGTCGATGGCCAGACCGGGTTGCGCCCGACGCGAATCGATTGACTCTGCCAATGCCGCCTTCTCCTTAGACATCGCCACCGTTACAGCCGCAAGCCCTGGCGGACCCAAGACTTTTCGCCCGGTTCATGGGCCGTGGTCGCGAAAAAACTTTCAAGCAGCGCATCGATTCCTTGGACTTCGCGGCACCTCCAATCGTGTCAGCCGAGCCTTATCGATCACCTTCCCCCGCCGGCGCCACGCCCGGCCGGCAGGCAGTCTGGTTTGCCGGCGGCCTGTTGGTGTTGATCGCGGTCATCGCTTACCGGAACAGCTTCTCCGGCCCGTTCGTTTACGACGACGTCCCAGCCATCGTCGAAAACCCGACCATCCGAAAACTCTGGCCCCTCTGGGAGGTTTTGGCGCCCCCGAGCGACAGCGGGGTGACGGTCAACGGACGGCCGGTGGTGAATCTTTCGCTGGCCTTGAACTACGCGGCTGGAGGCACGGCCGTGCGGGGTTATCATGCCGTCAACCTCTGTATCCATGGTCTGGCCGGACTGGTCTTGTTTGGCTTGGTGCGCCGCACTCTGCTGTCGCGAGGGGTGCCGGCGTGGCTCCGGAATTCGGCGCTGCCGGTCGCGGCATCCTCAGCGGCCCTCTGGATGGCACATCCCCTGCAGACCGAGTCCGTAACCTACGTGATCCAACGGGCGGAGTCACTCGTGGGTCTTTTTTATCTGGCAACGCTCTATTTTTTTGTGCGCGGCGCGTCGTCCCCCGGACGGGCTGGCTGGCACGTGGCTTGTGTCGCAGCCTGCCTGTCGGGAATGGGAAGCAAGGAAGTCATGGCGTCCGCGCCGGTGCTGGTGTTGCTGCTGGATCGGGCCTTTGTCAGCGGATCCTTTCTCCGCGCCTGGCGCGAGCACCGCTGCCTCTATGTTGCCCTGGGCTGCACCTGGCTGGTGCTGCTCATCTTGGTTCTCAATACCGGGAACCGGGGTGGCACCGCCGGATTTGGGGCCGGTGGCATGGCATGGTGGGCTTACGCCTTCATGCAGTGCCGCGCGATCGTGCATTACCTGTGGCTGGCGATCTGGCCGAACGAACTGGTTTTCGATTACGGAATCGATGTCGAAACGAACTTCCTGGCAATCTGGCCCCAGTTCATCGCGATCACCGGGTTGGTGGGCGGCGTTTGCTACACGGCTGTGCGGCACCCGCGACTGGGGTTCCCCCTGATGTTCTTTCTCGCCGTGCTTGCCCCCAGTTCGAGTATCATTCCGATCGCGACCGAGACGATGGCTGAACACCGGATGTATCTGCCGCTGGCGGCGGTCGCCGTCGTATTTTGCGTGACCCTGCGCACACTGACCGCACGACGGCCTCTGGCCCTGACAGCCTTGATGGTGCTGGGGCTGGCCACGATGACGGCCCGGCGCAATCGGGACTATCAAGATGAACTCGTGCTGTGGACCGACACCGCCAGGAAGGCCCCCGGCAACTCGCGCGCGCATAACAACGTCGGGGAGATCCTGTTTCGTCGCGACCGGCCCGCGGAGGCGGTGGCATGCTTCCAGGAGGCAATCCGGCTGCTGCCCAATTACGTCGATGCCATCAACAATCTTGGAAATGTGCTCACGCAAACCGGGAGAGCGGCGGAAGCTTTGCCGCTGTTCGAACGCGCCTTGAAGCTTAAACCGAATTACGCGGAGACCCTGACAAATTATGGCAATGCACTTTTTGAGCTGGGGGACGAAAACCAAGCGGCAGCGCTTTTTGAACAGGCGATCAAACTGAAGCCAGGCTTCGCCTCCCCGAAGAACAACCTGGGCGTGATTCTGGCCAAGCGTGGCCGCGCGGCCGAGGCCATCGTGCTCTACCAGGACGCCCTGCGACTGAAGCCCGACTACGCAGATGCCCACTACAATTTTGGCAACGCCCTCGCCGAATCCGGGAAAACGGAAGCCGCGATTCAGCATTTCAAGGAAGCCTTGCGACTCAAACCCAAGTATCCCGAGGTGTTGAACAACCTTGGCAAGGCGGTCTACCTCCTGGACCGCTTCCCTGAGGCCATCGCTCATTACGAAACGGCCCTCGCCCAGCGCCCGGACTTCGCCGATGCGCACAACAACTATGCCGCGGCCCTGTATCGCGTGGGCCGGGTGGACGATGCCGTCAAGCACCTCAAACGTGCAATCGAACTCCGCCCGGACTACACGGACGCCAAGAGCAACCTGGCATGGATTCTGGCTCAACCGAAGACACCGACGCCACCTGATAGATGAGCGAGTTCCGTCAGCGTAAGCGTAATATCAACGTCTCGTAGCTTTCAGGCCTTCCGCTGTGGCCCCCGCCCAGCCAGGCAGGCAGACCGGCCACCGGCCGGGCCTGTAGTCCAATAGCAAGGTGCCGCTGGCGTAACGGCTTCCTCATACCAAGCCTCCATCAATATCGGACTAATGGTGCGGAAGTTGCCTGGAACGACAGCCGATGAGACCCAAAATCCAATTGATCGATGGAACCGGGCGCGCCGCGGTCAAGGCGGCCCTGGCCGAGACGACCGCGCCAGCGGTGCGGCTGGCCTTTCGAGGTCAGCACACCCTGGCGGAGATCAGCGGAGACGCTCGACTGTGCGCGCTCCAGCGTGGCGGAGTATATCCGGCGCTTTCGCCAGCACGGCGTCGCGGGCCTGCGGTTCAAGGCGCGTGGCGGCGCCCGCGCCAAGCGCACCAAGGTAGACGCCGCCACCAGCGTCGAACTGCTCGCCGGTTTGCGCCAAGGCCGCTGGAAGCGCGCCAAGGAAATCCGCCACTGGCTGGCGGAAAAGCGCGGCACGCGCTTGGCCTCGCGGGCGTCTACACCTGGCTGCGCCGCCGCGGCGCCAAACCGAAGGTGCCGCACAAGAGCCACGGCAAACAAGATCCCGCCAAGGCCGCCGCGTTCAAAAACCCAGCTCGCCGCCGAACTCGGCGCGCTGGGCCTGCCGCCCACTGCGAAGGTGCGGCTGTGGGTGGCCGACGAACATCGCTACGGACTGATCGGGGTCATCCGCAAGGTGTGGCGCCTGCGCAGGGTCAAGCCGACCGCACCTGGCACGCCAAATACCAGTTGAACGCTCAGAGTTGGGCTAGTGCGACGACCCAAAGAGAACCGCGACGTGGTGCAGCTTGGTCGTTGCGAGCGCCAGCGAGTGGGTGCTCGCAACTCTTGCTGCGTGCACGACTGCCCCGGTTGCTCAGCGTCGGCCTATATAGCGGTTCTCACCAGCTTTTAGACTTAGAGGTTGGGCTGGCCTGCCAGCGGGCGGGCTACAAAGGAAAATCTGAAAACTACGAGGCGTTGGCATTGCGCTGTTTGCATCATCCATCACCGGAAGCTGAATCCGGAGCGACGCCTGCAATCCACCACGCAAGAGGACTGTGCGAAAAAAGGGGCGACCAGAATTCTGGTCGCCCCTTTGCGGCGTAATGTTAATCAACAACTATCAGGGTCCAGGAGCCTTGTAGCTGCTAGCCCCCAAATTGGTCGGAGCAATGCCATTCAGGTTACCGATCAGGCTCAGCGTGCTGAGGTCGACCGCACCGAGGGCGCGGAAGGTCAGCCCATTGGCCACAAAGATCGGGTTCGTGATGGTGATCCCGCCGCCGGCACTCACCGTCAGGCTCGGAGCCGTGGTGCCAGCAAAGGTGCTGGTGCCAAGGCCCGAAGTGCTGAAGTTTTGCAGAGTCGATAGGCTGACTTGACCGCTGGCAACGGAACCGGCGTTCAGGTTCATATCCTGATTCTCAGCGATGCTGACGTTGCCGCCACGGAATTGAATCGCACCGAAGGAATTGCCGGAGCCGACGATCTGAATCGAGCCCGTGCCGACATCGAAGAGCACGTTGCCACCGACCGTGATGCCACCACTGATATCCTTCAACGTGCCATTGGCAGTGTTGCGGATCGTCAGCGTGCCGGTGATCTTCGTGTCACTCGCGAGAACCGTGTTGGCGTTGCTATCCTGTAGGGTGACGTTGCCTTGACCAGTATTGCCACTAGTAACGATCTTAAGAGCAGAACCGCCGAAGTTATTGCCCGAATTGAGGGTAATACCCGCAGGGCCCGCGCTGAGTGTCGCGGTCTTGCCGGCACCGACCGTAACACCTGTGTTGCCGGTCTGAATGATTCCGCCCGTCTCTGACGTAACGGTCAGCGCGCCCGCCGTGCCGGTATTGACGCCAGCAAGGTTGAGCGTGCCGCCTTCAGTAACCGCGATGTCCGCGCCGGTCAGCGTGGTGTTGTCCGACTTCAGGGACAGAGCGCCGAAGTTATTACCAGTTTGGTCAAGGGTGATCTTACCAGCATTGGTCTGGAAGCTCGATGCGCCATAGACGAAGATCGTGCTACCCGAACGCTCGGTGATCGTGCCGCCAGCGAGAGCCTTGGCGTCAGCGGTGAAGGCGCCACCGGTGACGGTCACACCATTGAGCGTGATGTTCGCACCAGCAACGTTACCGTTGATGATCGAGGAGTCGGTCGTCGCGCGGATCGTCGCCGGAGCGATGATCGCGTTGGCTCCCGTGCCGGTGTTGTCGAGGACCACGCCCGAACCGGTGGCGGCGGTGAAGCTGGCCGAATTGGCACCCGTGCCCGCGGTGAACGGAACACTGATGACGCCGGTGGTTGCGGTCTGCTTGATGCCACCCGAGGTCGAGACCACGGTGAGATTGCCTGCGAGCGGGCCGCCGGTGGCCGTGTTCACATTCTTTTGATTGACATTCACCACATTCAGATTGGCGGTGCCAGCTTCAGTGTAGGTGATATCAACGTTGCTACCGACTCCCGAAGCACCGGTGCCGGCATTTCCGACGCCAGTGGCACCGGAGGTCAGGCTGACAGGACCGATTGAGTGACCAGACTTCGTGATCGAGATACTGGTATCTGACACAAACGCAGCCGGGCCAACGATCGAGATATTGGGAGCAATATCAGTGATGGTGCCGGTCGAGCCCGTAGCATTGAACGTGCTCACACCCGTGCTCGTGAGAGCGATGCCGGAGCCGAGTGAGATCGTGCCCGCCGCATTCACCGTGACTGTGCCAGCGCCACTGTTGGTGGCGTTGGCGATGGTGATGCTGTTGGGGTCGGTGATCGTCACGTTGCCCGTGGCATTGAATCCGACCGTGCTGTAGTCGCCACCAGAACCGGCGGCGGCCGTAAGGTTAATCGCCTTGCCCGTCACGTTAGCACTGAGATCGGCCTTGCCGACCACAGTCGTTGAACCAGCGACCAGATTGGTGGTCGCGGGTGTCGGATTGACGACGGTTACGTTCTTGGCGTTCTGAATCACGATGTTACCCGTGATGTTGTTACCGGTGTTGCTGAGAGTAACATCGCCGGGCGTGAACAGCGAATTGGCATACAGGTTGAGCGCGCCACCGATGGTGAGCACCCCACTGTTGACAATATTCCCGCGGGTGCTGTTGGCCGTGACAGTGCCTGTCGTGGTGATGGCACCGAGGTTCAGCGTGAGCGACTCGATCAGGTTTACATTACCACCGTTCGTCGTCGCACTGATCGCGCCAAAGCTGTAGTTAGCCGCAGCTCCGAGGCTGTTAGTGCCGAGGTTGGCATTCGCACCACCGGTGTTCAGCTGCACATTGCCGCTGACGAGGATGCTGTTGGCCACCGTGCTGATTTCGCTATACGCACGGCTGTTGAGGGTCGCAGTGCCGGCCGGGCCTTGGGACGCCAGAGTAAGACTGTTGCCGAAGACCAACGAATCCGTCGCCGTCGTTCCGAGGGTAATCCCACCCGAGTGAAGCGGAGTAATCGAGGTGATCACACCGTTAAGAACCGCTGCAGTCGCAGTGGCACCGTTCGTGAGGGTAATCACCGGAGCTGCACTGAAATAGCCACCCGTCGCGGCGGTAGCACCGGACGTATTGACCGTAATGCTCGTGAGCGCACCAGCGGCGTTTGTATTTCCGGTCGCATTTGCCGCCGTCGTTACCGTGGCGGGCGCCGCAAAGGTGATGGCCGGAGCGGTCGTCGCGTAGTATCCAGAGCCGGGCTCGGTGATCGTTACGCTGGTGATGCGACCACTGGCGTCGGTGTTGGCGACGCCGAGCGCCGTCGTGAGGGCGGGAGCTGCCGGGACCGCAACGGTCGGAACCGCGGCATAGCCGGTGCCCATATTCGTGATCCGGATGCTGCCGACCCGGCCAACCGAATTGATATTCGCAACCGCAGCGAAACCTGTGCCCGTGTCGCCAGGGGCGTTCGTGACGGTGAGCGCGACTTGAGTATTCGGCGTGTAACCGTTACCGGCGGTGGTGATCGGAACCGAGTTAACGGACGTGCCGGAGAGCGTGGCGGTGCCGAGGACGGCATCGACCTTCGTCGGAGCCGGAATCGTAACTGCAATATTGTTGGCGTTGGCCGCATAACCGGATCCACCGTTGCCGATGGTGATCGATGAGACGATACCGGAGGTCTGATTGAACGCCACCGTGCCCGTGGCCGTGAGGTTCGGGGAGGCGATCGTCACCGGGATGGTCGTGGAGCTGGTTGCGAGGGCCGTGACGCCAGCACCAGCGGTAATCGTGGTCGCACCCTTGGTGTTGGTGCCGCCGCCGACAGTGATGTCGTTCGTGTCGGTGACGGAAATGCCACCTGTGCCGGCGCCGCCGCCCTGAAGGACGACAACATTGAAGTTGTTGGCGGTATTGGTGAGGGTGATGTCGTTCAACGCGTTGAACGTCGCTTTCGAGGTCGACGTGATTGCGCCGCCTTGGGAAATCTTGCCAGCGGACGAGTTGACGACAAGCACCGGAACGGTGCCACCCGCAAGGGTGACATCGGTCGAGGTATTAATCGTCAGGGTAGCCGTCGTGTTCGTAGTAATTGCACCCGTGGTGACGGTGCCCGTCGAAGAGGTGAGAGTGAGAGCACCAGTGTTTTGAGTAATCGTGCCGATGGTCACATCACCGACCGCAGAGGCGAGAATCGAGGACGCCGTCGTTTGAATGAAATTACCCGTGGTAATCTTGCCAGCAGTGGAGCTGAAGGTCACAGCGCCGTTGGTGGTCGTATAGGTGCCGATCGAAATGTCCCCGACCGCTGTGATCGACGACGTCGTCGTGGAGGCGAGAGCGCCCGTGGTGATCTTGCCACCCGTGGAGCGGAGAACCAGAGAGGTCGCACTGGTGATATTGCGAGCAAGGATGTCACCGCTGGCAGTGAGCGACTGGGTTGAGCTGCCGGTGATGTTATTGGCAGTGATCTTGCCACCCGTCGTGGTGATGCTCAGATTGTTGACGCCGATAGATGTAGCGTTAGTCGCACCGTCCGCCAAAACGCCAGTCGAACTGACGAAGTTCACATCGCCCGTGGTGCTGAGGGTGGCTGTGGTCGCAGCGCTGACGCTGGCGAAGGTGAGCGCACCTGAACCGGTAAATCCGATGCTGTTACGAGACGAGAGTGAGATCGAGGGATTCGGGGCGGCGGTGGTCGCATTGACCGTGACAGCCGCGCCGCTGGCCATGCTGATTTCGCCGTTGGTGGTCCGGAGAGTCAGGTTCGTCATCGCGGTGCCGGCCGTGGTGCTGGTCGGCGTGATGTTGATATTACCGAGGATCAGGCCGCCGGTGTTGTCGGCAATGTCCGTCGCGCCAGCGCTCGGAATCGTGAGCGTGCTGAAATCAACCACCGGCAGCGTGATCGTGCCGGTTGTGCCAGCATTGATCGAGGTCGTGGTGCCGGAACCGGTCGAGGTGGTCGACGAGTTGACGCGGCTGGTGATACTCTGCGCCGTCGTGCTGTTGGCAGGCGTGTAGCTGGCCGCAGTCTGAAGAACACTGCCCGTGGCGGCCGCACCAACCGTGTTGAGGGTCATACCGCCCTGAACCGTCAGGGTGTTATTCTGAGAAGGAGCCAAGCTGACCGCAGGAGCGGCCGTGTAGCCGACACCAGCGTTAGTGACCGTGACACCCGTAACAACGCCGTTGGCGTTAGTGCTGGCATAGCCCGTCGCATTGATGCCGCCGGAGGGAGCGGCCGCGAATGTGACGTCGATGTTCGAGTTGGCGGCGTAGCCCGAGCCGCCGGCGTTAACGGCGATCTGGCCGGCCGCAGTATTAAGCGACGTCGAACCGCCTACAACCAACGGGGCGGTGGAGAACGTAGCCCCGGTGCCAACGCCCGAGAGGACGATGTTGCCGCCGTTGGACTTCACACTGAGCGCGCCGGCAGTCGCCGGAACGCCAACCTGATTGACGCTGACCGCGCCGGTCTGGGCGAAGGTCGCGTTCTGGCCGGCACCGCCGGTCGCATTGACCGTGAGGTTGCCGTAGAAGTTACCCGTATTGACATCAATATTACGCCCGTAGAGCACGATGTTGTTGCCCGAGCCGACCGCTTGGTAGTTGCCGCCATTGACGGTAACCGCCGCGGTGCTCGTGCCGACGAAGCTCAGCGTGCCGTTCAGCTGGAAGCCGGCGGACGCCAAGGGTTCAGCGATCGTGCTGACGTAGAAGCCGCCGGCGTTGACCTGCGCCGTGGAGGACAGGATGACGCCATTAGCGTTGAGCACATAGATGTTGCCGTTCGAGGTGAGCGAGCCGCCGATCGTCGAGGCGACGGAACCCGTCACCAAATTGAGAACGGAACTCGAGGTCGAGGGCAGGATGTAATTGATCGTGTCACCAGCGGAGATCGGGCTCGCGCTAGTGAACGTGGCATCGGTGAAACCGTCACCGAAGTGCACCCAAGAAAGGACTGCCTTGTCGGGTGCGGTAAAGCTCAGCGTCGTCCCGGCCTGCGTCGAGGTCACGCCGGAAGTCGTCGTCAAGTTGGTCGAACTCGTCCATGGCAGCGCCCAGAGGGGGGCCGGGAGCGTGGCCATCGGACCAGCGATCAACGCGGTCAGAATCAACTTTCTCAGAGAGAAGTTGTTATTCGATTTATTATTCATGGGTTAAGGCTAGTGTTGTTGAACGAATACGCTATTACGCCATTACGGGAGAGCAGAAAGGGTAAACGAAAAAGGCATGGCAAGCACAATTTTGACGGAAGCACGCCGTGCAACCCGGTGACCCAAAGGTTTGCGTGAGATGACAGACACTGGCTGGATTCTTCGGCTTGGTTCCACACGGCTGCGGCGACTGACCGGTGTTTCGCAGTCAGGTTCGCGACGCGCGATTGATTTCCAAAATTGTTTCGAAGCGGCACTATGTTCACCATGTCGCCAAATCGGGCATCTTATCGCAGAACTTTGTCTGGCAACCAGAGTCTTTGCCGCGCTCACTACCAAAGATCGGTCTCAAATTCATCGTGCGTAATATTCTGATAATCCTTACCAGCTTGATCGCCGCAGGGTCGGCGCTTGCTCAATCTGCCCTCACCATCCGGCTCCAAAAGCTTTTTATCGCGGACACTGAACAACACTTGGCCACAATTCCCGTCGAGCGAGGAGGCGACAGCCGAGTGGTCGTCCAAGATGTAGGAGTCCTCGGTGGTTCCGATTTTCTCGCGGTTGTGCTTCCCTATGTGAATCAACCCATTAACTTGGAAATGGCCAACAAGCTGGCAGGTGACCTTAAGCAGTTCGCGCTGAAGAAAGATCGAATCGTAAACATCGTTTTACCCTACAAGCTGGCCGGCACGCAGATTGTCATGCCTGCAGAGGACGCGAATGCTGGCATCTTGCGACTGGTGGCGGTCGTAACACGCTACAACGACTTGGACTTCAAAGGGAACCGTTGGTTCAGCAACAAGCTGCTTCGCGAGAAACTCGGGATTCAAGCGGGTGAGGAAATCAGCGTGTCTCGCCTCGACGAGGCGGTCAACTGGGCCAACACCAACCCCTTCAGGCGGATTCAAGTCTTGCTGATGCCGCTGGATGGACGGCCAGACAGCGCCAATCTGGTGGTTGGAGTGGCCGAGCGCCTGCCGATCCGTCTGCTCGCAGCGTATGATGACACGGGAAATGTAGTTCTCGGAAAGCGTCGCTATACCGGATCCGTCCAATACGGCAACTTTCTGGGACGTGACCACCAAGTGTCCTACCAATTCGGCACGTCGGATCACCAAGGCGTTTTCAAGGTGCATGGGCTGAGCTACCAAATCCCCCTGCCCTCCCGTCATCAGCTGGATTTCAGCGCCAACTATCTGGAAGTGCATCCTTCGTTGTTCGGCGGGGTGTTCAACCAAACCGGAAAAAACATCGGTTTGGACGCAAAGTATACTGTCCCGTTCCAGAGCGGCAATCGCTCGATCGAGGCGTTTGCAGCCCTGAACTACAAACAGAATAACAACAACCTCGCCTATGGTGGATTCAATTTCGGCGGGCTCGTTGACATTTTTCAGCTATCGACCGGCCTCTCGACTGTTCGCCGCGATGCGCGCGGTATTTGGGCGTTGGGACTGACCCTCAACCTCAGTCCCGGCCGGTTCAACTCCCGGAACACCGACGATGCTTTCCAAGGCAAGACGCGGGCCAGTTTTTTTAACACCGGGCGAACCGATTCCCGCGCGCAATACGCCTATGGCATCTTCAGCGTTCAGCGCGTGCAGAACCTGCAGCACGGCTGGCAGTTCCTCAGCCGGGCCACGGCCCAGCTTTCGACGGCCAACCTGTTGGGGAGCGAGCAATTTGGCATCGGTGGTGCGAACACGGTGCGGGGGTTCGACGAGCGAATCATGTCGGGTGACGCCGGCTTCGTGGTCAGCAACGACCTTCAGACACCTCCGGTGGCGTTTCCGGCCAGGTTCCTGCCCAAGCGTTGGCCGCCGCTCCAAGCACGGTTCCTGGCGTTTTACGATGCCGGAAACGTCCGCAATGCCCATCGCACGCCCAATGACTCGCGCCAGTTTCCGCTCGCCAGCGCAGGTGGCGGCGTGCGCATGGGCCTCGGCGTGAATTTCAACCTGTCTGCCGACTACGGCTGGCAGATCTCCCGGTTGCCGCCCTTCTACTCTTCCAGCCGCAACCGCGGTCACGTGAAAGTCGTGCTCGCCTACTGAGCGTTCGACCGGCAAACGGCTGCCCGTGAGGATCCACCTCGGGCACCATTTCTACGGCGCGGGCAATCTCGGCGACGATTTCATGCTCGCCGGCTTTCTCGCCGCCATGCGCACGTCGGCGCCGCAGTGCCGCTTCTCGTGCTGCGTGCCCTTCCCGTTGGAGCCGCTCCAACAACGATTCCCCGCCATCGAGTGGATGCCCTACGATCCGGCCCGTCGCGCACAAGCGATTGCGGACTGCGATGTCTGGCTCGGGCTGGGCGGTTCACCGTTTCAGAGTGCGCAGAACCGATGGTTCATCGACCACCTGCTGGACGATGCGGCGCTCTGCACCCGCGAAAACAAAGCCATGTTTTACCTGGGAATCGGGGTTCAAACGGCCACCGAACTCGCCGTTCCGGACACCCAGCACCTCATTGCGAAGGCTGCCGGCATCTGGACTCGCGATCAGCGCTCCGCCGAACGAATCCAAACCCTGCCCGACCGACCTGACCAGGTCGAGGCCGCCGCTGACCTGGCCCACGTTTTCTTCCGGGCAAACCAGCCCCCGGCCGCGGTGTCGGAGCGGGTCACCTTGGTGCCAAACTTCGACTACGCGACGTGGAGTGGTCAGTCTGCCACGCTCGAAGCGATCAGCGCGCTTCCGGTGCGCGATCGTGTCTGGCTTGCCCAGGAGTCGCGCGAGTTGCCCGGAGCCGAGCGCGCGCTCCACGCCGCCTTGCCTGAAAGCGAAAAAGGCCGATGGCGCCTCGCATCGCCCGATCTGCCCGGCGCGCCGCTCGCGCAGGTGCTTTCCCTGTGGCCCAGCGGAGGCTGGCTCGTAAGTGCACGTTACCACGCCGCGCTGGCCGGCGCCTGGGCGCGCTCGCGCATCGTCATCATCGACACCAACGAAAAGCTCCGCGCCGCAGCGCACGAGCTTTCGGCGTCGCTGATTTCCGCGGATGCCCCTGCCGCCACCGTGGCCCGGGCGCTCGTGCAGGCGACTCCGGCCACCCCTCCCGTGGCCTCGGCCGACCGCGCCCTGGCGGCCTGCGCCGCCTTTCTCCACGCCGCATCGTAAAAAGCGGCTCGCGCGCTAGCGGAAATCCGTGCGAGCGTTGTCATTTCCTACATGCTGGCGCTCGCGTTTTCGTTTTCGATCTTTGTGTTCTGGACGCTCGTCGGACGCGCCACGCTCGCCCTTGTCCAGCCGCGTTGGGGTGTCCTGCGCCCGTGGTTGCTGGCGCCCGGCCTCGGACTGGCGCTGACCCTCCTCGCCACCACGATCGTCAATCAGGCCGGCGTCCCGCTCAGCCGGGGCACCTGGCCGATCACGCTCGGTCTCGGCCTGGCCGCCGCGGCTGTTTTCGTTCGCACGCGTCCCGCTTTTCCCGTCCGCCAGGGCCGCTGGTTTCTGGCCGCGGCTGTGGCGTCACTCCTCTGGACCGGCTGGCCCGCGTTTCAGTCGGGCTTCAACTGGATCAGCTACGGCAACGACGACATGGCCAACTACTGCCTGGCCGCCGAGCGTTTCAACAGCCACGGCTTTTACGCGGTCCCGACGATGGCCGAACTCTCCGGTCGCGACTACGCGAGCTACTATTTCTTCATGCACGTGGCCGACATGATGCGGTTCGGCGCGGAGCACATCGTGTCGTGGACCGCCTCGTTGCTGCGCATCAAGGCCACGCAGGCCTTCATGCCCGCGATCCTCGCGCTGGCGCTCACGCAGCTCTTCGCCGCCGCCGCCCTCGCCCTCCAACACGGCCGGCACCGCCGGCTCGCGCTCGCGGCCGCATGGCTGCTCGCGGCCTCGCCGTTGTTCATGCTCGGCACACTCTACCAACTCATCGCCCAAGTCGCCGGCATCGCCCTTCAACTCACCACCCTCGCCCTCTTGACCCGCGGCTGGGGACGAGCCCGACGCCGTGAGGTCATCCGCTTTTCCGTGCTGACGGCCATCGCCGGTGCCGGCCTCTGCCTGGTCTACCCGGAGACGACCCCGTTCACCGTCGTCGCCTTCCTCGCCTACCACGGCATCGCAATCTTGCGGGGGAAACACTCTCCCAAGGTCACCATCGCCCTCACCGCCTACACCCTGCTCGGCGTGATCGTGCTGATGCGCCACAACGTCATTTCGTATCTCTTCATTCTGGTGATGCAGCTGACGTCGGCGATGCATTCGGCCAACCTGCTGCTCTCGCTCTTCCCGTATTTCCTCCTCCCGACCGGCTTTTCCAATTTCTACGGCTGGATGCCCATCGCGAAAGACTTCGCCGAGCCCGTCGTTTCGTTGTCGATCGCCGCTGGCATCCTCCTCTCCGGCGTCGTCCTGTGGCGCGCCGTGCGCGAGTCGTGGCGCGTGAGTGCCGCCGCCATCCTGTTTCTTGTCGATGTTGCGGTGGCGTTGAAGCTCTACCTTTCGGCCAGCGACTTCACGCTCTACAAACTCGCCATGTGGACCCAGCCGGTGCTCGCCATCGCCCTGGCCGGTCTCGTCCTTCGCTACCGCTCTGCGCCGATCCTGATCGCCTTGTTCGCCTTGTCGACGGCGCCATCCGCCCTGCACTACAGCGGCGCCGCCCAGGGTTATTCGTCGGGCGGCATGACCGAACTCCGCTATGGCTCGCGCTACGGTCTCGCGGTCTCGCCGCTTCCGGCCGACCCCGAGGCGCAGATCACCGCCAGCATCGAAAACGTCGTCGCCGCCAAATTCGCCGGCTCCGAACTGCGCGGGCGCCAGCTCGCCTTTGCCTCACGCGACTATTTTTTCCCCAACACCCGCGTCGATTTCCGCAACCCACCCCAGCCGGTCACCTTTCAGCCGCACTACGCTGACATGGCGCAGGCCCGTCCGCTCATGCTCGAGCGCAACGCCCACTGGCAGAAAACCTCCATGCTGTGGCTCACCGAGTTTTCGCAGCCGGTGCTGACCCGGCCGACGGACTTCTACCTGCGACTCTCCGACCAGCTCTCGCTCTTCAACAAACTCGGCCGTGACCCCGCCGCCCCGGAGCAAAAGACCTTCGTGCTCGAGCCCGCCTCCGCCATTCGCAACCACCTCATCTTCGTCCACTCCGGTCTCGGCAACCACTACTACCTCGGTGACCGCAGCCGCATCGCCTTTTTCCAGCAGGAAGCCGACCGGTTTTCCGGCGGTGGCGACTTCAACGGCCTCGGCCGTTTCCTGCTCCTGCGGGTCGAACACCCGACCGAAAAACTCTACCTCCGCGTCGCCGCCACCCGCACGCAGGTCACCGGCCGCACCGGGTGGAAACCCAACAAGGTCACCGACGGCCACCTCTTCGGTCCGGTCGTGCACGGCGAGACCGACCTCCCGATGCACCTCGTCGGCCACGGCGCCTTCAACCTCTTCTTCGGTCCCGTCACGCCGCGCAAATTCGAGGACGCCTACTACGTCGCCCTCGACTTCGCCGACGTCACCCGCGTGATCATGGATTACCGCCCCGGCCTGAAGACCCTGTTCAACGCCGAGGTCCCGCTCGACTACCGCCGCCTGATCGGCTGGGCGCGCGATGTCTCCGCGATCAGCGACACCGAATACGCCGCGCTCCCCCGCCCGCGCGCCATCGAGAAATTCCCCGCCGACCTCGCCCGCGCCACCACCCTCGAATTCATCGGCGCCTACGAAGACGGCTGGCTCTCCGGCGACTCGCGCTTCCTCCTCGCCTCCGCCCAGCCCGGCGAATTCGTCCGCCTCCGCGGCGCCGTGCCCGACATCCCCGGCGCCCGCCTCGGCGATGGCACCCTGCGCGTCTCCCTCAACGGCACGCCCGTCGCCGACCTGCCCGCCCTGCTCGGCCAGTTCGACTGGCTTCTGCCGCTCGCCCACTCCGCCGGCCCCACCAAAATCGAACTCCACTTCACCGCCACCGCCGCGCTCCCCGGCCGCGACGGCCGCCCCGTCGGCGCCAAGCTCGACCAACTTTCCCTCGCCGCCCCCTCGCCCCACGGCACCTGGGACTACACCCAGACCAACGCCCCGCGCCTCGCCGCCCCCGGCGTCGACTCCGATGGCTGGATGGCGCGCGCCGCCAGCATTCTCCTTCCGCCCTCCGCCACCGCCCGCGACCTCGCCCTCAAGATCGAATTCCCCGGCTGGGCCAGCCAGCAACCGACCGAACTTCGCGTGCGCCTCGGCGAGTCGCCCCCCGCGTCGCACACGCTGTCCCCCAACCAATACGCCATCGTTCGCGTGCGCGTGCCGCCCTCGACGTCACCCGTCACCCTGCACCTCGACGCCGCCGGCGAGTTCTCGCTGCCCTCCCCCGATCTCCGCCGCCGCTCATGCCGCCTCCTCGAAGTCGTGCTCACCCCCGCCCCCGACGCATGACCGCCCGCCCGCCGCTCCTCCACGTTTGTCATCCATTAGATGACAAACGGATTTGTCACCCAATAGGTGACAAAGCGTTTTCCTCCTCGTGCGCCTCGGCGCCACGGCCCGCGCCATCGGCATGACCGCCTCCCTCCAACCGGCGCCGCGCACCGCGCTCCTCCTGAAAACCGACACGCTCGGCGACCTCGTGCTTTTCGCGCCGGCGCTGCGCGCGATCCGCGCCGCCTGGCCCCAAGCCCGCCTCACCGTCGTCATCCGGCACGCCTACCGCGACCTCGCGCCGCTGATCGCGCCGAACATCGAGTGGCTCACCACCACCGCCGACCCATTCGCCCACGGGCCGGCCGCCGAGCGCGCCGAAATCGAGCGACTGCGCGGTCTGGTCGCCGCCCTCGCCCCGGACGTGGTCGTCGCCGCCACCTCGCGCCGCAACTGGCGCGACGCCGCGCTCGCCGCCGCCAGCGGCGCTCCACGCCGCGTCGCTCTCGGCACCGGCGGCGGCGACGAGATTTTCTCCACCCAACTGCGCGTCCAACTCGGCCTCGACGCCGCGACGGCGTTCACCGAGAGCGTCGCGCCGCCCGACGACGAACCCGATGGGCAACGCAACCTCCGCCTCGCCGGTGCGCTGCTCGGTCACGCGCTCCCGCCCACGCCGCCCGCCCTCGCGCTCGACGCGGCCACGCGCGACACAGCGCGCAAACTTCTCGCCACTCTCGGTCTCCAGCCCGGGGGTTTCGTCGCCTGCGCCGCCGCCGGTTTCGCCAACGTCAAAATCAAGACCTGGCCCGCGGAAAAATTCGCCGCCGCGATCGCGCACCTCCACGCCCGCCACGGCCTGCGCGCGCTCCTCATTGGCCACGAGTCCGAGCGCGCCCACCTCGAGTCCGTGCGCTCCTGTCTCCCGTCTCCCGTCTCCTGCCTCCTGTGGACGGGTCGCGACGGCGATCTCCCGCTGCTCGCCGCGCTGCTCGCCGAATCCGCCCTCTATTTCGGCAACGACACCGGCGCCATGCACCTCGCCGCCGCCGTCGACGTGCCGGTCGTCGCCGTTTTCGGCGGTGGCACGTGGCCGCGCTTCGCTCCCGCCGCGCGGCACTCCGTCTCTGTCGTGCAACCGCTGCCGTGCTTCGGCTGCGGCTGGGAGTGCCCGTTCGGCGACGCACCGTGTCTCCGCACCATCGCCGTCGCCGACGCCACCGCCGCGCTCGATTTCGCCCTCGCCCGCCGTGAGCCCGCCGAATCGGCGCATCACGATCGCGCCTTCGCCGAAGTCCGCCACGCCGACCGCCTCCCCGCCGACACCCGCGCCCTCCTCGGCACCACCGCCGCCCGCTTCCGCGACTTGTGGACCGCCCATCTTTCCCGCCAGCACCAGATCGAAGGCAAGGACGCCGCCATCGCCGAGAAGGAGGCCTCCATTTTCCAGAAAGAAGCCGAGATCGCCGCGCTCAAGACCGCCTGCGAGGAACGCCTCCAGACCATCTACGTGCTCGATGCGCACGTGAAGAATTTCCAAGGCGAAAATGTCGCCCTCAAGGCCGACAAGGCCGTCTGGGAAAAATCGCTCGCCGCCCTTTCGCCCGAGGACCGCCAGACCGCGCAGACGATCGCCGACCAGCTCGTCCACATCCGCAACATCGAGTCCATCCTCCGCGAGCGCGAACGCGAACTCACCGAACTCAAAGCCACCCAGGCCAACCTCGCCGCCGGCCTCACCTCCCTCGAACACGCCAAGCACTACGGCCGCCTCCTCGCCGAGAAGGAAGCCGTGATCCAGTCGCTCAGCGAAGCCTGCGCCGCCCGCGAAGCCGTCATCGCCAAACTCACCGGCGAACTTTCCGAATCCACCTCCACGCTGCACAAACTCTGGGTCGCGATCTCCGCGCACTGCCGCGAAAAATGGTGGCGCCCGTTCGACGCGTGGCTGTTCACGCGCGTCGTGGAGCAGTATTGGATGCAGATCGGCGTCCTCCGCCACTACGAGCCGCGCCCGCTCGTGTGGGATGTCTCGCTCGCCGGTAGGTCAGGCTTTACGCCTGACACGTCGGGCATGAAGCCCGACCTACAAATTGCCATCGTCACCCCCAGCTACGGCCAGGAAAAATTCATCGAGCGCACCATGCTCAGCGTGCTCGACCAGCATTACCCGCGTCTCCTCTACGCCGTGCAGGACGGCGGCTCTAAAGACCGCAGCGCCGAGATCATCGCCCGCCACGCCGCCCGCCTCCGCCACTGGGCCTCGGTGAAGGACAACGGCCAGGCCGACGCCGTGCGCCTCGGCTTCGAAAAACTCGCGCCGCATCTCGCACCTGACGACGCGATGGCCTACCTCAACTCCGACGACATCCTCGCGCCCGGCTCGCTCGCGTGCGTCGCCGCCTACTTCGCCGCGCATCCCGACGTCGACGTCGTCTACGGCCACCGCATCATCATCGATGAAGAGGATCGCGACATCGGCCGCTGGGTCATGCCCCGCCACGATCCCGCGACGCTCGAGTGGATCGACTACGTGCCGCAGGAAACGATGTTCTGGCGGAAACGCGCCTGGGATCTCGTCGGCGGCATCGACCCGAGTTTCCACTTCGCACTCGATTGGGACTTGCTCGCCCGCTTCCAGCAAGCCGGCTGCCGCCTCGTGCGCCTGCCGTATTTTCTCGCCGCCTTCCGCGTTCACACCGCGCAGAAAACCAGCCAGGACATCCACACCAAGGGCGCCGAGGAGATGGCCCGCATCCGCGCCCGCTTCCACGGCGCGCGCCAGGACGATCACGCCACCATCAACCGCTTCGCCCGCCGCACGCGTTTCCGGGGCGCCCTCGTCGCCCGCCTCCTCGCGCTCGGCCTCCGCTGGTAGGGCCGGGTCGCCGAGCCGGCCTGAGTTCCACGCCACAAATGCATACCTCGTTCAACTTTCTCCTCGCAACCCAGGCCCACTCGGAGAGCGGGCTCCACCACAAAATTAGTGCTGAATAGTGACCATTCGTGGTTAACTCCGACTCTTCTCCCATGCTCCTCAGCATCGTCGTCCCGGTCTACAAAGAGGAAAAAAACATTCCCGAGTTCCTGCGCCGCCTGCGGCCGATCCTCTCGGGCGTGACGGAGGACTACGAAATCATCTTCTCCCTCGACCCTTCGCCCGACCGCACCGAGGACGTGATCCTCGAAGCCCGCGCCGCCGATGCGCGCATCAAGCTCCTCAAATTTTCCCGCCGCTTCGGCCAGCCCATGGCCACGCTCGCCGGCCTCGAATACTCCTCCGGCGACGCCGTGATCGTGATGGACGTCGATCTCCAGGACCCGCCCGAGCTCGTGCACGAGATGGTCGCCAAGTGGCGCGAGGGCTTCGACGTCGTCCTCCCGCAACGCCGCCAGCGCACCGGCGAGCCGTGGATCAAGAAACTCGTCGCCGCCACCGGCTACAAGGTGATCAACAAAATCGCCGACGTGAAAATCCCGCCCAACACCGGCGACTTCCGCCTCATGGCGCGCCGCGTCGTCATCGAAGTCGTCCGCCTCAAGGAATCCCACGGCTTCCTCCGCGGCATGGTCGCGCTCGTCGGCTTCAAGCAGGAGATCATTCCCTTCGACCGCCCCGCGCGTTTCGCGGGCGAGACCAACTACAACCGCTTCTTCGGCTCCCTCCGCATCGGCTTCAACGGCATCTTCTGCTTCAGCACCTACGCGCTCACGCTCAGCACGTGGCTCGGCTTCGCCGTGTCCGGGTTTTCGTTCCTGCTGATGGCGATTTACCTTTTCTACAAACTGATGGGCTGGTCGATCGCGTGGGGCAATCCCACGCAGGTCATCCTCATCTCGTTCCTCGGCGGCATCCAGCTGATCAGCATCGGCATCCTCGGCGAATACATCGGCCGCATCTACGAGGAAGTGCGCGCCCGCCCGAAATTCATCGTCGATCGCGCGGAGGGGTTCGCGCGCGACGCCGCGCGGCGCGGCTGATTTCTGCGTGGTAAAAGATCCCCGGAGGAAGCTCCGGGGCATTTGACCAAACCTCCATGTTCCGCTCCCAACCTCGCCGGTTTTGTGGCACGGGTCTCCCGACCCGTGATCCACTTCGCCACGGGTCAGGAGACCAGTGCCACCTCCCAACCAAGGCGAAGCAAGTTTACCCGCCTGTGGCAGCGCCGCAGGCGACCAGGGCTTCGCGGGATCGGACCCACACCAAATGAAGAACGCAGCAGGGTGGATCGCGGGCTTGGTGTTCCTGCTCGGGCTTTCGGCGCTCGCGCTGCGTTACTACGTGCCGCCCCTGCCGGGCGACTGGACTCTCCAGGTGGAGTTTCCCGCCGCCCCCGAACACGCCAACGAGCCCCTCTTCGTGACGGATTCGCCCGGGATCGGTGATTTCCTTTTCGTCCGCTACGTCGACGCCGGTCACGTTGCCTTCGGCTACGATCGTTGGGGCCGCGGCGGGCCGGTGTCGGCGCCGCAGCGGGCCGCCCGCAGCCGCCCGCACACGTTGCGGATCGAGTCGCCGTCGCTCGCCAACGTCCGCGGCTCATCCCGTCGCGGCCCGGAACGGCTGCGCGTGACGTTCAACGGCACCGTCGTGATCGACACTGAAGCGGAATTTCGCCTCCGGCGGTCGACGCTCGCCTCGGTCGGCCTCAACCAAATCGGCGGCTCCACCTGCGCCGCGGAATTCTCCGGCAAACTGACCCGTGCCGACGGCCGGCCGGTCCACGGCCGCGTGCGCGACTTCGCCACGACGGGCGACCGCCTCGCCGGCTGGTTCACCGCGGGCTGCTGGCAGTTCGTTTCGATCCTGCTGCTGAGCGCCGGCGTCGGTTGGGCGGTCGCGAGGGTCACCCAGCTCGGACGCGCCGAGATCCGCCTGCGCCTCCAGCGGTATCGCAGCGGCCCGCACCGCTGGTTCATCACCGCGGCGGCACCGTGCGGGCTCGCGTTTGCGTGGCTCCTCACCTGGGGCACCGGACAATTCGCCTACACCGAGGATTTCGGAAATTTCTACGACTACCAGGCGGCGAGCCTGCTCCAAGGCCGGCTCAATGTGCCGTTCCCGGCCGTGAGCGGCGAGGCGTTCATTGTGGCGGGCAAGAGCTACGGCTATTTCGGCGTCACGCCGGCGCTGTTGCGGCTGCCGTTCGTGATCTTCGACCTCCATTGGGGCCAGCTCATCCGGGGCTACATGCTCGCCTACTATCTGGCGTGCCTGGTCGCCGCCTACGGGCTGCTGCGCCATGCCACGCGCCTGGCCCGGGGACCCGACGCGCGCCCCTCGGCCGTGGCCACCGTGCTCTTCACGTTGAGCGTCGGCCTGGGCAGCACGCTGTTCTTTCTCGGGGCCCGCGCCTACATTTATCATGAAGCCATTCTGTGCGGCGCGATGTTCGCGCTCTGGTGCGCGTGGTTCGCGCTGCGCTGGCTCGATCGACCCGGCTCGTGGGCGTGGATCGGCGCGCTGCTGTGCGGCTGGTCCGCCGTGCATGCGCGTCCCTCGTCGGGCCTGTTTGCGCTCACGCTGGTTGGCTTCACCGCGCTGGCGGTTCTTTGGCGCACGCGCACCATCCGGGTTCCCGTCGCCGTCGGTGCCCTCGCCGTTGCCGGGGTGCTGAGCTTCAACGGCCTCAGCTACCTGAAGTTCGGCACGTTCGACGGCTCGCCCTTCCAATACAGCATCCAATACGATGCCGCGCGCCGCGCGCGCTTCGGGGACCGGAATTTCCACCTCGTCAACTGGCGCTTCAACACCGACGTCTACGTTCTCCGCGCCAACTTCGAGCTGCAGAAAAATTTCCCGTGGATTGTCACGCACCGGCAGCCGCGCGAATCGCGGCCCGAGGCCAGGATCGACCTGATCGAATACACCCTCGGCTTCCCCTACGCGATGCCCGCGCTGTTCGCCCTGGCGCTGTTGGGGGGCGCGTTCGCCGCCTGGCGGGTGGCGGCGCTGCGGCTTCCCGTCGCGGTGGTGTGGGCCGGCTGCGGACCGATGGCGGGCGCGTTGTTTTGCGCCGTCGTTACCTCGCATCGCTACACGGCGGATTTCTGTCCGTTTTTCGTCGCCGCCGGCGCTTGCGGACTGGCGGCCATCGAGGCTGAGCGGGCCGCGGTGCGCCGCGCTCACCGGGCCTTGCTGGCGCTCCTCGTCGCCGCCTCGATTTTCGGCACGGGTGCCATGACGCTGTGGTTCCAGGCCGAGGGCGTCTGGGGCATCCCTGAGGAGGTGAGACAAAACCACCGCAACCTCGGCCGCCGCATCGACGCCTTCTTCGGCGTGCCACCCGCGCCGCCCTGATTGCCCGCTCCGCGAGCCGCGCGCTTGCGCCCTTTCCTCACTCCCTCATTCCCTCTTCCCTCCCTCCCTTTCCCTCGTTCATGCACCACGTCTTCGTCACCGGCTGCGCCGGCTTCATCGGCTCCACCCTCGTCGACCGCCTGCTCGCGGACGGCGTCAACGTCACCGGCTGGGATAATCTTTCCACCGGCCAGGAGCGCTTCCTCGCAGGCGCGCTGAAGCATCCGCGTTTCCGACTCGTCCGCGGCGACAACCTCGACCTCCCCGCGCTCACCGCCGCGATGCAGGGCGCCGACTTCGTGTTCCACCTCGCCGCCAACGCCGACATCAAGGACGGCTGGTCTCACCCGCGAAAAGACCTCGAGCAAAACACCATCGCCACCTTCAACGTCCTCGAAGCCATGCGCGCCAACGGCGTGAAGCGCATCGCGTTTTCCTCCACCGGCTCCGTCTACGGCGAAGCGCTCGTCACGCCCGAACGCCCCACGCCCGAGACCGACGCGTTTCCCGTCCAGACGTCGCTCTACGGCGCGTCGAAGACCGCCGGCGAGGGCCTGCTCGCCGCCTACGCCGAGGGCGCGCAAATCGCCGAGGCCTACATCTTCCGCTTCGTCTCCATCCTCGGCGAACGCTACACGCACGGCCACGTCTTCGATTTCTACCAGCAACTCGTCGAGCATCCCGACTGGCTGCGCGTGCTCGGCGACGGCACGCAGCGCAAGAGTTACCTCTACGTGCAGGACTGCATCGACGCCATGCTGCACGTGACTCGCCGCGCCACGGCCCGCGAGGCCAAGCATCACACCCAGGTTTACAATCTCGGCACGCCCGAATTCGTGCAGGTCAACGACAGCATCCGCGCCATCTGCGCCGCGCTCGGCCTCAAGCCCCGCCTCGACTACACCGGCGGCAACAAGGGCTGGATCGGCGACAACCCGTTCATCTTCCTCGACACGAAAAAAATCCAGTCCACCGGCTGGAAACCCAAACTCACGATCGAGCAAGGCATCATCCGCACCCTCCGCTGGCTCGAAGCCAACCGCTGGGTTTACGAGGCGAGAAAATGAAATCCCTTGAACCGGAAGGCCGGGAAGACCGGGCAGAAATCCATTCCGCTCTTCCCGTCCTTCCCGTTCTTCCCGTTCTTCCTGTTCAATTTCTTCGATGAACATCGTCCTCACCGGCTCCAGCACCGGCATCGGCCGCGCCCTCGCCGAACGCCTGCTGTCGCGCGGCCACCACGTGTGGGGACTCGCCCGCTCGGATCAATCAGCTTTCGCCGCGCAACACGCGGGAAAATTCCACGGGCTCCGCTGCGACGTAGCCGATCTCGCCCAAGTCGAGCGCGCTGCTGCCGAAGTCGCCGCCCTCACCGACTCGCTCGACGCGCTCGTCACGTGCGCCGGCGTGCAAGGCGAGATCGGCCGCGCGCTCGGCACCGACGCCGCGAAATGGAGCGCCACCGTGCGCGCAAACCTCGACGGCACGTTTTTCGCCCTCCGCGCCTTCGATGCGCTGCTCGCCCGCGCCCCGCGTCGCGCCAAGATCGTCTGCTTCTCCGGCGGCGGTGCCACCAAGCCGCGCGCCAATTTTTCCGCCTACGGTGTCGCCAAGACCGGCGTCGTCCGCCTCGTCGAGACGATCGCCGAGGAAGAGCGCGGACGCGCCCTCGACATCAACGCCCTCGCCCCTGGCGCGATCAACACGCGCCTCACCGACGAGGTCCTCGCTCTCGGCCCGGCCGTGGTCGGCGAAGCCGAATATCAGGCAGCGCTAAAAACCAAATCGGCGGCCGTGCCCTCCGAAGCCTTGGCGAAGGAGGGGGGCTCGCTTGAAAAAGCCCTCGACTGCGTCGAGTGGCTGCTCTCCCCCGCCAGCGACGGCATCAGTGGCCGCCTCATCAGCGCCCCGTGGGACCCGTGGAAGGATCTCTCCGCGCACGCCGCCGATCTCGCCGCCAGTGACGTCTACACCCTCCGCCGCATCGTCCCCGAGGAGCGCGGCCGGCATTGGGATGCACCGCCCCCGGGTTCCGCGCCCGCGTCGCGATGACTGCGCCTGCTGCTCCGGCGACCGGCGTCGCCGTCCACCGCGCCTGGATCGACGTCGCCAAGGGCGTGGCGATCCTCGCCATCGTCTATTTTCACCTCTGCGGCGAAGTCGGCGCGCCTTACGCCTTCGGCACCCAAGCCGGGGTCGACACATTTCTGATCCTCAGCGGCTTTGGGCTCACCGTCTCGCCCATGAGCGGCGGATTTCGTGAGTTTTTTGCGCGCCGGCTGTTTCGACTGCTTCCCGCGTATTGGCTCGTGCTGGTCGCCGTCGTGTTGCTCAACCTGATCGCCTTTCACTCGCGGATTTCGTGGCCCGATGTCGGCCTGCACCTCGTCTGCGCACATTTGCTGGGGGGCGAACACCCGGCATTCGCCCTCGTCACCGCCTGGTGGTTCATGGGTCTGATCGTGCCGCTGTATGTGGTCTATTTTCCGCTGCGCGGCCGCCTCCGGGGGACGGACGGCGTGGTCTGGGCGCTGGGATTTTGTGCGGCGATGGCGGTGCTCGGTTGGTGGGTGCTTCACTATGGCGCGGGCTGGGGGCGCGCCCCGCAGATTCACAGCGCCGGGCGTTTCGTCTCGTTTGCGACAGGCTGCCTGCTCGGCAGCGTGACGGTGGCGGGACCGGTCGCGGCCCTTCGCGCCCTGCAGTCCCCGTGCGCCGCCGCCGCGCTCGGCGTGTGGGGAGCCGTCGCGGTTTTTGCCGACGGCGCCGACCTGATCGGCTATCCCTTCGCCGGCCTGGCGTTGATGTGCGTCGGCGTCGCAGTGGCATCGTCGCCTCCGCTCCGCTGGCTCGCCGTCATGCTCGGCGGCCTCGGCGCGATCTCCTTTGAGGTTTACCTGATCCACCAATATCTGCTCCACGACATCGCAACCCACGTCGTTTCACCGATGCTGGTGCAGTGGGACTATTTCGCCACCGCCCAGGCCACGTGGCTGGCCGTCGCCTCCGCTTTGATCGCACTCGTGCCGGCCGGCGGTATCGCGTGGGGCGTCAATCGTTTGGTTCGTGGCCTGGCCTCGCGATCGTCGGTGCCGTCACCGGCGGTCGGCGCCGCGGGATTGACGGCGGTGTGCGTCGTCGCGCTGGGCGGCTGGCTGCTCGCGCGCCAACCGACCGCACCTTCGACCCTCGCGCCCAGCGCCCAACGCTACGCACTCGTCATCGAACACGTGGCGCCGGGCCCAGGCGAATGGCGCGAGCCGCTCTGCTACTGGGGCACGCGCGAGCGGGCCGATTTGCTGTTCCTCGAACACGGGGCCGACGGCCGCGTGCGACTCGGATTCGATCACTGGGGCACCCGCTCCGTCACCGGGCCCTGGTTCGAAGTCGGCGGCATCGAGCGCGCCGCACTGAACATCCATCGCGACCGCCGCACCCTCGTCGTTTCCCGGGGGATTGCCGTCATCGTCGCGAGTCCGCTCCCGCCCCATGCGCCCGAAGCTGCCGGCCGGATCGGACGCAATGACATCGGCTTCAGTCTGTGCGCGGCGACCGCGACGAGTCGGTTTCGCCTCGAGCCACACCATTAACCGGCGCGTGACGGTCCGCCCTATCGCGCGTCATCCGGCCTCGCCCGAAACACCCGGTAGTTGAGCAGCAGAAACACCACGACCGTCGACGGCGGGATCGCCCAAAACGTCGCCCACATCAGCCCCAGATCGAAGAACCGCTGGCAGACCGTGAACGCCGCCACGTTGATCACCCAGCTCACCGCGATCGTGAACAGATACTCGCCGAACTGCTTCGCCGGATCGTGCCGCCCGCTCGGCAGCGCCCAGAAGCGATTCGCGAGGTAGTGCGTCATCGTCGACAGCATCCATGAGATCGTGAACGCCACCGTGTCGTTCATCCGCCCCTTGATGAGGGCGAGCACGCCGAACTGCACGGCCGCCGACCCGCCGCCGACCACGAGGAAGCGCGCGCCGCGCAACAGCGTTTCACGATCGGCAAGCCGGTGGATCATCGCAAAATCAGGACGCAACTCGATCGTGCGCCGCAATCTCATTCCTTGGCCGGCGGCAGCTCGCGCGCGGCGCGCAGGAGGTCGCCGCTGAAGGCCGGCCCGCAGCTCGAACCGCCGATCGGGTTGCGGCCGACATGGAGTTCACCGGAGCCGGGCGGGTGAAAGGCCGTCTCCACGCCGAACACGCCCGCGCCATCCAGTGTCACGCGCACCTGCCCCGGGCGCACGACCTTGTTCGTTCCCACCGCCACCTCGCGCGGCAGCGAACCCAGCTCGATCTCCAACTCATGGATCGCCGTGCGGTCGACCGCGACCGGCGCGGAAATCATCCGGCGCGAGTCGCCCCAATGATCGAAGCCGAAGCGCAGGCGGCCATCGTTGCCGTATTCGACAAACAGAAAGTCGCCCTCGCCCGGCCGGCCGGTCACGACCAGCGGCTCGCGCCCCCCGTCCCTCCGCCCGCGGGGAAACCGCAACGTCAGCCGCACCGCACCGCGCCCCACCACCAGCGGATCGGCCCCGTCGCGAAATCGCTCCTCCGCCAAAACCGTTTCGGCCGGCGAGTCCACGCGCCACGCCGCCGCGTCCGCCGGGAGCGTCACGCGACAAGACCACACGAGCACGCCGTCGAGCACGACGCGCAACGCGCCCTTCGCGGCCGGTTCCGCCACGGCCGGCCGCGCCACTTTGATCAGCAGTTCATGCACCTGCGTGTCTGCCAGCAGCACGGGCGCGCTCGCCCGTGGCGCGGTGCCGGCGCCGTGCCACCCAAATCGCCCCGTTCCGTCCGCCAGACGCTGGAAAACCAGCCGCGCCTCCCGCCCCGCCGCGCCGATGCTGGCGAGCGGTTGCTCCACCGTGGACGGCGCCAATGCCACGCGCAGCCGCACGCAGTCCGCCGGCGGCTCCGTCGCGACACCCGGCCGCGCGTCCCGCTTCACGGCGAGCACTTCGCCCGTGAACCGATGGCCAAGCGCCTGGTCATCGAACTGCGGCGTCACCTGCACGGCCGTGGTTCCCACCGGGCCAATCCGCGCCTGCCCCTCCAGCACCATCTCGTCATTGACCGTGATCTCCACCGCCTGCCGCAACCGCGCGATCTCGCCTTCCGGCACCCCGCGCAGCAGAGGATGGGCGTCCGGGGGCCAGAACGACCCGAGTGCCACCCGCACGCGTTGCGGCTGCGTCGCATCGAGGTCGAGCGGCCGGCTGAGCTGCGCACCGCCGCCTTCTTGGGCGAACCCGAGCTGCACCCGCCCACGCTCGCCATACTGCACGAACACCCCGCTGCGCTGCGGTGCCTGGCCGACCACGAGCAACGCATGGCGCTCGCCGGGCCGGCCGGCCTTGGTCGGCAGCCGCACCGTCAGTTCGACCGGTCCGTGTCGCACGCCGGCGATGCGTTCGACGCCGGCCGCCAGTTGATTCAGCCGCCTGGCCAGCGCCCGATAACCGCGGGGATTGTTTTTCGGAAAAATGTCCGTGGTCGTCAGGCTGAACAGCACGGCGAATCCCGCCGAAAACACCACCGCCCCCACCCAGAGCGTCCGGGCCGACCAGCGCCACCACGGCCGCCCGTCGCGCACTTCCCGGTCCACCGCGAGCCCGCCCACGCCCGCGAGCAACATCCACGCCGGCGCGAAATCGAGCAGGTAGCGGCCGTTGGCGCCGAAGAAAAACAACAGCAGCGTCGCACTCGCGCCGCCCGCCAGTGCGACCGCCAGCAACCACCTCGCCAGTCGCACGCGCTCGGCCGGCTCCCGCCGGCGCAACGCCAGCGGCGCCGCCAGCGCGAACCACGCCAGCGGAAGATTCGTCAGGACTCCATAGACATTCTCGAACCCGCCATGACCCGCCGGGCCCGCTGGCGCCGCGATGCCGTTGAGAAACGGGAAGCAAGGCGTCCACTGCGCCGGCGCCCAGAAATAGAGCCAGGCGTTGAACGGCACGTAACGCAGCGCGAAGTGCGTCATGTGGAGCTCGTCGCGCGACGCCAGTTGGTAGCGTTGCCCGAATTCCCACGGATCGCCGAAGCGCGCGTAATTGTGCCACGCCAGCAACGCACCGATCACCGCCAGCGGCACCGCCGCGCCGAGCGCCTCGCGCCATGGGAGAGTTCCCCGCTGCCGCCACCGCGCCAACAACGGCGCCAGCAGCAACGGCGTCGCCACGAGATAGGTGACCCGCGAAGCCACCGCCAGCGCAAGGCACGCCCCCGCCGCGCCCAACCACCACCCCGCCCGGCGCTCATGCAACAGCGCACCGAGCACACCCGCCAGCGCCAGCATGGCGAAGCAGTATCCCCCCGCGATCGGCAGTTCCCAAAATTGCGGGCGGCGCACGAGCACGGGCCCGAGGCCCGCGAGCCCGAGCGCCAGCACGCCCGTCAGCACCAGCCCCGTTCCCGCCTCCGGAAAAAACCGCCGCCGGATCGTCAGCCAGGCCGCCGTGCTCGCCAGAAAACCGCCCAGGGTGAACCCCAGGACGGCCGCCGCCAGCGGCAGATCAACCCCCGTCAGCGCGCGAAACGGCAGCATCAACACCACCGCCGGCGCCACGCCGAAATACAGATAATACTTGCCCCGATAGAGCGATGTGTCGTGCAGCCCGAGCCCGGGCGGACGCTGCTTGAGATCGTGCGGATCGCTGACCGCGAGGAGCTCGGCCGGCACTTCCGCCTTGAGGTGCAGTTGCCCCGCCGCCCAGCCGTCGAGGAGGAGGTTGTAGTAGTCGCCTTGTTTTCCTCCGAACCGAATCGGCCCGTCACCCGACTCAATCGTCCACAGATAGAACCACGCGACCGCCGCGCACAGCAGTGCGACCAGCCAGCGTTCAACCCCACGGCGGTTCATGACGCCGGACACCGGTCAGGTCCAACGCGCGCCCCGCCACCCATGCCAAGGCACCGCGCAAACCTCACTTGCGTCTCCCGGTCCGTTCGCTTCGCCTTCAGGGCGTTTATCATCTGCGTCACGGAATGAATCGCACCACCACCGGGCAAACCAATTTCGCCGTCGTCGGCTGCGGCCTCATCGGCCGCAAACGCACCCTCGCTCTCGCCAACGTCCCCGGCGCCGCGTTGCTCTACACGTGCGACCTCGACGCCAACCGCGCCGCGGATCTCGCGAAACTCGCCCCGGGCTGCACCGCCACCACCGATTTCGCCACCGTGCTCGCCGACGCCCGCGTGCATGCCGTGGTGGTCTCCACGCTCAACGCGTCGCTCGCCCCGCTCACGCTCGCCGCCGTGCGCGCCGGCAAACACGTCATCGTCGAAAAACCTGGCGCGCTCAACGCCGCCCAGCTCCGCACCGTGCAAGCCGCCGCGCAGCAAACCGGCGCGCGCGTCCGTCTCGGTTACAATCATCGCTTTCACCCCGCCCTTCGCAAGGCCCGCGAACTCGTCGACTCCGGCGTGATGGGTCCGCTGATGTTTCTGCGCGGTCGCTACGGCCACGGCGGGCGCAAGGGCTACGACCGCGAGTGGCGCGCCGATCCCGCCCTCTCCGGCGGCGGCGAACTCATCGACCAGGGCGTGCACCTCATCGATCTCGCCGGCTGGTTCCTCGGCGATTTCGCCAAGGTCGAAGGCCACGCCTCGACAGTCTTCTGGGACATGAAGGTCGACGACAACGCCTTCCTCTCGCTGCGCACCGCCGCCGGCCAGACCGCCTGGCTGCACGTGAGCTGCACCGAGTGGAAGAACATGTTCTCCCTCGAGCTCTACGGCCGCACCGGCAAGATCATCATCGACGGCCTCGGCGGCAGCTACGGGAAGGAAAAACTCACCTTTTATCCGATGCACCCCGACAAGCTGGGCGTCGCACCCGAGGCGCAGATTTTCGAATTCCCCGGCGCCGACGACTCATGGTCGATCGAAACGCACACGTTCGTCGAAGACATCCGCCAAAATCGCGAACCCGCCCCCGGCCTCCGCGAAGCGATCCGCACCTTCGAAATCGTCGAGACCATCTACCGCCAGAGCGGCTATCCGGTTTCGGAGGCGGGTTTGTGACGTTGGATTGTCATTCTGAGCGCAGCGAAGAATCCAGTTTGATTCTCGGCGCACTACTTGGGTGCGTTTCTCCTGCTGGATTCTTCGCTTCGCTCAGAATGACAGATTGAACTACCCCGCGCTCCATTCCTCCCTCATTCCCTCAGTCCCTTTTCCGCAATGATCATCACTCGCTCCCCCCTTCGCGTCTCCCTCGGCGGCGGCGGCACCGACCTGCCGTCGTATTACCGTGAGTTCGGCGGCTTCCTCGTCGCCGCCGCCATCGACAAATACGTCTACATCACGCAGCACCGGACGTTTCAGCCGGAGATCATCATCAAATACTCGAAGCTGGAGCGCGTCCCGTCCGTCGACCAGATCGAGCACCCGATCATTCGCGAGGCCCTGAAACTCACCGGCGTCACCGATCCGCACCTCGAACTCACTTCGATGGCCGACATCCCCGGCGGCACCGGCCTCGGTTCCAGCGGCAGTTTTACGACGGCGCTCCTCAAGGCGCTGCACGCCTACAAGAAGAACCTCATCTCGCCCGCCGAACTCGCCGAACAGGCCTGCGACATCGAGCTCAACAAACTCGGCGAGCCCATCGGCAAGCAGGACCAATACATCGCCGCCGTCGGCGGCATCACGGCGTTCACCTTCCACAAAGACGGCCGCGTCGAATACCGCCCGTGCAAAATCGCCGAGGAGACGCTCTTCAACCTCGAAGACAACCTCCTCCTCTTCTTCACCGGCTACTCCCGCAGCGCCTCCGCGATCCTCAAGGACCAGAACGACAAGTCGAAGGCCAACGACCAGGCGATGCTCGACAACATGCATTTCACGAAGGACCTCGGCTTCCAATCGCTCGCCGCCCTCGAGACGGGCAACCTCGAAGAGTTCGCCCGCCTGATGGACGTGCACTGGCAGCGCAAGAAGGCCCGCAGCTCCGGTATGAGCAACGACCGGATCAACGAGTGGTATGACCACGCGATGGCCCACGGCGCGCTCGGCGGCAAACTCATCGGCGCCGGCGGCGGCGGGTTTTTGATGTTCTACGCCGGCGACAAGAAAAAGCTCCGCCACGCGATGCGCGAAAAAGGCCTCCAGGAAGTCCGCTTCCGCTTCGACTTCGAAGGCAGCAAGGTCGTCGCGCAGAATTGATCGAGCACCACGAAATACACCAAACACACGAAAAGAAAGACACTGCCTCATGCCTGTTCATTCTGAGCGCAGCGAAGAATCCAATAGCGCGAACGCCTGCGCCTCTCGTGCTCGTGCTGGATTCTTCGCTTTGCTCAGAGTGACAAAGGACTTGGGTTCTTTCGTGTGATTCGTGTGTTTCGTGGTTTCAAGAATGACTTCCTCCGATCTCCCTGTCGCGCTGCTCGCCGGCGGCATGGCCACGCGCCTGCGCCCGATCACTGCGAAAATTCCGAAGCTCCTCGTCGAGGTCGCCGGCGAACCGTTCTTCTCCCACCAACTCCGGCTGCTGAAGAAAAACGGCCTCACGCACATCGTCCTCTGCGTCGGTTATCTCGGTGAGCAGATCGTCGAGCTCTACGGCGACGGCGCGAAGTGGGGCGTGAAGATCGACTACGCATTCGACGGCCCCAAACTCCTCGGCACCGGCGGCGCGCTGATCGCCGCGCTGCCCAGGCTCGGCGACGCGTTCTACGTCCTCTACGGCGACAGCTACCTGCCCATCGATTACCGCGCCACCGGCGATTTTTTCCTGCGCAGCGGCAAACTCGGTCTCATGACCGTCTACGAAAACCAAGGCCGCTACGACACCAGCAATGTCGAGTTCGCCGACAACGAGATCAAAATCTACGACAAAAAGAACAAAACGCCCGCGATGCGCCACATCGACTACGGCCTCGGCGTCTTCCGCGCCTCCGCCTTCGACGCCTTTCCCCGCGACGCCGTGGTCGATCTCGCCGAGGTGCAAAAATCCCTCGTCGCCCGCCGCCAGCTCGCCGGTTTCGAGATGAAAGAGCGCTTCTACGAGATCGGCTCCCACGAGGGCCTGAACGAACTGGACGCTCTGCTCAGGGAAGGCCTGAAGGGCTGAAAAGCGGAACCGCTAAAGCTCCCTGACCTGCCCCTCATTCATACGATTTCAGCCTTTCAGTCCTTCTGCCTTTCCTCCTTTTTCCGCCCATGTCATACGCTGCTCAACACCTGCAAGAGACGGCCGAGATCGTCTCCAAATTGAATCCCGCCGACTGCGAGAAATGCGTCGCCGAACTGCGCGCCACGCGCGAACGCGGCGGCCGCCTGTTCATCCTCGGCGTCGGCGGCTCCGCGGCCAACGCCTCGCACGCGGTGAACGATTTTCGCAAGATCGCCGGCCTCGAGTGCTACGCCCCCACCGACAACGTCTCCGAGCTCACCGCCCGCACCAACGACGAGGGCTGGGCCACCGTGTTCGTCGAGTGGCTCCGCGGCTCGCGCCTCAACGCCAAGGACACGCTGCTCATCTTCTCCGTCGGCGGCGGCAATCTCGAGAAGAACGTCTCCCCCAATCTCGTCATGGCGCTCAAGCTCGCCAAGGAAGTCGGCGCCCGCGTCATCGGCATCGTCGGCAAGGACGGCGGCTACACCGCCAAGGTCGCCGACGCCTGCGTGATCGTGCCCACCGTCAACCCGGCCAACATCACGCCCCACAGCGAAGCCTTCCAAGCCGTCATCTGGCACCTCTTCGTCTCCCATCCCGACCTCAAGGTGAACCAGACGAAGTGGGAGTCGGTCGCGAAGCCGTAAGCAGGGGGGCACAAAGATGCCCTCACCATTCGTCTTCGTCCACTTGGCGGGGCTGTGCAAGATCGCGACCTCGCGATCATCGATCGTGCCGTCGTCGCGCTGCAGGATGCTGAGGAGGAAAGTGCCGTTCTTGCTCACGACATCGACGAACATGCGGACGACGTGGCCGATGGTCTTGTAGGTGGCGTCGCGGCGATAGTGCCCTCGCCGATGCACGTGCTCGCCTGAAACGGCTCCGCCATCAGCCCCGGCGGCACTCCGCGCTCGAAGTCGAGCGTCAGCGCCTTGCGGCGCTCATCCTGCAGCCCCTTGGCGGTGAGCACGCCGTCGAGCCGGCCGTGGCGGGAGATGCTGGCGTTGTAGTAGTGCGCCGCGAGATCGAGGCCAGCCTGCCCGAGCGGCAGGCCCGTGTTGTCGAGGTGGAGGAAGTCGGGGTCATACTTATCGACGAGATCCTGCGCGCGAAAGAACCACTTGTCCCGGTAGTGCGGATCGTCCGGTGGCGGCGCCTCGGTCCAATCCAAGTCGTGCGCAACATGCCACGCGCGGGCGGCCTGCTGCGTCGTGATGCCGTCCGGCAGCACCGCGGTGGGACGGCGGTAGAGTGCCCGCGGATCGAGGCCGTCCCGCCATTTGCCGGCACCGTCGGCCTGGGTGAGGCGAAACGCATCGTAGCGCACGCCGGCCCGCGGCCCCTCGGGATCGTAGCCGCAAGCGGGCTTAAACCAGTGCCTGGAGTGGTTCGACACGCCGAAACGCAGACCACGGGCCGAGCGTTTTTCGCCCAGGTGCCGACGATGTCGCGGCGCGGACCGACGTTCACCGCATTCCATGCGTGGTATTTCAAGTCGAAGGCGTCGAAGTTATCTTCGTGGTTGGCGAGCGCGACCACGCAGCGCAAGCGGCCAGCGGGCGGGCCCGAAACGGGACAGCCGCGCGGATTGACTCGGGCGCGGCTGCCTTGTCGCAACTGCCGGGCCGGTGCGGGGGCAGTGCCGCCCCGCACGGCGCGATTCCATCGAGTGGCGGACTCGTGTCGCGGCCCGGAGGTTGCGTGACCTGTAGCCGCGAGCGCCAGCGAGTGGACCGCTTGTGCCAACCACTCGCTGGCGCTCGCAGCTACCAAGCTTCGCAACGTCACGTTTCTCTTGTGTCGCTGCACTAGGGCTCCAGTGACGCTCGCCATGAACTGGCGGCCGTCGAGGTAGATGTTCGACGGGAACTGCTTCGAGCCGTAGACTTGGCAACGGAGGGCGTCCGTGAGGTTCACGGCTTGCACGACGATCTGGAGATTTTTCGTGATGTTGTAGTTCAACGAGGCGTCGAGGTCCGCGTAGCCCAGCATCTCCTGATTGAGGAGGCCGGTGTCCACGAAGCAGGCGAAGCCGGTCACGACAGTGGAACGGTAGTTGCAGGCGGCGCGGGCGGAGAACGGCCCCTTCTCATACATCGCGATGAGGTTGTAGACGCCCGGGTCCATGAGGCTCACGCCCGACACCGCGATCGACGGAATCTCGCCGCCGAGATCGTAGGTGAGCGACGGAATCGCGATCGAGGCGAAGACGAGATTGTTGTAGAAACGGTTCGCGCTGGTGTAGCGGTTGGTGTCGAAGTTCAGGGTGAGGTCGCCGGTGGTGAACCTGCCGCCCGCGTTGAACATCGTAAGCTTGTTCTCAAGGTCGCGGATCAGGCCGTAGGCGGTGGCGGTGGTGTTGAGGAACGTGGCGCGCCGGACGGCCGTGGTGCTGCCGGGGAATATGACGCCCGAGCCCGCCTGGCTCGAGGCCACCGGCCGCGAGGTGATGAACTGCACCGTGTCCTGGATGTTGCGCCACTTGTTGGGATTGTCGCCGACGTGGAGCTCGAGATCCTTCGTGGGCTGCCATTGCACCACGGCGTTGAAGCCCTGGGTCTTGAACTCGCCGTAGGAGGAGTTGTTGGTGTAGCCGGCGGAGGAGAGCGCGGTCCGCCCGCCGGTCGTGATGAGGGTGTTGGGCGTCGGATTGCCGATGCCGATGGCATCCTCGCGCCACGGCGTGGCGATGTCGCTGAGCGTGAAGAGCACGCCGATCCGACCGTGGCCGGTCTTGGCGGTGGCGTTGGCGAAGACGTTGAAGTTCTGTTTCAGCTCGTTGGTCAGGGTCGAGTAGGTGGAACCCACGGTGACGCCGCCGCCGGCGCCGGCGCCGTTGGCAAATTCGAGTGGCTTGCGCAGGCGCACATCGACGAGGCCGCCGTCGATCTGGGCCCCGACGGAGGTCTTGTCGACATCCACGCAGTCAGCGCGGAGGGAATCTACGAGTAGTCGAAGCTGCGCTGGCCACGCCGACGCCCGCGGCGCCCTCGGCGATGCCGCCGGGAGTGATGACCTTGCGACCGTCGATCGTATTCACGATCTGGTTGAGGTCGTGGGTCGTGACGGCGCCGTTGCCGCCGAGGCCGGAGAACATGTGCGCGAGCTGCACGCCGGGCACGCGCAATTGCGCATACGCGACATTGATGTCGGGAAGCTTGTCGATGTCGCTCGCGACGATCGAGTCGACGAGCCGCATCTTGGACTGCTTGATCTCGGTGGCGGAGGCCAGGCTGCCGCGCAGACCGGTGACGACGTAGGCGTCCAACTTCACCGCTTCGCCGGCGGCGGGTTGGGCGGGTGCGGGCGCCGTCTGCGCCAGCGCGGTGGCGGCGCCGAGCGCGACCAGCGCGCCAAGGCCTGCGATGGGGAACAGTTTCAGGTTGCGATGCATCATGTCCAGGGAACCGCCACGGCGCGCGCCGCGCACCGCGGTTGAGGGGTGGGAGCTGGGGGACACGACAAATCCGAAAACCGAATGCGCTGGCCCCGCGCGATCAACGAGGGGGGGACGGGGACCGCAGGAAATTCTAGACGAAGCGCAAGGGGAAGGTCTGCTCGGAATCCTCCGAACATTACCGGTATCCTCACCCACCGGGCGTTGCCGCCCGCTCACGGCGGCGGGCGCGGCTCCGCGGTCCCGCGCCCGGGGCGACTGCTCCAGAAGTTGGCCAGCAGGGAGCCGGAGATGTTCATCCACGGGCTGAAAATCGCGGCGGCGAGGCCGACGGTGCCGAGCTTGCCCATCGCCGCGGCGAGGCCCGACGCCATGCCGCCGTTTTGCAGGCCGACCTCGATGGCGACCGTGCGGCAGGAAGCACGGTCAAGCCGGCAGAGGCGCGCGCCCCAATAGCCGAAGACGTAGCCGGCGGTGTTGTGCAACACGGCCACGACAAACAGCAGGCCGCCGACCAGCAGGAGGTTGTGGCGGCCCGCGGCGGTCGTCACCGTGGTGAAATACACGATGCCCGTCATCGAGAGCAGCGGCATCACGCGCTCGAGGCCCGCGAACCGGCGCGTGAGCTGGTGGTAGAGCACGCCGAACGCCACCGCGCCGCCGAGGAAACCCGCGAGCTCGATCCCGAGCGCGGCGCCGCCGCCACCCCACGAGCCGCGGGTGAACAACAAGCCGGCGGCCGCCGCCGCGCACGCGATCTGCGCCACGGTGAAACGGCGCAGCGTCGCAGGCCCGGCGGACTTGAGGTAGTCATGGATCAGCGCGGCGCCGATCGGGACGATGACGATTTTGATGATCTCGGTCATCATGCCGACGAAACTCACCTCCACGAGCCGGCCCGCGAGGAGCTTCATCCACAGCGGTGTCATGATCGGCGCGAGCAGCGTCGTGATCGCGGTCGCGGTGATCGAGAGCGCGAGGTTGGCCTTGGCGATGTAGCACATGACGTTCGAGGCGAGCCCGCTCGAACAGCAGCCGATCAAAATCACGCCGGCGGCGATCTCGTCGGGCAGCGGGAAAAATTTCGTCAGCGCCCAGCCGGAGAGCGGCATGATCAAAAACTGGCCGGCCACGGCGACGAAGACGCCCCACGGCGCCTTCATCACGCCCGCGAAATCCCGCAGGCTCATCTGCGTGCCCATGCCAAACATCACCGTCTGCACCACGACGAGGATGAGCCACTTGTGGCGCAGATCGAACGAGCCCCATTTCAAAAACGCGGCCGGATAAATCATCGCCGCCACGACGGCCGCGATGATCCACGCGGTGTATTGCATGCCTCGGAGCGCAGAGCTGCGCCGCAGCACGAACGGCAACGCCACCGCCAGCGCCACCGCGACCGGCTGCCACCACGCCTGGGTTTCGGCCGCCGCGCTCATAGGATGGTGGCGAGATGCTCGATCGCGATCGGCGGGCTCGCGAAGATGGGCACCCGCTTGTCGGCGGCGGCGAGCGTGTCGACCACCCGCGCCATCGAGGCCTGCGCGAGGAGGATCACGTCCACCTGCGCAGAGAGTTCCTTGAGTGCGGCGCCGACCAGCGCGTCGTGCCGCGCGGCGTCGCCCGCCATCAGCGCCTCGAACGCGCCGTCGACCAACCGCGCGGTGAGTTCGACGGACTGGCCCGCCGCCACCGCGCGCCGGCGCACGAGATCGGTGGTCGGATCGAGCGTGGTCGGCAGCGTCGCGACGACACCGATGCGCCGGCCCGCGCGCACCGCCGCGTCGGCCATCGGCTGATCGACGCGGAGCACGGGGACCTTCACCGAGGGCGCGGCGGCCTCGACCGCCGGTCCGATGGACGAGCACGTGACGAGGATGAAGTCCGCGCCGCCCGACGCCGCCGAGCCGATGTAGGCCGCGACGCGCGCGGCGATGTCGGGCGTGATGCCACCCTTCCGGCCGATCTGGCGGACGAGGCTGTCGTCGACGATGTTGAACGTGTCCACCGCCGGCAGCCTCGCCATGGCGAGCTGCTGGAACACCGGCACGAGCGTCGCCGAGGTGTGGATGAGGGCGAGAGTCTTGCGTTGCATGAGAGTCAGAATTTCCCGCGCGCCACGGCGCCGAAGTAGCCAGGCGCGCCCACCTGCCCGCCCTTGAACACCACCTCGACGCCGTCGAGCGACGTGCCCGGTGCGCGGGCGCGGCACAGCGGCGCGCCCGGCGAGAGCGGTGCGAGCATCGCGATCGATTCGAGGCCGAGCGCGCGCGCCGCGTAGCTCGATGTGTCGCCGCCCGCGACGACCAGCCGCTTCACGCTGTGCGCCGCGATCAGCTCCCGCGCGAGCCGGCCGAGCGCCGTGCCGAGCTCCGCGGCAGGCAACAGTGTCTTCCCGGCGGCACCGCGGGATGTGCAAACGATCGTGTGGCGGCGCGCCGCGAGCGCCGCCCCCGCCCGGCCGGCCGCTCGTGCGTCGAATGGCACGATCGCGAAGCCGTGCGCCTCCGCCCACGCGATTTGATCCGCGGTGACCGGCGAGCAACTGCCCGAAACGACGAGCAGCGGTTTTGCGGCGCCGGCCGCGCGCCAGCCTTTCTTCGGACGCAACTTTCCGCGCGCCGCCCAGTGCGCGCCGAGCGCCATCGCGACGCCCGACGAGCCGACGGAAAAAAGCGGTCGCCGCCGGCTCGCCGCCGCGTCGATCAGCGCGCCGATGACGGCGAGCTGTTCCTGGTAGATGGCGTCGAAAAGCACGACCTCCGCGCCGTCGGCGACGGTGCGGTCGAGCCGCGCGCGGGCCGCGGCGGCCGGGAGCGCCACGTCCAAGATGTCGAGGAGGCCGATGCGCTTGGCGGTCTGTTTCGCGAGGTGACGGCGCAGATCGCTCTCATCCGCGGGTGTGACCGGATGGCGGCTCATCGCGGGATGGCGGTCGAGCCGGTGGATTTCGCCCGCGCTGCCGATGCCGTAGCGCGCGAAGAGATTTCCAAACGCACAATACCGCCCGAGCGCCGGCGCCGCCACGAGCAGCGGCACGAACGCCCCACGGAAAATTCCCGCACCCGTGTCGATCGCTCGGCCGATGCTCCCGACCGCAGGCGACGAGTCGAACGTCGAGCACACCTTGTAGTGGACGTGCGGCGCGCCGAGTGCGCGCAGCGCGGTGAAAGTCGGCCGCAGCACCGCCTCCATCGCGGCCGGCGCGAGCGAACGCGTGAGGCCGGCGACCCCGACCGCATCGAGCCCCGCCGCCTGCGCGCGCGACGGCGGCACGAGGAAGAGCCGCGTGCGCAGCCCGGCGCGCGACAACACCTCGAGCACATCCGTCGAGCCGGTGAAGTCGTCGCCGTAGTAGGCGAGGCGGAGCGGTGTCGGGCTGCTCATACGGTGCGTGCAGCAGCAGCCGCGCAACTGGCGCGACCGACGCCGCTACTTGTCCTTCTGAGCGCAGCGAAGAATCCAGCAGGAGTTGCGCACACGCAAAGCGCATCATGAATCCAAGTGGATTCTTCGCTACGCGCAGAATGACAATCAGGGGGACTCATTTGTTGGAGCCAAACTTCTCCGCCGACTTCGCCAGCTCCGGATACTTCGCCGCCGCCTGCTCCAGCGTCAGGCCCACGACCGCCGCCTCCCACCACTGGCGCAGCGCGCGCACGCCCGCGCCCGCACCGTCGGGATGCGCCTGGATGCCGCCGCCCGCCTGATAGAGCAGATCGACCGTGCGCGTGCGGCGCCAGGTCTCCGGCGCCTGCCCGCCCCACTGGCCGGACGAGATGACGGGTAGCACGGGCTTGCCCAGCGGCTCCGCCGCGAGGCACGACGCAATCGAAGCCACCACCGAATCGTCCGGCTCCCAGAATTTGTTCGCGATGCCGTTGACGTGGAGTTGGTCCACGCCGGCGAGGCGCCAGAGTTTTTGATAGGCGGGGAACGCGATGCCGAGCAGCGGGTGGCGGTTCATCATGCCCCAGCCGTTGCGGTGCCCGTGGATCGCGAGCTGGCCGCGGTCGCAGATTTTTTTCGCGGCGGCGAGGCCCACGCTGTTGATCGAGAGCATCGCGCCGGTGCCGCCGGCGGCGACGATGGCGTCGCAGTGGCGCTGCATCGCGTCGAGTTCGTCGCTGACGTTGAAGGCATACATCGCCTTTTTGCCCGTGCGCTGTGCGTGCGCGTTGATGACGGCCATCACGGCCGCCACGCGCTCGGCCAGCGGCGAGTGCGGCGGGTCCGCCATCAGCTCGTCGTCCTTCAGGAAGTCGATGCCGGCCTCGACCAGCTCCCGCACCATCGCCGCGGTCTGCGCGGGCGAGAGGCCGATGCTCGGTTTGATGATCGTGCCGATGAGCGGGCGGCCCTCGACGCCCGTGAGGCGGCGGCAGCCCGCGATGCCAAATTGCGGGCCGCGGAATTTTTCCGTGAAGCTCCGTGGGAAATCCAGATCGAGCAGCCGGAGCCCGGAGAACTGCGCCAGCTCGTAGAGGTTGCCCTGCACGGTCGAGACGAGCGTCGGCAGGTTCCACCCAAAGTTCCCGATCGACCACGAGACGACGATCTCGGCGCGGTGGTAGCTCGCGGCTGGCGCACGACCCGTCGGGACCGAGGGCGTGGCGACCGACTCAAGCGCGGTGATTTTCTCCACGCGCGCGGCGAAGCGCTGCTTGAGTTCCGCAGTCTCGCCGGGCACCGCGACAAAGGTGCCCGATGACTGCTCGCCCGCGAGCACCTCCGCCGCGCGCGCGACGGGCAGCGGAGTCTCGACGAGGTAGGTGGCGGTGAGGCGGTCCATGAGGCTATGCACGGAACGTGCTTCGAAACGCGTAGTGCCCGGCCCCGGCCGAGCAAACCGCAAATCGCCCCTCACGCCCGGTGACCGCGAGCCCGTCGCTCACGACCACCGTGTCGGGATCGCTCGGGATGCAGACACGCGCGGTGCAGTTGGGCGGCACGGTGATGGCCCACTTGAGCGTGTCGCCATCGCGCCGCCACTCGCTGCGGATCTCGCCGTGCAGTGTGCGGTAGCTCGCGCGCGCGAAGCCGAGGCCGCCATCCACAAACGGACGCAGCACGAAATGCTGGAAACCCGGCCGCGCGGGATCGAGCTCGATGCCGGCCACGTGGCGGTAGAGCCACTCGCCGACGGAGCCGAGCGAGTAGTGGTTGAGCGAGTTCATCGACGGATCGAAGAAGCCGGCCTCGTGCGTCCAGCCGTTCCAGCGCTCCCAGATCGTCGTCGCGCCGTGCTTCACGGGGTAGAGCCACGACGGGTAGTCGTCGCGGTAGAGCAGCCGGTAGGCGACATCAGCGCGGCCCGCGAGCGTGAGCTGCGGGTTGAGGTGGCTGATGCCGATGAACCCCGTGCTCAGGTGCCAGTCGAGCTCGCGGATGTTGGCGACGAGGCGCTCGGCGGCGCGCGCGCGGACTTCCGTCGGCAGAAGATCGAACGCCAGCGCGAGCAGGTAGGCGGTCTGCGTCTCGACGGCGAGCTGGCCGTCGGGGAGCAGCCATTCTTTTTGAAAGGCCGCGCGCACGCGCTCGAACATCGCGCGGAACCGCGCCGCGTCGTCCGCGCGCCCGAGCTCGCGCGCGATCACGGCGAGCTTCGCCGCGTCGTCGGCCCAGTAGGCGGTCGCGAGGAAATTCTTCATCGGCGAGTGCGTGCCGAAAGAGGTATCGCTCGGCACACAGAGCCAGTCGCCGTAGTTGTTGGCGAGATGGTGGAGGCGGAGGCCCGCGGGATTGTGGCGCTCGATCCAGTCGACCCATTTCACCATCGCGGCGTAGTGGCGCGCGAGGATGCGGCGGTCGCCATAGACCTGCCAGAGCGTGAACGGCACGATCACGCCGGCGTCGCCCCAGCCCGCGGCGCCGCCGAGGTTGCCGAGGCCGTTCCAGTTGATGTCCTCGCGCAGGCGCGGCGCCACGTCGGGGAAAACCCCGTCCGCCGTCTGCGCGTCCTCGACGTCGACCATCCACTTCGTGAAGAACGCGGCGACGTCCATGTTGTAGCTCGCCGTGCGCAAAAACACCTGCGCGTCACCCATCCAGCCGAGGCGCTCGTCGCGCTGCGGGCAGTCGGTGGGCACGCTGATGAAGTTGTCCTTCTGCGACCAGAGCGCGTTTCGCCAGAGGCGGTTCACGCCCGCGTGCGAGCACTCGAAACTCCCCGCCGGTGGCGTCGCCGAATGAATCGCGCAGCCGGTGATCGTGCCCGCCGGCGGCGTGCCGGGGAAGCCGGTCAGCTCGACAAACTGGAAGCCGTGGAACGTGAAGTGCGGCGTGTAGGTTTCCTCCGCGGCGCCGCCTGCGGTGAGCCCGGTCGAACCGCCCGCGATGTAAACGTCGGTCGCCGTCGCGCGCCGCAGGTTCTCGGTGTAGATCGTGCCGTCGGGGTTGAGGCGCTCGCAGTGGCGGAGCGTGAGGCGCGTGCCGGCCGGCACGCCGCGGAGGCGCAGCCGCACGAAGCCCGCGATGTTCTGCCCAAGGTCGAAGATCCACACGCCGGGCTTGATCTCGTTCGCCGACACGGGCGCGAACTCGTCGAAGGCTCGCACCGGCTCGCTGCGCTGGGCGACGAGCGACGCGGCGGGCGCGGCGACCTCGCGCGCCGGCCGCCAGTCGTGCGGCGCGCGGCGCGCGTCGAAGATTTCGCCCATAAGGAAATCCGCGCTGAGAATCGGGCCGGTCGCACAGCACCACGTGCCATCGGTGCCGATCACGATGCGCGCGCCGTCGGCCAGCTCGATCTCCAGCTGGAGCAGGAGGGAATTTTCGAGCGAGCCGTGGCGGCCGCGCTTCTCCTGCCAGCCGACGAAACCGCTCCACCAGCCGTCGGCGAGCGTGGCTTCGAGGGCGTTGGCCCCGCGCGCGAGCAGTGTCGTCACATCGTAGGTGCGATAGTGGATCCGTTTCTCGTAGTCGGTCCACTCGGGCGCGAAGAGATCGTCGCCGATGGGGTGGCCGTTGGCATGCAGCTCAAAAATCCCTCGCGCGCTCGCGTGGAGCGTCGCGCGCCTCACCGCACCGGCGACGGCGAACTCCTTCCGAAACACCGCCGGCGTGCCGGACTCGGTGAGCGTCGGCGCCGTCGCCTGCGGATCACGCCGGATGATTTCCGGATCGGCGGCGATCCAGCGGGCGGTCCAGTCGGACTTTTCCAGCAGGCCCATCGTCCAGAGCGCGGGGGCGGAGCGCACGTGCGCGCACGTCTCGTCCCAGACCTCGACGCACCAGTGACACGCGTCGCGCGAGGCGAGCGGATGCCCGTGATACTCGACGTGTGTCGTGCGTTCCGACTCGACCCGGCCCGAGTCCCAGCGGTCGGCCTCGCCGCGTGCGAGTTTTTCGGGCGCGCTGGCGACGAGCACGCGATACGCGACCTGCCGCGCGCCACGGCGCGCCGACTCGAGTTGCCAGCTGAGGCGCGGCACGCGTTCGTCGAGACCGAGCGGATCGACGAGATACTCGCAGCGGAGGCGGGTGACCGAGAGTTCGGGCGGATTCATCGCGTGGCCCGCTCGGTTTCGATTTCCTCGAGCGACTTGCCCGAGGTGTCCGGCATGAAGAGCCAGCCCACGCCGCCGCTGATCACGAGAAACAGCGTGAGCAGCGTCGCGAGCGTGCCGACGCCGTCCTTGGAAAGCTGCGGCACGAAGAAGCTCCACACGCCCACGGCCACGCGCGCGAAGCCGAACGTGAAACCCTGGGCCGTGCCGCGCAGCAGCGTCGGGAAAAGTTCCTGCGAGAAGACCTTGTAGAACGCCTCGCCGGCCAGCGCACCACCGCCGGAGAAGAGCACGATGTTGGCCACGATCGCCGGCACGCTGAAGGGCAGGACGATCAGCAGTCCGTAGGCCGCGACCTGCGTGACCGCGCCGATGAGCCAGAGGCGCCGCCGCATCGCGTAATCGCGATCCGCGTAACGCATGAAGATGAAGACTGTCACCGCCATCATCGTGACAAACGCCACGCTCGGCAGGCCGACGCCGAGCGCCTGGCTGCCGGCGTTGTGCTTCGTGATGAGGTAGGAATTGAACGCGCCCGCCGTGCCCGCGGCGAGGTTCCAGAATGTGTAAATCGTCGCCGTCCAGACGAGCGCGCGGAAATTCGCGCCGGAGAAGAGCGCGCCGATCTGCCGCCCCACCCCGCCCGCTGACTTCGCCGCCTCGGTCCAACGCGCCGACTCCGCGAGTCCGCGCCGCATCGCCCACGTCACGAGCGCGATCACGAACAGATGGAGGAACACGATGCGGATGCCGAGCAGGCCGAACGGCGCGAGCGCCAGCGCGAGCCACAGCACGATCGACGGCCCGAGGCACCACGCGACCTGCGTGAAGCCGAGGAGCTTGCCGCGCGCTCCCGCCGGCGCGAACTCGCCGACGAGCGCGAGCGACGTCGGCACATCCGCGCCGACCGCGAGGCCGACCACCACCGTGCCGAGGAAGAGCATCTCGCGGTTCTGGCAGAGCGCGATGCAAAGGATGCCCGCGGCGTAGACGAGCAGGTCCCATTGGTAGATGCGTTTGCGGCCGAGCTTGTCGCCGAGCCAGCCGCCGACGATCGCGCCGAGCGCGCACCCGATGGCGTTGGGCCCGATGGCGGCGAGCGTGCCGACGGCGTCGTCGCTCAGGCTGAATTCCTTTTGCAGCAGCGCCATGCCCGCGCCGATGGCGACGATGGAGCCGGCGTCGAGATAGGAAGCCATGCCAGCGAGGGCGGACCATTTCCATTGCTGGCTGGTGACGGCGGTGCCGTCGGCGGAGGGGGATGCGGAGTGGGACATCGGGATGTGTTTCGGGAGGCGAGTTGCGGCGGGTGGCGACTACTCACCTGTCATTCTGAGCGGAGCGAAGAATCCACTTGGAGATGCGCGGCGACATGGGAGGTGCGGATGTCCTGCTAGATTCTTCGCTGCGCTCAGAATGATAAACAAGAGGGGCCAGCTCGAAGTCGTTTCAACGCACCGGCAGCCACACGCTCATCTCGGTGTCGCCGCGGTTGCCCCATGCGTAATAGGGCACGAAAGCGACCGGCACCTCGCGCAGCGGCGCGCGCCCGACTTCGCGATACAGCTCGGCTTTCGTCCACGGCGTCGCCGTCCGCGCGAGCACCGGGGCGCGGAGCGCGACAACGCTCGCGGAGCCGATCTGCTGGCGCTGCGGCTTGAGCGCGCCGGCGGTCTGGTCGAGCGCGAGGACGACGTCTTTCAACTGCACGCCCGCGGGGAGATCGTTGGACTCGAGGCAGTAGACGAGCGGGCCGAATTTCACCGCGACTTGGTTGAGCGTTTCCTCGACGAGCGGGTTGGCCTCGAGGAGCACGGGGGAAAACTCCATCGCCAGCTCGATCACGTCACCGGCTTTCCACGCGCGCTTCACCTCGAAATAGCTGCCGGGGCGCGGCGCCGTGTTTTGTAGGAGCCCGCTTGCGGGCGATGGCCCACCCGAGGCGGTCGAATCGCTCGCAAGCGAGCTCCTACCTGCGGCAGGCGCACCGTTGATTCTGATTTTCGCGGCGCCGGCGTGCAGCCAGCCGGGCACGCGCAGCTTGACGGCGATTTCGCGCGACGGCGCCTCGGCGATGGTGAGCTTCACGGCGCCGCTCCACGGATAGTCGGTCTCCTGTTTCAACCGGATGCGCGCGCCGTCGGTCCACGCGGTGGAGAGATCGCTCGCGGCGTAGAGGTTGACCCAGAGCGTGCCGGGCGAGAGCGAGTAGACGTAGTTGTGCAGCTCCGCGATCGCGCGGACGACGTTGGGCGGGCAGCAGAAGCTGGCCTTGATGTTGGGCTCGCGCGTGCGCGACCAGCGCATCGGCCAGTCGAAGTCCTTCAGTTTCTTGAGCGCGTTGACGTAGAAATAATTTTTCCCGTCGAGGCTGATGCCAGGGAGCACGCCGTTGTAGAGCGCCTGCTCGAAGAGATCCGCGTAGCCCGCGTCGCCCGTGAGCGTGAGCATGCGCCACATCCACATGGCGTAGCCGATGGTGGCGCAGGTCTCGTTGTAGGCGGTGAGGTTGGGCAGCTGGTAGTCGCGGCCGTAGGCTTGGTGGACGGTGCGGATGTATTTGTGCTGGGTGTAGTCGACGCCGTCGGGCGACGCGCCGTCGTAGATCGCGCCGGTCATGCCGGTGACGTAGAGTTTCTGGCCGGCGACGTTGGCGGAGATTTTTTCCGTGGGGCGCAGCAGGGTCTGGTCGCCGTTTTCCGCGATGAGATCGGCGACGCCGGCGTAGAGGTAGTTGGCGCGCACCGCGTGGCCGACCGCCTTGAAGGTGTCCCGGTAGGGCGTGCGGTCCTGGTTCTGGTCGGAGCCGACCTCGGGGCCGACGAGGTTGCGAATCTCGATGAGCTTTTTCGCCAGCTCGAGGTAGCGCGGCTCGCGCGTGGTGCGGTAGAGCTCGACGACGCCCATGTAGTGCGACGGGCAGATGGCGTTGCGCGCGAGCTCGTCGGGGACGTTTTTCGCGAGGCCCTCGATGTAGTCGGCGGCCTTGCGCGCGCAGGCGAGCAGCGTGGTCTTGCCCGTCGCGCGGTAATGCACGCAGGCGGCCGTGATGAGATGGCCCATGTTGTAGGTCTCGAAATGCTCGCGGTCGGCAAACTCCCGCGCCTTCTCGCCCGCACGCTGCGGGATGATGACCTTGGTGTGCAGGTAGCCGTCCTCGCGCTGCGCCTTGGCCACGACGGCGATGATGCCGTCCATCTGCGCGTCGATCTTCGGATCGCGCGTGACGGCGTAGATCTGCGCGAGCGCCTCGAACCATTTCAGGAAATCGCCGTCGTTGAACGGCGGGCCGGAGAACTTCCCCTGCTGCAGCCCGGCCGCGATGCGGTAGTTGGCCCACGCGTGGCTGTCGGTGTCGCTGCTGAAAATTTCCCACATGTGCGGCACCATCGTGGTGCGGCACGTCTCGAACCGCTCGCCGAGCAGGCCGCCGTTCCACTTCACGTCACCGAGGTCGGGGAGATACATCTTCGCGTCACGCGAGCGCGTGGTGTCCACGAGCGCGCGGTCGCCCGCGCAGGCGGGCGCGGCGGCAAAACAACCGAACACGAAGGCGGCGAGGGCATGAGGCGAGGTCATGACGCGAAGAGCAGGGGTGGGGGAAAACATGGTGAGAAAGTTACCTGGTGCCAAAGTTGCGAAAGGAATTTTTGCGCGCCGACCGATCCAGTTTGCAGTTGTTTCCGCGGCCGGCGGCACCATGTTGGCGCCGTTCCAATTTATGGCGCAATTCGACACGGATCGCCCCGATTTCAGCTCCTACGGTCTGTCGTGCGTGCGGTGGAACCCGTCGCCGATGCGGCGGCCGGATCACCACAATGAAATCCAGCTGAACATGCTGCGCCGCGGTCGCGTGACCTACCTGCTCGGGGCGAAAAAAATCTGCGTGCAGCTCGGCCACCTGACCGCGTTTTGGGCCGCCATCCCGCACCAGATCATCGACTACGAGCGCGACACGGAATACTTCGTCGCGACGCTGCCCCTCGCGTGGTTCCTGCAAAGCCAGCAGCCCGATTCGCTGGTGCAGCCGCTGATGCGCGGCGAGGCGGTGGCCGAGCCGCAGGAGCAGCGGGCGGAAATCGACGCCGCGCTGTTCAAGCAGTGGGAGACCGACCTGAGCGCCGCCACCCCGGCGGCCCGCGAGATCGTGGCGCAGGAAATGGAGATCCGGCTGCGCCGGCTGGGCGTCGCGATGGAGTCGGGCGGAGCGCACCAGAAGCCGCGGAAACCGGCGAAGCTCCAGCCCGGCGGCCTCAACAAGGTCGAGAAGATGATGTGCTACATCGCGCAAAACTACCTTGATCCGATCACCGTCATCGACATCGGCGAGGCCGTGGACCTGCATCCGAATTCCGCGGTGCGGATTTTCCGCAAGACTTTCGGGACGACGCTGATCGAGCACCTGACCCACCACCGGATTTTCCACGCGAAGCGGCTGCTGGCCACGACGGATCAAAAGATCGTCGATGTGGCCTTCAGCTCGGGGTTCGGCTCGATCAGCCGTTTCAACGAGGCCTTTCTGCGCGCGTGCGGCTGCTCCCCGCGCGCCTACCGGAAGCAGCACGAGGGCGGCGGCTGACCGGGCGGCGCCGGCCACAATGGCAGCAGGTGGAAGCGGAGGCATCAGGGAATCCGCCGCAGTTGCACCGCCAGGGAGCGGCGGCCCGGCCGCGCGATGTTGCGGCCGGTCGCGTCGGCAAACGTGTCCTGGTCCTTGCGCTTCAGGGTGAACGCGCCCGGCCGCTCCGGCCTGAACCGCACGCGGTAAACGCCGCCACCGTCGTAGAAGCCGGCGACCTCGGTCGCGCGCGCGCCATCGGTGAACACGGCGGTGAGCCGCACCCCGGCGAACGGGTTGCCGTCCGCCGGCCCGCGCAGCGCGACCTCGAAGCGGTCCCACGGCTCGACGCTCGCGGGCGCCGTCACCGCGTTTTCCTGCGCGGCCGCGACGAGGGCGCCGAGCGCGCCGCAGGTGCAGAGAACATGCGCCAGGCGGCCACGACGCCGCGGGCGCGCGCCGCCGCGCGCCGCGGCTGACTCATACCGTGGCAGAAAAACAACCGGCATCAGAACCGCGTCTCGACCGACAGGACGAATTCGCGCGGCGGGTTGTAGCCGCCGTTCTGGAGAAAGCGATCGTCGGTGAGATTCGTGCCGGCCAGATCGAAGTTGACGTCGCGGTCGAAGAGCCTGGCGCTGTAGCGGACGAAGCCGTTGACGATGAAGGTGCCGCCCTTGTTGGCCAGCGGCGCGGCCACGGGGTTGTCCACGTAAATCGGGCCCTTGTTGCGCGCGAAACCGCCGCCGAGCGTGAAGCGGTTGAGCGGCCCGCTCGTGAAACGGTATTTGCCGTAGAGGGTGTAGCCTTCCGGCGGCACCTGCACGAGCGGCGCGTTCCACGCCGCCGGATTCGGATCGCCGGGGAGGATGCGCGCGTCCGTGTGCGCATACGAGAGCGTCATCTGGAAATTGCGGTTCGGCTGGTATTGGACGCTCGCCTCGACGCCCTTGCTCTCGGAGCCGGGCGTAAACGTGACCGTATCGTCCACCTTGCCGGCGGCATAATCCACGATCGCGCGCGGATCGTTGATCGCGAGGTTGCTCTTGTTGATTTTGAAATACGCGATCGAGCCGGAGAGCTTGGAGTCGAACGCGTCGAACTTCACGCCGGTGTCCCAGCCCCTGGACTCGGAGAGCGGCCGCGGCGTCTGGTAGCGCACGGTGCGGCCGTTGCTCTCGCTCGTCTTGGACCAGATGCCATAGACCGAAAGCCCCTTGGCGAGCTGGTAGAGCGCGCCGAACTGCGGCAGATTGCGGCCGAGCTGGAGCTCGCGGTATTGCTGGCGACGAATGCCGCCGAGCACATGGAGCTTGTTGCCCAGCGCGCTCAGGCTCTCGGTGAGAAACAGGTCGGCCTTGCCCCATTGATAGGTGGAGATGCTGTCGTAGAACCACACCGGCCACGTGTTGTAGTCGAGGTTCGGGTAATAGAAGCGCTTCGACAGCGGATCGCTCACGCGCGACATGTAGGGCGAGGCCAGCGTGTAATCGACCGCGCCGATCTTCGAGGGCTCGGGCGCAAAGTAGCCGTTGCGGTTGTAGAAATTCGGGAACCGCGTCGCCGACACGCCCGCGAGCGTGTCGGACTTGAAATACGCGGTCTCGAACTGCGCCAGCAGGTTGGCCTCGTAATACTGGAAGTGTTTCCGCACGTGTTCGTAGATCGGCATGCTCGAGAGCAGGATGTGGTCGGGCGTCGGGACGAACACGTTTTGATAACCGAGATCGCGCGCGGCGGTGAACGTGAACATCGTGAGCTGCTCGACCTCGCTGTAGTCGTCGGCCACGACGCCGAGGAAGCGGAGGTTCTTCGTGAGGCGCTGCTCGAGCCGCACCTCGTGGCGGCGGCGATCCCAGTGCGCCCAGGCCCACGGCGAGATGCCGGGATTCATGTCGTAGCCGACCGTGCCGCCGAGCCGATCGTTGAAGGGAGCGAGCGGCAGCGACTCCCAGCCGTCGCGCTTGACGAGGTAATAAAACCGGATGCGCTCGAACGGCCCCGTGCGCCGGCGGAAGCTGAAATCGTAGGTCAGCGACGTGTTGCGGCCGAGGTTGAGCGTGAGCGACGGATTCAGCACCGTGTCATGGATCGTCTGGTAGCGAATCCACGTGTCACCGTCGCTGCGCGCGCCGGTAAGCCGGAAGAGCAGCTTGTTGTCCTTCAGCAGCGGGCGGTTGAAATCGAACTCCTCGCGGAATCCGTGCTCGGACGCCCAGCTCGCCTTCAACTTCGTCAGCGGCTTGGTCGTCGGCTGCTTGGTCACGTAGTTCACGACGCCGCCGGGCGCGACGAAGCCATAGAGGATCGCGCTGGGCCCGCGGGCGACCTCGACGCGTTCGATGCTGGACGAGTCGGTCCACGCGTTGAAGCGGACGCCGTTGCGCAGGATCGCGCCCTCGTAGCCACGGAAGACGAACGTCTCCTGGTCGGCCCAGGTGCGACCGGTGTCGGGCACGCCCGCCTGTGTGAACGAAATCGCCTCGGTCACGCGGTCGAACTTGATGTCGTCGAGCAGTTCCTTGTTCACGACCGCCACGCTGAGTGGCGACTCGATGAGCGGCGTGGCGATCTTCGTGCCGGTGACGATGTCCTTCGTGCGATAGCCATAATCGCTATCGACCGCCACCTTGAACGGGCTCAACAGCACCGTCTCCGTGCCGGGGCCCGTCGTCGCGGGCGTCTCTGTTTTGGTGGTCTGGGCAAAAGTCAGTCCGGCGCAACAGGCCAGGACGACGCAGCCGAGCGGGCGCCGGACACCGGCGCCAAGCGTGGGATAGTTCATGAGTTGGTTGGGTGGGTTGAAAATACGCACGGGATCGATGCGCCGAAAATCAGGGGCGCCGAAACTACGGGCGCGCGGCGCGGAGAGAGCCGTTCATCGGTGGGGCAGGGGTTGATGTCGCGCAGGCTACTGAATTTTTTCGCGCAAAGCTTCCGGCTTTCCCGGAAAAAGTTCCCGTTTTCTCACCGGCAGTCGTGGTGCGCTCACCGGCTGAACCAAATTTTGGTGCGAGTGGAGTGTCTCTTACTGAGGCTCGCATAATTGAGTGACACGCGGTGGTTCGGGGAGCGCCCGCGTCCCGCGGGCCGTCCTCGGCGTCCCGCCGAGGACTTCGGAGGTGTCGGCGAGACGCCGACACGAGCACCCGAGACGGGTGCGCTCCCC
>JACRKC010000033.1 GCA_016235555.1 Verrucomicrobiota bacterium
CGCGAGGGCACCGGCCCCCACCCGCACACGCTCGCGGCGACCGGAATCGGCAAATACGGTGAGGGCATGACGGCGGGTTTTGTCAATTTCCCGGAGCTTGCTCCGGCGATGGTCTCGGTCCGGACGCGGCGGTCGCTGTTGCGCCGCCGTGGCCGTAGTCGGCGACGCGGACTTTCTCGAGCGTCACGAGCCCGCCGTTCATCATCGCCCCGAGCACGGGAAGGAACGCGTCGATCTTCTCCTCCCGGTCGACGATCTCGATCACGAGCGGCAGATCGACGGAGAGGCGGAGAATTTTGGCCGTGTGCAGCCGGCTCGACTTGCCGAAACCCATCGCGCCGCGCAGCACGGTCGCGCCGGCGAGGTGGTGCGCGCGCGCCTGGAGCACGATCGCTTCGTAGAGCGGCTGGTGGCCGTGGCGGTCGGATTCGCCGAGGAAAATCCGCAGGAGGACGGCGTCGCGGGGCAGTTCCATGGGTTCAGGTTCCCTTGAGTTGATTGAGCGCGAGCGCCGCCACGTGGCCGAGCCACACGGCAGCGAGACAGGCGGCGACGGAGAGCAGCACATTGGCGCCGGCCTGCAGCCATTCGCCATCGTTGGCGAGCGTGAGCGTTTGCAGGCTGAATGAGGAAAACGTCGTGTAGCCGCCGCAGAGGCCGGTCATCACGAACTGCCGCGCGGTCGAGCCCATGAAGAGCCGCCCGTCGGGCCCGGTGAGCGTGCCGAAGAAACCGATCACGAACGACCCGCTCACATTCACCAGCAGCGTGCCCCACGGAAAGGTCGCGCCGAACCAGTTGGCCACGAGTCCCGACACAAAGAACCGCGCCCCGCCGCCGAGCGCGCTGCCCAACATGATCCACAAGTATAGACGCATGGTAAGTCCTCGAACTTGTAGGAGTCATCAGCACTGACGGGAGTCAGGCGGTTCTCCCCGCGGGGGGGACGGCAGAATCCATTACCGGTGGCCCGAAGCTGAAGGCGCCGCCGGCTCGCGCAATACATTTCTCGGTTTCCGCCCTCCCGGTGTCGCGACCCCGGGGTTTCGTGACCGGTAGCCGCGAGCGCCAGCGAGCGGACCGCGCGCGCCAACCACTCGCTGGCGCTCGCAGCCATCGGGCTTCGCCACGTCGCGTCTCTTCCCAAAGCTCCCGGTAATTGGTATCAGCCTGACAGCGTCCGCCACGGAGCCTGCAACACGCCTCCGTCGCCGCGTTTCCCGCTTCACGCTTCAGACGTGTCCTGCTTCGCGCCGCGCAAGAATTCGGAGTCGAGTTTCCCACGCGGCTCCGTTTCGCTGCGCCCGCTCGAAGAATTTCGTGCACTTTCGCGGTTTCCTCCGTCCGTCTGCCACGTCTCCCCACCCCGTCCACCCTCTCCTCCCCCATTTCCCTATGCCCCGCCGTTCCCTCGCCCTCGCTCTGATCGTCATCATCGCGCCCGCTGTGGCGCTCGCCCAGCCCGCCGGAAAAAAGAAAGCCGCCGGCTCGCCTCCCGGTCAGGGCGCCCGCGCCGCGCTCGCCGCCATCGCCTCCGCCACCGAGCCGTCGGCCCTGCAGGTCGCGCCCGGCTTCAAGGTCGAGCTGCTCTACACCGTCCCCAAGGAGGACCAAGGCTCCTGGGTCGCCCTCGCCGTCGATTCCAAGGGCCGCATCACCGCGGCCGACCAATACGGCACGCTCTACCGCATCACGCCCCCGCCCGTCGGCCAGTCGACCGAGACGCGCGTCGAGAAACTCTCGATCAAACTCCCCGCCGCGCCCAGCACCGACGCCGTGCCCACTCCGAAACGCTCCGCCGCCACCGATGGCTCGTCCTCGCCCGCCGTCGGCGCGCACGGTCTGCTCTACGCCTACGGTGCCCTCTACGTGATGGTTGACGAAGTGCCCGGCAAGCAGGGCCTCTGGCGTTTCCGCGACACCAACGGCGACGACCAGTTCGACGAGTTCACCTATCTCCGCAAGATGAAGGGCAGCGGCGAACACGGTCCGCACGGTCTCGCCCTTGGTCCCGACGGCCTGATCTATTTCGCCAACGGCAACCACACCGAGCTCCCCGACCGCATGGAGAAATCCCGCGCCGTCCGCTGGGATGAGGATCACCTCCTCCCGCGCATGTGGGACGCGCGCGGCCACGCGAAAAACAAGTTCTCCCCCGGCGGCTACGTCGGCCGCACCGACAAGGATGGCAAGTCCTACGAACTTTTCTCCCTCGGCTTCCGCAACCACTACGACCTCGCCTTCGACCAGAACGGCGAACTCTTCACCTACGACTCCGATATGGAGTGGGACCAGGGCATGCCGTGGTATATGCCCACGCGCATCAATCACGTCGTCGACGCCGGCGATTACGGTTGGCGCTCCGGCGCCGGCCGCTGGCCCGCCTACTACGCCGACTCGCTGCCCGCCACGCTCGACATCGGCCCCGGTTGCCCGACGGGCACGATCTTCGGCACCGGCGCGAAATTTCCCGCCAAATACCAGACCGCCCTCTTCGCCTGCGACTGGACCTACGGCACACTCTACGCGATCCACCTCACGCCCGACGGCGCGACCTTCCGCGCGCAACCCGAGGAATTCGTCTCCGGCAAGCCCCTCCCCCTCACCGACCTCGTCATCAGCCCGCACGACGGCGCGATGTATTACGCCGTCGGCGGCCGCCGCACGCAGGCCGCGCTTTATCGCGTCACCTACACCGGCACCGAGAGCACCGCGCCCGCCAAGCCCGCCGCGCCCACGGCCGAGGCAAAGACGCGCCGCATGCTCGAGGCTCTGCACGGCGACAACGCGCCGACCAACGCCGTCGATCTCGCCTGGCCGCACCTCGCCAGCGCCGACCGCTACGTGCGCTGGGCCGCCCGCGTCGCCATCGAGCGCCAGATTCCCGAGACGTGGGCCGACCGCGCGCTCAACGAAAAGAACCCCGTCGCCGCCATCGAAGCCCTCATCGCCCTCGCCCGCGTCGGCGAGAAATACCACCAGCCGCGCGTGCTCGACGCCCTCGCGCGGTTCGACTTCGCCGCGCAGCCCGAGCCCCTGCGCCTCCCGCTCCTCCGCGCCTGGCAGCTCGCGTTCACCCGCATGGGCAAACCCGACGCCGCCACCTGCGCGAAACTCGCCGCCCGATTCGATCCACTCTTCCCGCACGCCGATCAGCTCGTGAACCGCGAGCTCCTCGCCCTGCTCGTCTTCCTCGACTCCCCCCACGTCGTCGCCAAGGCCGTGCCGCTCCTCAAAGTCGCCGAGCCCATCGTGCGCACGCCCGAGGAACTCGGCGCCGCCGGCCTCCTCGCCCGCAACGACAACTACGGCAAAGTCGTCCAGAACACCTCCGCCAACCGCTCCGACCGCCAGCAGATCGCCCTCGCCTACACGCTGCGCCACGCCACCGCCGGCTGGACGCCCGCGCTGCACCGCGAGTTCTTCTCGTGGTTCCGCACCACGCACGAATGGAAAGGCGGCGCGAGCTTCGACGGCTTCCTCCTTAACATTCGCGCCGACGCGCTCGCCAACGTCACCGACGAAGCCGAGCGCAAGGCGCTCTCCGATCTCTCGCAACCGCGCGCCCCGCGCTTCTCCGCCGCGACGATGACGCCCAAGGGCCCCGGCCAGAAATACACGGTCGATTCCGCCCTCGCCCTCGTCGGCGCCGCCAAGCCCGCCGGCCGCAATTTCGCCCAGGGCAAAGGCATGTTCGCCGCCACCGCGTGCGTCGCCTGCCACAAGATCGGCGGCGAAGGCGGCACGATCGGCCCCGATCTCACCGGCGCCGGCAACCGCTACAGCGTGCGCGACCTCCTCGAAAACATCGTCGAGCCCTCGAAAGTCATCAGCGACCAATACGGCAGCGAACAACTCACGCTGAAGAACGGCGACACGCTCCCCGGCCGCGTCGTGAGCGAAGACGACACGCACCTCCAGATGCTCGTGAACCCGTTCCTCCCCGAACAGCTCACCCGTGTCGCCAAGGCCGACGTGAAGTCCCGCGCGCCGCACCCGGTCTCGATGATGCCGCCAGGCCTGATCGACGCGCTCAATCCCGACGAACTGAAAGACCTCCTCGCCTACGTCCTCGCCGGCGGCAACCGCACCGACGCGATGTTCCAACCGGCGAAGTGAGCCAACGTCACCTTGCTGTTGAGTTGTAGGCCCGGCCGATGGCCGGGCTGCCCGCCCAACGGGCGGGCCTACAACGGAAAGTCGGAAAGCTACGGGACGTTGGTATTATACCAACGGCTGCTGAAGAATGGACTATTGGGTCCCGTGGGTAGGTCGGGGTTTATCCCCGACATCCGCCGTAGGCGGACAAGTGTCGGGCGTAAAGCCCGACCTACGATGATCCAAATCTCAACAGCCGTTGGTATGACCTCAAAGGTGGAGCGCGTTGCCCTCAACGCGCTGTTGTGGGGCGGGGTCGCCGGACCCCGCCGCGGCGCGGGCGCCATTGATACGCGACGCCGGGGTGGGGGGACCCCGCCATACTTCCGCCCTGACGGCCCCGGCGCGACGCCGTCTTCGGTGCCGGTGAGGATGCGATACTGGCCGGTGCGCACGGTGCCCGCCCGGTAGTTGTAGAGTTCGATCACGCGCAGCAGCTCCGCGAGGTTGAGTTTGCCGTCGGGCGGCGTGCCGACACTCGCGCCCATCGTGTCGGCGGTGTGAAACACATTGGTGAGCGCCGTGCCAGCCGGGCCCGCGGTGAAACCGTCCTCGGTGCCGGCCTGGATCGTATACTGGCCCGTGCGCACCGTGCCGGCGCGGTAGTTGTAGAGTTCGATCACGCGCAGCAACTCCGCAAGGTTGAGCCTCCCATCCGGGGCCGTGCCCGGCTGCGCGCCCATCGTATCGCCGGAGTGGAGCTGGCCGAGACGGAGGGGATCGGGTTGCGCGAGCGCGTTGAGCACGTTGCCCGACTCCTGCACCGTGAGCAGCGCGGCGACCGGATAGGCGCCGCGGGCGCCGACCGGGACGTTGAGCGTGTAGGTGAACGTGAACGGACTCGCCGGCAGCGTGGTCCACGACCACTCGACCAGATCGGTGGCGCCGGCCGCCGGCTGCGCGGCGCCGGAGGTGCCGGTCGCGCTCGCAAAACTCCAGCCCGCCGGGAGCAGCACCTGCCAGTCGATGCGGCCCGGGGCGCCACCATAG
>JACRKC010000030.1 GCA_016235555.1 Verrucomicrobiota bacterium
CTCCCGACCCGTGGGCTCGGAAATCACGGGTCGGGAGACCCGTGCCACGCCGAAGGTGGGCCGCCGCGTCGCGGCGGCGGCATGGATCGGCGCCGCGGCGGCGGTCGCGATCGGAATCGCCGCGACGTATTTCGTGACGCGGAAGCCGGCAGCGGCGGTGCCGACGGCCCATGCGGGCGCAGGGACGCGCCCGCCCACCGCGGAGAAGGTAGTTCCGGCGATTCCGGAAAAATCCGTGGCCGTGCTCCCGTTCGCCAATTTCAGCACAGAGAAGGACAACGAGGTTCTTGTCGAGGGCATGCATGACGATGTCATCACCAACCTGCAAAAAATCCGCGACCTGAAGGTGATTTCGCGGACTTCGGTGTTGGCCTATCGCGACGCCACCACCCGCAATCTCGCCAAGATCGCCGATGATCTCGGTGTCGCGACGGTCGTGGAAGGCAGCGTGCGCAAGATCGGCACCAAGGTGAAAGTGAATGCGAAACTGCTCAACGCGCGCACCGAGGCGAGCCTCTGGGCCGATACGCTCGACGGCGACGCGAGTGATCCTTTCGCGCTGCAGGCGGCGATTGCGCAGAGGATTGCCGGGGCCTTGAACGCCACGCTCTCCGGCAGTGAGCGTGCGCTGATCGATCGGCGTCCGACCAGGAATCAGGAGGCCTATCAACTCTACTCACGCGGACGGCTGGTTCATCAAGGGATGGGGCAGTCGGTGAACCGGACGGACTACGAGAGGGTCATTGCCTTCTATGAGCAGGCAGTGGCGCTCGATCCGGATTTCGCGCTGGCTCATTGCGAGTTGGCCCGCCTGCACGGCCAGATGTTCTGGTTTCCGACGGTCGATCCGGTGCCCGAGCGTCGGTCGAAGGCACTGGAAGCCTTGGCGATCGCGCGGAGACTTGCGCCGGATGCTCCGGAAACGCATGCCGTAACCGGAGCGCTGGCCTACACGTGTGACAACGACTGGCACAGGGCTTTGGCGGAGTTCCGACTCGCGGAACCTGGTCTGCCAAACGATGCCCAGCTTCAGCTCGAGGCAGGTCTCGCCCATCGTCGGCTGGGGCAATGGGCTGAGGCCGTGACGCGCATGGCGCGGGCTGTGTCGCTCAATCCTCATGTGGGCGCGATGAATGCCCTGTGTGGCACGCTGTTGGTTCTTCGGCGTTTTGCTGAGACCAAGGATGCCGCCACGCGTTTTTTCCGGTTCTTTCCGGACGACGGAGTGGTGCAGCGCTCCCTCGCTCAAGCGCGGTATGCGCTCGACGGCGACCGCGCAGCCTTCGTGCGGGCCTGGAGGTCGTCGACCCCTTCGAAGAATGACCAAGGTGGGCTTCGCCTGGTCTACCAAGCCGCGCTGGTTGATGGAGACTTAGCTGCTGCGAGCCGCGTGCTCGCTGACACGAGGATTATGTCTCTTCCGGCCGCGGGTGGTGCGCTCCTTGAGCCGGTGCAACTGCGCCGGGCGATGATCGCATACCTCCAAGGCCACAAGTCGCTGGCAAGAGAATTTGCTGACGAAGCGGCGGCGGCGATTCGGCGTCAGACATGGATGCCGAGGCAGCAGCCAAGCGCAAAACTGGCGCTGGCGGAGGCGGCGGCGTATGCAGGCCGAGGTGAAGAAGCGGTCCGCGATGGACAGGCCGCGCTTGCTGAATATGGCCGGTTCGATGAATTCGACGCCAAGGAGAATGGAGCAGCCGCGCTTGGCCGGATCTACGTGGTGCTCGGGCGCAATGAGGATGCCCTGCAACTCCTGCGCAAAGCGATGAGCGAGCCTGGCCCTGCACCCTTCACGATCCGGCACGATCCGGTTTGGTCATTGCTGAAGGACGACCCGCGGTTCGAGGAGATTTTGAAAGCGGCGAAGGCGTTGTGAGCGGCGGCAAATTCGGCGGGAATAGATTCAGCGGCGTGCGGCTCACTTCCGGGGAGCGCCTGCGTCTCGCGGCACCCGGGACGGGTGCGCTCCTCGAACCGGGGTGCGGTCCCTGAAGGAACGCCGGGCGGCTAGGCTGGTTTCTGGGCGATCAGGAGGCTGCGGTCGCAGATGGTGGGCGTGAAAGTGACGCGGCGGAAACCGGCTTCGCGGAGCAGTTCCTCCATTTCGGCGACGGAGTAGCATTTCCCCTCGGTGACGCTCATGAGCAGCGCGGAATAGGCGGCGACGGGGAGCGGGCCGGATTTGTCGGCGTGAAGGTGGCAGTCGTGGATCGCGAGCAGGCCGCCGGGCGGGAGCGCGGCGAACGAGGCGGCGAGGAGCGGGCGGACCTTGGCGACGTCCCAGTCGTGGATGACGTTGGAGTAGAGGTGGAGATCGTGGCCCGCGGGCAGCGGATCGGTGAACATGTCGCCGACGGTGACGGTTACGCGGTCGGCGTAGCCGCGCTTGGCGATCATGCGGCGGGCGATGGTGTCGACCGGGGCGCGCTCGAAGACGGTGGCGGCGAGGTGCGCGTGGTGGGCGACGATCGCGCAAGCGTAGATGCCGGAGCCGCCGGCGATGTCGAGGAGGCGCGTGCAGCCCGCAGCGGGGAGGGCCTTGGCGAGCGCGGGGCCGAGCGTGAAGCCGCGGCAATCCATCGCGGCGGTGAAGGTGGTGGCGAACTCGTCGGTGAGCATCGCCTCGGTCCAGGTCTTTTCGTGTTTGTAGCTGCCCCAGTTGGCGGGGCGGTCGGTGCGCAGGATGGCGACGAAGTCGCGCACGACGGGGCGCTCCTTCAGCGAGGCGTAGTAGGGACCGAGGAAAAATGGCGACGTGCTGACGAGGTGTTCGCGGGCGAGATCGGTGGCGTGAAATGGAGTCGCCGGCGAGGGGTCGGCGCGGTGGATGAACCCCTGGGCCGTAAAGAGCGTGAGCATCACATCGGTCGGGCGGGCGGCGGTGCCGAAGTGGCGGCAAATGGTGGCGAGATCGGACGGGTGCGCGGCGAGCCACGTGAAGAAATCGAATTCGGTGATCGCGGCCGTGAGCAGATCGACGGCGTAGAGGCCGTCGCGGTAGCGGTAGACGGGAAGCGGGTCGGTGCGGGGCGTGAGAGTGAGGTCGAGCATCATTTTACGGCAGCTGGCCCACGAAACACACAAAAGGCACGAAAAGGAAAACGATCTTCGCTGGCGAAACGGTCCTCGAAAGCATCGAAAAAGGGTGTTGGCGTGGGTAGCGGCGGGCTGGTGCAGGTGGGCACGCACCGTTGGCTGGCTTTTTCGACGTTTTAAGCAAGTCCAGCGCGGGACTGGTTTCGTGTGGTTCGTGTGTTTAGTGGGAGATCACTTCCACGCCTCGTCGAAGAAGCCGGCGTCGACGATTTTGCCGGGCCAGCGGGGGCCGGGCGGGGTGCGGAGATCGATGATCGCGTAGTCGGGGAGTTTCGGGAGCTGGAGGGAGTTGGAGCCGTAGGCGTGGTCGCGGAAATCGATGCCGCTGTTGAGCACGACGTAGCGAGCGGGGTTGAGCGGATTCGGGAAGATGAGGATCGGGGCGTGGTGGGCGGCGTCGTAGGTCTGGCCGCGGAACTCGATTTCCTTGGCGGTCCACTTGAGCGGGAGCTGCGGGAGGAGTTTCGCGAGCACGCGGTTCGACGCTGGGTCGCCCCAGAGGACGAGGTTCTGGTTGGCGATGTCGGTGTCGGTGAGCGCGGAGTCGTCCTTCACGGGAGCGTCGCCGCGGAAGATGTCGCGCCACATTTTCGTGGCGCGGGCGAGTTCGCCGGTTGTCCACGTGCCGAGTTTTTCGCTGAGCGGCTGGCCGGTCGGGCGGACGAAGACGAAGGGCTCCATGAAGGCATCGTCGATGGGGCCGGTGAGGCCGGGGCGTTTGCGGAGAGTGGCGGAAGGCTCGCCCGACCACCATCGGCCGGATTGGTGGTGAACCGTGAAACCGGCGGCGCCGTAGTTGGTGGGGACCGAGACGGGCTGCCCGTCGACGATGAGGGCGCGGAGGCGTGGCAGGGTGACGGTGACGGCGGTGACGTTTTTCGTGGTGATGGTGGCGGTGCCATCGTCGGTGTAGCGGGCGGTGAGGTCGGCGCGGTCCCAGTGCCTGGCGAGGCCCGCGAACTGCACCCACGTGCGGCCCGGGTAGCGGAGCGAGTAGGTGGACAGACGCACTTCACGCGGCACGGGGTCGCGGCCGGCGTCGGCGATTTTTTCGAGGCGGGAGACGAGTTCCTTTTTCGTCGCGGGCTCGTATTTGTGCTCGGTCTTGGGGCCGATGAGGCGCTCGAGTTTCAAACCTTCCGCGGCGCAGGCAGCCTCCATCAAGTCGGCGGAGGCTTTCTGCGGGTCGAGTTCGCCGCTGTAGGCGATGGTGGGGACGTTGAAGAGGTTTCCGGCGTAGCTGGTCGCGTTATACCAGCCCCAGAGTTTTTGCTCCCACCACGTCGGCGGCTCTTTGGCGAGATAGGCGCGCTGGTAACTGGCGACCTCGGCGAAACCGGCGCCGGGTGAGGCGGAGCACCAGAGGCCGGGATGATGCGTGGCGAGGTGCCACGTGCTGGCGCCGCCCATCGAGAAACCGGCGACGCTGAGGCGCGCGGGGTCGATGACGTTTTCGCGACGCACGGCGTCCATGGCTTCGAACACGTCGACTTCGCCGGCGAATTTCGTGGCGTTGCAGAAGCGACCGTAGGGGATGAGGAGGAGGGTGTTGGCGGGGGCGAGCTCGGGCATCCGCGACTCGCGCTCGGACATGAACGCGAGTTCGGTGCGTTTCTCGCCGCGACCGAGCAGCCAGACCTGAAGGCGGCCGGGCTCCTCGCGTTTCCAATGCGGTGGGATGAAGAGGCCGTAGGGCTGCACGGAGCCGTCGAGCTTCGAGCGGTAGCCGCGGACGACGAAGCCGGTGGCTTCGAGCCACGGCGCGCGGCCCTTGCGGAGGCGGGCGACGCGTTCCTGGCCGACGGCGAGGAGATGTTGCGCGGTGGAGATCTCCTTCAGGCTGAAAAACTCGTCGTAGCGCAGCGCCCAATCGACGGCCTTGTGGTAGATCTCGAGGTCGGGGAGCAACGCGGCGAGCGTGGGCGTGGAGGCGAGTTCGCGGGCGAGGGTGTCGATCTCGGCGCGGAGTTTCGCGGCGGCGGCGGTGAGATCGGCGCGGTCCTTGGCGGGGAGGGCGAGGCCGGCGGGCGGGAGGCGCTTGGCGGGGGGCGGGGGCGTTTGGGCGAAGGCGGCGGCGACCGCGAGCAATGCGAGGAGTGGGGCGAGGGGGCGCATGTTTTTTCCAGAGGGGTTGGCCACAAAAAGGCGCAAAAAATCGGAGGGCGAACGAAGCTTCAAAGGCGCCTATGGGCGCGCGGGAGATTTTCGTCGGCAGGACGGGGACATCTTGTGCGTTTTTGCGGCCAATTGGTTCGGTAAATCAGCGAGGTCACTTCACGGCGCGGATGCGGTGGTTTTCGGAGTCGCCGATGAAGACGGTGTGGTCGGGGTCGATCCAGATGCCGTGAGGGCGGGCGAGGGCGCATTGCGCGGCGGCGCCGTCGGGGCCATCGGCGGCGCGGCCGGTGCCGGTCAGCGTGGAGATGAGCTGCGATTTCGGATCGATGACGCGGATGGCGTGGTTCTCGGTGTCGACGAGGTAGACGCGGCCGTCGCGGCCGATGGTGATGCCCTTGGGGCCGTTGAGCGTGGCGAGTTTCGCCGGGCCGCCGTCGCCGGTGAAACCCTTCGCGCCGGTGCCGGCGACGTGGTGGATTTTTCCGGCGGCGAGATCGAAGCGGAAAACCTGGTTGCCCTCGCGCGTGGCGAGCCAGAGATCGCCGCGGGTGTCGAAGTCGAGCGAGCGCGGGCCGCGCAGCGGCGTGCCGGCGATGGGCGCGCCGTCGGGCGTGGCGCCGGGTTTGCCGGTGCCGGCGAAGGTGGTGATGAGGCCGGTGCGCATCGCGACTTTGCGGATGACGTGGTTGCGGATGTCGCAGATGTAGAGATCGTCGGCGGGGTCGAACTGGATGCTGTGCGGCTGGTTGAGCTGCGCGGCGGTGGCGGGGCCGCCGTCGCCAGAGTAACCGGGCTGGCCGGTGCCGACGACGGTCGTGATGACCTTGGTCTTCGCGTCGATGCGGCGCACGGCGTGGTTCTGCATGTCGACGGCGTAGAGGTTGCCGGCGCGATCGAAGCGGATCTCGTGCGGGAGGTTGAACGTGGCGGCGAGGGCCGGGCCGCCGTCGCCCGAGTAGCCCGCGGCACCGGTGCCGGCGACGGTGCCGATCGTGCCGTCGGGGGCGATGCGGCGGATGCGCTGGCCACTGTATTCGCAGAACCAGAGCGCGCCGTCGGGGCCGCGCACGATGCCGAAAGGGTTGTTGAGTTGGGCGGCGGTGGCGGGGCCGCCGTCGCCGGAGAAGCCGCGCGTGCCGGTGCCGGCGAGGGTGCGGGAGGTCGGCGCCGCTTGGAGTGCAGCGGTGGCGGCGAGGAAGGCGGTGGCCGCGAGGAGAAGTGGGAATCGAGGGGGCATTGGGGAGGGGCGGCGAACGTTTAACGCTTAACGTTTAACGCTGAACGCTCAAGTGGGGGAAACGTGAACTTGGGCGTTAAGAGTTGAGCGTTCCGCGACGTCGCGCCGCGGTTACTTCCATTCCTCGTCGAAGAAGCCGGCGTCGACGATTTTGCCGGGCCAGCGGGGGCCGGGGGCGGTGCGGAGATCGACGATGGCCCAGTCGGGGAGCTTGGGCGTTTGGTGGGCGTTGTTGCCGTAGCCGTCGGTGCGGAAGTCGATGCCGCTGTTGAGCACGACGTAGCGCGACGGATTGAGCGGGTTCGGGAAGATCAGGATCGGGGCGTGATTTGTGGCGGGGTGGGATTTGCCACGAAACTCGATTTGCTGGGCGTTCCATTTCAAGGGCAGCTGGCCACCGGCGAGGAGTTTCTTGAGCACGGCGTTGGAGGAGGCGTCGCCCCAGAGGATGAGGTTTTTGTTTTTGAGGTCGGCGTCGGTCACGGCGGTGTCGGCGATGACGGGGGCGTCGCCGCGAAAGACATCGCGCCAGAGGCGGCAGGCGGTGGTGAGTTCACTTTCGACCCACGCGCCGACTTCGGGGTTGAGCGGGCGGCCGGAGGGGCGCACGAAGACGAACGGCTCCATGAACGCATCGTCGACGGGGCCGGTGAGGCCGGGGGATTTGCGCAGGCCGGGCGCGGCGCCGATCCACCACGTGTCGCCGGTGCGGTAGAGGCGCGGCTCGCGACCCGTGGTGTTCACCTCCTGTCCGTCGATGATGACGGTGGCGGGTGAGAGGCCGGGGAAGGAAAGTTCGCGGACGTTTTTGGTCTGCACCTCGAGGCGGTGGTTGTCGTGTTGCGAGGCCTTGACCTCGGCGAGTTCCCAGTGGCGCGCGAGGCGTTCGATGCGGACCCACGCGGACTGCGGGTAGCGGAGCGTGTAGGTCTGGAGCCACACCTCGCGCGGACTCGGATCGCGGCCGCGGGCGATGAGTTCGTCGAAACGCTGGACGAGTTTGCCCTTGGTTTCGGCGTGGTAGCTGTGGCCGGTTTTCGGGCCGATGAAGTGTTCGAGCTTCAGGCCCTCCTTCGCCATCGCAGCCTGCATGAGATCGGCGGCCTCCTTCTGCCCATCGATCTCGCCAGAGTAGGCGATGGTGGGGACGTTGAAGAGATTGCCGGAGATGCCGGTGGCTTCGTAGTGGCGCCACAGCAATTGCTCCCACGGGGCGCGGGGTTCTTTGCCGGGTGCGCTGGCCTTGGTGAAGATGGGAGTCTCGGCGAAACCGGCGCCGGGGGCGGCGGCGCACCACAGGCCGGAGTAGTGCGTGGCGAGGTGCCACGTGCTGCCGCCGCCCATCGAGAAGCCGCCGACGGCGATGCGGAGCGGATCGATGGAGTATTGGGCGCGGGCGGCGGCGAGGGCTTCCATCACGTCGACTTCGCCGGCGAACTTGGTGGCGTTGCAGAAGCGCCCGTAAGGAACGATCGTGATGACGCCCTTGGGTGAAATCGGCGGCGGGGCGGACTCGCGGTCGGAAAGGAACGCGAGCTCGGTGCGTTTTTCGCCGCGGCCGAGCAACCAGACGAGGGCGGGAACGGGTTTCGCGAGGTCGAGATCGGCGGGGACGACGAGGCCGTAAGGTTGCACGGAGCCGTCGAGTTTGGAGCGATGGCCACGCACGATGAGACCCGCCTTCGCCGAGCCTTCGGCGGGCGAGCCGCGGGCGTCGAGCCACGGGGCTTTTTTCGATCGGAGTTGCGCGGCGCGTTCGCGGCCTTCGGCGAGCAGGTGCTTGGCGAAGGCGATTTCCTTCGGAGTGTAGAGCGTGTCGTCGGCGAGAGCCCAAGCGACGGCCTTGTGGAAAATTTCGACGTCGGGCAGCAGCGCGAGCAGGCGGGCGTCGGCGGGCGAGGCGAGGGCGCGGGCGACGGCGTCAATTTCCGCGCGCAGTGCGGCAGTGCCCGCGGTGAGCTCGGCGCGGTCGGCGGTGGTGAGCGTTAGGCCGGGGGCGGGGATTTTTTTCGGGGGCGGGGGCGCGGAGGGCGTTTGCGCGGAGGCGAGGGCGAGCGAGGCGAGGAGAACCGAGACGAAGAGACCCTGCTTCGCCAAGGCTACGCAGGGCACGCGGAGAGAAGGAGAGAGGGAGAGAGGCATGGTTTGAGGTAGGAGCCTGCTGGCAGGTGATTCGGTGCGGAGAACTGGCCGGAGGCAATCGCCTGCAAGCAGGCTCCTACACCTTGAGTCCGTTCGGCACGAGCGGGAGCGAGCGGAGGCGGACGCCGGTGGCGTCGAAGATCGCGCTGCCGACGGCGGGGGCGATGCCGACGATGGGGCACTCGCCAGCGCCGGCGGAGGGCAGGTCTTGGCGGTCGAGGAGGACGAGGTCGATTTTCGGCGTGTCGGAGAAACGCGGCACACGGTAGGCGGAGAAACGCGGGTTGAGCAGGCGGCCGTGGTCGAAGCGCAGGGCTTCGAACAGCGCGCCGCCGAGGCCTTGCACGATGCAGCCCTCGTTCTGGTTGCGCAGGTGATCCGGGTTGATGATCGCGCCGCACTCGAAGGCCTGCGTGACGCGCACGACCCGCACGCGGCCGGTCGTGCGATCGACGGCGACCTCGGCGCAGGTGGCGACGTGGCCGCCCTTGTCGAAGCCATAGGCGAGGCCGATGCCGCGGTCGGGCGCGCGGGGGAAGTTCTGCCAGCCGAATTTCTCGGCGGCGGCTTCGAGCACGGCGCGGGCGCGCGGCTCGCGGAGGTTGCGCAGGCGCAGTTCCAGCGGGTCGAGTCGCAGCGAGCGGGCGACCTCGTCGAGGTGGGTCTCGCGCGCGAAGTGGTTGGCGGTGGCGGCGAGGCCGCGGTAGGAACCTTGGCGCAGCGGCGAGCGCGCTGGGTGAAAGTCGGCGCGCTGGCCGGGAAAATCGTAGGGCGCGCGGATCGCCGCGGGGCCGGAGTTGTAGTTGTCGTGCGCCCAATGGGTGATGCGGCCATCGGCGCCGGCCACGCTGGCGAGGTCGATCACGCCGGCGGGACGGGCGTAGGCCCAGGTGAACTCCTCCTCGCGGGTCCAGACGAGTTTGACGGGACGGCCGGCGCCGCGGGCGAGGCGCGCGGCTTCGACGGCGTATTCGCCGGTATGTTTGCCGCCGTAGCCGGAGCCCGTGTCGGGCACGATCACGCGGACTTTGCCCTCGGGCAGCGCGAACGCCTGCATGAGCTCGCTGCGCACGCCGAACGGGCGTTGCGTGCCCGTCCAGACGGTGAGCGCGCCGTCGGTCCACTCGGCGACGGCCGCGCGCGGTTCGAGCGGGGCGTGGGCGATGTAGGCGACGGTGTAGGTCTGGCGAAAGGCGTCGGGCGACGGCGCGGGCGGTTGGGTGCGAGCGGTGGCACGCAGATGGGCGAAGAGTTCGCGGTCGGAAATCTGCGGCGAGGTTTTCCATTCGGCGTGGAGGGCGGCGATGGCTTGGGCGGCCTGATGCTCGGTGGGCGCGACGACGCCGGCGAAATTACCGTCGCGGATGATTTTCACGCCCGGCATGGACTCGGCGGCGGAGACGTCGAGCGACGCGAGCGTGGCGTCAAACGCGGCGGGCCGCAGCACGCGGCCGTGGAGCAGGCCGGGGCGCGTGACATCGGAGGCGTAGCGGTGCGCGCCGGTGACGAAGTCGCGGCCGTTGATTTTTGCGACGGACGTGCCGGCGACCTTCCACGACGCCGCGGGCTTGAGCGGGGTGGCGTCGCTGATGTCGACGAGGAGTTTTTCTCCCTTGGTCAACTCGCCGTAGCCGATCGCGCGTCCGCTGGCGGCGTGGTGGATTTGGCCGCCGGCGGCGGTGAGCGTCGTCCGGTCGACGCTCCATTCTTTCGCGGCGAGTTCGAGCAGGGCCTCGCGGGCGGTGGCGGCGACGCGGCGGAGCTGCGGCACCATGTTGGGCGTGGTCTGGCTGCCGAACGTGCCGGCGTCGTAGGGCGTGAGCGCGGTGTCGCCCATGACGAGCTTGATGGCGGCGAGCGGGGCGGGGAGCTCCTCGGCGACGACTTGCGTGAGGGAGGTGCGGGCGTTCTGGCCGCATTCCATCTTGCCCGTGAACACGGTGATCGCGCCATCGGCGGCGACGTGCAGCCACGCGGCAAGGGAGCGCGGACGGGCCTGGCCGCCGCCGCGGCGACCCCCGCCGCCGGATTCCTGCGCGGCGAGATCGTCGATGAAATAGAGGATGGCGAGACCGCCGCCGAAGGTTTTGAGGAAGTCGCGGCGGGAGAAACGGCGGTCACAGACCGCCGCTACAGCTGCCAACTTGCGGCCCGGCTCGTGCGAGCCGGGATTATCGGGAGAGTTCATGGCGTGTCTCCCGGTTTGGACGGTTGGGCCGATGGCAGAGCAGTCCTGCGGGCGGCCTGCTGGATCGCGGCGACGATGCGCGGGTAGGTGCCGCAGCGGCAGAGATTGCCGTCCATGAAGCGCACGATTTCGTCGTCGGTCGGGTGCGGGTTTTTGGCGAGCAACGCGACGCCGCTCATCAGCATGCCGCTCGTGCAGTAGCCGCACTGGAGCGCGCCGAGGTCGAGAAACGCCTGCTGCAACGCGTGCAGTTTCCCGTCCTGCGCAAGCCCCTCGACCGTGGTGATTTTCTGCGGGCCGACCGTGCCGACGGGCGTGAGGCACGAGCGGACGGGCACGCCGTCGACGAGCACGGTGCAGGCGCCGCACTGGCCCTCGCCGCAGCCGTATTTGGTGCCGGTGAGCGCGAGATCGTCGCGCAACACGCTCAGCAGCGAGCGGGCGGCATCGGCGTCGCAGGGGCGGGCGACGCCGTTGACGGAGAGGGAGGTGACGTTGGACATGGCGCCTTGCCCGTAGCGGAAGCCGTGAGGCTTTCGCGAAACGCTTACGCGTTCCGCTACACAATCAAAGCTTCGCGAGAATGGCCTTGATACGCACCCACGCGTCGGCGCGCGCCTGCTTGTTGTCGGGGCTGCCGGCGGGATCCTCGCCGGCCCGCATGAAGCCGTGGCCCGCGCCCTTGTAGGTGATCGGCTCGTAGAACTTGCCGGCGGCCTTCATGCCCTCGGTGGCGGCGGGGAGGCCGGCGTTGATGCGGGCGTCGTTCTCCGCGTAGAAGCCGTGGATGGGCGCCTTGATTTTGGGCATGTCCTCGGCCTTGGCAGGTGTGCCGTAGAAGGAGAGGCCGGCCTGAATGTTCGGGTTGTGCACGGCGTAGAGGAAGGTCTTGGCGCCGCCCCAGCAGAAGCCGCCGACGACGACCTTGCCGTTGCACGCATCGAGTTTTTTCACGTAGGCGACCGCGGCGTCGAGGTCGGCGTCGATTTGCGTTTGAGCGAGGCCCTGGATTTTGGAGCGCACGCCGTCACCGCTGCCGAGAGACTCGGTGCCGCCGCCATTGGGGCCGGCGCCGGAGAGGAAGTCGGGGGCGATGGCGATGTAGCCGGCCTCGGCGAACTGATCGACCATGCCGCGCATCCAGTCGGAGAGACCGAAGATCTCGTGGATGAGGACGACGGCGGTGGCCTTGGTTTTCACCTCGGGGAAGCCGACGAAGCACTTCACGGTGCGATCGCCGTGCTTGACGGAGACGAATTCGAGGTGGCGGGGGGATTTTTCGAGGCGGGCCTTGGCCCAATCCTGGGCGGAGGCGGGGGCAGCGGCGACGACGGCCGCGAGGAGGGCGGGGAACAGGAGACGTTTCATGGGAATGGGAAGTTTGCGGCCGGGAAATCTGACAGTGTGCCGGACGCACGGCACGGACCTTGGATGCTTTTCAATCGGATGCAAAACCTACTTGGATCCAGCGCGGTCTTGACCGTGCCGGCCGGTGCCGCAGATTGCGGTAATCATGCGCAAGTCGGCGACCATTGAGCGCGTCACGGTCTCCCACCCGCCCCCGGTCAAGACCGGAGCGGATGCGCTGGCGTTTTTCCGACGGAAGGAAAACTGGCTCGACGCCAAAAACATCGCCCGAATCGAGCATCTCCGTGCCGCCAAGAGGCGGTCCGCGCGGACGTGATCTACGACAGCACGTTTGTCATCGCGTTGGAACGGAGACGATCACGGGCGGCTGCCGAGCGGCTGCTGGAACGCTATCAAGACCAGCCGGCGCGACTGCCCATCATTGCCTTCGGTGAACTGGCGGCCGGTTATGCGACGCTGAACGAACTGCGGGCGAATCTCGAGCCAGCGTTTACAATCGAACCACTCACGGAGGCGATCGCGTGGCAGGCGTCGCGGGTGCAGCTGGCTTGCGCAGCGGCCGGAACGCCGATTGGCGAAAACGACACCTGGATCGCGGCGTTCGCGCTGGCGTTCAACGAGCCGTTGGTTTCACGCGACAAGGATTTCGACCGTGTCGTCACGACGGGCTTTTCGTTGCAGCTGATTCGATTCTGACGACTCAATACAGCAGCGCCGCTTGACGGCGTTGCTCGTAGCGGGCGAGGCCGGCGGACCAGCGGGCTTTGATTTGTGCGAGCGATTCGCCGGCGGCGAGGGCCTTGATGGTTTCTTCGTCGCCGGTGAGGCGGGCCATGTCCTCGACTTTGAACTGCGTCGGGTAGAGTTTGCGCAGGACGACGGCGAGTTGGATGCCGAGGTCGACGACGTTGCACGTGTTGCGGTCGGTGAGGATGGCGCGGACGCCGCCGCACTCTTTGTCGCCGTGCTTCAACGACGCGGCGGGGCCGGGGTAGAGCGCAGGGAGCGGCGTGAATTTGACGGCCTCGAAGCGGACACCGGGGAGTTTGGCGGCGTTCATTTCGGCGGCGAGTTTCGCGCCATCGATGTAGGGCGCGCCGACCTGTTCGAAGGGCAGCATCGTGCCACGGCCCATCGAGACGGAGGTGCTTTCCAGCAGGCAGAGTCCGGGGTAAAGCGTGGCGGCATCGAGACTGCGCATCGAGGGCGAGGGATTCGTCCACGGCAGGCCGGCTTGGTCGAACCACGTGGTGCGCGACCAGTGTTCGCAGCGGATCACGGTGAGGTCGGCGCCGAGTTTTTTCTCGAGGTTCACGAGCGTGGCGAACTCACCCAGCGTGAGGCCGTGGCGCACGGGCACGGGGTGGAAACCGATGAAGCTCGCGGCGCGTGTCTGCACGGGGCCTTCGGGGTGCGTGGCGGTGATGGGATTCACCCGATCGAGCACGAAGATCTTTTTCTTGGCGGCGGCAGCGGCTTCGACGGCGGCGCCGAGCGTGGCGGAGTAGGTGTAGAAACGCGCGCCGATGTCCTGGATGTCGAAGACGAGCGCGTCGAGTTGGGCGAGATGTTCGGGTTTCGGAGCGCGGGCGCGGATGACCGCGAGATCGTAGTCGGCGGCGGACTGGCCGGGCTGTTTTTTCGGCGAATCGCCGTAGAGGCTGTAGACCGGGAGCTTGGTCTTTTCGTCGACGGTGTCGCCGACGCGTTCGTCGGCGGTGCCGCGGATGCCGTGTTCGGGGGCGAACAGGGCGACGAGCTTCACGTCGGGTGCGGTATGGAGGAGGTCGATCGTCTGGCGGTTCTGGCGGTCGCGACCGCTGTGATTGGTGATGAGGCCGACGCGGAGCCCGCGCAGCGGGGCAAAATTATCGCGCACCAGCACGTCGATACCGTTGAGGACGGCGGTTTGTTCGAGGCCGATCGATTCGGCGGCGGCGGCGGCGATCGCGCGACGGAGCGGCGAGACGTCGCCCTTGCCGTCGGGATGGACGCGGTTGCTCAGGAAGATCACGAAGCTGCGCGAAGCCGGGTCGATCCAGATGCTGGTGCCGGTGAAGCCGGTGTGGCCGAAGGAGGTGCCGGCGGGGAACCACGGGCCGCGCGGACTGGAGTAGCTCGAGTCGATGTCCCAGCCGAGGCCGCGGCGGGCGGAGCCGTTGTTTTGCACGCGCGTCATCAGCGCGACCGTCTCCGGTTTGAGGATGCGCACGCCGTCGAGCTGGCCGCCGCCGAGGATCATGCGGGCGTAGCGGGCGAGGTCGGCGGCGGTGGTGAAGAGGCCCGCGTGGCCGGCGACGCCGCCCATCATGCGCGAGGACGGATCGTGCACGACGCCGCGGAGCATCGCGCCCTCGGTGAGCTCGGTGGGCGCGAGGCGGGGGAGCTTTTCCTTCGGCGGGAGAAAGCCGCTGTCGACCATCTTGAGCGGGCCGAAGACTTCCTGTGCGGCGTAAACGTGCAGCGGACGGCCGCTCGCGATGCGGACGAGTTCGCCGAGCACGATGAAGTTGATGTCGGAGTAAACGAAGACCGTGCCGGGCGCGCTGCGCGGCTTCTCGGCGCAGGCCATGCGGAGGGCGGTGTCGGTGCCGGACCACACAGGCTTGTAGTCGAGGTCGGGGCGCAGGCCGGACATGTGGATGAGCAGGTGACGGACGGTGATGTTGCTTTTGCCGTGCGACGCGAACTCCGGGACGTAGCGCACGACGGGCGCGTCGAGGTCGAGTTTGCCGCGCTCGACGAGCTGCATGACGCAGGTCGTGGTGGCGATGACCTTGGTGAGCGACGCGGCGTCGTAAATAGTATCTTCGCTGATCGGCTCCGGCGCCGGCGCGAGCGCGCGTTGGCCGTAGGCCTTGCGGTAAACCTCGCCGTCGCGTTCGAACCACAGGACGCCGCCGGGGGCCTTCTTCGCGGCGATAGCGTCGGCAACGGCGGCGTCGATCGCGGCGAGTTTCCCGGGTTTGAAGGTCGCGGTGCGCGCGGGCTTCGCGGCCGGTGAAGGCGGAGTGGTCGGGCTTTCGCAGCCGGCGAGAAGGAGCGCCGCCGCGAAGATCGTGGACGGCAGGGCGCGCGGGAGAGTGAAGGATGATTTCAAGCGGGGTGAGGGCGGATTGAAAGTGGCACGGGTCTCCTGACCCGTGAGTGATCGGAACACGGGTCGGGAGACCCGTGCTACAACGTCAGACGCGGGCGAGCGCCTTTTCGAGGAAGACGCGATTGGCGCGGGCGTTTTCCATCGTCTCCTGCGGAGTCGCGCCGATCTTGCAGCACTCGACCATGAGCGGGCCGTTGAAGCCGGCGGATTTCATGGCCCGGAACATCGCGGTGAAGTCGACCTTGCCGGCGCCGAACTGGATCATGACGTCGGGCTTGCGCTTGCCGGCGGCATCGGTTTCGACGGAGCAGTCCTTGGCGCAGAAGCCGGTGACGTGCGGCGCGATCGGCTTGAACTCCTCCACGGGGTCCTTGCCGGTGTAATAGATGATGTTGCCGGCGTCATACCAGATTTTGAAATTGGCGTGGTTGACGGCCTTGATGGCGGTGAGGATTTCCGAGGAGGCGCCGCTGCCGCCGCCGTGGGGTTTCATGACGAGCTTGATGCCGCGCTCGTGAGCGAAGGCCGCGGCGTCGGCCATGATCTTGAAATACTTCTCGTAGCGCTCGGGTTTGTCCTCGCCGAAGGTGAGCGCGAACTCGATGCCGACGGTGTGGCCGTTGGCGATCTGCTTGCGCGTGCTCTCGATGGCGACGGCGAGATCGAGATTTGTCGGCACGCGGAGGGCGGTCATGTTGCACTTCAGGCCGCGGGCGGCGATCTTCTGCTTGAGGCCCGCGAGGTATTCGGGTGTGGCGTCGGCGTTCGTGAACGGGTCGGCCTTCGTGGGCGTGAGCAGCCCGGTGTATTTGTAACCGGCGGCCTTGATGGCATCGACCGTCTCGTCGTAGCTCCACTTGGTCCACGGGCGGTTGAAACAGCCGATGGGCCACGCGGTGGGCTTCGATTTATCCGCGGCGCGGAGCGCGGCGGGGAGCAGCGCGACGGCGGTGCCGGCGGACGCGGTGGCGAGAAAATCACGACGGGAGAGCGAGGTGTGCATGAAAGCAGAGAGGGGTGGCGATGCGGAGCGGGCAGTTCACCGGACCGGGGCCGAGGCCGCAATCCTGAAGGCGGATGCGGCGGTGCGGCGGGGATAATTCAAACTGAGGTCCGATTCTGAATGCTTCGGTTGTAGCGGCGGTCTATGACCGCCGGCGTTGCGCCAAGGGTGTTCGTTCGGCGGTCATAGACCGCCGCTACAAATCGCTAACCTCAGTTTGAGGTCACATCCGTGGCGGGGCTGCGAACGAACTGAGGCGGGACGCCTCAGCCACGACGACCAGACGGCCGCGTGCGCGCCGGATCACAGCGGCGCGGCGGGCACGGCCCAGCCTGACCGGTAAGACTTCGTGAGCAGCGCGGTGGCGGCGGGGCTTTCCGGAAAACGGAGGTTCGTCGAATCCCACGCGAGCGGCTTCTCCTTCTCCGGATCGAGCGCCCGCGAGCCGCGTTGGACGGGTGCGCGGTTGGCGACGCGCGTGGCGACGTTGCCCAGTTGCACGGTTTCGGCGAGCGGGCCGGCGTAGTCGAAGCCGCACGTGGTCTTCGTCCCGCCGAGGATCGCGTCGACCCAGCGGTGGTAGTGGCTGAGGCCCTTCAGATCCTTGGGGTAGGCGAAGTCCTTGAATTTTTCGACCGGGTAAAGACGCGGGGCGGCGACGTGGCCGAGCACGAGGTTGCCGTTTTCGCCGAGGAAGAGGGAGCCGCTCTTCGGGAGGTCGAGTTCGGGCGGGAGTTGCGCGAGCTGGCGGTCGGGACGCAGACCGCCGTCGGACCAGACGACCGTGAGCTTCGGGCCGGCGGTGAGTTCGTTGCCGGGGAAAACGTAGCGGACGGTCTGGGCCGTGGGCCAGATGTGGCGGTTGATGCCGGTGTTGGACGCGACGACGGTGAGCGGCGCTTTCAACTTCAGCGCGCTGAAGACCGGATCGAGGATGTGGCAGCCGAAATCGCCGATGGCGCCGCCGCCGAAATCCTGCCAGTCGCGCCACGCGAAGGGATGATACACGCCGGGTGCGAAATCGCGCTGGGGCGCGCCGCCGAGCCAAAGGTTCCAATCGAGCGAGGCGGGCACCGGGCCGGGCGCGGGGGGCTCGAGGAGGCGCGTGCGCTCGTTGCCGGCGACGCTGACCCAGGAGCGGACCTCGCGGACCTTGCCGATCGCGCCGTCCTGGATGAGCCGCACCGCGAGGCGATACTCGATGTTGGAATGGATCTGCGTGCCCATCTGGGTGACGACGTTCTTGCGCTCGGCCCAGCGCGCCATCTGGCGGATTTCCCACACGGTGTGGGCCAGCGGCTTCTCGCAGTAGACGTGTTTGCCGCGGCGCATCGCCTCGATGCTGGCAAGGGCGTGCATGTGATCGGGGATGCCGACCGTGATGGCGTCGACGGTGTCGCCGAGTTGCTCGAGCATCGCGCGGAAATCGGCGAAGTGCGGCACGCCCGGAAACTCGGTGTCGGCGCGCTTGAAGTTGGCCGAGTCGACATCGCAGAAGCCGACGAAGCGCACCGCGGCGTGCGAGCCGACGTTGTGCAGATCGGAGAAGCCCTGGCCGGTGAGGCCAAGGGCGGCGACCTGGACTTTGCCGTTGGGATTGGCGGCGCGCAGCACGGCGGGGAAACCGAGGGCCGCGCCGGCGAGGGTGGTGCGCTGGAGAAACGTGCGGCGGGAGAGGCGCGCGGAGGGGGACGACGGGGTGGTCACGACGGCGGGGGGGTGGGGCTGAGCAATGCCGGGCGGCGGGCCGGGTCAAGCCCGCCGGAGGTTGGAGGCCAATAATTCCGATTGCGCTCGGGAGGGGAATCCATGTGCTTTCGCGGTCCTTTTTGTTAACACCCTATAAACCAAACATGAAGATTCGTTGCCTCCTGCCCTCCCTCGCTCTCGCTCTGGCGTTCACGCTGGGGCTCTCCCCGCTGCGCGCCGCCGACGGCGGCAAAGACCCCGAAACCGAACTCGGCAAAATCATGGAGAAGATGGGCGGCACGTTCCGCCGTCTGGGCCGCCAGATCAAGGATCCCTCCAAGAATGCGGACTCCCTGCAGGCGGTCGCCACCCTGCGCGATGCGGCGAAGTCCTCGCTCAAGCACGAGCCGATGTTGAAGGCCAAGCAGCCGGCCAGCGAGCAGGCCGCCTATGTCGAGCGCTTCAAGAAAAAGATGAACGATATGATCGCCCTCCTCGACCAGCTCGAGACCGCGCTCAAGGCCAACGACAACGAGAAGGCCGCCGCGATCTGCGCCAAGGTCAACGACACCCAGAAGGAAGGCCACAAGGAGTTCAAACCCGCGGGCAAGAAGAAGGGCTGAGGAACGGAAATATTTTCAGCGCGAAACGCCACCGGGATGCCGGTGGCGTTTTTTTTGCTTAGGCCCCGAGCCGCGCGGTCGTGGGCGGAGGCGGCATCGCGGTGGACAATGCGGTGCCGCGACTCTACCCCTTGGAAATGCCCCGCAAAATCCTCATCGTCACTGACGACGCCGGCGAGTCGTTCGAAATCCTTTACGCCCAGCACCGCTTCGCCGAAGCGGGCTTCACGCCGGTGATCGCCGCCACGCAAAAGAAACGCCTCAACGCCGTCATCCACGATTTCTACCCCGGCTGGAACACCTACATCGAGAAACCCGGCTACCTCATCGCGAGCGATGTGACGTTCGCGCAGGTGAAACCCGCCGACTACGCCGCGATCCTGCTGATCGGCGGACGCGCGCCGGAGTTTCTGCGGCACAACGCGAAACTGATCCAGATCGTGCAGGCGTTTCACCGAGAGAAAAAACCGCTCCTGTCGATCTGCCACGGCATCCAGATCCTGCTCGCCGCCGGCATCGGCCGCGGGCTGAAGCTCACCTGCTACGAAAACGTGCGCTTCGAGGTCGAGGCGTGCGGCGGCACCTGGATCAACCGGCAGTGCGTGCGCGACGGGCACATCATCACCGCGCAGACGTGGGAGAGTCATCCGGACTTTTATCGCGAGGCGATGGCGCTGCTGGGGAAACCGTGACGCGGCCCGCCTCGTAACGGACAGTGTGAAAACGTGGCGGTGGTAGCGGAAAGCGTGAGCTTTTCGCTCAAACGCGGGCCAAATCCCACGAAAACCTCACGGTTTCCGCTACGCTTCGCGCGACTGAACATATGCCGCCGGGTTTTCACCCACTCGGGTGAGAGGCGGAAAAACCCGCGCAAGCCACGCCCGTCCTGCTCTCACGCGCAGAGCTACGAAGCGGTGCGTCGGCACCAGTTCACCACCGCCTCCACCATCCGCGGAGTGAAACTTGGCTCCCACACGTGGTCGCAGCCCTCGAATTCGACGAGTTCCTTCGGCTCGCGCGCGTGCGCGAAGGCATCGCGTGAATCCTGCAACGGCACGATCGTATCGGCGGTGCCATGCACGAGCAGCCACGGCACGGCGATTTTTCCGGCGAGCGTGGCCGTGCTGCCGATCGTGCGAAGATCGTCAACGTAAGCCGGCGAGAGCACGCAGCCCGGTTTGCCCCACATCAAGTCACGACCGGGGGTGAGCCCGCCGAAATGATGCTCCGCAAACGCCCGCACGTGCACCATGCCGGCGAGCGAGACGAGGCGCCGGATGCGGGCATCGCCGCTCGCGCGCAGCACGCCCACCGCGCCGCCCATGCTGTGACCGGCGTAGGTCACGCGCCAGCCGTCGAACGCATCGAGCACCGCGCCAAGGTCGGCCACCTCCTTGGTAATCGTGCTGTCCGCGAAGCGTCCCTCCGACGCGCCGTTGCCCGACCACGACACGCGGAGTGCCGAAATGCCCGCGCGTGCAAGCCCGTCGGCGAGGGCGATGAGAAACGGCCGGTCCTTGTGCCCGGTGACGCCATGCCCGATCACGACGATGTCGCGCGCCTGCGAAGCGCCGGCGTGAAACGTGAAATCGAGGCGTTCGCCACGGGCGTTGCGGATGGGGCCGATCATTTCCAACACAGAGGTCGCAGAGAGCGCGAAGAGGTCAACTCTGTGGTCCGCCCTCACCCCGTCTCGCGCGCAGCCAACGACCGATTTGGCCCGGCGGAACTGAGCCGGACTCAACGCCTCGTAGAGGAACATTGCCAAGAGATGCCCGCGGCCCACCGTCGGTTTCATGGACAGTAAGCCCCAAGCTACCGCGACCGCCGTCCGCTGCTGGATCGAAGGGCGCCGCGTCTGGTTGGAACTGTCCGACCAACGGATGGTGAGCTTTCCGGCCGTAAAGTATCCTTTGCTGGCCAACGCCTCGCCGGAAGAACTCGCGAAGGGCACACTCCGCATCCAAGGCCGCGCCCTGCGCTGGGAGTCGCTAGATGAGGATATCTGGGTGGATGATGCGGTCGCAGGGCGGTTCCCAAAGCCGCCTCATGCGACTGCGAATTAACCTTTCCCGCGACCACAGGTCGTTGCTATCACCGATCATCGGTATCGGCGAATATGAACCCCACTCACGCTCTTCCGGAGAAGTTCATTAGAGATCTGGAACGCGTCTGTGCGACGCTTGAGCGGATGCCGCAACTCGATGCCTTTATCCGAGATTTGGATCGCGTCCACTTCGCGAGCGAGTCCGAGCAGCGGCACGGCCGATCGATCTCCGATAGCGATCTCGCAGAATTGGAAAGCGTGCTGAAAGAAATCAAAGCGTGCGCATTGGAAAGACTCCGTAGCGTCGGATGGCCAGATAAGCTGCCTGGCTATGATCCACTGCTCTCACCAATCAGCCTGTTCGGCACCTTGGATTTTGGGCGCCTTGAAACGGCTCACACCCGGACGCTCGCATGGTTGATGAATCCCAACGAAGAACATGGATTTGGTGACCGGCTGTTGCTCGCGTTTCTCCGGCGAGTATTCCGCCTAGCAAGCGGAACGCGGCTCGTCGGTGATATCCGGGTTGAAAGTGAGACCAGGGACGACGCGTGCGGAGATCGGCTCGACATTGATATTAGTGGCGAGTGGCGGCTTCCTAACGAAAAGGTCCAGCGCTGGCTCGTCATCATCGAAGCGAAGATCGACGCGGACGAGGGAGAGGACCAGTGCAGGCGATACGAAGAAAAGTGCCGCGGAAGGTCGGCGGACGAACGCAGGCTTGTTTTCCTGACGGTCGATGGCAGAGCGCCGAAGAGCGGGACGGAAGAGCTGTGGCAAGGAATGGCATTCGTCGAACTCATGGCGCTCTTCCGCCACCAGTTGCAATATCTCGTCGGAACGCCTGGCTTTCAGTTTCTCCGCCTTTACATGACTGGCGTGTTGAAGGATGTCTGCGGAATACGCTGTGGGCCCGCTAACGACAGCGGCAACATTTACATGATCGGCGACTATCTCGGTGCCAAAAGAGGAGACTAAGAATATGGCTCAATTCGGAAAAGCTCTGGTATTTTTCCTGAAATATTTCGCTGAAATGCAGCGCCTTTATGAGCGAGACGAAGATGGCCGGACGATCCCTGAAATTGACTCGAAGCAGAATCGAAAAGAAGTGCTGGGAAAAGTGGATGCAGTCGGCGCTATCGCCAGTGATCAAATTGCCGCGCTCTTAGATTTGTGCACCCAAGATTGGCTGAAAGACTTGAAAAGAAAGACGAACGGCGTGGCAGTCTTTGGGCCCGAAAGGACGGGCGCTTACGTAAGACGAAACTGGGAGTGGAGCATTTTTGTTAGGCGGCCAAGGCAGCGAACACGGGACAAGGCCCGCGAGATTGGGATCGGAATCTATGATTCGTCACCAACTGTTCTTACTCCGTGGGTGTGGGGTCTCGGCGGCGTCGCGGTGGAGCCATTGATGATCCAATGGTTGAAAGTCGCTGATCCTGCGGCGGAACTACGCCGCTCAAAAGAGCACGTCAATTGGAGTGGTGGTGCCGTGAGTTTCAGTCCGATTTCGATCCCCCTTGATGAGGCCGTCGACTTTGAACTCAACGTCGATGATTTCGTTGATCGGACTCGAAAGGCGCTTGGCATCATCACGCCACAATTCATCGAGAAATTCTTGGAGTTGGGTTAGGGGCCTCGGGTATCGGAAATCGCCCATGCACTTTCTCCTCTACGTTTGCCTGCCGCGCGAGGAAGCCTCCACCAGTCTGCGAGCTAGACGGAAAGTCTGCCAATACTTGAGTCAGCAAGGATTCGCGATGGGGCTGCGGTTTGCCGGGCGTTGCGATTACTTCTGTGTCGGCGGCCGATATTCTGGGCAACTCGCGTGGCTTCGGCTCCGCGCCGATCAACCGAATCGTGTGGCGCAATTCTGGAAGCGCTGCGCCCGGTTTCGGCGGAAGACGAAAGAAAGGAAATCAGCGGAGTTGTTTCGGCGGATGTTCCCGGAATACCACGGGCCGCCGCTCCTCGGTCGCGAACTTGATTTCTACGGCGGAGCGGATGACGCCCAGATCCTGGACCAGCAGCTCTTTCGGCTGCTCAGAAATGGATTCAACCTGGAGGTTACCTTCGCGGGCGACGGCGAGACGCCCAACGTGATTTTCACGGCCCCGCACGAAGAGGACTATGAATGGCCGACCACGGTCGAAGAAGCCGCGAATTTCTGGGTGGTGGTCATCGACTACCACGACTGACCGCCGCGACACGCGGCGTTTCACTGCAGGTTACCGTCTGCGCCGAATCCGATCGGCCTCAGTTCGCCGAGGGCGCCGATGTGCGGCTGGGCTTTCGCCTCGGGCAAGAGCGGTTCGGAAATTTCCATCGCGGCGACGCTGAGGGTGTCGGCGATGCGGACGATTTTGGCAGTGGTCGTGTCGGTGAGCGGGAGCGAGGCGAGGGCGCGGTCGATGCATTCGCGGTCGGTGTCGAAGTAGACCGGCAGCTTCGCGCTTTGCGGGGTGAGGGCGGTGAGGGAGTTGGTGAAGGTCTTGTGGGCGTCCATCGTGCGCGCGAGGCGCGTGGTGGTGAAGTCGGCGAGGCCGATGCCGATCGCGTTGCCGTGCGTTTCCGCGGTGAGGTCGCGCACGAAAATACGGCGGATGAACGGCGCGGGGCGGCCGGCGCGCAGGAGGTGGCTCGAGTAGCCGTCGATCGAGCGCATCACGACGTTCGGGTCCATGCCGGTGCCGCTGATGTTTTTTCCGATGCAGTCGATGATGAGCAGGTCGATTTCGTCGAAGGGGAGCAGGGGCAGGAGGGCACGGGATTCGACGAGCAGGGCGTCCTCGCCCTGTTCCATTTCGTCACGCGGGAGCACGACGATTTTCGCGGTTTCGTGATATTGGTTTTCGAGCAGAGCGAAACCGCCGAGGAGCGGGGTCTCGCGGAGGAGCACGCCGGCCATGGTGCGGATGGCGCGCTCGTGGCCGAGTTCGCTGGCGGCGAGGTGCATCGCGGCGGCGCCGGCGCGCTTGCCGAGGCCGACGACCGCCATCTTCAGGAGGCCGCTGCCGATGTCGCCGTAGAAATCGGTGTGCGGTTTCACGCGGTTGACGAGGATGATGCCATCGGCGGCGAGCGGCTCAAGCGCGCACCAGACCGGTTTGCCGTCGGCGGTGGTGCCGACCTGTTTCACGTCGAGCGAGGCTTTGATGGGCGTGCGCATCGTGGCCTCGGTGATGTCGTAGCTGGCGAGCACCTCACGCTGGCCTTCGGGCGTGGCGCCCCCGTGGCTGCCCATGGCGGGGAAGAGAAACGGCTCCGCGCCGGTGGAGCGGATCAGGGCGAGCACCTCGGTGAGGATGGTGCGGATGTGGGTGATGCCGCGGCTGCCGGTGCCGACGGCGATGCTCATGCCGGGGCGGAGGACCGGACGGAGTTTCTCGAACCCGGCGGCGAGCGTGGCGCGCAAGTCGAGCGGCGCGGGGCGCGGGAAATTCTGACGGACGCGGAGGAAGCGCGGCAGGGGGCTCATGGCCGGGCAGGGTAGGGCGGCGGATTCGGGCGATCAAGTTTCCGGCGCACCACACTCGGCACGAAGCCTGACCGAGGCGGAGGGAAACCACGGATGAACACGGGTGAACCCAGCGCGGCACGACCGCAACCGAGCCATTGGAACAGGAAGGCCGGGAAGAGCGGAAAGAAGAAGGAATCGGATCCTTCCCGACCTTTCCGAACTTCCTGTTCAAGGATCTTGTTCAAGATGCGAGACCCTTCGACATTGGAAGTAGGGCAGGTCTGTGACCTGCCCTTTCGCGCGGTGAGTGTTCGCTGGGCAGGTCACAGACCCTGCCCTACTCCCGGCCGCCGTTCTGCGCAAAGTTCATGACGGAACGTGGCAGTCGAGGTGGAGCGCGTTGCCCTCAACGCGCTGGTATGAAGGTGGGAGCGGGTTTACCCCGCGACTCGTCGGGGCGTAAAGCCCCTCCCACAAAAAGCGCGTTGGGGGCAACGCGCTCCACCGCTGCACGGCGCGGTTACGAACATGCGCGAGTTCAACGGCACAATGCCGGCTAAGAAACCGCCCCGTGAATCGTCGTCAGGGCAAACCCCTTCCCCATGAACCTCGCCCTCGACGTCACCCCGGCGCGCAAGGCGCGCATCGAGATCATCCCGCTCATCGACGTGATCTTTTTCCTGCTCGCGACGTTTGTGCTGTTCACGCTGTCGCTGGAAAAGATCGCGTCGATCGAGACCAAGTTTCCGCTGACGGGCGATCCGTCGATCGGCCCCGACTCGACGCTCTATCTCCAGGCTTCGGAAAACGGCACCTACTACTGGAAGATCGGCAAGGACGCGCCGGCCGAGGTGGTGATGCGCGACGAGTTGCGTGCGCGGCTCCAGCACTACGTCCGCAGCGTCAAGGAGCCGCGGGTGGTTGTGCGCGGCGACCGGCTGGCGCGGTTCAGCGGAGCGGTGTTTGCCCTCGACGAAATCCGCGCCGTGGGAATCAAGGAGATCGCCGTGGAGACGATGCCGAGTGCGACGGGGACGTGAGGCCGGCTCCGGCGGGCGAGCCGGCGGTTCGGCGGATCGCCGTGCACGTTCAAGTCGCCCGCGGACACGCCGATGAAGGAGGTGAACCGCGAGATGACGGTGCAGCGACTGGTGGACGCGTGACCTTCCGGCATCCGACCTGCCGGCAAATCCCGCCGGCGCCGTCGAAACTGTGAGGACCGCGCCGACACCGGCCGGCCGGCATCGGGTGCGCTCGCTGCTTGCGGCGGTGCGTGGCGCGGCTCAATTTCCCGGTCGATCCCGATCATGAGCCGCTATTTCAGTCCCGATGATGACAACACCCACCGTCCCGTGACGTGGTGGCGGGGTTACCCGATCTACGCGGCGCATCTGGTCGTGGTGGTCTATGTGGCGTCGATGCTGGCGACGACGGCGTTTCAGGCGTTCAAGGTCGGCTTTCCGTTTACCTGGCTGCCGTTTTCGAGCGACTTGGTGCTGCACGGGCAGATCTGGCGCGTGCTCACCTACGGGCTGGTGAATCCGCCGTCGCTGAATTTCGCGCTCGATATGCTGATGATCGTGTGGTTCGGGCGGGAGGTGGAGCGGGCGTTCGGGCTGCGGAAATTTCTCGGGCTCTACGGAGTGATCTATCTGCTGCCGCCGCTGTTGTTCACGGTGCTGGGCGTGTGGATCAAGACCGGCCTGTCGGGCGAGACCGGGGCGCTCGGGTTGTTCATCGCGTTTGCGACGTGCCACCCGGAGGCGCCGGTGTTCTTCAGTCTGATCGCGAAATGGGTGGCGGGAATTCTCGTGGGCATCTTCAGCCTGATGGCGCTGGCGGCGCGGGATTGGGTCGGGCTTATCTCGCTGTGGGTGACGTGCGGCTACGCGTGGGCCTTCGTTCGACGGGAGAAGGGCCTGCTCGAACTGCCGTCGTTCCGGCTGCCGTCGCGAAAGCCAAAGCTGCGGGTGTTGCCCGACCTGAAAACGGAAAACCATCCGCGGGCCGAGCCAGCGGGGGAGGCGTCGATGGCGGAGATCGATGCCCTGCTCGACAAAATCGCCCAGTCCGGACTCGGCAGTTTGACGGCCAAGGAGCGGGCCAAGTTGGAAAAGGGAAGAGAGTCGCTGCTGCGCCGGGATCGGCGGTAGCCAGGCATGTTATATCCGTTACGTGGCGCTTCGGCCCTCTGGGTTTTGCAGGCCGCCCGGCGAGCGGGCCTACAATGCCAAACCGCTAAGTAACTGGTATTAGGTGTTGATGGATAAGTGAAAGTAGCGGTTGGGCGAGTTATTATACCAACGGCGGTTGAGATTTGGATCATCGTAGGTCGAGCTTTACGCCCGACACTTGTCCGCCTACGGCGGATGTCGGGGATAAACCCCGACCTACCCACGGGACCCAATAGTCCATTCTTCAGCAGCCGTTGGTATTAAGTTATAGCTTGATATAGGTGAAACTGCTATCAAGTTATAACTTTATGCCAAAGCGAGTTGCCTTGAGCGATCCCCAACGCCCTCCGGGAGGCTGGCTTCGTTCGTGGCGGACCGAGAGGGAGATGAGCCTCCAAGCGGTGGCGGACCGGCTGGATGTCAGCCCCCAAGCGGTGCATCAGTTCGAGAAGTCCGAGGTCGCCGGCACGATCAGCCTGCGCCAACTCGGCTTGGTAGCTGGAGCGATGGGCTGCCGGGTTTCGTATCGGATCGAAGCAGAAGGGGCCGGAGAGAAGGGGGACGTCAGCGGGACGGTGCATGGTGCTTCGCCGGTTTCACCACCGGCCTCGGTCGCCGAGCCGAATAGGCCGCGAACGCCGGTTGCATCCGAGTCGATCGCGCGATCGCTCTTTCTCGATAACCAGGAGTCGGGCCGATTTGACTGACGGGGTGCGAAAAAAGGCCTGCATTTGCGGCTGTTCCTGTGATTGCTCGTCCGGTTCCCCGCTCCTTTCCCCGACCCTATGAAATTTCGTCCGCTGCTCGCTGGAATCGTGACTACGTTGCCGGCCGTTGTCGTTGCCGCGGCCGAGCCGGCTCGGCCGGTTGCACCGCGCTCCGCCGCGCAACTGCACGCGGAGATTTGCGCGGCGTGTCACGGCCAGCGGTGGGAGGGCGCCCGGGCTCCGTCACTGCTTCGCCCCGTTGGCCCGGCGGCGGGCCGGGCGCGTGATCCGGCGGCCGTCGCAAAGGTGATTCGCGACGGTTCGCTCGCCAACGGGATGCCGGCGTTCGGTGCGATCCTGACGGAAGCCGAGATCGGATCGCTCGTCGTGCTCATCGGCGAGGCGCGCGAGCAGGCCCGGCGCACCGGCGTCGTTCCGCCCCGGTCGGTCGACGGCGTGCGGCTCACGAGCGAGTTGCACGCGTTCAAGTTCGAGCGCGTGGCCGGTGGACTCGTGACTCCCTGGGGCATCGCGTTTCTGCCCGACGGTCGGCTCCTCGTGACCGAACGTCCCGGCCGTCTCCGTATCGTGGTGCCGGGGCGGGGGATCGTCGAAAACATCACCGGCCTGCCGCCGGTCTACGACAACAACGATGGCGGGCTGCTCGATGTTGCGGTGCATCCGGACTACGCGCGCACGGGTTGGATCTATCTTTCGCTGGCGGAAAACGGTGGCCGCGAGCCCGGCGCTTCGAGCACGGTGATGATCCGCGGGCGGATTCGCGACGGGCGGTGGGTCGACCAGGAGACGATTTTCCGTCCGGCCCCGGAAAAATATTGGAATAACAACACGCACTTCGGCTCCCGTTTCCTGTTTGATCGCGATGGCTGGCTCTACTTCACCATCGGCGATCGCGGGCACCGGCCCGAGGGTCAGGATCTGGGCAGTCCCTACGGCAAACTTCATCGCGTTGGTGACGATGGTTCGATTCCCCCGGACAATCCGTTCGTCGACCGGCCCGGCGCGATCCGCTCCATCTGGAGCTTCGGCCATCGCAACCAGCAGGGCCTCGCCCAGCATCCCGGCACCCGCGAGATCTGGTCCAGCGAACACGGTCCGCGCGGGGGCGACGAACTGAATGTGATCGGCCGGGGACTGAATTTCGGCTGGCCCGTCATCTCCTATGGGCTGGGTGAAGACGGCTCGGTGTTCACCGAGCTCACCCGGAAGGACGGCATGGAACAACCGGTCGTCTACTGGACGCCGTCCATCGCGATCGGCGCGCTGACCTTCTACACGGGCGACCGGTTTCCCCAGTGGAAGCACCAGCTCTTCGGTGCGGCGCTCGCCGGTCAGCGCTTGATCCGTTTCGTGATCGAGGGTCACGCGGTCACGCACCAGGAACTCGTGTTTACCAACCTCGGTCGGGTGCGCGCCGTCGTGACGGGCCCCGACGGTTTGCTCTACGTCGCGCTCAACTCGGAGTTCGGCAACTCTCCCGGCGAGATCGTGCGCTTGGTCCCCGACACGCCGGCGGCGACGAATTGAATCTCGTCGCACGGGCCGGCGGGCATAAGATGGCCGCCGACTTTCCATGCGACAGCGGTTGCAGATTTACCGGCTGACTCCGCGGTGGCGTGCGGCGGCCTCGTGGTGGCGGGCCGCAGGCGCGCTGGGAGCGTGCCTGTTCGCGAGTGTGGCGGGCGCGGGTGAGACGGCCAAGCCGCGGGGAATGTGGTTCTGGTCGAAGCCCGCGAGCCCCGACGGTGCGGTCAATATCGTCGGCCGGCCCGAGCGCGAGGACGAGGCGCTGGCCACCTTTCAGCGCTGGCACATCCGCCGGCTCTACGGCAGCTACGCCACGCTGCCGGTCGAGGCGCCGGAAAGGTTCGCCGCGTGGCAGCGCCGGCTCCACGCCGCGGGCATCCGCTCATTCGCATTGTTCGCGGGCACGTCGGCCGTCACCCCGGGCGGGCGGGCGGATTTTTTGCGCGAAGTCGAAGAGCGGGTGCTGCGGTTCAACGCCAGCCGGACCGCGGCGGACGAGCGATTCGACGGCATCGCGCTCGATCTGGAGCCGCACATCCGCCCCGATTGGAAAACCGGCACGGCGGCGACGCGGCGGGCACTGCTCGACGAACTGCTTGCGACCTTCGTCGCACTCCGGGCCCACCTGGACGCGAATGGTGGCCGGTCACTCGTCGTGACCGCAGCGCTGCCGACGTGGTTCGACAAGGTGGGGCCGGAGGCGCGCATCGGCTGGGCGGACGCCGCGGATCGCGACGCGTGGTTTGCCCGCGTGGCGGCGGCGGTTTCCTCGATCAGCCTCATGGCCTACGAAACCGACCGGCCCGCCTCGATCGCCAGCGCCTGCGCGTGGGAGCGCGAGCATTTCAAGGGCACCGTCGTCACCGCGTTGCGGGCGCGGCTCGGGGCGGAGTGGAAAACGCTCGCCGATCTCACGCGCGTGCTGCCCGAAATCGAAGCGCCGCTGGCGCTGGGCATCGACTTGGAAAACTACGAGCTGCTCCGGCTGGCCGAACGCGCCGCGGCGAAGTGAGCGGACTGCGCCCCGTTTTCCTTCGCCAGGCCCGGCCGATTGCGGCTACCGCGAAACGTCGCGCACGCGGCCGAGTTCGCCCACCAGCCGGCTCACCCCGACAAAGGCGGTCAGATGCACGAACGCGCACACGGCGAACACCGGCGTGAACGAGAAGCGCTGCACCGTCCAGCCGATCGCCAGCTGCGTCACCACGCCGACGGCGCCGCCGATGCAACCGCCGAAACCTGAGACCGTGCCGACGACGTGCGCCGGGAATTTCTCCGCGGGCAGCGTGATGTTGGCCCACAGCGTGTGGCAGAACATGGCGGCGCTCGCGAACACGAGCGCGAGCGCCGGGTCGGGCACTTGCACGATGAGCAGGCACCACAGGGGCATGCAGCACGACGCGAGGAGCATGGTGGACTTGCGGGCCCGGTCGAGGGTCCAACCCCGCGTGGTCAGCCACGTGGGGAGCCCGCCGCCGGCGATGTTGCCGATGGCGCCGGCGACAAACGGGATCCAGCTATACTTCGCGATGTCGGCGAGCGTGAAGCCGCGTTCGGCCTGGAGGAACTTGGGCGTCCAGAAGAAGAAAAAATACGAAATCGGGTCCGTCATCGCCCGCGCGAGGATGCAGCCCCACGTCTCGCGCATCGCCAGCAGCCGCCTGATCGGCACCGGCGCGGGGCTCGTCTCGCCCGCCGGCCGGTCCGCCTCGATGAGCGCGAGTTCCTCCGCGCTCAATCGCGGGTGTTCGCGGGGGCGGCGGTAAACCAACGCCCAGACGGCCACCCACACGAGGCCCAGCGCGCCGCCCGCGACGAAGGCCCAGCGCCAGCCCCACGTCAGCGCGATGAATCCGACGAAGGGCGCCGCGAGCGCGGAGCCGAGCGTCGTGCCGGCGTTGAAGATGCCGACGGCGAGCGCGCGTTGCCGCATGGGAAACCACTCGCTGGCCGCCTTGACGCCCGCGGGGAAATTCGCCGGCTCCGTCGCGCCGAGGAGGAAGCGGAAAACCGTGAAGTGCGCCACCGTTTGCGCGAAGCCGTGCAGCATGTTGGCGACCGACCAGCCGCTGACGAAGATGAGGAATGACTTTCGCGTGCCGAGCAGGTCGACCACCCGGCCGCTGACGGCATACATGATCGTGTAGCTGAACAGAAACGCCGAGGTGATGTAGGAATACTGCTCGGTCGTGATCTTCAGCTCATCCTGGATCGTCTGCGCGAGCACCGAGAGCGTCTGCCGGTCGAGGTAGTTCAGCTCCGAGGCCAGGCACAGCATCGCCACCATATACCAACGCAGCCCGGGGATTTTCCTTGGGGCGGATTGGACGGCAGGCATGGCGGTGAACCGGATCGCGACTCAACGCATCGTGGTCTGATCGCGGCCGGCGGGCCGCGTCAGCCGGGACGACGACGCGCGATCCAGATACACGGTGGCGCGGGGATGCGTTTGCAGAATCGACGCGGGCGCGAGCGGTGAGACCGGCTCCTCAAGGCAGCGTCGCACGGCCTCGGCCTTCCGCGCGTCGGGCACGACGCACACGATCGCGGTGGCCTTGAGGAGCTGGCGGATCGAGAGCGAGATCGCCCGTTGCGGGACATCGTCGAGCGTGGCGAACCACCCTTCGCCCACCTGCTGCCGGCGGCAGGCTTCGTCGAGTTGCACGATGAGGTAGGGCGCCTCCGTCGTGAAATCGGCGGGCGGATCGTTGAAGGCGAGGTGGCCGTTTTCGCCGATGCCGGCAAACGCCACGTCGATCGGTTCGGCCGCGAGCGCGGCACCCACCTCGCGGCAGGTGCGCTCCGGCTCGCGCTCGCCGTCGAGCAGGTGGTGGCGCGTGATCCCCGCGGGCCGGATCAGGCGTTCGAGCAGATATTTTCGGAACGAGGCCGGATGCGCGGCGGGCAGGCCGACGTATTCGTCGAGGTGAAACATCTCCACGCGGTCCCACGCGATCCCGGGCTGCGGCACGAGTGCGGCCAGAAACTCGAATTGCGAGGCGCCGGTGGCCGCGATGATGCGGGCGCGACCCCGGGCGGCGATTGCCTGCTGGATGAGGTCTGCCGCGTCGGCTGCGGCGGCCTGGCCGAGCGCGACTTTGTCAGGGTGGCATTGGATCTTCACGGGGCAGGACAGGCGGGTTACGCGTGAGTCTGGGCGCCTTCTTTCTCGAGCGGCGTCACCGGATCGATGAAGAGCCAGAAGAACGCGCCGAGAAAATAGATCGCGGCCGAGATCGCGAAGACGAGCTCCCAGTTTTTCGTCGTCACTTGCAGCACGTAGCCGACGACGAACGGGCCGGCCATGCCGCCGAAGTTGCCCATCATGTTCATGCTGCCGGAGACGGTGCCCGCGTATTTGCCGCCGATGTCCATGCAACTGGCCCAACTGCCCGGCATGGTGAGGTCGTTGAAGAAACTCGCCATGCCCATCGCCAGCATCGCGAGCAGGGGATCCTTCAGGTAAAAGGACGTCATCAGCAGCGTCGAGGCGCCGGCAAAGCCGATGAACCCGAAGGTGCGCCGCACGACGACGACGCGCGCGCCGCCGCGGACGAGGCGGTTGGTGATCGCGCCGGCGGTGAGCGAGCCGAAGCCGCCGAAGAACAGCGGGATGCCGGCCAGTGCCGCGGCCAGCACCTTGATGGTGAGCTCGGGGCTGAGGGAGCCCTCGAGCAAACCGGCGAGCCAGTTCATGATCGCGTTGGATTTGAGATCCGTGTTGCGCACGTCCTTCAGGTAGGTCGGCAGCCACGTGACGTAGAAATACCAGCCGTAACTCAGGCAGAAATACTGGCCCCACAGCAGCCACATCGTCGGACGCGTGACGAGGGTGAGCCACGGGACGTCGCCGTGTCCGCTCACGTTGTGCTCGTTTTCCTTGAGCAGCTCGAGTTCGGCGGCGTTGACGCCCCGATGGTCGCGCGGGTTGTCGCGGAACCACCACCAGAAGATGACGACCCACGCGACGCCCAGGGCCGCGAAGAGCTGAAACGCCACGCGCCAGTTCACGAACGCCATCACGGCCACGACGAGCAGCGGCGTGAACGCGCCGCCCCAGCGTGCACCCATCCACATCAGGGCCTGCGCCCGCGTGCGCTCATGGCGCGGCAGCCAGGCGCTGAACGCCTTCGTCAGATTCGGAAAACAGCCCGCCTCGCCGGCGCCGAACAGGAAGCGCGTCCACCACATCGAGGCGTAGTTCCACGCCCAGCCCGTGGCCGCGGTGAAGAACGACCACCAGAGCACGACGCGCACGAGCACCTTGCGGGCGCCGATCTTGTCGCCGAGCCAGCCGGTGGGGATCTCGAACAGCGCGTAGGCCAGACCGAACGCCGCGAAGATCGCGCCCATCTGCACGTCGGAGAACCCCATGTCCTTCGCGACGTCGCCCTTGGCCTGCGAGATGGCGACGCGATCGATGTATTGGACCACCGCGAGCGTGATCGCGAAGACGACGACCCAGTAACGTGTGCGCGTGGCAGTGGGGCCGGAGCCCGCGGCGGAAGTGTGGGGTGACACGCCGGGTGTGCGTGACGCTGCAAGGGCGGGGTGTCAACGCGACAAACCGCCGGCCGTGTGGCGCCGGGTCTAACAGGAAGTGAGGTCAGTAAACCGAGGCCTTGGTTGTAGCGGCGGTCTGCGACCGCCGAACGGGAACCCTTGGCGCATCGCCGGCGGTCGCAGACCAGGCTGACCTCACTTCCTGATTTGCGCCCGTGTGGCGCCGAGGACAGCGGATGGATGTGGCCGCGGTGGGCGGGCGCGTCCGCGGGCCCGCATGGGGCCGCCGGGTTCCGGCTGAAGCCGGGGCTACGAACCCGGACGCGGGCGCATCTCACTTTCTTGCAGCAGGCCGAAAGGTGGGCCGGCCGCTCCGCGGGCGGCCAGGAACGAGCGGGCATCGCCACCCGCTGGCCGTGCGCGGAGCGCCCGGCCCACCCCTGCGGTGCGGACACATTGCAGAAAACTGAGATGCGCCCGACGCGCCCGACCACCTCGGATTCGGCTGGATTTTGCGGGGCGCAACGGGTTCCTTGCGTTCACCCCGTCGCATGAAACGCCGCTCATTTCTCCAGGGTCTGGCTGTTGCCTCCACCGTGTCCGCGGTCGCACCCCGTGCGCTGCTCGCCGCCGCGGCGAAACCGAAAATCAAACTGGGCATGGACAATTTCGCCGTGCGAGCGATGGGTTGGAAGGCACCGGCACTCATTGACTACGCAGCGTCGTTGAAGCTCGACACGCTGCTGATCTCCGACCTCGACGCCTACGAAAGCCTGGACGATGCGGCGCTGCGCGAGGTGCGCAAGCGGGCGGACGCAGCGGGCATCGCGCTCTACGCGGGCAGTTGGAGCATCTGCCCGACGTCGGTTTCGTTTAAGAAGAACTGGGGGACAGCGGAGGAGCACGTGCGGCTCGGACTGCGGGTGTCGAAGACGCTGGGGTCGCCGGTGTTCCGGGTGGTGCTCGGCAACATGGAGGATCGCAAGACCCCCGGCGGCATTCGCGCGCGCATGGCGGACACGCTGGCGGTGCTGAAGGCGTGTCGGCGCGAGTCGCTGGAGAGCGGCGTGAAGGTCGCGCTCGAAAACCACGCGGGCGACATGCACTCGTGGGAATTGCGGGAGCTCATCGACCAGGCGGGCACGGATTACGTGGGCGCCAACATCGATTCGGGCAACGCCGTGTGGACGCTCGAGGACCCGATGGATGTGCTGGAGAATCTCGGGCCGGTGACGCTGTGTTCGAGCCTGCGCGACGACATGGTGTGGGAGACGCCGGATGGGGCCTCGACGCAGTGGACCGCGGCGGGCGACGGGCTGATCGACTGGAAAGCCTACGCGGCGCGGTGGGCGCAGCTTTGCCCGAAGGTGCCGATCATGATCGAGACGATCTCCGGCGGGGCGCGGAACTTTCCCTACAAGAAGCCGGAATTCTGGCAAAACTACGACAAGCGGCCGGCGGCGCTGGCCAAATTCGAGGCGATGGCGAAACGCGGGCGCGCGTTGCCGGCGTTCAAGGCGCCGCCGGGGCCGGAGGGCAAGATCGCCACGCAGAATTTCCAGAAGGCAGAACTCGAGCGCTCGATCACGTATTTGCGGGAGAAGATCGGGCTCGGGGTGAGAAGCTGACTGCGCAAAAAAACGAGCCGCGGAAAACCGAGGGAACGCTGATCTCCGCTGATGGCCGGAAAGGAGGCGATTGGAGGTGTGACCGCTTCGCCTGCTGAAGTTCGCATCACTGAGTGACACGGGGTGGTCCGGGGAGCGCCCGCGTCCCGCGGGCAGTCCTCGGCGTCTCGCCGAAGACGGGAGAGGTGTCGGCGAGGCGCCGACACCAGCACCCGAGACGGGTGCGCTCCCCGAACCGCCGAGCTCTTTGTTACCCTATTTCGCGAGACTCAGTATTCGGCGAAGCGCGAAGGCCGGGGCGGGGATGGGGATTTTGATGGCCGAAGATTAGCGTTCCAAAAGCACGGTGAATGGACTGACGTTGAGCATTCAGACCCTGGATCTCCCCATGAAAAACGTAACGCGTCGCGACTTCCTGAAATATTCCGCGGCGGCCGGTGTGTCGGCTGCTGTTTTGCCCGCAGGCCTGGCCGCGGCGGATTCCGGCCCCTTCCAGCGCACGGGCAAGCCGAAGCTGCGGCTGAGCCTCGCGGCGTATTCGTTCCGCGAGAACTTCCCGACGATGCGCGGCAAGGCGCAGAAGGCGGCGGCGGGGCGGGAGACGGACATGTTCAAGTTCGCCGACTACTGCCGCGAGCACGGCTGCGAGGGCACGGAGCTCACGAGCTATTTTTTTGCCGCGGAGACGGACGAGTATCTGCTGAAGCTGAAGCGGCACTGTTTCGTGCGGGGCATCCCGATCAGCGGCACGGCGATCGGGAATAATTTCTCGCTGCCGAAGGGGCCAAAGCTCGACGCCGAGATCGCAGCGACGAAGAAGTGGATCGACCGCGCGGCGCTGCTCGGCGCGCCGCACATCCGCGTGTTTGCGGGCAACATCCCGCGGGACGTGCCAAAGGAGTTCACGCGCGCGGTGGCCGACAAGGTGGTGATCGAGTCGCTGCAGGAATGCGGCGAATATGCGGCGAAGAAGGGAGTGTTCTTGGGGTTGGAGAACCACGACTCGATCGGCAGTGCGGCGACGCTGCTGCCGATGGTGAAGGCGGTGAACAATCCATGGGTGGGCGTGAACCTCGATTCGGGCAATTTCCGCACGGCGGATCCCTACAAGGATTTCGCGGAGTGCGTGCCCTATTCGGTGAACGTGCAGTTCAAGGTGGAAATCCAGCCGGCGGGCGCGAAGGAGAAGCAGATGGCGGATTTCAAGCGCCTCACGAAGGCACTGCGCGACGGTGGCTATCAGGGATGGGTCGCCCTCGAATACGAGGCCAAGGAAGATTCGGCCGTGGCAGTGCCGCGGTATCTCGCGCAGATGCGGGAGCTGTTTGCCGGGTGAAGTAGCCCTGCTCGCGAGAGACAGGGTGAAAACGTGGCGGTATTCGTTCAGTCGCGCGAAGTGTAGCGGAAACCGTGAGGTTTCGTGGGATTTGGCCCGCGTTTGGGCGAAAAGCTCACGCTTTCCGCTACAAAAGCCACGTTTTCACACGGTCCGGTAAGAGCAGGGACGCACCGGGAAAGTGCGACTCACGGTCCCGCCTCGCACGAGGCGGGCTACAAAAAAAGGCCGCGACGGAAGTCGCGGCCATTGGAGGTTGAGAGGGAGTTCGCTCAGAAGCGGCCTTCGAGGCCGAAAGTCATGGTGGTGCCTTGCATCAGGAATGTCTCCAGCTGATCGGGGATGCTGCGATAGTAGATTTGCGGGGCGTTGAACAAATTATATACGCCCATGCTGAGCGTTACGTTCCGCCAGGGCAGTTGGTAGCGGACGCTCGCGTTCACGATTTCGCGCGACATCATATACCGGTTGCGGGAGGGCTGAGCGATGTTGAAGGCGCCCCGGATGCTCTCGGAGTTGTAGTTATAGCTGATATTGGTGCTGAACTTCCGATAATCCCACGAAAGGTTGGCGTTCACGGTGCGGGGAATGAACCCGTTCACCTGCTTGCCCGTCAGATAGACGCCGGCCGTGCCATAATCGCCATGAGCCCGGAGTTCCGTGAGGTTGGCTTGAAACCGGAGGGTCTTGAGGAGGCCGGGGAGGAAGCGGAACTGCTGCAGATAGCTGATCTCCCAACCTTGGGTGATCGCCCGGCCCGCATTGCTGTTGGAAAGGATGGCGAAACCCGAGTAATCGCCGTTGAAATCGTTGTCGGGCCCGCTCGCGACGACACCGACCTGCTGGCCACCGATGATGTAGTCATCGATCGTCTTGTGGAACCAGCCCACGGTAAGCGAGCTGGAGGGCTCGAAATAATATTCGAGCGAGAAGTCCCAGTTCCTCGCTTTCGTCGGCTTGAGCCCTGGGTTGCTGAAAGTGATCGTCTGGGCCGTTTCGTTGATCCCCAGCGCCGTCACCGCGTTGGTCATCGCGGGGCGGCCGAACCCGGTGGTCCAGGAACCGCGCGCCTTGAGGTTGGGCGTGATGTCGTGCCACAGGTGGATACTCGGGAAGTTCTGGCCGTAGATTCCCTCCCGGACGACCGGATTGTTGTAATCCCTGATACCTGAACCGGAGGGATCGGCCGCCTGCTGGGCCGCCGTGCTCAACACGCGCGAACGGACGCGGGAATAGCCCGTCGTGTCCGTCTTTTCGTGACGCAAGCCGCCGAGGAAGCCGGTGTGGCCGATGCGCCCCTGGGTCATCGCATAGTAACCGGTGATGAGCTCGTTGACGCGCCAGGAATTCGTGAGCCGGTTCTGCTCGTAGTAATACTTGTCCTCCTGCCAGAGCGAGGGATCGATGGGCTGGCCTTCCCGGATGAACATCGTGGCCTCCCAGACCGGAATCCGGCGGCCGGTTTTCACAGTGTCCCACATCAACACCGTCGGGTCGACGGGGAGCGGGCCGGTCCCAATGTAGTTCCAGCGGCGGTTGGGGCGGTATTGCTCGACATTGTGATCACGGAGCGACGCCCCGGTCTTGAGATACGCCGTGAACGAGTCGACCGGCAGCTTGTATCTGAAATTCGCGCGCAACTCGCGGATCAGGTCCACGTCGAGGGCGCCGGACGCCGTGTTCAGGCCGTCGGTGATGCGCGGGCGCCAGTTGGCGGGATTGGTCCAGTCGAGGCCGCCGTTTTGGATGAAGCGCGGATAAAGGTCGCTCTGGGTGCGGTCGAGAATCCAGCCCACACCCGTGACGCCACCCGGGCCGGTGATATTGTTGGTGAGGGATCCGGGACCGCCGTTGGGTCCGACGAAGGGGATTCTGCCGATGCTCATGTTGAGCTGGCCCTCGGAACCAAGGTAGCGATAGCGCGTGCGGCTGTGGAGCAAGGCCCAGTCGGCCTCGATCGGGCCCCAAGTATGCTCACCGGCGAGGTCCAGGTGCCGCAGACGTTGCTCGCGGTTGACGGCATCGATACTCTCATCGATCTGGGCCGGCACTCCGGTGGCTGAGGTCGGATTGGCTGCCGTTGCCGCGGAGGGGACGGCGCGGACAACCGTGATCCGATCGGTCCAGCCGGGGACAACACCGCTTGGCACCGCCTGACCAGCCACAAAAGTCGTATTCGTGAAGTTGTTCGGCACCGTGGTCGTGCCGCCCGCGAATGCCCGCATCAGCGGCCGCTTGCGCATCGGCTCGCCCTGGTCGTTGAAAACCAGGTTCAGCTTGAACAGATTGTTGCGGTTGAAGCGGTAGTCCCACTTGCTGCTGACGCTGAACTGCTTCCGGTTGTTGTAATCATCGCGCGTGCGGTAGTCCCAGAGGTAGGCCGGCTGCGTGTTGGTCTGCTGGAAATCGCGGCTTGAATTGAAAAACCCGAAGGCGTTTTCGCTTTTGAAGGCGTTGACCGAGACGGCGAGATTCTCGCTGCCGGCCTCGGCGCCCAGGATCGCGAATTTTTCCTGGTAGAAGAAATTCATCAGCTCGTGCGCGCGGCGGGCCTCGCGCATCGGCACCTGCTCGGTGAACCAAGGCGCCACGCGCCCGGTGAGACTGTAGGTGATGCGGCGCTTTTCCTTCATCGAAAGCGGCGAGCGCGTCTTGAAATTCACGCCACCGCCGAGCGAGTCGACGGCGCGATCGGGCGTCTGGCCCTTGGTGAGCTCGAGCGACTCGAACATGTTGCCCGTGAAGGAAGTCATGCGGGTGGTGCGGCCGGGCGCGGCAAATGAGGACATCCCGCCGCCGTCGATGGTGATCGACGTCATGTTGCCGCCCATGCCGCGCACGCTGATCGTCTCCACGACTTCGTCGCCGGGATCGGCAAACGTCACGCCGGGGAGCCGGATCGCGAGTTCGGTCGCGTTCATGTTCGGCAGGTCGGCGAGGGCGTCCATCGACGCGATGTTGACGAGATTGTTGGCGTTGCGCTGCTGGGTCATCGCGGAGGAGAGACCCTCCTTCACGCTGGCGACCTTGAACGCATCGAGCATGTAAACGCTGCTGCTCATCTCGAAATTGCGGACGATGTTCTGGCCGCCGGTGACCGAGAGGGTGGCGTTTTGCGTGTCGAGTCCGGTGTAGGTCACCACCAGTTCGTGGGTGCCGGCGGGCACGTTGAGCAGATAGCGGCCGGTGTTGTCGACGAGGGCCGTGAGCCTGGCGGCGGGGATCTCGATCTTGGCGCCGATGAGGCCGTTGCCGGTGGTCTTGTTGGTGACGATGCCGGAGATGGTGCCGGTGGCGTCGGCCGCCGTGGCCAGCCGGGCCGTGAGGGCTGACGCCGCCACGGCGATGAGCATCGCCTGGGCGATGCGACGAATCATGGTGTTAGGGGTCATAGGTAGAAAAACAGTCCAAGGCACGTGACCGGGCCACGCCAAGTTGGCAGGGAGGCCGGGCCGATGGGAGGGGCAGGTAGTCAGAATCGAGGGCAGAATTGGGGCGTAAACAAATCGTCGTCGACAGAAATATTTTTGCCGCGGGTTCCGGGGGCGGGGCGTCGGCGCGACCGCCGACGCCGGTGGGGCACGGAATGGCGGTCAGTTCCTGGCCGCCGGTTTCGGTTTCGTCGTCAGGTCGAAGTCATCCGTGCGGAACGGTGTCACGGGCAGGCCCTCGGCGGAGTAGAGATTGCAGACCGGGTTGTCGGCCCAGGCGTAGCGCACGGCGACCGGTTCGGCGACGGCATCGCTGGACACCTCGACCTGATCCTTGCCGATGATGCGGGCGGTGGCCCAGCGCCACTTGCGGTCGGCGCCGCAGATGGCGAAACCGCGCGCCTCGGTGACATCGAACGCGCGCAGGGCGCTGCCGAAACAATCGATCGTGACGGTGGCCTTGTTGCCGGCGATGGCGACGGATTTGTATTCGGGGCTGCGGTGGGGGAACTTCAGGCCGTAGTCCTGCACGAGAGCCCAGCGGGCGAGGCGGGAGGCGACGTCGTATTTGTTGCGCGGGTGGATGTCGCGGCCCTCGCCGATGTCGATGATCACGGCTTGGCCGGTCTTGGGGAGGCGGAGGGTCTTGGTCTGCGATTCACGCAGCTCGGCCCACGCGCTCTCGCCGGGCTCGGGTTTCTCCGCCAGGTAGTCGGCGAGTTGCACCCAGTAGAACGAGAAGTCGCCCTGACCCTGCTCCTTGCGCCACTGCTCGATCATGAACGGAAAGAGGTCGGCGTATTCGTAGGCGCGGCCGGCGTTGGACTCGCCCTGATACCAGATGACGCCCTTGATGCCGTAACCGAGGGTGGGGTGGACGACGCCGGCGAAGATGTTGCCGGGGCGGGCATTGCCGCTGAGCCACGCGAGCGGATTGGGCGGAGCTTTTTGCTTCGCCGCCTTGGCCTTGTCGGCGGCTTCCTTCCACTTCGCCTCGGCGGCGGCCATCGTGTCGGGGGACAGCAAATCCGCTTCGCGTTTGCGGGTGGACTCCATGAGCGTGGCGAAACGCGGGTCGCGCTCGATGGTCTCGCGGCGCACCCACGCCTCGGCGGCGGAGCCGCCCCAGGCGTTGTCGATGAGGCCGACGGGCACGTCGAGGATATCGTGCAGGTAGCGGCCATAGAGGTAGCCGATGGCGGAGAAGTCTTTGGCGACAGCGGGATCGGCGGGCTGCCACTGGCCCTTGAAATCGGTCTTCAGTTCCTGGGTGCCAACTTGGGGCACGGAGATCAGGCGGAGTGTGGGGCGGCGGGCGGCACCGGCGCCTTCGAGATCGCCGGTGTAAGTCTGGCCGAGCGACCACTGCATGTTGGACTGGCCGGAACACATCCAGACTTCGCCGACGAGCACGTCGGTGATTTCGCGCTTCGCGTCGCCGGCGGAGATCGTGAGCGCCTGGGGCGTCTTGTTGGCGGGGAGCGGGGTGAGTTTCACGAGCCACTTCCCATCGGCGCCGGCGGTGGCGGTGTGCGACTGGCCGGCGAAGGCCACGGTGACCTTGGTGCCGGGTGTGTCCCAGCCCCAGATCGGGTTGGTCTGCTGTTGTTGCAGCACCATGTGGTCGCCGATGACGGCGGGGAGTTTGAGTTCGGCATGGAGCGCGGCGGCGGACGCGAGCGCAACGAGGGAGGCGAGGGCGAGGCGGAGTTTCTTCATGATGGGGTGGCCAAGAGGCGCGAAAACAAGGGAAGTGCTATTGGCGGTTTGGCCGCAGGGAGGCAATTCGCGAGTGTGTGGTCGCTTTTCCATGCCACGCGACTGACTCGCTGGCCGCCGGGCGATTTTCCGAACAAGCAGGAGTGAACTCGTCAAATGGTGATGGCGTGGGTAGCGGCGAGCGGGCGCGGGTGGGTGTGCTACCAGAACGTGTCCACTACGCCGGCATCGGTGATGTTGGCGTCGTTGGTGATCAGCGGCAGGCGGTGCTTCTTTGCGGTGGCGGCAATGATGCGGTCGAATTGGTCGCCGTGCGGCAGCGCGAGCGCGGGGGCAGCGAGTGCAATCTCCAAGGTGATGGGTAGCACCGTGACGTAGTGGAGCAGCGACCCGAGCACCGTCGCCGGCGAGCCGGTGAACGAGATGCGTCCGGCGTGAAGCAGCAGCCCGACCTCCTGGAGCGTGACATCGGAAATGGCGAGTTGCTCATACGGCGTGAGGGCGATCGCCCGGGCGGCCTTGAGGCTCAACCGGTCCTCATCGATCGCCGCCCAAAGGAAGGCGTGCGTGTCGAGCAGGTATTTGAGCCGCGCCATCAGAGGGACGGCTTCCAGGCGTCGCCGGGCAACGTCGGCTGCGTCAGGTCGCCGTGGCAGGTGATCCGGCCCCTGGCGGCGCCGAGGAGCGACCGGCGCGGGGCGGCGGCGGCAAACAAGAACTCTCCCTCCTTGTCCTGGACGCGCACGGTCTCGCCCTTCCGCGCCCGGGCTTTGAAGGTGGTGAATTCGCGGAGGAAGGTGCGGACGTTGGTGACCATGCCGGACCGGTGTCAGACAGAAGTGAGAGTGTCAAGCGGGCCACACGGCGCGGCGCGGGCTGCCCGGTGCAGCGCGATCGTAGCGATAGAGCGGGAGGGGGTGTGATTCAGGGAGTGTTTTCAAACCTGGTGGGAGGGGCTTCATGCCCCGACGAGCTTCGGTGTGCGCCGGGCGTCGGGGCATAAAGCCCCTCCCACAATTCTTTTTCGCGCGATTTCATGAGTTTGAAAACACTCCCTAGTCTTTCGGTGGCGGGGTGGCCCACGTTGCCAGCCAGGGTTTCGCGAATTCGAGGGTCTCGATGGCGTTGAGCGCCCACTGCACGCTGGCGACGCCGTGGAGTTGCCAGCCGACGGACTCGCCGAGGAACGACGGATCGGTCACGGGCCGCAACACGCCCGGGCCGGAAAAACGCTTCGGCTGGTTGAGTGGCGGGAGCTGGCCGGGCGGGCCGAGCAGTTTCTCCCACGCGAGGCGGCCGAGTGCGGCGTCGTTCTTCTTCATCGCGGCGTAGGCGAGCAGGCGGGGGCCGGTCATCTGGCCGCCGTTGACCTGGCGGCCGACGGACTCGCAGGTGTTGGCCCACGCCCGCCAGAACTCCGGCAGGTCATACATCGGCTCGAGTTCCCACATGTTTTCCGGACCGCCGAAGAGCATGTCGAACGAGCGACCGCCGAAGCGGCCGTCGGAGTCGACGTTGGCGGCCATCGTTTTCATGTCGGCCTCGATGCGGGTGCGCCACGACTGGTCGCCGCCGCGTTCCCATTCGGTGGTCCAGTTGAGACCGTAGCACATCCACTCGATGCCGAGCTGGGTCCACGGTTTGCGGTCGGCGGCGGTCGGGCGCGGCTCGAAATTTTCCGGCCGCGGCGCGGGGATGGCGCGGGGTCCGTCGGGGAGCGGTTCGCCGCGCGGGCCGGGGACGTAGTGCGCGGCGTTGAATTTCTGGAGGTAGGTGTAGGCGAGATCGGCGTCGAGTTGCTCGCGCAAGAGATCGCCGGTGCGGCCGTCGCCGCCGGTGAGGAAGTAATACGTGCGCTTGAGGCCGGCGTGGCTGATGCGCGGTTGCTTCGCGCCGTCGCCCCAGTGGTTGACGTTGTGGCGGGAGCCGAGTGGTGCGAACGGCCCCACGTGATGCACGTCGACCTCGCTCGTATGGCGCGTCATGCGCTCCGCCATCCGGAAAAGATCGGCGCGCCCCGTGCGCAAAAAGGAATACCATAGCAGCAGGTCGGGCATGAGCTCGGTGTTCACCCACGCCCAGCCGCCGACGTCGTAGCGCCACTCGTGGCGGCCGAAATCGTAGTTGTGCATGATGTCGCCGAAATCCCAGAAGCCATACCACGAGCGCTCGTCGACCTGATCGCGGTAGTAGTTCACGAACGTCTCCACCTGCGTCTCGATCCAGCGCGTGGCGGGCGTGGAGCGATCGGGCAGACTCCAGCGTCCGCCGGCCTGCTGCGCGTGATAATACTCCGGCGTGCAGACGAGCAGCGACGGCTCGGCGGCGGCGCGCGCCATCGCGAGCAGTTGTTCGTTGGACGGGATCTGGTCGAAGGCCCACAGCGTGAGGTCGTGGGTGTTGGCGACACCGTGGGCGGCGCCCCAGCCGGGCTTCCAGTCCTCGTAATTGATCGAGAGGCCGTGCGGGATCTCGTCGTAGCGGCGGAGGTCCATCGCCGGCGCTTCGGGCGACCAGAACCAGACGCGCAACTCGCCGGTCGGTGTGGCACCGTGGAGGACCTCGAAGGACTTGGGCGCCTTCTGCCAAAAATCTTTCACGCCGACCGCGAGCCCGCCCGACACATCGGCGAGCGCAGCGAGGCCCTGCGCGCGGTGTCCATCGGTGACGCGCAACCACGAGGCCTCGGCGGTGGTGCGTTTCGCGATCGACCAGTTGTTCGGGCCGGCCTGCGTGAGTTTCGCGTCGGCCCAGAGCGGCACGGTGAGAATCGCGTCGCGCGTGCGGGCGTCGAGATCGGCGAGGTTGGGCACGCGCTGGCCGGCGAGGTGCGACGCGTAGAGGTCTGCGATGGTGCGGCCGGCGGAGGGACGATAACCGGGTAACATGCGCACGGGCTGCGTCCAGACGCCGCCGTCGGAGTCGCCGACGAAGCGGAGGTGGCGGTTGTGCAGCTCCTCCTTGAACGGAATCTGAAACGACAGGCCGAGACCTCGGATGAAATCCTTGTTGCCGTCGCCGTCGAAGACGAACGAGTGCGTGAGCTGGATCGCGCCGCTGCCGGCGAAGAGGTGGAGGCGCACGGTGAAGGGCAGCCAGATGCGACCGCCCGGGCCGGCTTCGACGTGCCGGCCCTCGAGCTTCACGACGGCGCGCAGCGGGCCGTTCTGTTCGAGCGTCGCGCGCTCGATGCCGCCGCGCAGCGGACTCTCGCGCGGTGCGCCGGGCTCGCTGCGGTCCTCGCGGAGCGCGACGAGGCTGCCGTCCTGCGCGACGACGCGGTCGCCGACGGTGATGGACTGGATGAGGTGCGAGCGACGCTTGCCGATGCGCGCGGTGAAGACGCCGGTGTTGATGATGAAGGCGTCGTCGTCCTCGGCGTAGCGGATGGCGTTCGCCGGCGTGGGTTCCACGGCGGGGGCGAGGGTGAAGGGGCCGGCCAAACCCGGCCCGGCGGCGATGGCGTGGCCGGTCCACTTCACGGAGCCGTCGGGCCAGAAGGCGACGGGCCACGTCTGCACCGGGATGGATTTTCCGTCGGCGGCGGCGAGGCGCAGCGGCGTGTCGCGCTGCACGGCGCCTTTGGGCCACGGGACGCCCCAGCTTACACCCGTCGGTGCGGCGGGCGCGGTGCCGCCGAGCCAGTTGAGTTGCACCCCTCGGCTGGGTTCGGGGCGGGCCGCGTCGGCGGCGTGGGCCGCGAGCGCTGCGAGCAGGAAGACAGGAAGCAGTTTCATGCGGAATGGGAGCCTGACGCTTGGGCGCGGGCGTGGTTTTGGTTGGGCGGAGGGGCGCTTTGTAAGCGCCCAAACCGGCGGTTGGAAACCGCCGCTTCGTGATTCCGATCTTTCCAATTCGCGGCGCACGCTCCATCTCAATTTCCATGATCCCACCCCGATCGTTTTCCCGTCGCGAATTTCTGGTCAGCTCCGCAGCGGCGCTCGCCGCCGCGCCAATCGCCCGCGCCGCCGCCGCGCCCGTCGAGCCGATCATCGATATCCACCAGCACACCAACTACGGCGGCCCGCGCGATCCGAAGCAGGGCTGGAAACAGATCGGGCCCGCGCGCTCCGACGCGGACATGATCGCGCATCAGCGGGCGATGGGGATCACGACGACGATCCTCCTGCCGGCAGGCACGCCGATGGTCCGCCCGTCGACGCTCAATGGTCAGGCGAATGGACTCGATACCACGTGCTTCGGCAACGACTCGTGCCTCGAGATCGCGCGGGCGCATCCCGGCGAGTTTTTGTTCGCCGCCAACGAAGTCCCCGACGCCGATGGCGCGGCGACCATCATCGAAAAATATCTGAAGCTCGGCGCCGTGATGATCGCGGAGCAGAAGTTCGGCGTGCAGTGCGACTCGTCGGAGATGCAGCGACTCTTCGAACTCGCCGGTGCCTACCGCGTGCCGATCCTGATGCACTGGCAGGCCGGCAGCTACAACCTGGGCTACGATCGGTTTCACCGGATGCTGGCGAAATATCCGAAGACGAACTTCATCGGGCACGCGCAGACATTCTGGGCCAACATCGACAAGGCCAACGTCGACAACCCGAAGGCGCTCTACCCGAAGGGCAAGGTCTCCCCTGGCGGGCTGACGGATCGCTATCTCGCGGACTACCCGAATTTCTTCGGCGACCTCTCGGCGGGCTCGGGTGAAAACGCCTTCAAGCGCGATCCGGAGCAGGCGCGGGCCTTTCTCACGCGGCATCAGGACAAGCTGCTCTACGGCAGCGACTGCAACGACCGGTTCGGCACGCCCGAAGTGTGCTCCGGCATCCGGCAGCTCGCGCAAATCCGCGAGTGGGCGCCAAACAAGGCGGCCGCGCGGAAGATGCTCTACGAAAATTCGAAGAAGTTGTTCCGGCTGTGAGAAGGCGGGGCCGGGCGCTCCGCGCGCGGCCTGGTTTGAAGGACGGGGAGCGGGATCGATTTGCGAAAGTGGCCTGGAACTCAGGCCCGCTCGGAGAGCGGGCCCTACCTATTTTTTCTTTGAACTCGGTGACGGCACGGTGATCTCGAGGTTCGGATTCTCCCACGAGATCTGCTCCCAGCCCAACTGACGGCCTTCGGCATCGGTCGAATCGAGGATGCCGCCGTAGTCCGGGCCGAGCTTGCGGAGAAAGGCCGCGTGAATACGCAGGCGGCCTGGCGTCGGGCGGGGATAGTCGATTTTGAAGGTCACGTCGTTCTCCTCCGTGAGTTCGACCGTGACGTTGCGAGCGGCGAGCGGCTGGGTCGCGGAGGTGACCGTGAACATCTCGCGGCCCACCGCGGCGAGTCTTGGTCGGTGCTCGGGAAAATTTTCGCCCGTCAATCCCGCGATGCGCGACGGCGGATCGATCAACTTGAGCGCGGTGGCCTGCGCGATCGTGAGGGTGAGTTCGAGGGCGTCGGCGCGGACCGTGACGAGCGTGAAGCTCTCGTAAGGGTCGTGGGCGCGCGCGCGCGGCACGAAACCGAGGACGAAGGACCAGAGACCAAGGACCGTCATCATCCTTGTCATGCTGAGCGGACCGAAGAATCCAGCAGGGCTCGCGCACCTCGCTCTCGTGGCGGGACTCCGATTGGATTCTTCGCTGCGCTCAGAATGACAAACGGGGAACATGCACGCTATTTTCGCGAGTCGATCAGCACGATGTCCGGCTTCGGAAACGCCTTCGTCTCCGCGCCGAGGTAGAAGCCGGTGTGCGTGGGTTGGTTGTAGGCGCTGTTCTGCCACGCGACGCTCAGGCGGTAGACGGGGTCGTGCATGAGCGTGTAGCCGCGATGTTCCGTGGGAATCGGCGTGGTGAAAATGCGCAGCTCCTTGTTGTCGGCGGTGCGGAGGACGACTTCCTCACGCCAGTCGCCGAGGAGGTCGGCGCAGAGGCAGGGGGTGGATTTGGTGCCGTTGTTGGAGCGGCAATCCTCGGCGACGAGCAGCGGCTCCTCGGTGCTTTTCTCCCAGTTCCATTTCGTGATGCGGTTCGCGTCGAGGATCTCGCAGAGGAAATCTCCGTCCCACCAGATCTTGAAATTACACGAGCGCGGTTTGCTCGGCGAAATCGGCTCGCCTTTCACGTTCCAGAGTCCGCGCAGGCCTTCGCCTGACGCCCAGCATTCGTAACCGGGATGGCGCGGGTCGATGTCGGCGGCGAGGCCGCGGCCGACGTCGGGCGAGGGTTTGCTCCAGAGAATTTCGCCGGTGCGCGCGTCGCGGAGATCGGTGCCGTGCGGATGCGAGGGACGTTCGTGAATGGCGAAGACTTCGAGGCCGGGGCGGTTCGGATCGAGGTCGGAGACGTGCAGCGCATCGCCATGACCGAGGCCGGTCGAGTAGAGCCCCTTGCCGTTGGAGCCGATGGTGCAGGCGCCGTAGACGATGTCGTCGCGGCCGTCGCCATCGACGTCGGCGATCGAGAGGCCGTGGTTGCCCTGATGCTGGTATTTCTCGTTGCCGGGCGTGCCGTCGTCGCTGTCGAAGGTCCACCGGCGCGTGAGCTTCCCGTCGCGCCAGTCCCACGCGACGAGCACGGCGCGGGTGTAGTAGCCGCGGCAGAAGACGGCGCTCGGGCGCGTGCCGTCGAGGTAGGCGACGGCGGCGTTCATGCGGTCGGAGCGGTTCGCGTAGGCGTCGCCCCAGTCGGCCACTTTGCCGCGCACGGGGAGGTAATCGGTGGTCGCGAGCGCGCGGCCGGTGCGGCCGTCGAACACGGTGAGAAACTCCGGTCCGCGCAGGATGCGGCCTTCGACGGAGGCGCCGCGTCCGCCGCCTTTCGTTTCAACGCTGCCGGTTTTGTCGCGCGAGGGCACGATGGTGCCGGCGGGCTCGCGCCAGTCGGCGGTCGCGTCGCCGATGACTTTGCCGGCGCCGTCGATCGTGCCGTCGGCGGTTTTGCACATGAGCTCGGCGCGGCCGTCGCCATCGAGATCGTAGACGAGGAATTGCGTGTAGTGGGCGCCGGCGCGGATGTTGCGGCCGAGGTCGATGCGCCAGAGGCGCGTGCCGTCGAGTTGGTAGGCGTCGAGGAAAACGTTGCCCGCGTAGCCGGCGAAGGCGTTGTCCTTCGAGTTGGTCGGGTCCCACTTGAGGATGATTTCGTATTCGCCGTCGCCGTCGAGGTCGGCGGCGGAGCAGTCGTTGGCGGCGTAGCTGAACGAGCGGCCGTCGGGCGTGGGCGTGACCGGCGGCGGTTCGAGCGGGATCGAAAGGTAGTTCCGCGCCGGCGCGCCGGCGGCGATCGTGAAGCGTGCGCTCGGCTCCTGTTCGCGACCGGCGAGCACGGGGCGCACGAAGTAGGCGCTGGCCTTCGCGGGATCGGCGGTGGTGTCGGTGAAGTTGCTCACGAGAAGCGGCGCGGCGTTGAGCTTCACGGGCGCTTCGGCGCCGGCAGCGCGGTAGAGATTGAAGGCGAGCGCGTCGGGGTCGGTGCCGAGGATGCGCCAGGAGACGAAGGTCTTTTGGGCCTCGACGCGGAGCGCGACGACGCCGCGGCCGAGTTTTTCCATCTGCCGTTGCGCGAAGGAGGGCGCGGCCAGCGCGAGCAGCGCGGCCAGCAAGGCGAGCGGACGAGCGGGGTGCTTCATGACATCCGAGGCTAACGCCAAGGGCGGGGTTTGGTTGCGACGAGTTTGCTCGGACAGTTCGCGCCCCGGCGGTCACTCATTCACGCGCCGTCGGACGGCCTCAACGTCGAGGCTCTCGAGCAGTGGCACGAGGTTGGGGAACGCGGTTTCGTGAAACCCGTAGCCGCCGCGCCGGAGTTCGTCGATGGCGGCGGCGGGCGTCCAGTGTTGAAACACCATGCGGTAGGCGGCGACGAAGGCGCCGGTGCGATCGCTGCCGTGCCAGCAGTGCACGAGCACGGGTTTCGGCGCGGCGCGAAACTTCCGCAGTGCGGCGACGAGCTGGTCGGTCGAGACCTTGCCCGCCGCCATCTGTTCGGCGGCGAGCGTGAGGCCGGCCCGGGCGAAGTCGGCCGAATCGGTGTGATATTGCCGCAGGTTGAGCAGCGTGCGGATGCCGAGCGCCTGGAGGTCGGCCGTGTCGCGTTTCGCCGGCTGCTCGCAGCGAAAGAGTTCGGGGCTGACGCGGTAACAATTGTCGAGCGTGGTCTCGATGACGGGCGCGGCCCATTCGGCCGGCCGCACGCGGGCTCGCGAGGGAGCGGGCGCCGGCTCGCTCGCGACGAGGGTGACGGAGGCGAGGGCGGTGGACAGCGCGAGGAGTTTCATCGGTTCGCAGCCAAGCCGGAAAAATGCCGGGCGACGAGACGAGAACCGTCTTTGTCCTCGTGTCGGTGCCGGCGCGGGCCAAGTTGATGCGCGAGAACCGCCTTCCCTGTGTCCGCACCGTCCCTGCCACCCTTTGCCGCGGCGAGCGCTGTCTTCCTCAGCTACGCGCGGGAGGATGCGGAAGCGGCGCGCCGGCTCGCCGAGGCGTTGCGCGCCGCGGGCGTCGAGGTGTGGTTCGATCAAAGCGAACTCGTGGGCGGCGATGTGTGGGACGCGAAGATCCGCCGGCAGATCAAGGAATGCACGCTGTTCCTGCCGGTGATTTCGGCCAACACGCAGGCGCGCACCGAGGGTTATTTCCGCCTCGAGTGGCGGCTCGCCGAGCAGCGCACGCACCTGATGGCAAAAGGGCGGCCGTTCCTCCTGCCGGTGGTGTTTGACGACACGCGCGAGACCGGGGCCCACGTGCCCGACTCGTTTCTCGACGTGCAATGGACCCGGCTCGGCGCGGCGGCGGGCGACGACGCGCTGGCGGGGTTCTGCGGGCACGTGAAATCGCAACTCGCCATCGCGGCCAGCGGCGGGACGCGACCTGGCTTCGCGGGCTCGGCGGCGCCGATGGCGGTGCCGCCGGGCGCCGGCGAGCCCACCGCCGCGACGGCGGCACCGGCCGCACGCGTGCCGCCGATGGTGTGGGCCGGGGTGGTGGCGGCGGCGGTGCTCCTCGCGGTGTTCGCGCTGCGCGAGCGGGGTCACGAGCCGGGCGGACCGGCGCCGGCCGCGAGCGTGCCGGCGGGGCCGGCGGCGGCACCGACCGCGGCGGCTGCCGGGAAAACGGCCCCGGCGGACAAGTCGGTCGCCGTGCTGCCGTTCGAGAATTTGAGCGGCGACAAGGAAAACGACTTCTTCGCCGACGGCGTGAGCGAGGAACTGATCAACGCGCTCGGTCGCGTGCCGGGACTCACGGTGAAGGGCCGGGCATCCGCTTTTTATTTCAAGGGCCGGCAGGAGCGCCCGGCCGAGATCGCGCGGCAGCTCGGCGTGGCGTATCTGGTGCTCGGCAGCGTGCGGCGGGCGGGCGGCACGGTGCGCATCACGGCGCAATTGACCCGGGCCACGACCGACGAGGTGGTGTGGTCGGCGGAGCCGCTCAACCGCGAGGCGAAGGACGTGTTTGCGGTGCAGGAGGAAATCGCCGGGCTCATCGCGCGCAGCCTCTCGCTCACGATCGGGGCGGCGCCGGCGGCGCGGGCGGTGAATCCCGAGGCGTTCGATCTGCACGTGCAGGCGCGCCAGGCGTGGAACCAGCGCACGGCCGCCGGCTACGACCGCGCGGAGGAGTTGCTGCACCGCGCGCTCGCGCTCGAACCGGGCTTCGCGCGGGCGCACGCGGCCCTGGCCGACGTGTGGTCCAACCGCGCGCAGGACGCGGGGCAGCTCGGCCGGTTCGACAGCCGCGGCTCGCCCGAGCAGGTGCGCATCGTCGCCAAGGTGCGCGAGGCGCTCGCGCTCGATCCGGACTCGGCGGAGGCGCTCGCCTCGCTCGGGGTCGCGCACTGGCTCGGGTGGGAACTGGCCGACGCCGCCCGCGAGCTGCGCCGGGCCGTCGCGCTCAACCCGAACTACGCCAGCGCGCACCAGTGGCTCGGCCGCGTGCTGCTGGCCGACGGCCGCGTGGAGGAGTCGCTCGCCGCCCTGCAACGCGCCGCCGACCTCGATCCGCTGTCCACACGCATCCTCGACAACTACGCGCTGGCCAATTTCCTCGCCGGCCGTTTCACGCCGGCGCTCGCCCTCTACGATCGCGCGCTGGCGGTGCAGCCCGGCTCGGGCCAGGCGCTCGCGCAGAAAGCGTGGCTGCTCGCCGAACTCGGCCGGCGCGAGGAGGCCGCGGTGATCGCCCGCGCGCTGCCTTCCGGCCCGGCCTCGACGCCGGCGTATCGCGTGCTCGTGCTGGCCCGTGCCGGCGAGATCGTGGAGGCGGCCGGGTGGATCGCCGAGCTCATCCAGCGCCGCCACGACCGGGCGTGGACGCAGCTCGCGCTCGGGCAGCCCGCGGCGGCGCTGGAGCAACTCGACGCCGACGGGGTGCAGGCCACCACGATCGAGCAGTGGCTCTTCGCGCCGCTGGTCGACGGCGTGCGGGGCGATCCGCGCTTCGCGCAATTCCTGGCGACGCTCGGCCTGACGGAGGCCCACGCCCGCGCCCAGGCCTGGCGCGCCGCCCATCCGCCGCAGAAAACCGCGCGATGACGGAAAAACCGCTCAACAACCGCCGCGGGGCGCCCAATGGTCGGCACCGTTCCATGACTTCAACGATCGATCCGCGGAGGCCCGGCCGTGAGCGCTGAGCGTGCGGCGACGCCTGGCGCCGTGTTCCTCAGCTATGCGCGCGAAGACAGCGCGGCGGTGCAGCGCATGGCCGAGGTGCTGCGCGCGGCGGGCGTGGAGGTGTGGTTCGACCAGAACGAACTCGTCGGCGGCGATGCGTGGGATGCGAAGATCCGCGGGCAGATCAGGACCTGCGCGCTGTTCGTGCCGGTGATCTCGGCGACGACGCAGGCGCGGCGGGAGGGTTATTTCCGGATCGAGTGGAAGCTCGCGGCGCAGCGCACGCACGCGATCGCGGAGGGCACGCCGTTCCTGCTGCCCGTGGTGATCGACGCCGTGGGCGAGGGCGAGGCGCTGGTGCCGGCGGAGTTTCGCGACGTGCAGTGGACCCGGCTCGCGGGTGGAGAGGTGGGCGCGGCGTTTTGTGCGCGGGTGAGCAAATTGCTGGGCAACGAGCCGGCGGGGCGTGGGCCCTTGGCCGTGCCTTCGTCGGGTGGACGCGAGCTTGCGGGGGCGCCGGAAAATCGGCAGCGCCACGGCGTCATGTCCCGGCGGCAGCGTGGGGTGGGGCGGTCGTCGTTGCGGTGCTAATCGCCGTGGGGGCGTTTCTCAAGTTCCGCGGCCCGCCACCCACCAAATCGGTCGCCGTGCTCGCTTTCGACAATCTGAGCGACGACAAGAGCGCGGAATATTTTTCCGACGGCATCAGCGAGGAGTTGCTCAACGCGTTGTCGCGCGTGCCCGGCTTGAAGGTTCCCGCCCGCACGTCGGCGTTTCATTTCAAGGGCAAGAACACGCCGATTCCCGAAATCGCGAAACAGCTGGGCGTGGCCTACATCGTCGAAGGCAGTGTGCGCAAGCTGGGCGACCAGATTACCATCACGGCCAAGTTGATCAACGCCGCGGATGGATTCCAGGTGTGGTCCTCCGGGAACATCATCCGGGAGCTGAGGAACATCCTCAGCGTGCAGGAAGAGATCGCGGGCCTGATTGCCGCCAACCTCCAACTCAAGCTGGGCGAGTCGGCGCGGACCGCCCGAGCGGTTAATCCCGAAGCTTACCGCCGGGTGCTGGAAGGCCGGCACTTCGTGGCGCTGCGTTCGGACGAGAGTTTTGGCCGGGCGGAGAAACGCTTCGCCGAGGCTGTGCAGATCGATCCGGAGTTTGCGCTCGCGCATGCCGGCGTGGCCGAGGTGGCCGTGCTGCGCGCTCTCTACCGATTGAATGATGGACATGGTCCGGCCATGGAGGAGCGGACGCGCGCACGCGCCGCGGCCAAGCGGGCGATGGACCTCGACGGTTCCCTCGCCGAGCCGCACGCCTCGTTGGGATTATTGCATTTCATCGAGCGTCGGTGGCTCGAATCGGAGCGCCACTATCGCGAGGCCGTGCGCCTGAATCCCAACTACGCGACCGCGTATCACTGGCATGGGTTGCTGCTGGCCGTCGCCGGAGAGTTCGACCGCGCCCTGGTGGGGCTCGAACGGGCAATCAGCCTCGATCCGCTCGCCCATTCGGCGCTCTACACCTACGGCTACTACCTATGGGCAGCCGGGCGCCCGCGGGATGCCCTGGCGTTTTTTGATCGGGCCCTCGCCGTGCAACCTGAACCGCTGTTCTATCACGGCCCGCGGGCGGTTCTCTTGCTGGAACTCGGACGCACCGAAGAGGCCCTGGCCACCGCCCGGCGGGTGCGCGAGAACCGCAGTGCCCCGCGCCGTTGGTGGGCCGATGGTGACGCGATCTATGTCCTCGCCCAGGCCGGCGGGCGCGCGGAAGCCGAAGCTTATCTGCTGGAGTTGCGCGGACGTTTTCCCGCTGACAGCCACTTGCTGGGTTATGCGCTTTGTAGCTTGGGGAGCTTCAAAGAAGGTCTGCGGCTGTTGGAGACGGTCGAGCCGATGTGCCAGACCCGACTTTATACGATGCCGTGGGCCCGGCCGCTCCACGGCTCCGCCGAATTCGGGCGACTGATGGAAAAGCTCAATTCCACCGACGAATATCGAGTCGCGCGCGAAAAGCTTGGCCGCCTGAACAGGGAGGCCGCGGCCGGAAAAAAATGAGTGGCGCGACCAAAGCCGTGTTTCTCGGTTATGCGCGCGAGGGGTATTCGCGGAGCGGTCGGATTTTGCGTTCGAGACCACGCTGTCGAGCTTCGGCTATGTCGCGCTGCTGGAGGAGATGCGCGAAGCCGGCTACCGTATCCGGCTCGATTTTCTGTGGGTGCCGGAGCTGGAGATCGCGCGGCGGCGGGTGCGCTCGCGGGTGGCGAAAGGCGGGCACGACATCCCGGACGAGGTGCAGCAGCGGCGTTTCGGAAAAGGGATTCGGTTGCTGGCGGAGCACTACCGGCCGCTGATTCATTCGCGTTGGGTTTGATACCCCGGAGCTTGCTCCGGCTTGGTTGGGTAGCGACGAGCGCCAGCGAGTCGAAGCGCGTCGGCTCGCTGGCGCTCGCCGCTACGAGGAGTGGTCGGAGGTTGCATGGTGGGCTTGGTCAAATGCCCCGGAGCTTGCTCCGGGGATGTTTACTCAGTGGCGGCAGGGCATCGGCGTGGTCGAGGTGCCGCCGGAGCAGCTCGAGCCGCTCGCGCGGCGCATCCTCGAAGTCAACGGCGAGCCGTTGCCGCCGGAAGAAGAGCGGGAGTTGCTCAAGCACCTGAAAGTGTAAGGGCGGTAACGTCCGCCGAGGTGCGGGAGTAAGACAGGAAGTGAGCTCAGCCCACTGTAGCGGCGGTCTGTGACCGCCGTCGAACGTCCACATTCCGCCGTCGGCGGTCATAGACCGCCGCTACAACCAAGGCACCCGGTGGCTGGCCTTGGTTTGTGTTGTGTTCGGCACGCGGACGCCGGCGGGTGGCGCGCCTGCGCGAAGAATTCGCTCCCAATTGTCGGCGCGCGCCACTTAATTGTGGCGGATGTCCCCACCCCCGATTCGCACGCCGGTGCGTCAGGTCGAAGTCGCGTGGTTTGCCGCGCTGTGCGCCGACGACTTCGAGTATCTCGGCGTGCCCGAGGGCCGGCTGCGGAGCAGCCACGAGCACTGTGGCGCGATCCTGCGGCGGGCCGACGCGCTCGGCTACCAGAACATCCTGCTGCCGTCCGGCTGGGTGCCGGGGCAGGACCCGATCGCGTTTGCCTCGGCGATGGCGGGCCGGACGAACCAGATCAACCAACTCGTCGCGCTGCGCATGGGCGAAGTCTGGCCGCCGATGCTCGGTCGCGCGATCGCGACGCTCGACCACCTCGCGCAGGGGCGGTTGGTGTTGAACATCATTTCCTCGGATCTGCCGGGGCTGAAGGAATCGAACGAAGACCGCTATGCGCGCAGCAGCGAGGTCATCCAGATTTTGCAGAAACTGTGGACGACCGACGGGCCGCTGGAGTGGAACGGGCGCTTCTATCGTTTTGCGCTGCCGAACTGCGAGGCCGCGAAGCCCTACCAGCAGAATGGCGGGCCGCTGCTTTACTTCGGGGGCATCTCGCCCCTCGCCCAGGAACTGTGCGCGAAACACTGCGATGTGTTTCTGATGTGGCCGGAAACGGAGGAACGGCTCGGTGCGACGATGCGCGGGATGAGCGAACGCGCGGCGCAGCACGGCCGGGTGATCGATTTCGGGCTGCGCATCCATGTGATCGTCCGCGACACCGAGGCCGAGGCGCGGGCCGCGGCGGAGCGGTTGATCTCGAAGCTCGACCGGGAGAAGGGCCGCGAGATCAAGGCGCGCTCGATGGATGCGCAGAGCGCCGGCGTGCTCCGGCAGGACGAACTGCGGGCGAAAGCGGGGCCCGATCTTTACATCGAGCCGCACGTGTGGTCCGGCATCGGGCTCGCGCGGAGCGGTTGCGGCAGCGCGATCGTGGGCGATCCGGATCAGGTGCTCGCGAAGCTGAATCGCTACATGGACCTCGGCATCCGGGCGTTCATCCTGAGCGGTTATCCGCACCTGGAGGAGTGTGAGCGGTTCGCGCGGCACGTGCTGCCGCGCCTGCCGCACTGCAAACTCAACGAAGTGCAGGGCCGGCGTGTGCCGAATCCCGTCACGCCGCTCACGACGGCGCCGAGAAAGTAAACATCCTCGGGGCAAGCCCCGGGGCATCTGACCAAACCTCCATGTTCCGCTCCCAACCTCGCCGGTCTTGTGGCACGGGTCGCCTGACCCGTGATCCACTTCGCCACGGGTCAGGAGACCCGTGCCACCTCCCAACACAAGGCGAAGCAAGTTTACCCGCCTTTGGCGGCGCCGCAGGCGACCAGGGCTTTGCGGTATCGGACCCACAGCGAATGAAAAAATACATCAGCCAACCGACCTTGTTGGTCATTCTGAACGTCGTGGAGGATCCAATTGGACTTTCGCATCCGCTATTGGCTTCGCCTCTCCTGCTGGATTCTTCGCTACGCTCAGAATGACAGATCCGGCGATCGTTGCCGCTTTGCTTTCGACCATGTCCCCTCCACCCATTCGTTTCGGCCTCGTTGGTTTTGGCGCCTGGGGGCAGTTCCACGCGCAGGCGATCGCGGGGAATCCCGCGGCGCAACTGACGGCGATCGTCGCGCCCTCGGCGGCATCGCGGGCCGCGGCGGCGCGGGCGCATCCGGCGGCGAGGGTGTTTGCGGATCACCGGCAGATGCTGGCGGAGGTGAAGCTCGACCTCGTGGACATCGTGACGCCGAGCCACACGCACCGGGCGATCGCGATGGACGCGCTCCACGCGGGCTGCGATTTGCTCCTCGAAAAACCGATCGCGACGACGTTGGAGGATGGCCGCGCGATCGTGGCGCAGGCGGCGCGGAGCGGGCGGCGGATCGCGGTGGGGCATGAACTGCGGCTCTCGTCGCAGTGGGGCGGGATCAAACGCGTCATCGAGCGGGGCACGATCGGCGAGCCGCACTACGTGCTGGTGGAGCTGTCGCGGCGACCTTACCGGCTCGGGGCGGATGGCTGGCGCTACGACGCGGCCCGGGTGGGGAGCTGGGTGCTGGAGGAGCCGATCCATTTCTTCGATCTCGCGCGGTGGTATCTGGCGGACGCGGGGGAGCCGGTGGAACTGTATGCGCGCGGGAAAGCGCGCGAGGCGTCGCGGCCGGGGCTGTTCGACAATTTCAGCGCGATGTTCAGCTACGCGAACGGCGCGTATGCGGTGGTGTCGCAGACGCTCGCCGCGTTCGAGCATCACCAGACGGTGAAAGTGGCGGGCTCGCGCGGGGCGTTGTGGGCGGGCTGGAGCGGAGCGATGGACCGGACGTTGGAGCCGACGTGTTTCCTGCGGGTCTTCGATGGCGAGCGGATCGAGGAGGTGCCGCTGGCGAACCACAGCAGCGGCGAAGTGTTCGAGCTGCGCGAGGAAATCGCGCGGTGCGTGCAGATGGTGCGCGGCGAGGCGGCGCCGGTGGCGAGCGGACGCGACGGATTGTGGTCGGCGGGATTGTGCCTGCTGGCGGAGCAGTCGATTCGCGAGGGCCGGCCGGTGAGGATCGTCGAGAAGGAGTTTGTCGCGTGAGTGGCGACGCCCACGAAGCGGGGAAGGCGACGAGGCGGGACGCCTCGTCCACGACGGTGCGGCGGTGGCATGAGGGCGTGACGAGCTACCAGTGGCTGGTGCTGGCGGTCGCGTCGCTCGGGTGGGTGTTCGATGCGTTCGAGGGGCAGCTCTACAACCTGACGCGCGGCGACATGCTGCCCGACCTGATCGCGCGGGCGCAGCCGGGGATCGAGCCGGCGGCGTTGCAGAAACTCACCGTGGCGTGGGGCGAGCGGTTTCTCGGCGTGTTCCTGATCGGCGGGACGATCGGCGGCTGGTTGTTCAGCACGCTGGCGGACCGGTGGGGGCGCAAGCCGGTGATGGCGGTGACGATCCTGTTTTACAGCGTGTTTTCCGGCCTGACAGCGGTGGCGACGGAGTTGTGGCACGTGGGGGCGCTGCGGTTCTTTGTGGCGATGGGCGTGGGCGGGGAGTGGGCGGTGGGCGCGGCGCTCGTGGCCGAGGTGTTTCCGAAACATGCGCGCGAGCGGGCCGGCGGAATTTTCCACGCATCGAGTGTCGCGGGCATCTGGCTCGCGGCGGCGGTCGGGCTCGCCGTCGGCTCCAGCTGGCGGGCGGCCTATCTGATCGGCATCGTGCCGGCGGCGCTGGTGCTGTGGGTGCGCGTGAGCGTGAAGGAATCGGACGCGTGGCGCGAAGCGAAGCGCGAGAAACGCGAGCGGCTGGGGAGCTTCGGCGAATTGCTGGGCGACGGGCGCTGGCGCGCACGGGCGGTCGCGGGGGCGTTGCTGGCGATGGTGGGGCTGGCGACGTTTTGGGGCGTGGCGGTGGCGGGCCAGAATCTCGCGGAGGATTTGTTGCGCCGGCTGGGCGCGCCGCCGGAGACGATCGCGAGCCGGGCGAAGGTGGCGTTCGGGTTCGTGCAGGGCGCGGGCGTCGCGGCGGGGATGCTCGCGATGGGGCCGCTGTGCGCGCGATTCGGGCGGCGGCGGACCTTTGCGTGGATGCATGTCGCGGCATTTGTTGTGACGCTGGTGGTGTGCTGGGTGCCGGGTTGGTGCGGCAGCTATGCGGTGCTGCTCGCGTTGCTGCCGGTGTTCGGGTTTTTCGCGCAGGGCATCCACGCGGGCTATGCGGTGTATTTTCCGGAGCTGTTTCCCACGCACCTGCGGGCGACGGGCGCGGGTTTCTGTTTCAACACGGGCCGCATCCTCGCGGCCCCGGTGCTGATCTGGCTCTCGGCGTGGATGAAGGCGACGCTGCCGCTGCCGGTGGCGATCTCGGCGCTCGGCGGGCTGTTCCTGCTCGGGCTCGTCGTGCTCTGGTTCCTGCCGGAGACGAAGGGGACGGAATTGCCGGAGTAGGGCGGGGAGAAACGCTCAACATTTAACTCTTAACGTTTAACGCTCAAGGGTCGGACCTCGTGCTCGGTGGCTGCTTCTGAACCGTGAGGGTTGGGAGTTAAACGTTAAGCGTTGGGCGTTCAACCGTGTCGCCCACGCGGATCGGCAGCACCACGAACGGGAGGTTGGCGGCGAAGAAGCGGCGTTGCAGCGCGAGCGCGGTGTAGTTGTGGAGGAGGCGGGTGAGGCGCGTCTCGCGTGTAAACGCCAGTTGGCCGGCGAAGAAGACGCTGTGCGGAAAGCGGTCGCGCGCCTCGGCGGCGAGTCGCATGACTTCGCTCATGACATCGTGGCCCAGCGCGACGAAGGTCGCGGCGCCGTAGCCGTGGGCGCGAGCCCACGCGGCGTAGCGCTCGGCGGCGGCGGTCGTGTGCGCGCGGAGCGCGGCCAGATCCGCGGCGCCCTTGAAATTGCCGGCGTCGACGGTGCCGACCGAAATGAACGCATAGTTTTTGAACGTGTCGCCGAACAGGCGCGGGACGTGCAAGGCCGTGTGCAGGCCGAGGCCGTTGTAGCCGTTGACGAGGATGACGGCGGTGCGGGCTGACGGGTCGAGGTGGAGCGCGTTGACCTCAACGCGCTGGTTTGAAGGTGGGAGCGGGTTTACCCCGCGACTCGTCGGGGCGTAAAACCCCTCCCACAAAAGCGCGTTGGGGGCAACGCGCTCCACCTCGGAGACGAGCAATTCGTCGAGGCGTTTGAGTTGCGCCGCAACGTTGCGGTAGTGTCGTTTGATCGCAAAGGCCGCGGCGACGACGAGGCCGGTCACGAGCAAGGTCGCCCAGCCGCCCTCGTGGAATTTCACGATCGTGAGCGAGACGAGGATGAAGGTCGTGAGCGCGAGGCCGAAGCCGTTGATCGCGAGTTTGCGCAGCCAGCGGGGCTCCGTGGGTCGCGCGCGCCACCAGTGCACGACCATCCCGAGCTGCGACAGCGAAAACGTGATGAAGACGTTGATGGAGTAGAGCACGATCAGCAGGCCGACGGATCCGCGCGTGAGCCCGAGGACGAGGAGCGCGGCGCCGCCCATGAGCAGGATGCCGTTCTGCGTGACAAACCGGTCGGAGAGATTGGCGAAACGAGTCGGGAACCAGCGGTCGAGCGCCATGTTGGCGAGCACGCGTGGGCCGTCGAGGAACCCGGCCTGGGCGGCGATGAAGAGCAGGGCCGTGGCCGACACGAGCGCAGTGAACACAAAGGTGTCGCCCCCGCGCGGCCACGCGGCGGTGAGTTTGCCGAGGAGGACGGCGTTGAGCGTTTTGCCCTCCACCGGTGCGACCCGAAACAGGAGATAGGCGACCAGCAGTCCCGCGGCGGTCACGGCCAGCGAGATGCCCATGAAGAGCATCGTGCGGCGGCCGGTCTGCACGCGCGGCTCGCGGAGGATCGGGAGGCCGTTGCTCACCGCTTCGATGCCGGTGTAAGTGCCGGCGCCCATGCTGTAGGCCTTGAGCAGGAGTGCGAACAGGCCGAGCCAGCCGATCCCGGTGGAGACCGTGTGGACCTCGCGGGCCGTCGCGGCGGCCACCTGGCCGAGTTCGCCGGCGTGGGTGGCGATGGCGTAGGCGATCGCGAATGTATGCGTGCCGACGAACACAAAAAACACCGGCACCCAGAGCAGCACGGACTCGCGCACGCCACGGAGATTGAGCAGCGTCAGGCCGGCGATGCCGAGGCCGGCAAACGCGAGTTTCCATTCGAGCCACGCCGCGGGCACGAGGGAGAACAGCGCGTCCGCGCCGCTGGCGACCGAGATGGTGATCGTCAGCACGTAATCGACGAGCAGCGCGCTGCCGGAGACGACGCCGGCGGCGGGCGAGAGCAGTTTGCTGGCGACGAGATAGCCGCCGCCGCCCGCCGGGAAAAGTTCGATGATCTGCGAATAGCTCGCGCAGATCGCGACGATGGTGACGACCGAGGCGAGGGCGACGAAGAGGGACAGGTGGACGTGGGCGCCGAGGGTCTTGAAGGTCTCCTCGGGGCCGTAGCACGAGGAGGAAAGGCCGTCGGCGCCCAGGCCGACCCAGGCGAACACGGCGACGAGCGAAAGTTTGTGGAACAGGCCGGGCTCATGGAGCGAGCGCGCCCGGCCCACGAAGAAGGTGCGGAGCGCGTTCATGGCTGGGCGAGCCAGGCGTGCAACAGGGGCACCGCGACGAGCGGCGCGGCCGTGAATGGCGCCGCGGAGGCGGCCGTGGTGGCCCGCGAGCCGGCGCGGGCGCGCGGGGCGGCGTGCAGGGCGAGCGCAAGCAATGCCGACGCGAGGGCGGCGACGGCCAGGGCGCACAGACGCAGACTGGGAGTTGAGTTCACGGGCGGACTCCGAAAAATGCGCGGCGCCGCGCGCGGCGGTTCGTCGCGCGCGGGCACCGGGCGGTGGTGTTGTGTGTGGAGCGACCGTGTCGCGTGCGCCCGAGCGCACGTGCAGTGGATCACCCTTCCCATGGCCGACGAGGTTAGCTGACGGGCTCGGTCCTAGGAAGTGACCTTGGCGGCGGTTACCCGCGGCCGTGCGCCCCGTCCGCCACGCGTTGACCGCGCTGCGGAATCTGGTTCCCCCGTGCTGTCCACCGAGGAAGCGGTGGCAGCTTAGGCGTGCGAATCCAAAGAACGCGGCGGAGCATGAAAACCGCGGGCGGGCGATCAAGCACCGCGACTACGCAGGTTGCGCAAGTGTCGATTTGAGGAGCGGATGGCCGGATAATTACGGGCGAATGCAGACTCGCCGTGGACCCGACCGGGCGCCAACGTGGCCCATGGAAAAACGCCCGTTCTCCGAACTCGGTCTCTCGCCTGAACTGCTCAAGGCCGTCGACAAGCTGGGATTCGAGGAGGCGTCGCCGATCCAGACGGCGGTGATCCCCGTCGCGCTCACGGGCAAGGATGTCGTCGGCCAGTCCTCCACGGGCTCGGGCAAGACCGCGGCGTTTGCGATTCCGGCGATCGAGCGGGTGGATCCGAAGCTGCGGGCCGTGCAGGTGCTCGTGCTGTGCCCGACGCGCGAACTCGCGGTGCAGGTGGCGGAGGAGGTGGGCAAGCTGGCGTTCTTCAAGCGCGGGGTGCGCGAGGTGCCGATCTACGGCGGGCAGAGCTACGAGCGGCAGTTCCGGGCGCTCGACGCCGGCGCGCAGGTGGTGATCGGCACGCCCGGTCGGGTGATGGATCACATGGACCGCGGCACGCTGCGGCTCGACGCGCTCCAAGTCGTCGTGCTCGACGAGGCGGACCGGATGCTCGACATGGGCTTCCGCGACGACATCGAAAAGATTCTCTCCGCCGTGCCGGAATCGCGGCAGCTGTTGTTCTTCTCGGCGACGATGCCGCGGGAGATCCAGGACCTCATCAAGCGCTACAGCCGCGACCCGGCGTGGATCAAGATCGAGGCGCTCGCGCAGAACCGACCGCAGGTCGAGCAGGTGTGGTTTGAAGTCGACCGCCGCTCAAAGATCGAGGCGCTCACGCGCCTGATCGACGTGAACGATTTCCGCTACGGCATCATTTTCTGCAGCACCAAAATCATGGTCGACGACCTGGATGAGCACCTGCACTCGCGCGGCTACGCGACGGACCGGTTGCACGGTGACATTTCGCAGGCGCAACGCGACCGGGTGATGCAGAAGTTCCGCGAGCGGAAGTTCGAGTTCCTCGTGGCGACGGATGTCGCGGCGCGCGGTCTCGATGTCGACGACCTCGAGGTGGTGTTCAACTACGATCTGCCCAACGATGCCGAGGACTACACGCATCGCATCGGCCGCACGGGCCGCGCGGGCCGGAAAGGGCGGGCCTTCACGTTCGTCTCGGGTCAGGAGCTCTACAAACTGCAGGGCATGGTGCGCTGGGCGAAGCTCGATGTGCGACGCGGCCGCATCCCCTCCCTCGACGAGGTGGAGGAGGCGAAGACCAATGTGTTTTTCGAGCGCATCCGGGCGACCCTCGATGCGAAGCAATTCAAGCCCCACGACCGCATGATCGACCGGCTGCTCGACCAGGGTTACGCCAGCACGGACATCTGTTCGGCGCTCATCCACTTGTTGCACGGGGGCGAATCCGGCAGTGCCGCGCCGGCCCCCGCCGTGGCTCCGAAGACCCCCGAAGGGGCCCCGGCGTGGGTGAAGAAGGCGATGTCGCCCAAGCCCGGGCCTGAAGTGGAGCGCGTTGCCCCCAACGCGCTTCCGTCGCCGGCAGGGAAGCCACCGACTGAATCTCCCGTTGACGAAGACGAGGATCGCGAAAGCGCGTTGGAGGCAACGCGCTCCACCTCCAAGTCGAAATACGAGCGCCCCGCGCGCACGGGCCGCGAGCCGGGATTCACGACGGTTTTCCTGAACGTCGGGCGCAAGCAGCTCATCACCCCCGCCGACGTGGTGGGCAAAATCGCCGGCGTGACGCGCCTCCCGGCGAATGTGGTCGGCGCGATCGACATCCACCAACGCCACACGCTGGTCGACGTGGCCGAGGGGCACGCGCTCGCCGTGATTCAGAAGCTCGGCGGCATCAAGATGAAGGGGGTCGCCCTCGCGCCGACGCTCGCCCAGCCCGGCACAGCATCGTAACTCCGCGGCTGGCCGCGCCCTTGACACTCGCGGCGCGCGGCCATTATCACCTCGGCCCCGATGGAAGCCGCGCTCGACCAACCGGTGCTCGTGCTCAACCGCCTCTGGCAGGCGGTCAATGTCATCGGCGCCCGCCGCGCCTTCGGGTTGCTCGCCCGGGGGCACGCGCACGTCGTCCATCACCACGAGGACGATTTCCGCACGTTCTCGATGTTGGATTGGATCAATTTCTCGACGCACAATCCGCCGCTGACCGCGCTCGAGGCGGTGCACACGCCCACGCGCACGATCCGGCTCCCGCGCGTGATCCTGCTGACGTTTTTCGACAAGCTGCCGTGCAAGGAGCTGAAGCTCACCCGCAACAACGTCTTCGAGCGCGACAAGACGACCTGCCAGTATTGCGCGCGCGTGCTGCCCCGCGAGCAGCTCAACCTCGACCACGTGATCCCGCGCGACTACGGCGGGAAGACGACGTGGGAGAACATCGTGTGCTCGTGCATCAAGTGCAATACGCGCAAGGCGAACCGCCTCCCGCACGAGGCCGGGATGCGCCTGATCCGCAAGCCGGTCCGTCCGAAGTGGCGGCCCGTGATCTCGCTCGTGCTCGGCAACCAGCACCGGGAGATGTGGAAAGACTTCCTCGACCTGGCCTACTGGAACGTGGAACTGGAGGAGTGAGGTTTTTGCTGCGCAAAAACCTGAAGGCGGCAGCGCGGCCGGACTTGCCCATGAAAAAATCCCTCTTGCCTGCGGCGCTCGCGCTCGCGGCGTTCGCCGCCGCGGCGCCACCGAACATCGTGTTCATCCTGTCCGACGATGTCGGCTACGGTGACCTCGTCTGCTACGGTGCGACCAAGGTCAAGACGCCCAACCTCGACCGGCTCGCACGGGAGGGCACCCGGTTCACCGACGCGCACAGCACCGCTTCGGTGTGCACGCCGACGCGTTTTGCCTTTATGAGCGGGCGCTACGCCTGGCGCCAGGCCGGCACCGGTATCGCCGCCGGCAACGCCACGCTGCTCATCAAGCCGTCCACCCCGACCGTGGCGTCGGTGCTCAAACAAGGCGGCTACGCCACCGGCATCGTCGGCAAGTGGCACCTCGGGCTGGGCGACACCACGCCGGATTTCAACAAGGAGATCGCGCCGGGGCCGCGCGAAATTGGATTCGATTACTCGTTCATCATTCCGGCGACCGGAGATCGCACACCCTGTGTATTCGTCGAAAACGGCCGCGTGGTCGGTCTCGATCCCAGCGACCCGATCGAGGTGAGCTACGGGAAGCGCATCGGCACGGATCCGACCGGCCTCGAGCGGCCGGATCTCCTCAAGATCAAGGCCGACCAGAGCCACTCGCAGGCCATCGTCAACGGCGTCAGCCGCATCGGCTACATGACCGGCGGGAAGAAAGCGCGCTGGGTGGACGAGGACATCGCCGACACGCTGACGGCGAAGGCCGTGGCGTTTCTGGAAAAGCAAAAGGCCGGTCGCCCGTTCTTCCTCTACCTCGCGCCGCACGACATCCACGAGCCGATGGTGCCGCACCCGCGATTCCGGGGCACGAGCCAGTGCGGCTGGCGCGGCGATGTGATCCACCAACTCGACTGGACGGTGGGCGAAGTGCTCGGTGCGCTCGATCGGCTCGGGTTTGCGAAAGATACGCTCGTGATCTTCACGTCCGACAACGGCGGTGCGATCAAGAACACCTACGACGATGGCACCAACCATCTCCACGCCCTTCAGCCACCGAATGGCGCACTGCGCGGCCAGAAGGGCACGCTCTACGAAGGCGGACACCGCGTGCCGTTCATCGCCCGCTGGCCCGCCCGCATTCGCGCGGGCACGGGGTCGGCCGCCCTGATGGGGCACATCGACATGATGCCGACGTTCGCGGCGCTCGCGGGCCAGGCGCTGCCGAAAGGTGCGGCACCCGATGCCATTGATGTGTCGAAAGCCCTGCTCGACCCGAAAGCGAAGGGCCGCGACACGCTCGTGTTGCAGAACAACAACCAGCAGCCGCTCGCCCTGCGCGCGGGGACTTGGAAGCTGCTGACGCGGCCGAATGGCGCCAGCGAACTCTACGATCTCGCGAATGATCTGGCGGAGACGAAGAACCTCGCCGCCAGCGAACCGGAGCGCGCGAAGGAACTCGCCGCGCTGCTCGCGACCGAGCGCGCGAAGAGCGCACCGTGAGCGGACTGCGGGCGCATCGACTGAGTCTCGCGAAATTAGGGTGACCGAGAGTTTGGCGGTTCGGGGAGCGCACCCGTCCCGGGTGCGGGTGTCGGCGTCTCGCCGACACCTCCGAAGTCCTCGGCGAGACGCCGAGGCCAGCCCGCGGGACGCGGGCGCTCCCCGAGCCACCGGGTGTCTGTTTCCGAGGTGGGCGGGCACGTCCCCGTGCCCGCATGAGCGGGTGGCGCAGCCCCGTGGCTGCGAGCGCCAGCGAGTGAGTGCTCGCGAGCGGTCCACTCGCTGGCGCTCGCGGCTACCTGTCACGAACCCTCCGGGTCGCTCCAGGAGCTTTCTGGACGACCCGGCCCCTGGGTTCGTGATGTTGTCCAGAAAGCGGGATGCGCGTGCGGACTGCGGCGCACGGAGGGCGCATCTCAGTTCTCTGCAAAGTGCGCGCCAGAGGGTGGGCCGGGCGCTCCGTGCACGGCCAGTTGACTTCAGTTCTCACTCGCCCCTGGCCGCCCGCGGAGCGGCCGGCCCACCTTTCGCCTCGCCGCAAGAATGTGTGATGCGCCCGAGCGCGGAGGGAAGCTTTGACAGCCTGAGCGGCCGGAGCACACTCGCAACGATGCGCGCACCGGCCACTGAAGCGTTTACCGTAGCCGACTATCGGGCGATGCCCGAGGGGCCGCCCTATTACCAGCTCATCGAGGGGGAACTCACCACGGCGCCGTCACCGAACAGTTACCATCAGGACATCGCTGGAAACATCTTCTTCCTGCTCCGGCAGCACGTGCTCCGGCACCGCCTCGGCAAAGTCTGCATCGCGCCGCTCGATGTTTACCTGGCCGAGGATACCGTGGTGCGACCGGACGTCTTCTTCCTTTCGCCGGAGAATCTGCCGCTCCTGCGGGCGGACGGTGTGCATGGCGCACCGGATCTCGTGGTGGAAATCGTGTCGCCCGCGAACGGCCCGCTGGAGATGAAGCGCAAGCGCCCCCTCTACGCGCGCTGCGGCGTGCGCGAAGAATGGCTGATCGAGCCGGAACTCCAGCAAATCCACCGCTACGATTTCACGGTCGAGGTCGCGAAGGCGGCGCGCATCGTGGATAGCGAAGAGTCCTTCGAAACGCCGCTGTTGCCCGGACTCGTGATCCAGGCCGCCGAAGTGTTCCAACGCTGAGTCGATTTCATGCTCGCGACCCTCGTGATGACTGTCATCGGCGCCGACCGGCCCGGACTTGTGCAATTGGTGGCCGCCCGCGTGGCGGACCACGGTGGCAACTGGCTGGAGAGCCGGATGTGTCACCTCGGCGGGCAGTTCGCCGGCATCCTGCGCGTGGAGGTCGCGAGCGAGCGTGTCGATGAACTGGTGGGCGCGTTGCACCGGTTGGAGCAGCAGGGGCTGCGCGTGATCGTGCACGCGGAGGGGGCCGCGGCGGTGAAGGCGGCCGGTGTGGTCGCGACGCTGGAACTGGTCGGGCAGGATCGGCCCGGGATTTTACGCAGCGTGTCCGGCGTGCTGGCGGCGCACGGCGTGAACGTCGAGGAACTCGCCTCGGAGCGCGTGAGTGCGCCGATGGGCGGCGGCACGTTGTTTCAGGCTCGTGCGACGGTGCTCGTGCCGGCGACGGTGAATCTCGGTGCCGTGCGCGGTGATTTGGAGAAGATCGCGGCCGACCTGATGGTCGATCTGAAGCTCCAGCCCGCGAAGGGTTAGCGGGTGGGCGCCGCGGGCCGCTCGATTTGCGGCAGGAAAACCGTGAGCAACCCGAGCAGCGGCAGGAACGAGCACATGTGGTAGACGGTGTCGATGCCGGCGTGGTCCGCGAACCACCCGAGCAGCGCTGAGCCGATCCCGCCCAGGCCGAAGGCGAAACCGAAGAACAGCCCCGACACGAGTCCGACCCGGCTCGGAATCAGTTCCTGCGCGTAGACGATGATCGCGGAAAAGGCGGATGCCAACACGACGCCGATCACCACGCTGAGCGCGCCGGTCCAAAACAAGTTGGCGTAGGGCAGGGCGATCGTGAACGGCGCCACGCCGAGGATGGAGCCCCAGATCACGTATTTGCGGCCGAACCGGTCGCCCACGGGGCCGCCGATGATCGTGCCGGCGACCGCGGCGAGGAACAGAAACAGGTAGAGCTGCGCCTCGCGCACCGACACGGCGAATTTGTGGATGAGGAAAAACGTGTAGTAGCTGCCGAGGCAGGCGAGGTAGAAGTATTTCGAGAAGATCAGCACGATGAGGACGGCGAGCGCGCCGATCACGCGCCCGCGGCTCACGGGCAAAGGGCGGGCGGGGCGGGCCCGGCCGCCTTCGGCGTGATGTGCCGCGAGCTGCGCGCGATACCAGCGCCCGACGCGGGCGAGCAACGCGATCCCGGCGAGCGGCACGAGGGCGAACCACGCGATCTGAGATTGCGCGCGGTGCACGAGCACGACGGCGGCGAGCAGCGGCCCGAGGGCCGAACCGGCGTTGCCGCCGACTTGGAAGAGCGATTGCGCGAAGCCGTGCCGGCCGCCCGAGGCCAGGCGGGCGACGCGCGACGCCTCCGGGTGGAACACCGACGATCCGAGCCCGACCAGGGCCGCCGCCCCGAGCACCGCGGCGAACGTGTCCGCGAGCGAGAGCAGCACGACGCCGACGAGCGTGAACACCATGCCGATCGCGAGCGAGAACGGCTGCGGCCGGTGATCGGTGTAAATGCCGACGAGCGGCTGGAGGAGCGAGGCCGTGAGCTGGAACGCGAGGGTGATGAGCCCGATCTGCGCGAAGGTGAGTCCGAGCTCGGCCTTGAGCAGCGGGTAGATCGCGGGGAGCAGCGACTGGATCGTGTCGTTGAGCAGGTGGCCGGCACTGACGGCGAGGATGATGCGCAGCGCGGTGGCTGGCGCGGCGTCCGGACTTTGAGGTAGGAGCCTGCTTGCAGGCGATTCATTGCGTTCGCCATCGCCTGCAAGCAGGCTCCTACCTTCCGTGGGAGGAGGCGTCATGCCGAGGCGACCGCGTCGCGTTCTTTTTCAGTCTTGAGCCGGAGCTGGCCGCAAGCGGCGTCGATGTCGTGGCCTTTTTCGCGGCGGAGCGTGACGGAGATGCGGGCGGCGCGGAGCACGTCGGCGAATTTCTCCTGGCGCGTGAGCGACGGGCGTTTCCAGGGGAGACCCTCGACGCTGTTGTAGGGGATGAGGTTCACATGCGCGTGCAGGTCGCGCGCGATGTCGCGGAGGGCTGTGGCTTGGTCGAGCGAATCGTTGATGTCCTCGATGAGGATGAACTCGAGGGTGACCATGCGGCCGTGTTTCTCGGAAAACTCGCGGATGGCGGGGATGAGTTTCGCGAGCGGGTAGGCCTTGTTGACCGGCATGATCTTCTCGCGGACCTCGTCGGTCGCACCGTGGAGCGAGATGGCGAGCCGGAAGCCGAGGGGCTCGTCGGCGAGTTTGAGGATTTTCGGCACGAGGCCGCTGGTCGAGACGGTGATGCGGCGGGCGCCGAAGCCGAGGCCCCAGTCGGCGTTGAGGATGGTGAGGGCGCGGAGGAGGGCGTCGTAGTTGGCGAGCGGTTCGCCCATGCCCATGACCACGATGTTGTCGAAGGAGGCGAGTTCGGTGCGGGCGCGGGGCGTGAGCGAGTCCTCGCGGTAACAGACGTGGAGGAGTTGCGCGACGATCTCGCCGGCCGAGAGGTCGCGTTTGAGGCCGGCGAGGCCGCTGGCGCAGAAGGCGCAGGCCATCGCGCAGCCGACCTGGGTGGAGATGCAGATGGTCTTGCGCGAGTGATCGACGCCGACGCCGTCCTGCGGGGCGCGGATGATCACGGTCTCGATGAGCGAGCGGTCGCGAAGTTCGAGCAGAAGTTTGTCGGTGACGTCGTGCGACTGTTTGTTGAGCACGAGATCGGCGGGCAGGAGGTCGAAGGTCTCGGCGAGCCAGGCGCGGAGCGGCTTCGAGAGGTTGGTCATGTCGTCCCACGTGCGGGCGCGCTTTTTGTAGAGCCAGTCGAGGATTTGCCTGGCGCGGAAGGCGGGTTCGCCCCGGGCGCGCAGCCGCTCGGTGAGCGAGTCGAGCGTCTCACCGGTGAGCGGCGGGCGGGCGGGCGTGAACTTCATGCGGGCGCGGAGCGTAGGCGGGGCGCGGCCGGGCGCAAGCGGCCGGAGGGCGCAAATCGGCTTGCGTGCGGAGGGAAGCTCGACGCTCTGAAAGACGCGATGGGCGCCACGCGATGACCAACGAAGCAACCAGTCCGGAGCGGGAGGCAATCTGGCGGCACCCGCGGGCCAAGGGCATCGCGATCGCGGTGCTCGTGCTGGCGGTCGTCATCAGTTTCGCCAACGGCCTGGGCGGTCCGTTCGTGCTCGACGACGAGCCGTCGATCCTGGGCAACCGCACGTTGCGGAGCATTGTATCGGCGTGGTCGCCACCGCCCGAGGCGGGCGTGGGGGGGCGGCCGCTGCTGAATGTGACCTTCGCCGTCAACTATGCGTTGGGCCGGCTGGAGCCGCGGGGTTATCACGTGGGCAATCTGGTCATCCATCTCGCGGCCGCGCTGCTCGTGTTCTCGTTGGTGCGCCGGACGCTCACCAGCGAACTCCTGGCCAGGGATTGCGGCGCGCGGGCGCTGCCGATCGCGGCGGCGACGGCGCTGTTGTGGGCGGTGCATCCGGTGCAGGCCGAATCGGTCACGTATGTGTCGCAGCGGGCGGAGGCGCTGGTCGGGCTGTGCGCTTTGGCGACGCTCTATTGCTTTGTGCGGAGTGTGAGTTCGCCGCTCGGACGCGAGTGGCGGATCGGCTCGCTCGTGGCGTGCTGGCTTGGTGCCGGGGTGAAGGAGACGATCGTCGTCGTGCCGGTCGTGGTGCTGCTCTACGACTGGGTGTTTGTCGCGCGCGGATCGGTGCCGGAGTTGCGGACGCGCCGGCGCTACTACACGGCGCTGGCCGCGTCCTGGATATGGTTGGCCTGGCTGATGACTCACAGCGGTGTCGGCGCGCGGCTGAGCGCGGGCGAGCCCGGGCTGTCGAGCCTGCGCTATGCACTGATCTCGTGCGGGGCGGTGTGGCGTTACGTGCGGTTGGTGTTCTGGCCCTCCGGCTTGGTGATCGACCTCGGGCCGGCGCAGGATCTGGCGGGGTTTGCAACCTGGGTCGATGTGGTGGGTGTGGTGATCCTGCTCGGCGGCCTGGGGCTGGCGTGGTGGCGGTGGCCGGCGGTGGGTTTTGCGGGCACGTGGTTTGCGCTCATGCTGGCGCCCACGACGAGCGTCGTGCCGATCGCCGGCCAGCCGGTGGCGGACCACCGCATGTATCTGGCGTTGCTCGCGCCGGTGGTGGTGGTGGTCGCCGCCGCGGTGCGGTGGGGCGGGGCGCGGGCCGTCGTGGGGCTGGGCGTGGTGGCGTTGGCGGCGGGCACCGGCACATGGTGGCGCAATCGGGACTACCGCAGCGCGGAGGCCATCTGGTCGGATGCGGTGGCAAAGGCGCCGCGGAATCCGCGGGCATGGGATGCGCTCGGCCTGGTGCTCCTCGACTCGCTGCGTCTGCCAGAGGCCAGGCGGGCGCTGGAGGTCGCGGTGACCCTGCGACCGCAGTGGTCGCTGCCCCATTCCCACCTCGCCGTCGTTCTCAGCCGTCTGGGTGAGGTCGACCGCGCGATCGAGGCGCATCGGCGGGCGGTCGAACTGGATCCCGATGATCCGGGGTTGCGGAACGCGTATGCGGTGGCGCTGGCCGGGGCCGGACGTTTCGAGGAGGCGTGGCGGCAGTTCGAGGAGGCGCTGCGGCGCATCAAGGATCACGCGTTGCTGCTGGCCAACGCCTGCGATGTGCTCCGGCGGCTGGGGCGGCTCGAGGAGGCGATTCAACTCGGCGAAAAAGCCGTGGCGCAGGTGCCGTGGAACCATGGAGCGCATGGCAACCTCGCGATGGCGTTGCTCCAGGCCGGCCGGGTGGAGGAAGCGGTCGCCCATCATCGTGAGTGGCTGCGACTCCAGCCCGGCTACACGGGAGTGAACTATGAATTCGCCGTGGCGCTGATGCAGATGCGGCGGATGCCGGAGGCGCTGGCCGAACTCGAGGAGATGTTGGCGCGCAACGCCGACGATGCCGAGACCCACAACCTGCTGGGCGTCGTCCTCGTCGAACTGGGGCACCGGGAGCGGGCGCGGCGGGCTTTCGAGCGGGCGCTGCGTCTCGCGCCGGGCACGCGAACCGCCCAGGAGAATCTGGAGCGGCTGCGCGCGATGCCGGAAACGCCCGCGACGGGTGCGCCGCCCCGGCCGTAGCGACGGTGAGGCCGGCGAGGGGCGGCATCCGGCCGAAACCTGACATTGCCGTCGGAGCATCCAGTCTCATGGTCAAGGCACCCCACGATGAAAAAATTCCTGATCCTCGCCCTGTTGCCGTTGAGTGCGATGGCCGCCGACGACAAGCCGCATCCGTTCGTCGGCAAGATCGAGCGGTTGGACTCCGCGTTCGACAAACTGGTCGCGCCGGGCGCGCAGATCGAGAAACTGGCGGAAGGTTTCCGCTGGTCCGAGGGGCCGACGTGGTATCAGGGCGCCGTGGTTTTTTCCGACGTGCTGGCGAACACCGCCTATCGGTGGAAGGAGGGCATGACGGCGGCGGAAGTTTTTCTGCAACCGAGCGGCCAGCTCACGCCGGCGCCGGGTTTCCGCGAGACCGGGAGCAACGGCCTCGGCCGCGACGCGCGGGGGCGCCTGCTGTTGTGTCAGCACGGCGAACGGCGTGTGGCGCGCTGGGAAAACGGCAAGTTTTCCGCGATCGCGGATCGTTTCGAGGGCAAACGCTTCAACAGCCCCAACGACCTCGCGGTGCGCCGGAACGGTGACATCTATTTCACCGATCCGCCCTACGGCTTGGAGGGCATCGCGAAGTCGCCGCTGCGCGAACTGGACTTCAGCGGTGTGTTTCGGGTGACGCCGGACGGCCGGGTGACGCTGCTGACGAAGAGCCTGAATTTTCCGAACGGCCTCGGCTTTTCGCCCGACGAGAAAACCGTGTATGTGGCGGTGAGCGATGGCGCGGCGCCGCGGATCATGGCCTACGATGTGAAGGCCGATGGCTCGCTCGAAAAAGAGCGGGTGTTCCTGAATGCGGCGCCGTTGCGGGGGCCGGGCCTCCCAGGTTCATGCGACGGCCTCAAGGTCGACCGCGAGGGCAACGTATGGGCAACCGGGCCGGGTGGAGTGCTGGTGCTTTCGCCGGCGGGCAAAGTGCTGGGCCGGCTGAACACGGGTGAGCCGACGGGCAATTGCTGCTGGGGCGACGACGGCTCGACGCTCTACATCACGGCGAACTATTTCCTCGTGCGCGTGAAGACGCTGACGAAGGGCGCGGGCTGGTGAGGCGGCCTGGCCGGGTTCATTCTCGGTGGGTCCGAGACCGCGAAGCCTTGGTCGCCTGCGGTGGCGCCACAGGCGGGGAAACTTGCTTCGCCTTGGTAGGGAGGTGGCACGGGTTTCCTGACCCGTGGCGAAGTGGATCACGGGTCAGGAGACCCGTGCCACAAAACCGGCGAGATTGGGAGCGGGACATGGAGGTTTACTTCCGTGTTTCCACTCTCTCCGCGGGATGCGCCGCGCGCCACGTTTGCGCACGGGCGTGGGCCTCGGTGGCGCCAACGGTCGCGAGCAAACGGCGGATGCGGGGATCGTCGCGAATGGGGTCGCAGGCCCGTTCGTAGAGCAGCAGACTGAGGCTGAGTCGCGTGAGCCGGGTCTCGGAAAACGCGACGATGCTTTCTTCGTGACGGCCGATCGCTGCGAGCGCGTTTGGCCGCCATGATTCCTCCGTGAGCTTCGGCAGCAAGGCCTCCGCCTCCGCGTTCAAGCCGACGTCAGCCAGGGCGAAGATCTTGCTGATCACCCCCGTCTGGTTGGTGGGGGTGATGGCGCGCGCCACCGCCATCGCCGCGTTCGTCTGGCCTTGCACGAGGAGCAGCCCCACGCGCCGCCGGGCGGCTTGGGCGAGGTTGGGCTGCAGCGTTTCAACGCGTTCGATGATCGCCTCCGCCTCGCGATACCGGCCGGCGAAGCACAGGAACCAAGCGTAGTTGTCGAGAACGGTCGGAGCAAACGGATCGAGCTCGGCGGCCAGCTTCAGTTCGGCAATGGCCTCGTCCATGCGCCCGTCCACGGCCAGCGCCCGCCCGAGCCAGTGATGCGCGTTGGCGTAGTTCGGGTTCAACGCGATCGCCTGTCGTAGTTCCTGCATGCCCGCCTCCATCTGCCAGGCTTGGTATAGGGCGTTGCCGAGCGAGGCGTGCGCCTCAGCCGAGTTAGGATCGAGTGCCAGCGCCTCCCGGATCTTGGCGAAGATCTGCGCCTGGACCGGCGAGTCGCGCTGGCCGAAGGCCGCCGCCCGCGCGCCGCTGCCCTCCCGCTGGAGCCACACGTCGGCGAGGGCGGCATGCGCCCGGGCGAAGTTCCGGTCGAGGACGAGGGCGCGATGGAGCAAGTCCTCCGCCCGCGCGAAACCTTCGGCGGTCCGCAGGTTCCACGCCTGGCGCGCCTGCAGGTAGAACTCGAATGCCTGCGGGTGCACGTGCGCGGTCGCCGCCGCGGAGCTGGCGCCGAGCTTGAGCGAAAGCGCCTGCGCGATCAGCCCGGCGATCTCCTCCTGCACCGCGAAAATGTTGCTCACGTCGCGCGTCCGCGGCGTGGACGACCACACGATTTCGTTGGTGGCGGCGCGCGTGAGATTGGCGACGATTCGCACCGTATCGCCGGCGCGCTGCAGACTGCCCTCGACGAGATAGGTCACGTTGAGCCTGCGGCCTTTTTCCTGCACCGTCGCGTCGGAGCCTTTGAAGTAACTCAACGAGCTGGTGCCACGCACGGTGAGTTCGGGCACGCGGCCCAGCACGCTGATGAGTTCGAGACCGATACCCTCGATGATCGCTTCGTTGGCCGGATCTCCGCCGACGTTCTTGAACGCCAGCACGGCGACGGATTTTGGATCGGTCGCGTCCGCCGCAGTGCGTTCTTTCTGCTCCGGCCTCCGCTTCTCCCCACCGGTCAACCCTGCCGGCGGGCGCGGCTGCGCGTTGGCGTGGGCCTCAGCCTCTTTCATCAACTGCTGGAATTTTGGATCGCCGCGCAGCGGATCCCACTCGGGCTCGAGCCGCAGCATATGGCCAAAGGGGTAGCCGCCTTCGTGCAACGCACGCAGCTCGGCGACGGCGGCGCTCGTGTCGCCCAGCAAGGCCAGCAGCTCCGCTTTTTCGCGCTGCCGGCGCGTATCGGTCGGCGACAGAGTGTCGAGCCACTTCGCCATCCACGTCCGCGCGGCAGCCTTTTCACCGAGCCTCGCGTGCGCAAACGCCAGACCGCCCGCCAGTCCGGCGTTGTCGGGAGCATCCTTCGCGCGGGCTTGCAGGGCCGCGAGCGTTTTGGCCCAAAACTCGTCCCAGCGTTCGGGACGGCCGAGCCGCGCTTCGGCCCGGGCGACGAGTTCGTCGAACTGCCGGGCTGGAATGACTTCATTGTTCCGTGCCGCCTCGATCGGCCGCAACCTCTCATAATCCGGAATCGCGCCGGCAAAATCACCGGTCCAGACTCGCATCTTCGCGCGATCGAGGCCCAGCAGCACGGCGTCGAAGGAACCCTCCGGCGTCTCGTCGAGGAATTTCCCGGCGGCAGCAGCGTCGCCGGTCCACTTCACCCAGTTCAACGCCTGCCCCCGGCGATAAATGCCGATGTCCGCGACGCCGCGCGCGCGAGAGTAGAGCCGGTCGGCTTCGGCGAACCGCCCGATCGAAGCGAGCATGCCGGCAAGATTGGCCAGCGTATCGGAGTTCTGCGGGTCGCGCTCCGCCGACCGGGCGATGAGTTGGATCATTTCTTCGCCCCGGCGGCCGCGGGCGTGCGCCACCGACGCGCGCAGCGCAATGGCCTCCGCATCGTTCGGGCCCAGCCGATCGACTTCATCGAGTTCCCGCTCGGTCGCGTCGAGATCGTTGGCGTAAGTGAAATGAATGCGCGCCATCGCCAGGTGCGCTTCCGGGAGGGTGGGCATCAGCCGCAGCGCGGTGGTGGCCGCGTTCCGGGCGCCGGTGGCGTTCTTGGCGCTCCGATCGCGATTGCCGGCTCGCATCCGCGAATACGCCTGCGACAACCGCGCCCACGCGAGCGGGTAGTTCGGGTCGAGTTCCACGACCTTCTCAAACATCCGGATCATGTCGCCACCGGCCGTCGGCGTCAGCCCGCCGGTCTGGATCGCCCGGGCGCGCAGATAGAGATCGTAGGCCTCCGGGTTCTTGGTGCCGACGACATAGCTGCCCGCCGGCTGGCGGTTCGTGATCTTCGCGACGACGGCGCGCGCCAGTTTTTCCTGCAGGGCGAAAATGTTCAAGAGCGGCTCCGTGAACGTGCCCAGCTCTTCGCTGACCCCGTCGGCCGCACGCGTGAGCGTCACGGTGATGCGCACCTGATTGCCATCCTTGCGCACGCTGCCCTCGACGAGCCGCGCCACGTTCAGCGCGTTGCCGAGCTCCGCCGCGGTGACACTCTTGCCTTTGAACGCAAAGCAGGACGTGTCTCCCGGCACCGTGAGATCGCGCTCGCGGCGCAGCGCTCCGAGGATCTCCTGGGTGATGCCATCGGAAAAATAGTCCTGTGCCTTGTCGCCGCTGAGATTCGTGAATGGAAGCACCGCGATGGAATTGGCGGAGGCGGTTGTCGCCACCTCACGAGGCGGGCTCGCATCCGGCGTCGCGGTGATGGGAGGGCTCCATTTCGACCAGATGAATCCGCCGCCGGCCAGAATCGCCACCAACGCCGCCAGGCGAAGGAGTTTTTTTCCGACCCGCCGCGCCCGCAACGAACCGCCAGTCTGCAACGCGAGCAAATCCGCGAGGAGCGCGGCGCCGTCCGCATAGCGCTTTGCGGCCTCGCGCTCGCAGGCGCGGACGATGATTTCGTTGAGTTCGAAGAGCGCCCGGCGGTCGGGCAGCCGGCGCGCGTCGGCCGGCAGTTTCGGAAATTCCTGCCGGTCGAGCCCCGTCGCGAGTTCGTAAAGGACTTTGCCCAGCGCGAAGACATCGGCGCCGGTCGAGCCCGGCCCCTCGGGCGGGACAAATCCCTCCGTGCCGACGAACGTGCTCGCCTCGCTCGCCGGCGCGACGAGCCCGATGTCGGCGAGTTTCGCGACGCCGCCGACGAAGATGATGTTCGATGGCTTGATGTCGCGGTGGATGAGCCCGCGTTTGTGCAGGCCCGCGAGCACGCGCGCCAGCTCGACGCCGAGGCCGACGCACTCCGCCACCGGCAACCGGCCCCGCCGCTTGCGCGCCTCCGTCAGCGTGAGCGGCACGTAACCCGCCGGCACGATCTCGCGACCGCCATCGGCGTCGTCGGCCAGTTCCATCACGTAGTAAAAATAACCCGCGTCGTCGTTGCGCCCGATGTGCAGCAACGCCATCTGGATCGACTCGCCGAGCGAGATCGACGCGAATTCCTTGAGGCCGTTGAATTCGCGCTCGAACGGCCCCGCGTCGGCGAAGCGCTCGCGCCACACCACCTTGATCGCGCGGTAAATCCCGGTGATGCCGCGGGCCAGCCACACGTCGCCGTAACTCCCGCGGCCGATCACGCGGAGCATCTCGTAGTCGGGGATGTCCGGCGTGCCGTCCGCGGCGGTGGCCCGCGATTTGCGGGCGGGGCTGGACGAGCCGGTGGACATGGCCCCATCGAGCCATCCGGGGCCGGGGCACACCAGCGGAAAAGCGAAAAGGAGCAGCGTCCGCCTGCGCCCGCCGCTCGCCATGAGTCCCGCGGTTGGCGAACTCAGCCGAGCTGCGCCTGCAATTTCTCCACCTCGGCCTTGAGCTGCTTCGTCAGGCGGTGGCCGATCAGGTAGACGGAGGCGGGGTTGATGCCGAGCTCCTGCGCGACTTCGAGCACCGGCCACTGTTGCTGCACGTAAAGATCGAACACCTGAAAGTGCTGCGGCTTGACCTTGCGGGCGAGCCGTTCGGCGGCGGCGGCGAGCAAGTGGAGCTGCCACTCGCGGTCCCACTCGTCGTCCTCGTTGGCCGGTGCGAGCAGACGCTCGACCGCCGCGACGCCGTCGTTCCCGCCCTCGCTGGGCTGGGGGCGTGGTGCCTCAGCCTTGGCCCGGTGCGCGAGCTTGTTGGCGATGCGCCACTGCGTGAGCTGCATCAACCAGCCGCGGAAGGAGCCGCGCTTCGGATCGTAGTCGAAGTCGCGGATCGTCTCGGCCACACGCTTCAACACTTCCTGCGCGACATCCTCCGCATCCGCGTGCGCGAGCCCGGCGCGGCAGGCGCGGCCGTGGATGAGCCGGCGGTAGAGCCGGTGAAACTCCTCCCAACTCTCGCCATCCTGCCAGTCGCGAATGCGAAACAACAGCGTCGGCCGCGTGGCCAGCGTCGAACCGAGGCCGGGGTTTTGGTCGCTCATAATCCACCCTACATTGGGGAGACGCGGGATCTTTCAGCAATCGGCCGAAAGCGAAACGAAAGATTTTTCGCGATTCTTGAAAGATCGGGCCCGGCGCCGTGGTAGGGCAACCGACGACCCTCTTCATCAACTGAGTCTCCCATCCATGAAACACCCACTGCTCCCCCTCGAATCGTTCCTCGCGGTGCCGCGAATCTGCACCGGATTGTGCGTGCTCGCCCTTGCGAGCACGGCTGTCGCCACCCCGCCGCTGTTGCCGGTCCCCGCCGCCAACACCGCCAAGGAGCACGCGCAAGGCTTCAGCGATCGCGTGGTGCTCGCCAAGCCCCGCGCCCACCATCGCGGCACGGTCGACGCCACCGAGGCTGGCGAGCGCGTGCGCGTGCATCGCACGTTCGCCCGCTTCGGCGATGTGCGCGTGATCGAACTCGATGGCACCGAGACGGTCGCCGCCGGCATCGCACGACTGCAGGCCACGGGGCGTTACGAATACGTCGAGCCGAGCCGAATCCTGCAGCCCAACGGCATTCCCAACGACGCGAGCTTTCCGGCGCAATGGTCGTTGAACAACACCGGGCAGACGGTGGGTGGTGTCGTCGGCACGCCCGGCGCCGACATCAAGGCGGTCGCGGCGTGGGATGTCATCAACGATGCGTCGGGCGTCATTGTCGCGGTCATCGACACCGGGGTCCGGCTGACCCATCCGGACCTCGTTCCCAATCTCTGGCGCAACCCCGCCCCGACCTTTGGCGACATCAATGGCGCCCGGTTTGCGAGTGGCACCGGCGTCGCCACCAACGGCGACCCCACGGACGACAGTGGCCATGGCACCCGGACTGCCGGCATCATCGGTGCTGCCGGCAACAACAACCTCCTGACCACCGGCGTCGCGTGGAAGGTGCAGATCATGGCGTTGAAAGTGAACAGCAGCACCTTCGCCACGGCCGATGTGGTGGCGTGCATCGATTACGCGATCGCGCACGGGGCGAAGGTCATCAATTGCAGCTTCAGCGACGACGTCTTCTCGCCGACCACTTATGCCGCCCTGAAGGCCGCGCGCGATGCGGGCGTGATCGTCGTCTGTTCGGCGGGCAATACCGGCGGGAGTTCCGACACCACGCCCCGCTACCCCGCCAACTACCCTCTCGACAACATCGTGGCCGTCGGGTGGACCAACAACCAGGATGCGATCCCAACCGGTGCGAATTACGGCGCCGCGATCGATCTTTTCGCCCCGGGCGTCTCGATCCCCTCGCTGAGTCATACCAGCGACACCGCGATCTCCAGCGGGAATGGCGCCTCACCGGCGGCGCCCCATGTCACCGGCTCGCTCGCGCTGCTCAAGGCCCGCTTCCCCAACGATACCTATCGGCAACTCATCAATCGCCTCCTGCGCTCCACCGATCGCAAACCGGCGCTGCTCGGCCTGGCGCAGTCCGGGGGCCGGCTCAATCTGTTCAATGCCGTGACGAGCACCTCGAACCGCCCGATGAACGACGATTTCGCCACTCGTGCCAACGTCTCGGGTGAAATCGCCACCATCCGATCCAGCAATGCCGGCGCCACGACCGAGCCCGGTGAATCCGCTCACGCCGGTGCGCCGGCCGCCGCGACGTTGTGGTGGGAGTGGACCGCCCCCTACACCGGGCCGGCCACCATCGATACCGCCGGCAGCGAATATGATACCGTGGTGGCAGTTTATGCCGGCGCGACCCTGGGCGCATTGACCGCTGTCGCCGCCAACGACGATGCACCCGGTCGGACGACGAGCCTCGTCACGTTCAACGCGCAAGCGGGCACGACCTACCAATTCGCCGTTGGCAGCAAGGGCACGGCGACGGGCCTCACGCTGGCCAAGCTGACGCAGCCGCCACCCAACGAAAGCTACCGCGCCCGCTTGAGCAATCTGGCGATTCTCACCGATATCGCCGCGGCGGGCGATTCGTTCACGATGGGTTATGTGGTCGGCGGCGTCGGCACGACCGGCACCAAATCGGTCCTCATCCGTGCTGCCGGTCCCGCGCTGGCCTCGCTGGGGGTTCCGGGCGGCCTCGCCGACCCACGGTTGGAGTTGTTCGCCGGATCGACGCAGACAGCGGAGAACGACAATTGGGGAGGCACGGCGGACCTGAGAGCCGCGATCTCGGGCTATACCGGGTTTCCCTTCGCCAATCCGGCGTCGCTCGATGCCGCGGTGCTGGCGAACATTCCACCGGGCGACAATTCCGTGCGCATTTCCGCGACGGGCCCGGGCACGGGCCGGGTCATCGCCGAAATCTATGACGTGACGCCCTCCGCCAGTTTCCTCGCGACCACGCCGCGGCTCGTCAATGTGTCCGTCTTGAAAAATCTCGGCACGGTGCTCATCGCGGGCTTCGTCGTCGGAGGAACCGGATCAAAGACCGTGCTCATCCGCGTGGTCGGGCCCACCCTCGGGGCCGCACCGTTCGACGTCCCGGGCGCCGTCGCCGATCCACAGCTCACCTTGTTCTCCGGCCAGACCATGATCGGCAGCAATGACAACTGGGGCGGAGGGGCGGAACTCACCGCCGCCTTCGCAAAAGTCGGCGCATTCGCGCTGCCGCCGGAATCGCGGGACGCCGCGCTGCTCGCCACCTTGCAGCCGGGCGCCTACACGGTGCAGGCGCGCGGCGTCGGCGGCACAACGGGCGTGGCCATCGTGGAAATTTACGAAGTGCCGTGATGATCAAACCTGGAAAAACGCAGTGGGGTCCCGGCGCCGCGGAGCGCACCGCGGAAGAACCGCGAAAAATCTGGCTCACCACGCAGGTGAATCGCGGTGGCTCGAACATCCCTTCGCCGACCGCTTTCTCCGTGGTCTCGGTGTCCTGGTGGCGCAGTTCCAACGGCGCTTTTGCTGAGGTCCGCATGGTTGGGTGACTGAGGTGGTGCGGGGAGCGCCCGCGTCCCGCGGGCTGTCCTCGGCGTCCCGCCGAGGGTTTCGGAGGTGTCGGCGAGACGCCGACACGAGCACCCGGGACGGGTGCGCTCCCCAAACCGCCGGACTCTTTGCCACCCTGTTTCGCGGCCGCCCGACCTGCGACCATCCAAGTCTCAACCGCCGTTGGACTGACCATACCGCTTGGCGTCTGCTGCGGACTGAGTTTCGCTCACGGCCTGAGGTGTCGGGCGAGCCACGCGCGGGCGGTGGCGAGAGAGTCAGGGTTCACTTTGTGCCCTGTCTTCGGTTGCACGATCAGCTGAAAGTTATCCGCAGCGTTGGCGGCAGTGTAGGCGGTTCGGGCGGCGGTCGTGCAGAGTTCCACGCCGGGCACCGGGGTGCGCGGATCCGAATCGCCGTTGATGACCAGCAACGGCCGCGGCGCGATCAGCGGCAGCATCGCCGGGCCGTCGAACCGATCGATCACACCGGGCAACACGCGCGCGTAGAATTCGCGGACAAACGTGGCATCGGGCCGGGGGACGCCGGTTTCCTTGGCGGCGGCATCGAAGGCGGCTTGAATCGTGCCGATGCGCGACTGCCACGAATCGTGTTCCAAGGCCCAGCGGAAACTCTGCACGCCGATGCACGAGACGACGGCGGCGATGCGCGGATCGACGGCGGCGGCGAGGTAGGCTTCGGTGCCGCCTTTGGAGAATCCGATGACACCGATGCGCCGCGGATCGATGTCGTCGCGGGTGCCGAGGTAATCGAGCAGCCGCACGATGTCCCAGACGGTGTCGTAGTAAAACGGATGCTCGCCGTTGCCGCGGTAGGCGCGGAGAATCGCGTCGAGGTAGTCGGCCGAGCCCTTGCCGGCCTTGGAGCGGGTGCCGTGGTAGCGTCCGTCGATCGCCACGCCGACGAAACCGGCGGACGCGAACTGCCGCAGCAGCGTGACCTGGCCTTCCTTGTTGCCGCCGGTGCCGTGCAGGGAAATCACCGCGGGGCGCCGGACGTTCGCGGGTGCCGCCGGTTTGACGAGGAGGCCGGGCACGCGCTGGGTGGCTTCGGCGGCGAACGAAAACGCGATTTGCACGAGGCCGTTTTTTTCGACGGCGGGTTGGGTTTCCGGCGCGAGCGGCACGCGCGACCGGTCGATGAGTTGGAGAAATCCGGCGCGGGAGTCGGCGCCGAAGCAGGCGGCCAGCGAAGTGGCCAAGGCGGCCAGCAGGAGCCGCGGGGCGGTGGGGTGGGCCATGCGCGAGTTGATGCGCCCGGCCCGGAGGCCGACAAACAAAAAGGCGCGGGTTCGCGACACGCGCCGATGGTGTTGCGCGATGCGTCCGGGCTATTTTCTTCCCAGCACGCGATTCAGGGCGCTGACGATGGCCTTGATCGAGGCGAGCTCGATATTGGTGTCGATGCCGGCGCCGAAGAGGGTGTGGCCGCGCTCGGTTTTGACCTGGATGTAACTGACCGCGCGCGCCTCGCTGCCCTTGCCGAGCGAGTGTTCGGAATAGGAGAGCACCTCGAACTTCGGCAGCGAAGTGTGGCCGAGCGCATGCACGAAGGCGTCGATCGGGCCGTTGCCGGTGCCGGTGAGTTTGTGCGCCGCGCCGTCGATCGTGAGGGCGGCCTCGCACTTCACGCTGCTGTCGCGCTCGGTGGTCTTGAAATGCTGGAGCACGATCGGCGCGGTGCGCGTGAGATATTCTTGCTGGAATACCTCGTGCACCTCGGCGGACGTGAGCTCGGTGCCCTTGGCGTCGGCCACATCGTTGATGATCTTGCCGATTTCCTTGTGCATGAGTTTCGGGAGCGAGAAGCCGAACTCGTGTTCGAGCACGTAGGCGACGCCGCCTTTGCCCGACTGGCTGTTGATGCGAATGATCGCCTTGTAGCTGCGGCCGATGTCGGCGGGGTCGATCGGAATGTAGAGCACATCCCACGGCTCGTCTTTTTTCTGCACCGCCCACGACTTGTTGATCGCGTCCTGGTGCGAGCCGCTGAAGGCGGTGAAGACCAGCTCGCCGGCGTAGGGCTGCCGCGGCGGCACTTCGAGCCGCGTGCAGCGTTCGTAGACCTCGCGAATCTCGTTGATGTTCGAGAAGTCGAGGCCGGGGTGGATGCCGTGGGTGTAGAGGTTCAGCGCGACGGTGACGATGTCGAGGTTGCCGGTGCGCTCGCCGTTGCCGAAGAGCGTGCCCTCGACGCGATCGGCGCCGGCGAGCATCGCGAGCTCGGTGGCGGCGACGCCGGTGCCGCGGTCGTTGTGCGTGTGGAGCGAGACGAGCGTGCGGTCGCGGCGCGTGAGGTGCGTGCACATCCACTCGATCTGATCGGCGTGGACGTTGGGCGTGGCGTATTCGACGGTCGCAGGCAAATTGAGGATGATTTTGTTGTCAGTGGTCGGCTGCCAGACGTCGGTCACGGCTTCGCAGACCTCGAGGGCGAAATCGAGTTCGGTGCTGGTGAAGCTCTCGGGTGAATACTGGAACCGCATCCGCGTGCCGGCGGCGACCAGCGGGGCGGAGTGGTGTTTGACCCACTTCGTGCCTTGGACGGCGATGGCCTTGATGTCGTCGCGCGTGGCGTGGAATACGTGCTTCCGTTGCGAGGGCGAGGTGGAGTTGTAGAGGTGGAAGATCGCGTTCTTCGCGCCGCGCAGCGCTTCGATGCTGCGCGTGATCAACTCCTCGCGGCATTGGCAGAGCACCTGGATCGCGACGCCGTCAGGGATGCGATTTTCCTCGATGAGGCGGCGGCAGAAATCGAACTCGATCTGCGAGGCGCTGGGGAAACCGACCTCGATCTCCTTGAAACCGATCTTCACGAGCAGGTCGAAATACTCGAGCTTCTCCTCGACGCTCATCGGTTGGGCGAGCGCCTGGTTGCCATCGCGGAGGTCGACCGAGCACCAGATCGGGGCGCGGGTGAGCGTGCGGTTGGGCCACTGGCGGTGGGCCAAGGCGACGGGCGGAAACGGGCGGTATTTCGTGACGGGAGGCGTTTGCATGACAAGAAATCGACTGACAAAAATGTAAGGAAGGGATTTTGGCGGCCCGGCCGGCGGGCCGGAACGGGACAGACTGTCATCACGTCACGCGGAGGCGACGGCAAAAAATCTCAGGCCAACGCACGACCAGCCGCTAGGCGGCGTCCTTGGAGGTCGTGCGCTTAAGTAAGTCGGAGGGCCTGGAGCGAAATTCGCATTAGCTTGCCTGCTGATATCGGCGCGCGGCGCTTAAAGTCAAGGGGCGTTCCGGGCCAGCCCGATTTGTAACTCTCCCCCCAAAGGCGCGTCTTGCCCAATGTGAATGACCTTGGCTCCATCGGTGCATGTCTGACGACGCGCCACCGTTCGATCTGGCCGGCTGCCTCAATCGAGTGCGCCGGCGCGATCAGGCGGCTGCGCGCGAACTCGTCGATCACCTGTATCCCCTCGTCATTCGCATCGTCCGCTCGCACCTGCCGCGACGCGTGCCCGAGGAAGACCTAGCGCAGGAGATTTTTCTCAAGATGTTCACCCGACTCGCCCAATACCAAGGCGCCGTGCCCTTCCCGCACTGGGTCTCACGGATTGCGGTGACCACCTGCATCGATCACCTGCGGGCGCAGAAACGGCGGCCGGAATTTCGCTGGGCGGACTTGTCGGAGACCGAGGCCGAGGTGCTCGACAACGTCATCACCAACGAGAACGACGTCGCCGCCAACGACGCGATGGCCGCGCGCGAGCTGGTGCACAAGCTGCTCAACCAGCTCAAACCGGACGACCAGCTCGTGCTTCGCCTGCTCGATCTCGAACAAAAGACGGTCGCCGAGATCAGCCAGCTCACCGGCTGGAACCAATCGCTCGTCAAGGTCCGCGCCTTCCGCGCGCGGCGGAAACTGCAGAAGCTGTTTCAGGAATTACAACGAAAGGAACGCTCATGAACCCAATCGATCCCAAGCATCCCTGGATGCGCCTCACCGCGGCCGCGCGCACTGTGCGCGACGAACGCGACGTCACTGCTCCCTTCGGGTTCGCCACGCGGGTGGTGGCCCTGGCGCAAGAGGTCAAGGTGGCGTCGTTGTTCGAACGCTTCGCCCTCCGGGCCGTCGGGATTGCGTGCCTGCTGGCGCTGGCGAGTGTCGCGGTGAACTACAAGACGCTGGCCGGCGGAGCGGGTGGTGGCCTCGCCGACGACAGTGACGTCGGCGGCAACGACGACGCCGTCGCGCTCGTGCTCGATCTCACCGACTGAGGTGGACAAGCCCTGGAAAGTCATCGCCGCGTTCATGGCGGTTTTCATGGCCGGCGCGGTGTTCGGCGGCCTGTTCACGCTGCGGGCCTCCAACAAGCGCCTCTCGGAATGGCGCGCCGTCGAGCGCCAGATGGCCGTGCCGGCCGTGGTGGCGCCGGCACCCGCCGCGGCCGCACCCAAGGCCGGCGCCAACCCGCCGGCGGCGCAGCCCTCGAAGGCGCCCATCATGCCGGCGCTCATGCAGCAATTCACCAAGCGGCTGAAACTCACCACCCCGCAGCGGGACAAGATGCGCCCCATCGTCGGACGCGCCTCGGAGGATTTGCAACGGCTGCGCCAGGAAAATGAGAGCGACCGCCAGCGCAACCTCGCCGACACCGTGCGCGTGACCGAGCGCATGTATGAGGATGTGGCGGCCCTGCTCACGCCGGAACAGCGCACGGAACTTGAGACCATGCGCCAGCAGATGCAGGAGCGCACGGACAAGGAGCGCAAACGGCGCGGAGAAATCTCCGCGGCCATCGAGGCCGCGATGAAAGCGGAGCGGGCGGCGAATCAGGCTTCCGAAAACGAAACCAAGGCGCCGGCCGCGACGCCCGGCACCGCCGCGCCGGTGGCGAAACCGGCCGGCGGCAAATAGTCCTTGCGCGCGCCGCGCGGCGGGGCATGTTCCGCGCCGGCCAGGTGCCATGCATGGGCAGGCGCGTGAACTCCGCCAGGACCGGAAGGTAGCAACGGCAACGACGTCCTTCCCAGTGCCGTGGAGTGCCTGGCCACTTTTATTTGCCGGCGCGGCGAGTGGCAAGAAGTTGAGAGCTGAGGGATGAGAGTTGAGGGACTGGGCGTGTGAGCGTTTTGTCTTTTCTCTCAACTCTCAGCGCTCAACTCTCAGCTCCAGTGTCAGGAACTTATCAAGTCATCGCGCGCAAGTGGCGCCCCCAAACCTTCGACGACGTCGTCGGCCAGGAGCATGTCGTGCGCACGCTCAAGAACGCGATCACCCGCGGTCGCATCGCCCACGCCTACCTGTTCGTGGGACCGCGCGGCACGGGCAAGACCTCGACGGCGCGCATCTTCGCCAAGGCGCTCAACTGCACGGATGGACCGAAGGCTGATTTCGATCCGAAGGACCCGGCGTGTGTCTCCATCGCCGAGGGCTCGCACCTGGACGTGGTCGAGATCGACGGGGCGTCGAACAACGGCGTCGACCAGGTGCGCGATCTGCGCGACACGGTGCGCTACGCGCCGGCGCAGGGGAAGTTCAAGGTCTACATCATCGACGAGGTGCACATGCTCTCGGCGGCGGCGTTCAACGCGTTGCTCAAGACCCTCGAAGAGCCGCCGCCGCACGTGAAGTTCGTCTTTGCGACGACCGATCCGCAAAAGGTGCTGCCGACGATCGTGTCGCGCTGCCAGCGGTTCGACCTCAAGCCGATCCCCAACGACCTCATCGTCGAGCGGCTGAAGCGGATTGCGAAGGACGAGAAGATCAAGATCACCGACGCGGCGCTGGCCTGCATCGCGCGCCTGGCGGACGGTGGCATGCGCGATGCGCAATCGATCCTTGATCAGATGATCTCGTTCTGCGGGGCCGAGATTTCCGAACCCGATGTGCTGGACGTCTACGGCTTGGTGGCGGCCGACAAGATCGCCGCGCTCGCCGCCGCGCTCGCGGCCGGCGATCACCAGCAGATCGTTGCGATCGTCGACGAGTGCGATTCCGGCGGACGCGATCTCGTGCGGCTGCTGATCGACTTGCAGGCGCTCGTGCGGATGGCGTTGCTGGATGCGATCGCCAAGGGCGGGAAGAGCGACGCGCTGGGCGGCCAGTCATTGTCGACCGAGCAGCTGACCCGCCTGCTCGACGGCCTGCGGGAAGGCGAGGGCAGTGTGAAACTCGGGCTGGCGGAGAAGATCAACTTCGAGGTCACGCTGCTGAAAGCCGTCGAGGCCAGTCGCGCGCGCGCGATCGATTCGCTCATCAAGGAACTGGCGGCGCTGGCCGACGAGGCGCCGGCGGCCGGTGGCGACGAAAAAAAAAAGGGCTGATTGACCGGTTGGAGGACCGGCTGGCCGGCGGCCGCGCTGGAGCGGCGGCGATCGAGGGCCGCGATGAGACTTCAGTCGCAACGGAGGGTGGCGGTCATAGACCGTCGCTACAGGAGCAGCCGACGGCGGCGGACTCAGTGACGCTTCAGGACGGCATGCCGCCGCTGTGGCCGGATGAATCGGCCGAGTCGGCGATGCTCACCGAGCTGCGTTCGCGTGGCGAGGTGGTGGCGCCGGTCGCGGCGGAGGCAGTCGAAGAGAAGGAGCCCGGCGAGATGCCGCCGCTGAACGAACTGGTGCAACGCATCCCGGCGGAGGTGCGTGAAGTCCTGGACGATTTGTTCCGCGCCAAGTTCGTGCGCGTGACCCGCGTGCCGAAGAAGGCGTTGAAGCCGGTGACGGGCTGAGCGCTATTCGCTCCACGTCGATCCGATCTCCCGGCGACCGTCGACGCTGCGCGCGTAGAGGTAGGCGTCGACCGGTTGATCAGCGTGCGGCGGAAGCAGTGGGACGGGTTGGCGGCGGTAGAGGCCCTCGGCGAGGCCTTCCAAGGCGTCGAGCCGCCGCAGGCAGGCTGCGTCGATCGCCCAGATTTCGCCGGTGACACCGTCGCGGTCGGCGGCTTGCGGAATCATCCCGGGGTAGCCGCCGAGGTCGTGGAGGCGAAAGCCCGGCGCCGTGCGCGCCTCACCGACGAAACGCTGGCCGGCGAGGAAGTGATGATTGCGGCCCCGGCGTTTGAGGGTGCCGTAGACGAAGACAAGTCTGGTGGCGCTCATGGCGCGGGTGCAGGAGCAGGGGCGAGCACCTCGACGACGACGGCGGTGGTGTTGTCGCGACCGGAACTGCGCACGGCTTCCTCGACGATGTGTTTCGCAACCGGCTCCGTGGCCGGGGCCGTGCGGATCATCTCCTCGATCTGGCGATCCCACAGGCCATCGACGAGTCCATCGGAGCAGATGAGGAAGCGGTCGCCGGGCTGGTGTCCGACCGAGCCGAAATGGGGTTCGACGAATTGGTGGCCGGCGCCGAGCGCCTGGTTGAGGGCGTTGCGGCGCGGGTGCGAGCGGGCCTCGCGTTCGTTGATCTCGCCCTTGCGGCGCAGCCAGCCGACGTGGCTGTGGTCGTGGGTGACCTGGGTGAGGCCGCCGTCGCGGGGCAGATAGTAGATGCGGCTGTCGCCGACGTGGGCGAAATGCATCCACTCGGGCGTGAACCACGCGAGACTGAGCGTGGCGCCCATCCCGGCGCACTCCTCGTAGGAAAAGCCCAGTTGCAGGAGGTCGCGGTGGATGGCGGTGAAAAGCTCGGCGAGGATATCGCCGTGGACGCCGGCGATGCCGGCGGCGGTGAGCCGAAAGCTGCGCGGCAGCAGCTTGGTAATACGATCGACCGTGATGCGGCTGGCAAATTCACCGGACTTGGCCCCGCCCATGCCGTCGCTCACCGCGAAGACAAAGTCGGTGCCGGCCAGCGAGGCCTCGCCGATCTTGCCGAGGAACCGGACCTCGTGGCCGTCGAAGTTGAGCGCGAGGAAGGCGTCCTCGTTGTTGGCGCGCACCCGGCCGACGTGCGTCAGGCCGGACCAACGCAGCAGACGGGTCGGCGCGGACAGGGGTTGGAGGTCGGTGCTCATCCGGTCGGTTTCAGGGAGAGGGACTGGCCGGTGCCGTCGTCGAGGATGGTGGCGAACTCGAAGTCGATGATGCAGAAACGGCCGTCACCGCGGCGGTAGGTGATGTTGCGGATGTTCTGGTCTTCGTGGCGCACGCCGAAGGACTCGAGCTCGGCAAACAGCTCGCGTTGGCGCTCCTCATTGACCTGGTCAACCCGCTGGCCGCAGTTGCTGGTGACAATCTTGAGCTCGGCCGGCGTCGATTCGAGGAGACGGGGCACGAAGGTGCAGCCCCGGTCCTCCAGATAACGCAACACCCTGACCTCGTGGTCGAAGCGTTCGCGCGCCAGGTGGCCGCGGAAAGTCTTGTGGACCCGCCCATCGTAGCCGATGCGCACCAGGGCGCGGGCGGTGTCTTTCATCTCGTGCATAGTCGGAGCCAGACAGTCCACGGCCGGGCGAATTCTGGCAAGCGCGACCTCGGTGGCGCGCGGCGGGATGCATGACGGCGATATTCGCCGGAAAAAATGTCATGCACCAAACTTCTGGTTGCCACTGGCACATGAGGTGCTGATTACTGGCCGCTTCCCCGGTGGACGTTCCTCCGGGCGAAGCTTTCACGCACACATAGGAAAAACCTCGCTCAAAACCCGGTCCAACTCCCATCGCATCATGGCCAAATACAAACTGGAATACATCTGGCTCGACGGCTACACCCCGCTCGCAAGCCTGCGTAGCAAAACTCAGATCAAGGAATTCGCCAAGTTCCCCAAGCTCGAAGAGCTGCCCAACTGGGGTTTCGACGGCAGCTCCACGCAGCAGGCGGAGGGCAAGAGTTCCGACGTCGTGTTGAAGCCGGTGGCCGTTTTCCCGGATTCCACGCGCAAGAACGGCGTGCTCGTCATGTGCGAGACCTATCTCCACACCGGCGAAGCGCATCCGTCGAACACGCGGGCCACGATCCCGGATGACGCGGACACGTGGTTCGGTTTCGAGCAGGAATATTTCTTCTGGCAGGATGGCGCGCCCCTCGGTTTCCCGAAGGGCGGCTTCCCGTCGCCGCAGGGCCCCTATTACACGGGCGTCGGCTACCGCCAGGTGGGCAACGTCGCCCGCGAAATCGTCGAGCAGCACATCGACCTGTGCCTGGACGCCGGCATCAACATCGAGGGCATCAACGCCGAGGTCGCCAAGGGCCAGTGGGAATTCCAGATCTTCGGCAAAGGCTCCAAGAACGCCGCCGACCAGCTCTGGGTCGCCCGCTACATCATGATGCGCCTGTGCGAGAAATGCTGCATCGACATCGAGTGGCGTTGCAAACCCGTGCTCGGGCCCTTCAATGCCTCCCTCGACTGGAACGGTTCCGGCATGCACTCGAATTTCTCCACCAAGTTCATGCGCGAAAAGGGCGGCAAGGCCTACTTCGAGAAGCTCATGGAAGCCTTCAACAAGTATCGCGACGAACACATCGCCGCCTACGGCCCGGAGAACCACCTCCGCCTCACCGGTCTCCACGAGACGCAGTCGATCGACAAGTTCAACTACGGGGTCGCCGACCGCGGCGCCTCGGTGCGCGTGCCGCACAGCTTCGTCAACAACGGCTACAAGGGCTACCTCGAGGATCGCCGTCCGAATTCGGCGGCCGATCCGTATCTCGTCGCCGGCCGGATCATCAAGACGATCCAGTCGGTGCCGACGAAGTAAGCGCGCCGCGCCGAACTCCTGAAATTGCAAACGCCACCCGTTTCCCGGGTGGCGTTTTTTTTGTTCCCGGAATTCCCGCGGCACGCTACCGATGACGCGCGCCCATGATTGAGCCTTCCAACGCCAAACGCCCGTCGACTTGGGAGTGGACGCAGACCCTGCTGCTCGTGGCGAATCTGGCGTGGACCACCCTCTGCCTCGGCGGCTACCGACCGGAGACCATGGTCGTGACCGCGACGCTCACGGGGGCGCTTGTCTCCGTGCATTTGTTGCGGCGGGTGATGCGAGGCTCGCGCGAGGTTCATCCCGCGGGCTGGTGGCTGCTGCCGTTTTTGCTCTATGCGGCGGCGAATGTCCTCTGGGTCACGCCGGTGAAGTGGCTCGGCTGGCGCGAATGGTTTGGCTGGATGCAGATGGCCGCGGTGTTCTGGGTCGTGCTCGACGGGGTGCGGGCGCCGGCGACGCGCCGCGTGGTGATCATCGGATTGGCGGTCACTGCCGCGGTGGCCGTGCTGCTCGGGTGCTATCAGCGATTCGTGCAACCGGACTGGTTGATGTTGGGACGGGTGCAGGCGGAGCAGTTCTTCGGGCGCGCAAGCGGTCCTTTCGGCATTCCCAACAGCCTGGCGGCGTTGTTGCTGCTGCTGTTACCCGCGGCGGCGGAGCTGGCCTGGCGGAAGACCGCTTCGCGCACGGCGCGGCGGTTCGCGGCCGCGCTCGCGATCTTGTATGCGTTTGGCTTGGTGCTGACCGTGAGCCGTGGGGCGTGGATCGGCCTGGCGTTGGTCGCGATGGTGTGGCCGTTGGTCGCAGGGGCGGGAAACTGGAGCCGCCGGTTTGCGCTCGCGGGGATCGCGGGTGCGGCGGTGATCGCGGTGGTGGGTGGGCTCTGGAGCGTGTCGCCGCTCGTGCGGCAGCGCCTCACGCAGCTCGTGCAGGACGCCGGTGAAACGACGCGCCCGATCATGTGGCGCGCGTCGTGGCGGTTGTTCCGCGAGCACCCGGCGGTCGGCAGCGGGGCCGCGAGTTACAATGTGCTTTTCGAAAAGCACCGGCCGGAGCGATTCTTCTCCGAGCCGCAGTGGACCCATAACGACTACCTCAACACGCTGGGCGACTACGGCGCGGTTGGATTTGTCCTGTGCTTCGGAGCGATGGCGGCCATCGGAGCGCGGTGTTGGTGGCGGCGCGGGAACGATCCCGCCGGAGCCGTTCCGGCCGCGAGCGGGTCGACGGATGATTTTGCGGCGGCGAGTTTTCACGCGGCGCTGGCCGCCGGGCTGGCGGCGTTCGGTCTGCAGCTGTTTGTGGACTTTCACTTCAAGATTCCCGCGCTGGCACTGAGCTTTGCCGTTGTGAGTGCGCTGGTGGTCCGGGAACGCTGGCCGGTGGCCACGCGAGGCCGGGTTGGAACTTGGCCGGCGCTGCGTCGCGTCGTTTGTGTCGGCGGCGCGATCGGGTGCATGGCGGCGGTGCTGGCCTGGGTGGTGCCGATGTATCGAGCGGAGGCGCTGCGCTATCGGGCCCACCAAGGTATCGACCGACTGGCGTTGGAACGGGCGAATGCCGCCGGCTACCGGCGCGTGTTGTCATGGGTGCGGGCCGATTTGGTCGACGCGGTCGAACTTGATCCGCGCAATGCCCACGCGTGGGCGGACCTCGCGTATGCGATCTCGCTGGCGACCAGTGCCGAGCCGGAGCGGCTGGCCGACAGAGCGTGGCTCGCCGAACTCGGCCGCGATGCGGAAGCGGCGGCAAATCAGGCGCTGGCGCTCACGCCCGCCGTGGGGGAGTTTTTCATCCGACGGGGAGTGGCGCGGGACTTGCAGGGCCGCTGGCTCGAGGCCGGGGATGATTTTTCGACGGCCGTCGGCCTCAATCCCACTCATGCGCTGACGTGGTATTATCACGCCTACCATCACTCGCTCGACCGGCGCGGACGCGGGATGGCGGAGGCGTCGCTGGCGTTCTGTTTGCGTCTTGACCCGAATAATCCCGAGGGCCTAGCGTTGCGCCAACTTTTGGCGATAAGCGCGAAGGCCCCGTAACCCGGATAATTCATGCACAAACGTTTCCCGCTGTGGCTGGCGATTTTCGCCCTCGGTGCGCTCGTGTCGTTGCGCGCCCAGCCCGCGGCGCCGGGACCGAGCCCCGAGATGACCAACGTCATCCAGGCGCAGATCGTGGCGCGAAATGCCACCGGGACGGTGACGAAGAAGATCGACGGCTTGGTGTCGACGCTGGCGAACAACGAAGTCGTGCCGCAGCGGGCGACCGTCAATACCGGCGCCGGCTCCAGCGTGGTGCTCGTGTTCTCGAACGGCGCGACCACGTCGCTCGGTTCCGACAGCGAGCTGGTGATCGAGCAGTTCCTCCAGGATCCGTTTGCCGCCAGCACCAACTTCGCCGCACTCGATGCCGAGCCCACGGTGTCCAAGACGAAAATCCGGCTCAACCGGGGCGAACTCGTCGGTAACGTGAAGAAACTCAACCGCGACCAAGGGTCGGAGTTCACGGTCGAGACGCCGGTGGGCGCGGCCGGTATTCGCGGCACGGTATTCCGCATCGTATTTCGTCCCACCGGCGATGGTCGTTTCAATTTCACGCTCAGCACCGTGGAAGGAAACGTCGGGTTTACGCCGCCGGCCCAACACACCCAGCAAGGCGGCGGCGGCCAAGGCGGCCAGCCGCAGGGGCAGCAACAAGACCCCAACCAGCAGGGCCAGCAGCAACAGGGCCAGCAGCAGGGGCAGGGCCAAGGTCAGCAGCAAGGCCAGGGTCAGCAACAGGGTCAGGGGCAGCAACAAGGCCAAGGTCAGCAGGGGCAACAACAAGGTCAGCCGCAGGGCACGGGCACAGGCGGTGGCACTCCGACGGGCACCGGTGGCACGACGGGCGGCACCGGCGGTGGCACTCCCGCTCTCGGTGGCGGCACCGGAGGCAGCACGCCTTCACTCACTTCAGTCGGCGCCGGCAGTGAAATCGTGGTATTGGTCAACGTGACGACGAACGCCACGACGGGCCAGGTCGTGGTGACGACGCCGCCCACCATCATTGCCCCGCCGCAGCAGATCAGCGTCGCGACGCAGACTCAGGTGGCGCAGGTGGCGCAGACGCTCGCTGTCACCGCGCAGACCGCGAGCTTCACCGCGGCGACCGGCACGGTGACGCTGGCGGTGACCAACAATCCCGCCGCGCAGGCCAACACGGGGTCGGGTTCTTCCTCGGGCTCGGGATCGAGCGGCACGAGTGGCTCCGGTTCGAGTTCGAGCGGATCGAGTTCTGGAAGCAGTGGCAGCAGTTCTGGCAGCAGCAGCGGCAGTTCGAGCTCCAGCAGCAGTGGCTCGGGCACGGGAAGCAGCAGCAGTGGGACGAGCAGCTCCGGAAGCACCTCGGGGACTGGGGGAACGACCTCCGGCAGCTCTGGTGCCACCGGCTCAACCACCGGCTCAAGCGGCACTGCCGGCACCGGGTCAACCAGCGGCACTGGCACCACCAGCGGCACTGGCACGCAAAGCGGCAGCACCGGCACGGGAACGACTACCGGCAACACTTCGGGCACCACCAACCGTCCAACAACCACGACGCCCACCACCCCCACGACGACCAACCCCGCCCCCGGAGCCACGACTCCGACAGTCCGGGTGACGACCGGGGATGGACGCGCTGGCTGAGAAATTACCCGATCGTCCCGTGGCCGGATGGCGCGGCTGCGGCGGCGCCCAGTGACCGCCGCCAAGGGGCGCATCTCAGTTTCTTGCAGTCCGGAAAGAGCGAAGGAGCGGCGGTTTTCAACCGCCGAGCTTGGGCGCTTGGAAGAGCGCCCCTCCGCAGTGCAAGAAAGTGAGATGCGCCCGCCGCCGGGGCCTCGCGGTGAATCTGCTTCCGTCCGGCATCCGCACCACCTAGCTTGCCGGTGATGGCTTCGACCAAGAAGGGGACTGCTTCCATCTACCTCCGCTGGCTGCTGCTGGTGCCGATCCCGATCATCTGGTGCTTGCTCGGCCACTACCGCCAGCTGACTTTTTTTGAAAACAAGTTCCTCGACTGGCGCATGCAATATCGCGGCGAGATCGAGGCGCCGGTCAACCTGCGCTATGTCGATATTGATACGCGCGCAGTCGAAGCGATGGGGGAGCGTCCGTGGAGCCGGGACCTTTACTCAAGCGTGGCCGAGGCTCTGATCGTTGTGGGCGGCGCAAAAGCGGTGGGGTTCGACATCGTGCTTTCGCGGATCAGCCGGTCGGCGATGGTTGACCAGAAAAAAGTCCTGGAAGGCAACCGGCAGTTGCGGCGCGTGATTCAGGAAAATCCGAAACGCGTCGTGCTCGCGGCCCAATATACGCTGGGCTCAGCCGTCACGCAGGAGGAGGGCACGATCCGGCGGGTTCCCCTGCTGCGAAAGGGCATGGTCGATCCGAAGAAGAACGACGTGCCCGAAATGCCGGAGAACGGTTTCCTGCTTTCGCCGCAGGGGCCGATCGCGCGCGTCGGGCTGATCGATGCCGATGAAGAATACGGAAGCGATACCGTACCGCGGTGGGCCCCGATGTTCGTCCACACGGTGTCGGACACCCTTTACCACATGTCGCTCCAGCTGGTGCTTCAGCATTTCGGGCTCGAAGAAAAGGCTGTCCGGATAAGCCCGGATCGGGTCGACCTGATCCAGTCGGACGGCTCCACCCTCCTCACCCTGCCGCTCAAAGAGGGGCAGTTGCTCGAGGCGAATTGGTTCTCAAAGTGGAATGATCCCAAGCTGAACCCGCGGTGCAGCGTCGCCGACGTCTTCATCGCGATCGACGAGCTGAACTCCAGCGACGCCGCCAAGAATCGCAGCGCCGAGTCGTTCTTCAAACCGTTCAAGGATGCGATTGTGCTGATCGGACCGACCGACCTCCTGCTGGGCGACCGTTCGCCGACACCGTTCGACTCGAAACCCGTGCCCCGAGTCGGCCTGCACGGCAACCTCGTGAAGACGATTCTCTCGGAACGCTTCGTCGTGCGCCTGCCGGAATGGACCATGTGGGTGTCGGCCGTTGCGTTGACACTCATTGTCACGGCGCTGTCGGTGGCGGGTGGCGCGCGCGGGGTGTTGGCCAAGTTGGTGGCGTTGCTTGCGATCGGCGGCTACACGCTGGTGTGTTTTTATCTTTTCGAACGCTCGAACTACGTCCTCCCCATGGCGGCGCCGCTGGGCGCGGCGTTTTCGACCAGCTTTGCGGCGATTCTCTGGCAGCTCATCGATGAAGAGCGGGCGAAGGGCCGCATCAAGGGCATGTTCGGCACCTACATCTCGCCGCAACTCGTCGAGCAGATGGTCGAGAGCGGCGAGGATCCGAAGCTCGGCGGCGATGTGCAGCCGATCACCGCGTATTTTTCCGACATCCAGTCGTTCTCCTCCTTCTCGGAGTTGCTGACGCCGCCGCAACTCGTCGAGTTGATGAACGAGTATCTCACGGCGTGCACCGACATCGTGCAGGCGCAGGGCGGCACGCTCGACAAATACATCGGCGATGCGGTCGTCGCGATGTTCGGTGCGCCGATCCCGCTCCCCGATCACGCCTATCGGGCCTGCGTGGCCACGCAACTCGTGCACCTCCGGCTCGGCGAGTTGCGGGCGAAATGGACCGCCGACGGCGGCAAGTGGCCCGAGATCGTGCAGAAGATGCAGTCACGCATCGGCGTCAACAGCGGCCCGGCCACGATCGGCAACATGGGCAGCCGCACGCGGTTCAACTACACGATGATGGGCGACAATGTGAACCTCGCCGCCCGCATGGAATCCGGCGCCAAGAGCTGGGGCTCCTACACGATGTGCACCGAGGCGACCAGGGCGGCGTGTGTGGAACATGGCGGCGATCGCGTGGTGTTTCGCCCGCTCGGCCGCATCGTGGTCAAGGGCCGGTCGCAGCCCGTGCCGGTTTACGAAATCGTGGGACTCAAGGAAAGCGTCACACCGCAGGCCCGCGAGTGTGTCGGCGTCTTCGAGCGGGCGCTGGCGAGGTATTATGCGAAAGACTGGGATGGCGCGCTGAAGCTCTTTGCGCAGAGCCGCGAGCTGGAGTGGAACGTGCCGGGCAAGACTCCCGGCGTCGTCAGCAATCCCTCGATCGTCTACCTCGACCGGGTCGTGCCCGAGGCGATCGCCGAGCCGCCGCCAGGCGATTGGGATGGCCGCTACATCATGCATGAAAAGTGACCGCGCGACGACGGGCCGGATGACGGCGCCAGCTTGGGCGCTCATGCTGAGCACAGCGAAGAATCCCGCCTGATCCCCGCACCGCCTCCACCGCTGAGAAATTCAATGGACTCTTCGCTTCGCCCAGAATGACGGACTCCTCTGGTCATACGATCCGGCCGGTGGCGGTGCTGCGCACGCCCTTTGCGGAGAAATTCGGCGTGCCGCGACAGAGCGGGCTCGTGCCGGAGGCGGAGGGACGGGTGGAATTTCTGCCGGAGTTTGCGGCGCCGGAATTCACGCGCGGGCTGGAGGCTTTTTCGCACGTGTGGTTGCTGACGCGATTCCACGACAATCCGCCGTGGAGCGGCAGTGCCGTGGTGCGTCCGCCGCGCCTGGGCGGCAACGAGCGGGTGGGCGTCTTTGCGTCCCGCTCGCCCAACCGACCCAACGCACTCGGGCTTTCTCTGGTGCGTCTGCTCGCCATCGAGCCGGGTGCCTTGCGCGTGGGCGGAGTCGATGCGGTCGATGGCACGCCGGTCTACGATGTGAAGCCGTATCTGCCGTGGTGCGAAGCGCCGCCGCAGGCGACCGCCGACTGGGCGCAGGCTGCGCCGTTCGCGCATCCGGCGGAGGCGGTCGTGATTCCACCGGAGATGGCGGAGAAACTTGGCGCGGCGACGACGCTGCTCGTCCGGCAGGTGCTGCGGCTCGACTTGCCGCCGGCCTATCAGGCGGATCCGGCGCGCACCTATGGCATGACGATCGCGGGCTGGAATATCCGTTGGTGCAAGGGAGCCAGCGGTGCGCCCGAAGTATGCGAAGTGGCCCGGGTGTGACACGCGGCGCGGTGCAGCGTCACGGCGGTCAGCCAGCTGTAGCGGCGGTCTGTGACCGCCGACGAACTTCCAGCATTCCTCCGTCGGCGGTCACAGACCGCCGTTACAACCAAGGCATCCGTCTGCTGACCTCACTTCCCGTTACACCCGCGCGTTGGAGGCCTACTTCAGCAACATGTCCTTCACCGTCCTGCCGGCGGGGATCATGGGGAGCACGTGTTCGGTGTAGGGCACGATCACGTCGAGGACGTAGGGGCCGTCGTGATCGAGCATCTCCTGGATGGCTTCGCGGAGTTCGCTCTTTTTGATCACGCGGCGGCCTTTCACGCCGAAGCCCTCGGCGATCTTGACGAAGTCCGGATAGAGCGCGTCGGGGTTGTCGGGGCTGCCGACGTTGTTCTCGTCGCCGAGGATCGTGTTGCCGCGCACGGAGCCGTAGAAGCGGTCCTCCCACTGCACGACCATGCCGAGGTGCTGGTTGTTCAGGATCATCGCCTTCGCGGCGATCTTCTCGATTTTGCAGGTGGCGAGCTCCTGGATGTTCATCATGAACGAGCCGTCGCCGTCGATGTCGATCACCTGCTTGTCGGGGCAGGCGACCTTGGCGCCCATCGCGGCGGGATAGCCGAAGCCCATCGCACCGAGGCCGAGCGAGCTGATGTAGCGGCGCGGCTCGTTGAAGCGGTAGAACTGGGCGGCCCACATCTGGTGCTGGCCGACGCCGGTGGCGATGATGGCGTCGCCCTGGGTGAGTTCGTAGAGCGCCTGCACGGCTTCCTGCGGCCGGATGTGCTTGCTCTTCTCGTAGCTGAACGGGTGCTCCTTTTTCCACGTCGCGAGCTGGGCCTGCCATTCCTTGGTGTCGGGCGGCGTGAATTTGTGCGCCTTGAGCAGTTCGTTGAGGCGGCCGAGGGCGAACTTCACGTCGCTGACGATCGCGTGGTGGACACGCTTGTTCTTGTGGTGTTCGGAGGCGTCGATGTCGATGTGGACGATCTGGGCCTGGGCGGCGAAGTGTTTCGTGTCGCCGGTGATGCGGTCGTCGAAGCGCGCGCCGACCACGAGGAGCAGGTCGCACTGCTCGACGGCCCAGTTGCCGTAGGCGGCGCCGTGCATGCCGAACCACTGGAGCGAGAGCGGGTGGGTCTCGGGAAAACCGCCGATGCCCATGAGGGTGGTGGCGACGGGGAGGTTGGTTTTCTCGGCGAAGGCCTTCAACTCGGCGTGAGCTCCGGCGGATATGATGCCGCCGCCGGCGTAAATGACGGGTTTGCGGGCGGCACCGAGGAGCGGGAGGAGATGCTTGAGCTGCTCGTCGGAGGCGTGCTGCTGCGCCGTGGCGTAGGTGCTGCGGAATTCGACGGCGGGCGGGAAGACCGGCTGGAATTTTGCCTGCTGCACATCCTTCGGGATGTCGATCACCACGGGGCCGGGCCGGCCGCTGCGGGCGAGGTGGAACGCTTCCTTGAAGATGCGGGGCAGTTCCTTCACGTCCATGACGAGGTAGGAGTGCTTCACGATCGGCAGGGTCATGCCGTAGAAGTCGGTCTCCTGAAACGCCATCTTGCCGATGTATTTCGAGAACACCTGGCCGGTGATCGCGACGAGCGGGATGGAGTCCATGAACGCATCGGCGATGGCCGAGACGAGATTGGTCGCGCCGGGGCCGGAGGTGGCCATGCACACGCCGACCTTGCCGGTCGCGCGCGCGTAGCCCTCGGCGGCAAACGAGCCGCCCTGTTCGTGGCGCGGGAGGATGACGCGGATCTTATCGGTGCGGGCGAGCGCCTGATGGAGTTCCTGCGAGGCACCACCGGGGTAGGCGAAGACGACATCGACGCTCTCGCGGATCAGGCACTCGACGACGGCGTCGGCGCCCTTCATTTCACGGCCGATCTCGGCCTTGGGAAACGTGGCGGGGGAGGTCTGCGTTTTTTTCATGGTGATGCTGCGATGACGGGAACCGCCAAGCTCACAACACCCGCCGCCCGGCTGGCAAGCCTCGGGATTGGCGCCTCTGTCATCTGGGCGCAACAGGAAGTAATACCGCCTACGTGGCGCTTCGGCACTTTGGGTTTCGCCGGCCTGCCCGCTGGGTGTGCTGCCCGGCCATCGGCCGGACCTACGATACCAAACCGCAACGTAGCCGGTATAAGACCAGCCAGCTGTAGCGGCGGGCTATGACCGCCGGCGGTGCGGCCAGGGTATTCGTTCGGCGGTCATAGACCGCCGCTACAACCGAGGCATCCGTTGGCTGACCTCAGTTCCGGCGGCACCCTTGTCATCGAGCGGAGCGCTCGGGCCGGCGCGCCGCGTGAGAGACGGCGAGAATCTCCGTGACCCACCGGCGGTGCGGACCCGACATCGAAATCCCGTCGAGCGAGGCCAGCGGCACCCACACGAGGTCTGGCGCGAGTTTTCGGCGCGGGGGCGGGAGCGCGTGGATTGACTCGGTGATCTGGAAGCGGGTGATCGCGCGGCGCTTCGTGGCGAGCAGCCGGCCGCGCGCGATCTCCGCGGGAGCGAGACCGAGGTGCTCGGGCGCGGGGAGTTCGTGGAGGTTGGCGAAGCGCCGGGCGGTCGCGGGAGCGCGATGGAACAGCAACGCGTCGCCGCGCCGGCACCACGCGCGGAGGACCGTTCGTTGCTCGATCTCCTTCGGCGCGAGCCGCGGGTAGGTTTCGGGCTCGCCGCGGCCGGCCGCGGCGCAGAACGCGCGCACGGGACAGGTCAGGCAGAGCGGTTTCTGGCGGAAGCACACCGTGGCGCCGAGTTCCATCATGGCTTGGTTGTGGTCGCCGGGCGTGGCGGTGGTGAGCAGCGCGTCCGCGAGAAGCGTGAACGCCTTGGCGGCGCTCGCGCTGTCGCGAAACCCGGTGCCGTCGGCCGTGAGCCGGGCGAGGATCCGCACGACGTTGCCGTCGACGCACGCCGCGGGCGCGCCGAACGAGATGCTCGTGATGGCCGCCGCGGTGTAGGGGCCGACGCCGGGAAACTCCCGCCATTCCTCCGGGGTGCGGGGTGGCGCGGCGCGGGCGACAAGCTGGCGGGCGAGCGCGTGGAGATTGCGGGCGCGCGAGTAGTAGCCGAGGCCTTCCCAGAGTTTCAGGACCTGGGCTTCCGGTGCGGCGGCGAGCGCGGCGAAATCCGGCAAAGCCTCGAGCCAGCGGGCGAAGTAGGGGCGCACGGTTTTCACCTGCGTCTGCTGGAGCATGAACTCGCTCACGACCGTCTTGTAGAGCGACGGTGCGTCGCGCCACGGCAGCGGGCGGGCGTGAGTGCGATACCAGGCGAGCAGGGCGCGCTGAAACGCCGTTTTCTTTTCGATCAAGTGGTGGGCCACAGGAGGCACAAAAGGCGCAAAAGCTGACGCGGCGAGGAAGAATCCCTTTGAGCTTTCCGCGCTTTTTGTGGCCAACTCAGGCGATGGCCAAGAAGTATCAGGAAGAGGAAGCCCCCAAGAAAATCGCGTCCTACACCGCGAAACTCGACGACGCGCAGATCAAGAAGCTCGGCGCGCTGCTCGAGGCGCGCGGGTGGATGCCGTTCGAGGTCGGCTACACGCACTTCGCCTACAAGGCCGACCACCTGAAGGTCAACGTGAGTGCCTACACGAGCGGCAAGATTGTGGTGGCGGGCAAAGGCACCGAGGATTTCGTGCGCGACGTGCTCGAGCCGGAGATCACGGGCGCGGCGAAACTCGGTTACGACGAGGTGCTGCACCCGGAGTGGTTCGAACCGCACGCCGGCCTCGACGAAAGCGGCAAGGGCGACTTCTTCGGCCCCGTGGTCGCCGCGACCGTGATCGCCGACAAGGCCGCGATCGACGAGTGGCGGAAGGCGGGGGTGCAGGATTCGAAGAAAATCACGGAGCCGCGCATCATCGAACTCGACCGGCTCATCCGCACGACGCGGGGCGTGGCCATCGAAGTGTTCCGGCTGGAAATGCCGAAATACAACGAGCTCATGGCCAGGCCGCGGGCCAACCTGAATCTCCTGCTCGCGTGGGAACACGCGATCGCGCTGACGAAAGCGCTCCAGCAAAAGCCCGTGCCGTGGGGCCTGCTCGATCAGTTCAGCAAGCAGCCCCTCGTGCAGCGCGAGCTGACGCGGAAGAAGGTCGCGAATTTCGAGCTGCGCATGCGCACCAAGGCGGAGGAAGACCCCGTGGTCGCCGCGGCGTCGGTGGTGGCGCGCGCGGAGTTCGTGCGGCAGATGCATGCGCTGTCGAAACGTTTCGGCGCCAAGCTCCAGAAAGGCGCCGGTCCGCTCGTGAAAAAGCAGGCGCACGAAATCATGCAGAAATTCGGAGCGCGGGCGCTCGGCGATTTTGCGAAACTGCATTTCCGGACGGCGTATGAGGTGGTGAAGGAAGCCGGCCGGCTCGGCGAGCTGCCGCTGCCGGAGCCGAAGGAAAAAATGGAGTGGCAGTAGCCCGCTCGCGCATGGCCAGGCGTCGACAACTTCGCGGGTTCGACCTCAAACAAATTGAGGGCGTGGCGGAGCTCATCGGGGTCGATGAGGCGGGGCGGGGGGCGTTGGCCGGTCCCGTGGTCGCCGGCGCGGTGCTGGTCACGAAGGAGTTTCTCGAAAGCCGCTGGGCGGTGGCGAAGGCGGGGCGGGTCAACGATTCGAAGCAACTCAGCGCCGCCGAACGGGAGGAGCTCTGGACCGAGTTTGAGGTGCTGGTGAACCAGGGGCAGATCCACGCGCAGTTCGGCGTGGCGGACGTCGACGAGATCGAGCGGCTCAACATCCTCGGCGCCACGAAGCTCGCGATGCGCCGGGCGCTCGAGGGCATCTACGCGCCCGACGCCTTCGCCCAGAAGCCGGAGCCCGACCTGTTCGCGGCCCCGGAAGAAGTGGCGCAGTTCCAGCCGACGGTGTCGTGCCGCGTGCTCATCGACGGACTGGCGTTGCGGCACTTTCCCTATCCGCACACCGGCATCGTGAAAGGCGACGCGCGTTCGCTGTGCATCGCGATGGCGTCGATCGTCGCGAAAGTGACGCGGGACCGGATGATGAGCGAACTCGAGGCCACGTTTCCGGGCTACGGATTCGCGCAGCACAAAGGCTACGGCACCGAGGAGCACCGCGAGGCGGTGCTGCGCATCGGACGATGCGCCCAGCACCGGAGCGTGTTTTTGCGCAAGCTGCTCGCCGGGCGCGTGGACCCGGCGCAGATGGACTTTCTGGGAGAAAAGGCTGAAGGGCGGAACGACTGACGGGCTGAATTTGCTTCAGTCCTCCCGCCTTTCAGGCTTTCAGTCCTTCCCCGCATGGCCGGCAAGAAACACTCCTCGCTCGATCGGGTGCTCGGGCGGCTCGACGCGCTCGACTCGGTCAACCTCGCCAATCTCGTGCAGCGGCTCGCGCGCGAGCGCGGGGTGTTCGAGGAGATTTTCAATACCTTGCACGAGGGGATCCTCGTCATCACGCCCGACGGCGCCATCGAGTATGCCAACGCCTCGGCGCACCGGCTCATCGGGCTCGGCGAGGCGGAGCTCGCGGGGCAGATTCTGTGGCGTCTGGTGCCGGGATTGCGCCCTTCGCTGGGCACCGCCGATGAGGACGACGCGGCGGCGGCGTTGCCGGTGGTCGCGCGCGAATTCGAGCTGACGTATCCCGAGCCGCGCACGGTGCGGCTCTACATGGTGCCGTTCCGGGGGGGCGGGCGCGGCGCGCCGCGGCGGTTTGCAGTGATCCTGACCGACGTCACGCGCGAGAAGGCCTCGACCGAGCAGCGCATCGCGGACGAGAGCAATTCGTCCGTGCGGCTGCTCGCGGCCGGCGTGGCGCACGAACTCGGCAATCCGCTCAACTCGCTCGCCATTCATCTGCAGTTGCTCGAGCGGAAGCTGAAGAAGCTCCGGGCCTCGCGGGAGACGGAGTCGCTGGCCGACTCGGTGCGGATCTGCCGCGACGAAGTCACGCGGCTCGACGGCATCATCACCAATTTTCTCGAAGCGATCCGGCCGCGGCCACCCGATCTGGCGGAAACGAACCTGGCGGATGTGCTCGCGGAGGTCCTGCGCTTCCAGCAGCAGGAGTTTGCTGATCGCGGACTGGTGGTGGAGGCGGAGATCCCCGCGACACTTCCGGCGGTGATGGCGGATCGGAACCAGGTGAAACAGGTGTTTTTCAACCTCACCAAGAATGCCATGGAGGCGATGGGGCCGGGCGGAAAGCTCGTGATCAAGTCACGCGCCGACGACGACCAGCTTTATCTGCACTTCGGGGACAGCGGCGTCGGCATCAAGCAGGACGACCTCACTCGCGTCTTCCAGCCGTATCACACGACGAAGCCGGGCGGGCACGGCCTCGGGCTCATGGTCGTGCAACGCATCATGCGGGAGCATGGCGGCCAGGTTGGCCTCGAGAGCAAGGTGGGCGTCGGCACGATCGTGACGCTGCAATTCCCGCGCAAAGACCGCCGCGTCCGCATGCTGCCGCGGTGAGGTCTCACTCGGGCGGAAAAAGCCGAGCCGGCTCAGCGCGGTTGCTCGGTCGTCGAAGCGCCGCCACCCGAAGACGAAGATGACGACGACGAGGAAGAACTCGTCGAACTCGACGACATCGAAATGCTCGGGGCCGAGTAGGAGGAGGACGAGGACATCGAAATCGATGGGCTCGAAGAGGTGTAGGACGACGACGGCGAGGGGGAGGAATACACCGGCGAAGAGTTGGACGAGGAGGAGTAGGACGACGACGAATAGGACGGCGAATCATACACGCGCCCCGACGAGTAGGAGGAACTGGAGTTGTAGGAAGAACTCGACGAGTTGTCGGACTGCGGGTGCGAGCGCCACCAGCCACCGCGATCGCCCGGCGGATTATTGCCCGCGTAGCTGCCGGGCGGGCGGCTGGGTGGCTCCGGGGGACAGTCGATCGGTTTGGTGGTATGATGGGTTCCCGGCGGGTGGCCTTGTTTGGGCGGCGTGCCACCGGATCGCGCCGGCACAGTCGAGATGTCGGTGTAAGGATAGCTGTAATCGGCGAAGTAGCCGTAGTATTGCGGGTAGTAGTTGTAGTAGGAGGCACTGCCGTAGCCGGAGTAGGTGTAGGACGTGGCGGGCACCGGGCTGCGGGTGGCGACCGCGAGGGCACCGCTGGTGTTGGTGCGGACGCCGACCACATAAACGCTGCCGGTCGTGGGATCGTCGGCGTCGGGGTAAAACTGCACGTGGATGAGGCGGTCGGCGAAGGTTGGATCGATCAGCAGGGCGACACCGCGGGCGGCGAGCATGGCCGAGAACTTCTTTTGCAGGGCCGCCCACTGCGCATCGGTCGGGGCCTCGTTGCCGTTGACCGACACCACCAAGGCATACGTCAACGGGCGGGAGGCGGATGGAGCGGGGCGCTGGAGGTTGGCGCAGCCGGCGAGAAACGCAGTGAGGCCAGCGGCGAGCAGGAGCGGAATGAGTGCCGGGAAACGTTTCATGGGGCCTCCGTGGTTGGGGTGTGGCCACCAAGGTATCCGGTGGCAGGCTGGTGGCAAGCCTGACGCAGCGGCGGGTCCGCCGTTGCGTTATTTCCGGACCGACGGCAGGATCAGATTCTTGATGGTGATGACCTGGGTCTCGCGTCTGCCGCTGGAGCGGACGGAAACCTTCAGCGGGATTTCGTCGCTCGTGACGCCGAGCTGCGAGATCATCGGGTCGAGTTCGCCCGCCTGGCCCGGGGCGATCGTGATCTTTGGCGGGCGCACGGCGAAATTACCCAGTTCGGAGTTTACTTCGGTGACCTCGACTTCGATCGGCTCGGTGCCCTTGTTTTCGAGCTTCACGCGGAGGGTGACCGGGGGCATGGGGCTGCCGGCGGCGCGCCGGGCCATGGCCTGGCGGACGTATTCCTTGTAGGCTTCCTTCTGCTCCTCCTCGGTTTCGCCGCCGATGTTGTAGACCTCGGTGATGCCGCTCACGCCGCGTTCGTCCTCGCCGCGGCCGCGGCCGAACAGGCCGCGCTCCCGGTCGGGGGAGCGGCCGCCCGGGCCGCCTTTCACGCCGCGGTCAAAACCACGGCTGACGGTGGCGATCGCCACCAGTTTTCCGTCGAGGAGCGCGCCCTCGCCCTTCATCGAGACCGGCTTTTCGCCGGCGGTCAGGCCCTCCGCCATCGGATCGAGCGGGGCCGGGCGGTTGCTGCAACCCGCGGCATTCCAGACGGCCAGGCCGAGGGCAGCGGCACTGATGATGGCGGAAACTGAGGTCGTTTTCTTCATGGAAGGCGGTTGGACGCCAAGCCGAGGCAAAGGTTGCGGCGATGGCAAGCGCCCGGAAGGGGGTGCTGAATCTTTCTGGCGTTTCTCCCGTCTTGCTGCTCACACCAATGTCCGACGCATGGAATCAACTGCAACGACCGAGCTGGCCGACCTCGTCCGCCGCGCCCAACGGGGCGACGAAGGCGCCCAGCGTGAGCTCATTGTCGCCTACCAGCATCGCGTCGCCGGCTTTGTTTACGCCATGACGAATCGGAGCGATTACGTCGAAGACCTTTCGCAGCAGGTATTCATCAAGATGATCCGCGCGCTGGACCGGCTGCAGGCGCCGGCGCAGTTCGAGTCGTGGCTGTTCCGCCTCGCCCGCAACACCTGCATCGACCAGCTCCGCCGCCAGAAGCTGCGCCGGATTTTTCTGCCGTTCGGCGAGGAGCATGAAAACATCCCCGAGCCGCCCGGTGCCGTCGACACCGAGGAACTCGATGCGCTCCGCCACGCGCTCGCCCAGCTCCGTCCGCAGGACCGGGCGCTGCTCGCGCTGGTGCAGGAGGGCCGCAGCCACGCCGAGATCGCCGAGACGCTCGACACCAGCGTGGCCGCCGTGAAGGCTCGCCTTCACCGGGCGCGCGAACACCTTCGCGAACATTACCAAACTGACCATGAAACCTGAAGACCACGCCTGGCGCGACCTCCGCGCCCACGCTTCCGCGCAACTGCGCCGCGGTTTCGCCGAGCGCGTGCTGCGCGCCGCCCACGGCCCCGAGCCCGCGGCTTGGGAACAACTCCGCGCCCACGGGGCCGCGCAACTGCGGCCCGGCTTCGCCGAACGCGTGCTGCGCGCCGCCCGCGCCGTGCAGGCCGGCGTGCCGTCGCTGTTCAGCCAGTTTGCGGTCGGCGCCGCCACCGCCGCCATCTGCCTGCTGGCGGTCGCGTATTTTCACTCCCGGGCCAATCGTCTCGAAGAGGAACGCAACCTCGCCGGCTGGCAGCGGCTGGCGGCCGAGGTGCAGGACCTCGATCCGACGCTATGAATCAGCGGCTGGCCATCGCGTTGATCGCCGCCTCGTGTTTCGGCGCGGGGTTTGCCGCCCGGTGGTGGACGGAGAACGACGGCCCGGCCGTCCCCCCGCCCCCGGCGGTGCTGGGCAGCGAATTCGCCTCGACCGCCGCGGCGGGCAAGGCGGAGCCGAAGAGCAAGAACCGCGGCTCCAGTTCCCATCCGGAGCCCAACCGCCACCGGCTGGCCGCTGAGATTCAGCGCCTCCGCCCCCAGATCGACGCCTACCGGGCGCGCATCGACGAGCTCGACCGCGAGTTTGACCGGGCGCTGGTCGCCCTGCTCAGCCCGGAGCAGCGGGAGAAGTTCGATGCCCGCCTGAAGCGCATCGCCGAGCGCCGGGCCAAGGACGAGGCGCGCGAGGCGGCGGAAAACGCGCTGCTGACCGACGAACAGCTTTTCCAACTCCAGCAACGGCCGCTCTGGAACGTGCTCTGGTCCGTCTCGATCGACTCGCGCTACGAGCGCCTCAACAAGGATCTGAAGTTCACCGAGGAGCAGACGCGCAAGGTGAAGGAGCTCTACCGGCAGCGCCGGGAGAAGTTCATCGCGCTCGTCGACACCGTGCCGCCGCCGACGATCACCTTGTCCACGCTGGCGGCGCAGGCGCAGAAGATCGGCGGCGATCCGGCGAAGAAGTAGCGCGGCACGTGCGGAGCCTTGGCGCGGGCTTGACCGCCATCAGAGGCGCCGCGTGAATGGCGCGCATGGTGCCGAGCGTCCTCATCGTCGACGACGAGAAACATACCCGCGAGGGACTCCAGCAGGCACTCGCCGAGAGCTACGATGTGACCGTGGCGGCGAGCGCCGACGAGGCGTTCAACCTGCTGGACGCCCAGCCGTTCGACGTCGTGCTCACCGACCTGCGGATGCCGGGCAAATCCGGCCTGAAGGTGATCGACAAGGCGCTCGCCGCGCCCCAGCGCCCCGCCGTCCTGATGATGACCGCCTATGGCAGCATCGACACCGCCGTCGAGGCCATGAAGCGCGGCGCCGTCGATTTTCTCACCAAGCCGGTCAACATCGAGCGGTTGGAGGTGCTGATCCAGCGGGCGTTGAAAACGAAGACGCTCGAGGTCGAGGTGAAGCAGCTCCACGAGCGGCTCGATGAGAGGTTTTCCTTCGACAACATCATCGGCCATTCGCCGAAATTGAAGGATGTGATCGAGCGCGTGCGGCTCGTGGCGCCGGCACGCGCCACCATCCTGATCGAAGGCGAATCCGGAACCGGCAAGGAACTGATTGCCCAGGCGATCCATCAGGTGAGCCCGCGGGCGCGCGCGCCGTTTGTCGCCGTGCACTGCGCGGCGCTCTCGGAGAATCTGCTGGAGAGCGAGCTGTTCGGCCATGAGCGCGGGGCGTTCACGGGTGCGGTGGAGCGGCGCGTGGGGCGGTTCGAGTCGGCGGACGGTGGCACGCTGTTCCTCGATGAGATCGGCGAGATCTCGCAGTCGACGCAGGTGAAGCTGCTGCGATTTTTGGAGACGAAGGCGATCGAGCGCGTCGGCGGCTCCAAGCCGATCGAGCTGGACGTGCGTCTGGTCGCCGCGACCAACCGCAACCTCGAACAGATGGTGCGCGACGGGAAGTTTCGCGAGGATCTGTTCTTCCGGCTCAATGTCGTGCGGATCACGATGCCGCCGCTGCGGGAGCGCGCGGAGGACATCCCGCTGCTGCTGGCGCATTTCATCAAGGTGTTTTCCGACGAAAACGGCCAGCCTCTGCTGACGGTGGAGCCGGGCGCGCTGCGCACGCTGCAGCGTTACGGCTGGCCGGGAAACATCCGCGAGCTGCGGAATTTCTGCGAGAACGCCGTCGTGCTCCGTCGCGGCGGCAGCCTCACCGAATACGACCTGGAGCCCAGATTCCGGGGCGAAGGCGGGGCCGCGCCCGCCGCGTCCGGCCTGAGGCCCGCGGCGCCCGCCGCGAATTCGCTGTCGGTCGAGGAGAACGAGAAACGGTTGCTGCGCGAGGCGTTGTTGAAGGCCCGGGGCAACCGCACCAAGGCCGCCCAGCTGATGGGCATCAGCCGGCGCACGCTGCACCGCAAACTCGATCAATGGCCCGAACTCGACGTGACGGACAAATGAGAGCGGCCTTCGAGGTGGAGCGCGTTGACCCCAACGCGCTGGAGCGGACGGATGAAAAGCGCGTTGACGTCAACGCGCTCCACCCATGACCCGCCCGCGCACCGCCCAGGAGTTCATCCACTGGCTCGAAGTGGGCGGGGGCGCCCGCTGGCTGCGACTGGCCGCGGTGCTGGCGGGCACGCTGGCGCTGTCGTTGTTGATCGGGTGGAAGCAGTTTCACGGCCCTGCCACCGAGATCACGCTGATGCAGGCGGTCACGGGCCGGCAGCTCGCACGGGGCGAGGGTTTCACGACGCTGGTCAATGTGCCCCAGACCGCGGCGCAGCTACAGGCCCGCGGGATCAGATTTGATCCGGCGAAAGCCTATCCCGAACTGCACCAGGCACCGCTTTACGCGATGGCGATCGGCGGCGCGCTGCGGTTGCTGCCCGAGGGCCGGCGGGAGTGGCTGTTTGCCGCGCCGCCCGAGCCGCCGGATGGATTTCGCGCCGACTACTTTCTGCTCGGACTGAATCTCCTCCTGCTCTGGCTCGCCGCGGGGCTGACTTTCGTGCTGGGGCGACGGCTGTTTGAGCCGCGCGTCGGCTGGCTCGCGGCGTTGGCGTTGCTGGTATCGATGCCGGTCTGGCAACAGACGGTGCTGGTCAACGGCACGCCGCTTCTGATGGTGGTGGCGCTGTTCACCTTCCGGGTCTGGCACGGCGTGGAGGAGGCGGCCGACGCAGCGCGCGGCCGGCGGTTGTGGGCCGGACTGGTGGGGCTGGGCGCGGCCTGCGGACTGCTGTTCCTGGCCGACTATGCGGCCGGCGCGCTGGTCGTCGTCGCGCTGGCTTACGCGGCGTGGCGGTTTGCCGGCGTCCGCCGCTGGCTGGCCGTCGGGGCCGTGGCCCTGGGGTTTGCGCTGCTCACGGCACCGTGGGTGGTGCGAAACGCGCGGTTGGTCGGACACCCCGTGGCCCTCGCGGCCCAAAACGTCGCGCTCAAAGCCGGCGACTCCACCGCCGAGCCGGCGAATGTGCGGGCGGCGCTGACGACGGAGCTGCCCCGCGTCGACCTCAACAAGCTCGGCAACAAGGCGCTCACCTCGCTGCAGGAAAACCTCAAGTCGCGGCTCTGGTCCGGCGGCGCGATGTGGTTCGCGGCGTTTTTCGTGGCGGGTGGCTTTTACCCGTTTCGCTCGGCCGCGGCGAACCGGCTGCGCTGGTGGTTTACGATCGGACTCGGCGTCCTGCTGCTGGCGCAGGCGGCGTTGAATTCCGGCGAGGGCGAGCGGCTCGTCGCCGTGTGGACCGCGCCGCTGGTGATGGTGTTCGGCGCGGGTTTCTTCTGGGTGCTGTTGGGCGCCAACGAAGCGCTGTCCCGCTGGCCGCGGGTGGTGGTGGCGGCCTTGCTCGCGGCCCAGGCGGTGCCGCTCGTGCATGATGCGCTCGAACCGCGCCGGCTGCATTTCCAGTATCCGCCGTATTTCCCCGCGCTGTTTCAGGGCATGCGGCAGGAACTGGCCCGTCGCGGCCCGCGCGCGGAGAAATTCGGCTTCATGGCCGACGTGCCGGCGGGCATGGCGTGGTATGCCGGGGTGCGGGTGTGGGTGCAACCGCCGAAGATGCGCGACTTCTATGCCATCACGCTCGAGCAGCCGATCGGACAACTCCTGCTCACGCCGCGCACGCTCGATCGTCCGTTCTTTTCGGACCTGAATGCCAAGCCGGTCCTGCCCGCGTCGCTCGGCACCGTGGCCAACCGTTTCGGCGAATGGGGTGAGGTCTATGCCGGCCTGCTGACGGGCAACTTCCCCCCCGAACTGCCGTTGAGCTCCCGGCAAAAACTGGCGGAAAACCTCTACGTGCTGCTGAACCCCGCGCTCCCGCCGCCGCCGGGAAAGTAATTGCTTCAGCCAGCTTTTTGCGCCTAGGGTCCGTCGCAACGTGTCCGGCCTTATCGACTGATGATGAATTTTTTTCGTGTCCTCCTGGCAGGCGGATTGGCGGCGGTTTTGCCCGCCCTGGCCGTGTATGCCCCGGTGCCGGAAAAGGATCAGGGCAAGGCGCTGACGGTGAAGGTCAAATCCGCGCTCTCCTACGATTCCAACATCTTTGGCGGTGCGACCGGCGCGATCGAGAGTTCGATTTTCCAGGTGGTGCCGGGCATCGCCTACAATGCGTCGGTCACCGACCAGATGTTCGTGTCGCTCGCCTACGAACTCACGCTCGACCACTACGACAACCGCCCCGGCGACAAGCTGCTCGACAGCCACATGGCGATGGCCCGTCTCGCCCGGGCGATGTCGCCGACGACCACAGTGGACTTCGTCGAGCTGTTCATGGCTGCCAGCAGCCCGGAATCTTTGCTCAACGGTCTCCCGCTCAATGCGGATCAGTCCATGATCCGCAACGAGGTCGACGGCACCTTGCTCACGAGCCTGAACCCGAAGCTCGGCGCGTCGCTGAAGGCGCGCACCGTTTACAACAAGTTCCGCAACGCGATCCTCGGCCGCAGCCTCGACCGCATCGAAAACCTCTACGGCCTCTCCGTCGATTTCGCGGCGCTGCCCGAGGTCAAGGTGGTGGGCGAGCTCCGCCATCAGGACGTGTTCTATCGCAAGCTGGGCGAAGTGAAAAACAAGCGCTCCGACTTCGTGATGGGCGGGGTCGATTACGCCCTGGCGAAGAAAATGACGGCGTCAGCGCGCGCCGGCGCCGAGTGGCGCCACCGCAGTTCCGAGCGCAGTGCGGCGGTGCCTTACGTCGAAGTCACCTCGAAGTATACCTACGCGCCCGAGTCGTTCATCACCGCCGGTTACATGCTCACCATCGAGGAGACCTCCGACACGGCGCGGTTCACCGATACGCGCGTGAACCGGTTCATCCTGAATCTGCAGCACCACTTCACGCCGCTGATCGCCGTGTCGGCCGGCGCGACCTTCGAGCCTTCGGTGATCAAGGGCCGCCGCGGCCAGGCCAGCATCGACGAGGACACCGGGCGCTACGGCGTCGCGCTCACCTATCTGCCGACGAAGAATTGGGTCCTGACCGGCAGCATCGATTTCGACAAAGTGAATTCGGGTGAAGCCTCGCGCGGCGTGGAACGCACGCGCTACGCGCTGACCGGCAGCTACACGTTTTAGTCCGCGCGAACCACCGCGCCATGGCCCACGCCCCCGTCAATCGAGACAGCGCGTCGCTTGCGGATTTTCTGCAGGTGCTGCGGCTGCGCCAGGCGCTCATCGTGTTCATCGTGGCGCTGGTGTTCGCGACCACGGCGGTCGTCACGTGGTTCATGCCGAAATGGTATCTCGCCACCACCAAGGTGCGGGTCGAGAAACCCGAGGGGGAGGTGAAGCTCTTCCAGGCCCAGGCGAACACCGGCTACGATCCCTACTTCCTGCAGGATCAGTTCAAGATCATGCAGTCCGAGAAAATCCTCTACCCGGTCATCGCGCGGCTCAACCTCGGCACCGAGCTGAAATCGTCCTTCGGCACCGCCACGGCCGTCCCGAAGGCGATCGTCTACCGCTTGCTCGTCGACCGGATGCTCCGCGTCGAATCGCAGCGCAGCTCGTCCCTCATCGAGATCAACGTCCTCGCGCAGGATCCGGAGCTCGGTGCGCGCATCGCCAACGAGATCGCCCGCACCTATTCCGAGGATCGCATCGCGCTCGCGACGCAGGACCAGCGCGAGGGCCTGGCCAAGCTCGACCAGGAGCGCCTCGCACAGGAGCGCAAGGTTTCCGCCCAGCGCGACGCCGTCGAAAAGTTGCGCAAGGATCTCAACATCTCCGGCGTCGATCTCAACGCCCGCTACTCCGACATGGAGATCGAGACCCTGCGCCAGATGCAGAACTCGCTCATCGCCCTGCGCGTCGACGCCATCGGGCGCAAGACGCGCTGGGAGCAGTTCAGGGCCTCGCTGCCCGAAGACCGGCTCAGCCTCGTCAACACGGAGCTCATCCCCGATGTCAACATCCAGAACCTCCTCCAAGCCTACCTCGTCGCCGATCAGAAGGTGACGACGCTCAAATCCCGGCTCGGCGAGGCCCACCCCGATCTCGTCGCCGCGATCGACAGCCGCGCCAAGATCAAGGAGCAGCTCGAGGCCCAGTTGCGCGGTTTCCAGAACGCGCTCGAGATGCACTACAAGGAGGCCCAGTCGCGGGTCGAGGAACTCGAGCGCCAGTTGGAGCAGGCGAAGATCAGCCAGATCCTGTCGGCGCGCGAAAAGATGCGGCCGTTCGAGGAGGCCACCCAGAAGCTCGACGATGAACAGCGCCTGCTCACCACCCTCAAGCTCACGCTGCGCCAGCGCGAGATCGACTTCCAGGTGCCGAAAAAGACGATCGAGATTCTCAATACCGCGGAACCGGCGCGCTTCCCCAGCCGCCCGAGCTGGCCGCTCAATCTCACGTTCGCCTTCCTGTTCGGTTCGGTGCTGTCCGTGGGCGTGGCGTTGCTGCTGGAGTATTTCGACACGAGTTTCCGCAACGTCGCCGACGTCGAGTCGCGCCTGAAGCTGCCGGTGCTGGGCGTCATCCCGTTCCAGCGCGACCCGCTCGGCGCGCACTCCGATGATCCCGCCGATGCCGAGCCGTATCGCGTGCTGCACACGAATCTCAACCTCGGCCTGAAGCCCGGCCAGCCGCACGCGCTCGTGCTGTTCTCGGCCGGTCCCGGCGAGGGCAAATCCACGACGCTGCACCGGCTCGCGACGCTGATGGGCGCCGTGGGGGAGCGCGTCGTGTTGATCGACTCCGACCTCCGGCGGCCGACGCAGCACCGGCTGGCGGGCCGTTCACGCGAGCCCGGCCTGAGCGACGTGCTGCTCGGCCGCGTGCCGCTCGACGAGGCGTTGCAGCGAGGGGTTCAGCCGGGCGTCGATTTTCTCCCGAGCGGCGGCTCGCCCGGATTCACGTTGAGCCTGCTGCACGCCAACCGCCTCCGCGACCTCATCGCGACGCTGCGCACGCGATACGACAAGATCGTCTTCGACTCCCCGCCGATCATCGGCGTCAGCGACGCGAGCGTGCTGGCGAGCGCGGTCGATGGCGCCATGTTGCTCATCCAGCACCGGCGCAACCCGCAAAGCATGGTCGTGCGCGCGCAGCAGATCGTCCAGGGACTCAACACCCCGCTCCTCGGCGTCGTGCTCAACCAGGTGCCGCCGCACGCCGGCGATGACTACGGTTACTACACGCAAAACTACGCCTATTACAGCGAGCATTCCGGTGGGAAGAAATCGCGTCAGTCGCGCGGCGCATCGGCGAAGGCCGAAGGCGATCGTCTGGTGCTGCGCGAGCCGGACAAACGGGGCTAGGGGCGGTCATGCACTGGTGTGCCGTGCAGCGCGCTCGAAGGGTGGGGCCCGACCTCCGGGCGGGCCGACAACACGGGTGCAACCTGACGGGCCGCCCGGAGGTCGGCCCCGACCGTCCGGCAAAAAGTTCATGACCGCCTCCAGGAACCGCGGCCCGATCCGCGTGCCCGTGGCCTTGAAATCTCCGATGCGAGTGCTGGCGCTGATTGCGGCCATGGTGGCGGGCGGGCCGTCGTCGGTCGGTGCCGATTTGCGCGTGGTGGGATCGGATTTGATGGGCGTGGAGTTTTCCAAGGCGCTCTACGGATTTGCCGGCCGGCGGGAAATATCGGTCGCGCTGGCGCTGGACGGCAGCCGCCCGGGCTTGGGCGAGCTGAAGGCCGGGCGCGCGCAACTGGCCCTGTGTGTGTTTGCGCCCGGCGATGAGCGCGAGGCGGCGGACTTTGCGCGCCGGACCGTGGCCTATCACCGGGTCGTGGTCCTCGCCCCCGCGGCGGCGCCGGTCGAGCAAGTCACCCTCGCCCAGCTGGCCGGGGTGTTTGGCGTCGGCGGCCCGCCGGGCATCACCGATTGGGGCGGGTTGGGCGCGCGGGGAGCGTGGCAGGCCTTGGGCGTGGTGCCGTTGGTGCCGGCGGCCGGCGCGGGCATTGGCGTGGAGTATTTCCGCCAGGCGGTGCTGGCGGGGCGCGCGTATCGAACGAACGCGGCACGCTACGAGCGGCTCGCGGATCTGGCGGGCAATTTCCAGGGGGAAAGTCGCGTGCTGGCCCTCGCCGCCGCGCCGCTGCCCGGGCACGTGCCGGCCAAACTCGTCGCCGTGGCCAGCCGGCCCGGACAGCTCGCGTCTCTGCCGACGGCGGAAAACGTGCACTCGGGGGACTATCCGCTGCGGCTGGCGTTGGTGGCCGTCTATCGGCGCGAGTCCGCGGCGTCGGTCCGGTGGTTGCTCGAGTTCCTGATGAGCGACGACGCCACGCGGGAGTTCGAGCGGGCGCACCTGGTGCCGCTGCCGGCGAGTGTCCGCCGCCGGCCGATCTCGTTGCCGGAGAACCCGTGATTCGAGGTCGGCGCGGACGTTGATCGGGCGCATCTCAGTTTTCTGCAATGTGTCCGCACCGCAGGGGTGGGCCGGGCGCTCCTCGCACGGCCAGCGGGTGGCGATGCCCGCTCGTTCCTGGCCGCCCGCGGAGCGGCCGGCCCACCTTTCGGCTTGCTGCAAGAAAGTGAGATGCGCCCACGTTGATCCAACATGCAAAATAGCTGTTGACGGACGCCGCGGCGCACCTACTCCTTGCACCCTGCTCTGCGGGCGTAGCTCAGTTGGTAGAGCACCACCTTGCCAAGGTGGACGTCGCGCGTTCGAGTCGCGTCGCCCGCTCCATTTTCAAAAAGGCGCATCAGGATCGCTCCTGATGCGCCTTTTTTGTGCCAGTTTCTGGCGAGTGAGGATGAATGGGGCGATCGGGGCGGTTTGGCATCGCGGCTGCTAACGAGCGCGTCTCACGCCCCGGATTCGTCCGGGGGACCATCGCAATCCACCTACCTATGCACTCCGTCCTTCGCGCTTTGAGGAAACCGGCTCTGCTGGCCGTTGCCGGCCTGCTGCTGAAACTTACCACCTTCGCCCAGACCCCCGCAGCGCCGGCCGCGCCGCCGAAGCCGGAGCCGACCTTGGAGCAGCGGGTGGCCGGTCTCGAAGCCTACCTCACGAACAGCGATCCGTCGGCGCCATTGAAAGTGGGCCCGAAGGACAAGGACGGTAATCCGACGATCCCCGCGGGCCTCACCACCGCCGCCGTGGGCACCGCGGGCCCGGGCCACAACGCCTGGCAGATGACCTCCTCGGCGCTCGTGCTCTTCATGACCCTGCCCGGCCTGGCGCTCTTCTACGGCGGCCTCATGCGCCGCAAGAACGTCCTCTCCGTGATGGCGCAGTGCCTCCTGCTCGCCGGCCTCGTCACGATCCTTTGGTGGGCCGCGGGCTACTCCCTCGTGTTCCACTCCGGCAACTCCATCCTCGGTTCGCTCGACTTCGCGTTCCTCAAGGACGTGGGCTCCGCGCCCAACACCGACTACGCCGCGTGGGTCTCCCAGAACGTGTTCTCCATGTATCAGCTCATGTTCGCGATCATCACGCCGGCCCTGATCGTCGGCGCCATCGCCGAACGCATGAAGTTCTCCGCGATCTTCCTGTTCATGACCCTCTGGATGTTCGTGGTCTACTTCCCCCTCGCGCACATGGTCTGGGGCATCGACGGCCTGATGAACGGCGTGTGGAACGCCAAAGCCGCGATCAAAGCGATCGACTTCGCCGGCGGCACCGTGGTGCACATGAGCTCGGGCTGGTCCGCCCTCGTCCTCTGCCTCATCCTCGGGCCCCGCCTCGGCTTCGGCAAAACGCCCATGCCCCCCCACAGCATGGTGCTCTGCATGGTCGGCACCGGCATGCTCTGGGTCGGCTGGTATGGCTTCAACGCCGGCTCCGCCGTCGCCGCCGACGGCATCGCCGCCAACGCCTTCATGACCACCACGCTCGCCGCCGCCGTGGCCTCCTTCGTGTGGCCCATGCTCGAATGGTTCACCCGCGGCAAGCCCTCCATCCTCGGCTTCTGCTCCGGCGCCGTCGCCGGCCTCGTCGTGATCACGCCCGCCTGCGGCTTCGTCACCGCCTCCGGCGCCGTCATCATCGGCATCCTCGCCGGCGTCGTCCCGTTCCTCGCCTGCACCAAACTCAAGGCGATGTTCAAATACGACGACGCCCTCGACACCTTCGGCGTGCACGCCGTCGGCGGCACCCTCGGTGCGCTCATGACCGGCTTCCTCGCCACCGCCGACGCCAACGGCAACCTCAACACCAACCTCAAGGACATCGTCGGCAAGACCCTCTGGCTCGAACAACTCAAAGCCATCGGCCTCACGCTCGTGCTCGCGATCGTCGGCACCGTGGTCATCGCCTATCTCGTGAAAGCCGTGCTCGGCCTGCGCCCCGACCCCGAAGCGGAAATGCAAGGCCTGGACCTCGCCGACCACGGCGAAGAAGGCTACATCCTCGAAACCAAAGGCTGAGCGCTGCCAACCAACAACGACCCACCCATGAAACTCATCATCGCGATCATCAAGCCGTTCAAGCTGGAGGAAGTGAAAGCCGCCCTCGCCGAAGTCGGCGTGGAAGGCATGACCGTCACGGAAGTGAAAGGCTTCGGCCGGCAGAAA
>JACRKC010000032.1 GCA_016235555.1 Verrucomicrobiota bacterium
CGCCTCGGGAAAAATTCAAATCGCGACCGGCGGGGTTCGGCGACCCCGCCCTACACCTCAAACCAACGGCTGTTGAGATTTGGATGATCGTAGGTCGGGCTTTACGCCCGACATCGTCCGACCGCAGGCGTCGGGGATAAACCCCGACCTACCCACGCGACCCAATAGTCCATTCGTCAGCAGCCGTTGGTCTCACACGTATTTGCTCAAATCCCGCTCGTGCTTGCCCGGCTCGGTGAAAATTCCCGGCGCGGGCACACTCGGATCGAGCTTCGCGAGCTTCTCTCGAAAATCCCCGACCATCAGATCCAGCTCGCGGCACATGCGGGAGAGTTCCTGGTCGTTGCCGGCGTGGGGCAGCAACGTGAGCACGTCGCCCAGGCGGATGCGATGCGCCGCGACCCCCACCGCGAGCAGCCGGCGCGTGATGCGCGCCGCAAAAAACCAGCTGCCGATCGCGAGCGCCGCGGCGAAGACGAGCCCCCACCGCAGCACGCTGCTCCGCAATTCGCCGACCGGCGCAAACACGTCGGCGCCCGCCCGCCGCGCCGCAATCGTCACGCCGAGCCCGCGAAACTCGCGAAAACCGCGGCTGCGCGCGAAGCCCGTGAGGTAGGCGTCGTCACCGGCGACCGCCTCCCACAGGGAGCCGCGATACTTGCGCGGATCGGTCAGCGCGGGCGCGGGCGGCGGCTCGGTCCAGCCCGAGGTGCCCGAATCGAGCAGGTTCTCGCCGTTGGCGGCGTAGGTGGTGAGGCTCACGCGTTCGCGCCGCGCCGTCTCGGTCAGCATCGAGGCGAGTGCATCGCGCGCGAACGACCACTTGAGCTCCCCGGCGATCACGCCGAGGAAACGTCCGTCCTGATCGAGCACCGGGGCGGCGAGCGTGACGAAGCGCAGCGGCTCGCTGCTGCCGCGGGAGATCGCGCGGGCCAGTTCGGGCAGCTCGTGCAGTTCGCTGGTGTAGGGCAGCTCCCGCGCCGACCGGAACCAGCCCTTCATCGCCGCGTCGCTCTTCTCCCAAAAACCCTGCGTGGCGCTCGTGATTTTCCCCTCGGGATCGGCGAAACCCAGCCACGCAAAATCCGGGCTGGCGTCGAGGATCGCCTCGAGCACCCGGCGGCGTTCGGCCGGCGGCTGGGCGCTGTCGCGAAACGGCGCGAGCCCCGCCGCGAACTGCACTTCGCGGCTGCGCTCGTAAACGGCCCGGTCGAGCTTGTCGCCGAATTGGTAGGCGAGCGTTTCGAGCTCGCTGCCCAGGTGGCGCTCCAGCTGGCCGCGCACCAGGGCGCCCGCGCTCCAGCTCAGCACGACGGCGAAGACCATCGCCCCGCCGCCGATCACGAGGGCCGCCCGCGCCGCGAGGCTCTCGCGCGGATCGAGCGCCGCCCACCACGCGGCAGCAGCAGGTCGGGGCGCAGACTCAGGCGGTTTCATCGCAACGCAGGACGCGCGGAGGCCCCGATTAGATACGCGACACGCCTCGTGCCGCGCACGCCAAGCCAACGATGCAGTCGATCGTAGCAGCCGACGTAAGGAGGCTGGGATTGATTAACATCGCACCACAGCCTCGTTACCTCGGCTGCTACCTCGCTTCGCGCATTTCGGCCGCAGGGTTGGTTCACACCGGTTCGTCGATCACCGGATTCGTGAGCGCGCCGATCTTCTCGATGTCGATCGTCACGGTGTCGCCGGCCTTGAGCCAGACCGGCGGCTTGCGCGCGAAACCCACGCCGTGCGGCGTGCCGGTCAGGATCACGGTGCCCGGCAGGAGCGTCTTGCTCGCGCTCAGGAACTCGATGATCGCCGGCACGTCGAAAATCATGTCGTCGGTGTTCCAGTCCTGCAGTGTCTCGCCGTTGAGAATCGTGCGGATGCGCAGCGCGTTGGGGTTCGGAATCTCGTCGCGGGTGACGAGCACGGGGCCGAGCGGGCAGAACGTGTCGAAGCTCTTCCCCTGGCACCACTGGCCGCCGCCGCCGTTGCGCTGCCAGTCGCGGGCGGACACGTCGTTGCCGCACGTGTAGCCGAGCACATGGTCGAGGGCTTTGGCGCGCGTGGCGTTCTTGCAGCGCTTGCCGATCACCACGGCGAGTTCGCACTCGTAGTCGACCTGGTCGCTCTTGAGCTTCACCGGCACCTCGATCGCGTCGCCGGGGTTTTGCACCGAGGCGGTGTTCTTGACGAACAGCACGGGGTAGGGGGGCGGCTGGTTGTTACTCTCGGCTGCGTGTTTCTTGTAGTTGAGGCCGATGCAAAGGATGTTCGATGGCACCACGGGCACGAGGGTCTTGCCGGGGGTGACGACGCGGTCGGTCACGCGGAAGTCGCCGTAGATGTCGCCGGCGATCTCGCGGGCGGAGCCATCGGATTGGAGCGCGGCATAGGCCGGGCCGCTGGGGGTGAGGTGGCGGAGGAGGCGCATGGAGATGGCCAGTTGAAGGCCGAAGCGCGAAAGTTGGAAGGCGGAAAAACCACTCGCCCGGGCGGCGTTCGCGTGCCATAGGTGCGCGCATGTCCAAGGGCCGTGTTCCCCCGCGGAAGCTCGTGCTGCTCGTCGGCACCATGAAGGGTGTGTTCCTCTTCTGCACCGATGAGCGGCGCACGCACTGGCAGCTCTCCGGCCCGCACCTCGGCGGTTGGGAAATCTTCAGTGCCTGCGGCGATCCCCGCCGCGGGCGCATTCTCGTGGGTGGCGAGCATTTTCAGACCGGCCCGACCCTCCGCGTCTCGTCCGATCTCGGTGCGACGTGGCAACCGGTGAAACGCGATCCGCAGTTTCCGCAGAGCTCCCCGGCCACGCTCAAGCGCATCTGGCAGATCGTGCCGGGCCACGCATCACAGCCGGGCACGTGGTATGCCGGCGTGGACGACGCGGCGCTGTTCGTGAGCGGCGACGACGGCGACACCTGGGACGAGCTCACCGGCCTCACTCGCCATCCCACGCGTCCGCGCTGGATGCCGGGTTTCGGCGGCCTCTGCCTCCACTCGATCGTCGTCGATCCGACCGACGCGCGGCGGCTGTGGGTCGGCATCTCGGCCGTCGGCGTCTTTCGCACGGAGGACGCGGGCCGGACCTGGCGGCTTTGCAACGAGGGCCTGCCCAACCCCGCGCCTGATTTCATCAAAGACCCGGAGATGGGCCGCTGCGTGCACAAGCTCGTGCTCGATCCGACGCGGCCCGGTGCGCTCGCGATGCAGTATCATGGCGGGGTGTTCGTTTCCACGGATGCCGGCGACAGCTGGCAGCGCATCTCGCGCGGATTGCCGCACGACTTCGGCTTTCCCCTGGCGATGACGCGGCGCGGCGACATGTTCGTCGTGCCGCTGCTGGCCGACACCAACCGCGTCGTGCCCGATGGCGCGCTGAAAGTCTGGCGCACGCGTGACCGCGGTCGCACCTGGCGCGCGATGACCAAGGGCCTGCCGCAAAAGGACCATTTCGTGGGCGTGCTCCGCGACGCGATGACGGCGGACCCGCTCACGCCCGGCGGCGTTTACCTCGGCACGACGGGTGGCGAGATCTTCTTTTCCCGCGACGACGGTGCGGCTTGGGAAAAATTGCCGGCGTCGCTCCCCCGCATCACGACGCTGAAAGTTTGGCTGCCGTAGGCGGACCCGCAGCGCGCAGGTTTTCGGCGGTTCAATGTCTTTCCCTTTCCTCTTTCTCGGCCTCTTTCGTCAGGGGCCGGCAGACAACCAAGCGGAGAAAGATTATTGAGGCTCGCGCGATCGACTGACGGAGCCGCGAGCCCAAGCGCGCGGTCTGAAGCAGGGCGGGTCTATGACCCGCCCACTCGCGAATGGAGGTTTCGAGGGCGGGGCACAGACCCGCCCTCCTCCGAACGTTCGACGTCAATCGCGTGTGCGAGTCTCAGTAAGAGGGCGTCGA
>JACRKC010000034.1 GCA_016235555.1 Verrucomicrobiota bacterium
CAGTGAATGAGTTTCGGCGGGGTTCGGCGACCCCGCCCTACAGGCCGACCGGATTCCGGCCGGCCTTTTTCTTGAGTTGGTCGCGTGTGGCGTCGGGCATCCGCCGTCCAATTACGCGGCTCAGTCTCGTGTCATACCAGTCACGGCGCGCTTTGAGACTCCTGATCTTTTAGGACCGCCCGGTGGGCGGGCTGCCCGGCCACCGGCCGGGCCTACAATCTCAAAGCACACCGTAACCGGTATCAGGCATTTTTGTCCGAAGCGGTCGCAGCGCCAAGGGTCAGTTCGGCTGCGGTGTCGGTTGGACGGGAGCGGACGCCGGTGGAGTGGCGGCGGCGGTTTGCTCGGCGGTGGCGGCCTGGCGCTGTTTTTCCTCGTAGGCTTTGCGTTGGGCCATGCCGATTTCAAGCAGGTCGCTGACGAGCATGCGGGCTTCCTCTTCCTGGCGCGCGATCGAAATGGGCTTGGCCGGCTCTTCGGGCTTTGTGACCGGGGTCGGCGATGGCGCGGCCGGAGCCGCGGTCGCGGCGGCCGGATCGCCGGTGGGCGGGGGCGGCTGGATTTTTTGGACGACGGTGGATGAGGGCGGCGTGGGGAGGTTGAAATTCATCGCCGGGTTCGGGGCACCCATCGCGGGGGTCGGGCCGTTGGCGGCGCCGGTCGACTTGCGCAGCGTGAGGAGCTTTTGTTCGCCACCGATTTTCACGGACACTTGTTCGCGGCGGGCATCGTAGTTCAGCACCTCGATGCCGTCGATGGTGTCGCCGACGGGGATGATGCGGCTTTTTTTTGCGACCTTGTCGTAGATGATGACGAGCGTCTTGTTGCCGACGGCGATGCCGGAGAATTCGACGCTCTCGGTGGGCGCCGCCGCGGCCGGCTGGTTGGCACCGGTCTGGCCGAATGGATTTTCCTTTGGCAGCGGAGTCTGGGCGGCGGCACGGCCGGCCAGGCCCAGTCCGGAGGCAAGGACGGCGAGGGCGAGGCGCGTGCGGGCGTTCATGTGAGCAAGGACGATGGCGCGAGACGAAAGATACGTCAAACGAACTGTCAGAGGGTGGCGCGTGTGGGGTCAGACCGTGAAATGAGGCGATGGTTCGATGCGATCGCGAGTCTGAGCCGACGATTCAATCCAACCACGGATCGACACGAATAAGAATGGGCACCCGATAGGGCGCCAGCGGCATGCGCCAAAGGGCGATCAGCTGACGCGTCGCGACTCTCGCCTCGGGTTCGAAATGCGGGCACAGGGACGTGCCCGCCCACCGGCTACTTGCGGGCGGCGAGCATCAGGGCGCTGCCGTGGACGTTGGGGTGCTGCTCGGTGCGGAAATCGCGGAAGCCGAAGTTTTCCAAGGCGGCGATGATCTCGGATTTTTCCATCCAGTAACTGTAGACCTCGCCGCCGCCGCAGAAGCCTTTCCAGTCGAGGGACGGGCCGTAGTTGAAGCGGTGGACGGTGTGCTTGTAGCCGGCGTGCTCCATCGCGAGGGCCTCGGAGAATTTTGCGCCGGGGACGGGATTTTGCGCGACGAATTCCGGATCGTAGAAAACCGTCCAGAGGAAAATCGCGTCGCAGCGGCGGCCGAGCAGTTCGAGCAGTTCCACCGGGTTGGTGAGGTGGTAGAGGATGCCGCAGGCGACGCCGATGTCGTAGTGCGTTTCGTTTTCCCGCAGGTGGGCGAGGCAATCGCCGAGGAGGAACCGGGCGCGCGGCATGCCGAAGGTCTCCTTGGCGATGAGGCACTTCAGGTAGGCGCGAGCGTTGGCTTCGACGGAGGTGACGGATTTGGCGCCGAGGCGGTCGATGAGGTAGGTGTGGCCGCCTTCGAGCGGTCCGAGTTCGAGCACGTCGCGTGCGGCGAAGCCGCCCTCGACGCCCATTTCCATCAGGCGATGATGCGCCCAGGCGATGCGGGGATCGTCGAAGAGGGGTGTGGCGCCGGCCTTCAGGTCGGCGCGGTGCGAAGGCGGGGACGAAGACCACTCGCCGGCGAACAGGTCGAGGGCGTTTTGATCGCTCGGGGCGACGCCGAAGAAGTGTTTGAATTCGGACATGTGGTTTTTGCTGCACAAAAACCAAAGGGCTTTCGTGATGCAAAGCCATCTTAGGTTTTCGCGGAGCGAAAACCTCTACGGCAGTTCGTAGATCTCGACGAGGGCGACGCCGGTGGGGCTGGAGGAGCCGTTGTTTTCGTTGCCGCTGACCTGGGCGGTGTAATTGCCGGGCGCGAGCGTGACGAGCATCGCGGAGTCCTGCCGGCCGGTGGTGCTGCCGGTGCCGAGGGCGAACGCGCCGACCTGGGTGGCTGCGGCGCTGAGGGAGGGCTGCGTGGCTTTGGGGGAATCCCAGTCGTCGCAGACGCGGAGCTGCGCGCCGCTGCCGGCGAAGAGCGTGAGGATGCAATCGTCGAGCGTGCCGGTGACGCCGAATTGGCGGAGCGAGTCGCCGACGGCGCGGATGAGATAGGTGCGCGGGCCGGGGCCGGAGACGATGAAGCCGGCGATGAGGACGTTGGCGCCGGTGCTCGTGAAGCCGCGGGTGGAGAGGTTGGCGAGGCGGCTCGCGGCGTCGCGGACGGGATCGGTGTCGTAAGCCTCGACGAGCACGACGCCGCTGGAGCCGGCGGGGCTCGAGGTGGTGGCGGTGTAGCTGCCGGGCGGGAGCGTTTGCAGAATCACGGCGTCGCGCGATCCGGCGTTGAGGGCGAACGCGCCGACGCGGGCGCTGGCGGCGCGGATCTCCGCCAGGTTGCTGCTTTGCTCCCAAGTGGCGGCGCTGGTGGCGACGGTGGCGGACTGGGAGTTTTTCAACGTGAGCTGTGGATCGGCGAGGGTGCCGGCGACGTTGAAGGCCGCGCCGAGCGTGGGGCCGACGGCGCGGAGGAGGATCGTCTTCGCGCGGTTGCCGGTGACGTTGAAGCCGACGATCATGGAGTTGCTGCCGGAGCCGGCGATGCCGCGGGTAGAGAGATTGGCGAGGGCGGTGTTGGCGGCGGTGGCGACGGGAGTGACGGCGAGCGTGACGGTGTTGGTGGTGACGGTGTCGTCGGCGGTTTTGATTTCGAGGTAGTAGCTGCCGGCGTCGCCGAGTTGGACGGACCCGAAGGCGAGCGTGGGCGAATTGATCGTGAAGAGTTTCTCGAAGGAGGTCGCGCCGGTGGCCTTGAAATACCACGAGTAGGAGCGGAAGGCGTCCTGGGGCGGGCCGACGATGCCATCCACGCCGGGGGCGAGAGTGACGCTGGCGGCGACACTGGCGGTCTGGCTGGCGGGCTGCGTGGTGACGATCGGGCGCCCGATGACGTTGCGATAGAGGAAACTGACGCCGCTGATGTCGTCGGGCTGCAGCGTGTCGGTGCTGCTCACGCGGCTGTTCATGATGGCGGCGACGAATTGAATGGTGTTCTTGATGGCAGCGTTGTCGGAGGCTTCGGATTCGTCGGGATGGGCGAGGCCGAGCACGTGACCGAGTTCGTGGAGGAGGACGCGACGCAGGTCGATGGGCGAGGAGCGGATGGTGCCGCGGTAGGAGTTCCAGCCGTTGGTGAGACCGCGATTCACGATCAGGTCGGCCTCGCGCGTGCGGACGGTCGGGTAGTTGGCGTCGTCGTAGGAATCGACGAGTGTGACGGCGAGCACGCCGGAGCCGAACGCGGAGCCGTAGATGGTGTTCGAAAAAAAGATGTCGCTGTTGCCGTCGCCATAGGAGCGCGTGGTGCTGGGGCTGGGGGTGAGCGTGAAACTGACGCGGCCGAGCACGTTGTTCCAATCGCTGGCGGCGGATTGGGCGAGGGCGTTCCAGGTGGTGGTGCCGTCGGTGAGGGGGAAGGTCGGGGAGGTCGGCGCCGTGGCGTCGAGTTGGAGGCGCATCGCGATGTTACCGCTGGGCCAGGAGCTGCCGATGTAGTTGGCGGCGACGCTGGTGGCGGGGAGGCCGAAGGCGAGGGCGGCCAGCAGGCTGGCGAGGCGGGCGCGCGAACTCATGGCTGGTGGAGTTGCGGAGTCGCCTGCGGAAGTTGGTCGCGGAGGGCGGTGATCTTCGACTCGAACTCGTCGAGGGCGAGCGCACGGGCCGGTGATTTCAGGCGGGAGAGGGCGGCGGTGGCGGCGTCGAGGGGGACGGAAATTTCGTCGGCGGACTCGAGGGGAAGGCCATTGTCGCGGGCGACGTAGGTGCGGCCCGTGGCGGCGTCCTGCTGCACGTGGTAGCGGCCGTGGCCGCCGGAGACGAGAGGGCACACGGAGGTGCCGTTGCCGGAAATGAAGACCAGCTGGCGTGCGCCGACGTGAAACTCCGGCATGCCGACGATGCGCAGGGTGCGGCGGCCGAATTTGCCGCCGAGGAGGGAGAGCGTGATCGTGTCGCCGGGGGTGCCTTTGAGGGCGCGCTCGACCTTGAGCGTGACGAGGGTGCGGATGCCGCGGCCCTGCGGGGAATCGAATTCCTCGGTGCGGACCTCGGTGACCACGCCGCGGACGATGGTGTCGGCGGCGGCGACCAGTTGGTCGGCCGTCGGCGGGACGACCGACATCGCGCGGGTGGTCGGGCCGAAGAGGACCGCCAGTGAGAGCGCGAAAACGTGGATCAGGAGGCGGGAGCGCGGCATGGCGAACGCGGGGTCAGACGCGTCCTACCGGGAGTCGTTCCGCGTTTTCCACGCCGCGACGATCTGGCGGATGGTCTCTTCGAGGGACTGCGTGATGTCCCACGCGGGGTAGTGGGCGCGCATCTTGCGGAGATCGCTGTAGTAGCAGATGTGGTCGCCGGCGCGGTTCTGGTCGACGTAGGTGTGGACCTGCTTTTTGCCGGTGAACTTTTCGGCGATGGCGAACGCTTCGAGAATGGAGGTGCTGTTGGCCTTGCCGCCGCCGAGGTTGTAGACCTCGCCGGCGCGTGGCGCGGCGACGAAGGCGGCCATGAAACGCGCGACGTCGAGGGAGTGGATGTTGTCGCGGACCTGTTTGCCCTTGTAGCCGAAGACGCGGTATTCGCGGCCCTCGAGGTTGCACTTCACGAGGTAGCTGAGGAAGCCGTGGAGCTCGACACCGCTGTGGTTCGGGCCGGTGAGGCAGCCGCCGCGCAGCGCGCAGGTGGGGAGGCCGAAGTAGCGGCCGTATTCCTGCACCATCACATCGGCGGCGACCTTGCTCGCGCCGAAGAGCGAGTGCTTCGATTGGTCGATGGTGAACGTCTCGGCGATGCCGTGCTCATACGCGGGATCGGCGTAGTCCCAGCGGGTGGGGAGCTCGCGGAGCGCGATGCGGTTGGGGGCGTCGCCGTAGACCTTGTTCGTCGACATGTGGACGAACGGCGACTCGGGCGCGGCCTGGCGCGCGGCTTCGAGGAGATTGAGGGTGCCGACGGCGTTGGTGTCGAAGTCGTCGAACGGGATCGCGGCGGCGCGGTCATGCGACGGCTGCGCGGCGGTGTGGACGATCACCGACGGTTTGACCTCGCGCACGAGGGCGAGCACGCCGACGCGGTCGCGGATATCGAGTTCGTGGTGCACGAAGCCAGGCAGCTCGCGGGCGAGGCGCGACTGGTTCCAGCGCGTGTCGCCCTGCGGGCCGAAGAAGACGGCGCGCTGGTTGTTGTCGACGCCGTGGACCGTGTAGCCGAGTTCGCGGGCAAAATAGACGCAGACCTCGGAGCCGATGAGGCCCGAGGAGCCGGTGACGAGGAGAGACTTGGCCATGGCGGAAAATCAGGCGCCGGCATCGGCCGGGCGCGCCTGCGAGAGAACCCAAGCGGCGAGGGCGAGCGCAAGCGCATTCAGGACGACGTAGAGGGGATCGAGGTGAGCGAACTCCACCGACCATGGGTGGTGGTTGGCCAACGCGGTGAGCCAGAGCATGAGCCAGGTCTCCGGCAGTTGGAGCCACGGTGTGACCCGGTGCGACAGGACGCGATCGAGCCAGCCGCCAGTTTGTGCCGCGACGAGACAAAGCAGGACGATGATGGCGACGAAGAGCGGGTGGCCGCATTCGCGCATGAAGCCGAGCGGGTCCATGCCCCAGTAGGCGGTGATCAGCAGCGCGGGCGCGGCGACGAAGAGCCAGGTGGCGGCGGGGAGGAGTTTCAGCGCCCGCCAGAGCGCAGTGAAGCTGAGCGCCCAAAGCCCGAGACCGAGGCCGAGCGGGAGGGACGTCCACCACAGCGCGGCGAATTTAACGATCGGGACGGTGCCGCCGTAGGGAGATTGGGCGCGAAAATGGTTGAAGCTGAACTCGGACAAATAGCCGTGCAGCGGGACGAAGGTGTTGGCGAAGTTCATCCAACGGGAGTGCCACCACGTGGGCCAAGTGGCGGTCTCGCGATCGGCGAGCGTCCAGTAGCGCAGAAAGTCGCCCTGGCCGGCAAACACCGCGTCGGCGGTGTGGGGAGCGAGCCGTCCGATGACCATCCAGGGCAGCACGAGCAACGCGGCGCCGGCGCCGAGGCGGAGCAGCGTGGTGGCGACGGCGGTGGCGTTGCGCTCGCTGCGACCGGCGGACCACACCGCGAGCCACGGACACCAGAGCAACACGAGCGGGTGAAAAAGAAAACCGACGCCGAGCGCGAGTCCGGCGGCGCCGGGTCGGCGGGCGTGGAGGAGGCTGAAGCTCACGACGAGCCAGGCGGTGGCGGCCCACTTCGGCCAGGTGAACATCACCTCGTGCACGCCGAACGGGGTGAGCGCGAGCAGGCCGGCGCCGGTCACGGCCCAGCGGTCGCCGGCAAACGCGCGCAGCAGGGTGAACACCGCGACGACGATGGCGCTCGCGAGGACGATCATCGTGACGCGATAGGCGGCGAAGCCGGTGCGATCGAACGGCGACCAGCGTTTCTCGGGCAGGGCGACGGGCGGGTGGCCGCCGGTGGCGAGGACGACGGGAATCGCGGCGAGGCCGGGGAGCGGGCCGCGGCTGAAGAACGTCCACGGGCGGAAATATTTTTCGGTTTCCGGCGCGGCGGGCGCGAAGTGGTGCGCGGCGGCCTGCACGGTGTAGAACGAGAAGCGCGAATCGAGACGGTCGCCGATCGAGAGGTTGCGCGAGACGGTGCCGCGGTAGAGTTCACCCTCAGGTCCAACTGAGTAGCTGGATTTCGCCACGACTGCGACGACGACGAGGGCGCTGACGGCGAGCACGCGGAGAAGAGCCGGACTGGCGCCGAAGTCGAAGCGCTGGCGGTGAGCGGCGATGCCGAGCGTGAGCCAGAGTGCCGCGATGAGGACGAAGCCGAGACTGCGCGGCGGCACGATTCCGCCGGCGGACCAGATCACGACGCCGGCGAGCGCGAGCAACAGCGGGCCGGCGCCGAGGAGAATGACGGTCTGCAACTCCGGCGCCGTGGTCGCGGGGCGCCACAGCAAGCCCGGTCCCCACACGAGCGTGAGGACGAGTGCGACGGTCGTGAGCAGGTGAGCAAACTGGTAGGCGGCCGTGACCCAGCCGGGCCAGGCGCGGTAGGGATGCGAGAAGCCCACCCAGCCGCAGTTGTCGGTGGCGCGATCTTCACCGACGATGCGCACGGCGATCGCGTCGGGCGGCCGGCGGATTTCCCAGACGTTCCATTCCTCGCGCGGATCGGCGATCGGGCAATCGACGCGCGTGAGGGTGCCGGCGGCGTTGCGGAACTCGGCCCAGAGGTGGCAGCCGGCGTGTTGCGGGTAACCGGCGACGGCGACGTGAACGGTGGCGGGCTTGGTTTTGAACCAGGAGGTTTCCGTGCGGCCGGTCCAATCGTCGCCGAAAATCCCGGAGCTGGCGGTCTGGACGTGGGCGGGGAGCAGGCCGTTGGCGAGCGAGTTGAAGCCGAGGCCCAGAACGAAACCGCCCCCGGCCCACGCCTGGCCCGTGGCGCCGTCGAGGCGCGGCAACTCGCGCGGCTTCGGCAGCAAGTTGAGCAGCGGATCGCGCGCGAGTCCGAGCACGAGGGCGAGACCGCCGAGCCACCAGACGAGACGCAGCAACGCGGGGGATTTCATGTGGCGTCAGGCGTGCGATGTTCGCGGAAGACGAGCCAGGCGATCCACGCGGCGGCGGCGAGCGTGCCGGCGAGCGCGAGCGGATTGATCGGGCCGGGGAGCGTGGCGTTGAGCAGCGCCCAGGTGGTCGCGAACGAGTAGAGTTGGAGCGCGGCGACGACGACGATGGCCCAAGGGCTGGCGGATTCGAGCCAGCACGAGAGCAGGACGAACAACGCGAGCATCACGACATAGGAGCCCTGGTGGATGACGGCTTGTCCGCCGGTGAACATCAGCAGGCACCACACGAAAAGCGTGAGGACGGTCCATGCGGTTAGGGCGGCGGCGCGGCGCCAATTGTCGCGGAGCGGGCTTTGCCGGAACGACGAAGTCGCGATCACGGCGGTGCCGGCCTCCTCACGTCGGCCGCTACGACCGGACGAATCGGTCCGCCCGAGCGCGAGTGCCACGGGCAGCGCAACGAGTCCGAGCACCCACCACGTGAGCGCGCGGGCGGTGAAGAAAAATTCCTCGGTGCGGCGCTGCGGTGCACCGGCGGGTTGCTGGTGATACCACCAATCCCACGATCCCTCGAACTGGCGGCGGAGATTGTAGGACTTGTTAGCGACGTAGTCTTTCCACGTGAGTGCGCCGTAGCTCTCGCGGATGGTCTGCCACGTGCCGCGCGGGTCCTTGGCGGTCACGCCGGCGAGATGCCATTTGAGCAGACGGTTGCCGGGAGGATCGTAGAACTTCTGGTAGGCGAGCCAGGGCGCGGCGAAGAGCGCGAAGACAACGGCGGCGAGGATGAAGCCGCGCCATTCCGGCGAGCCTCGGCGCTCATAGAGCGCCGCTACAAGACGCCACGCGATCCAGGGGGCGAGGAGGAGAAACGAAAAGGCCACGCCGCCATGCGAGAGCCACGCGAGCACGGCGAGCAGGCCGCCGAGGAGGTATTCGGCGGTGGTCGGCCGGGCTTGTTCCGGGTTCGTAGCACCGCCTTGAGGCGGAAGGATTGGCGCCTTCGTTCCGGCTGAAGCCGGGGCTACGAACTCGGAAAGGTTTCGCTCCGGCCGGGCGCCGCGCGGCCACAGCCACAGTGCAAACGTGCCGGCGGCGAAGGCGGCGGCGGAGAGTTTGGGCCATGTGAACACCGTATTCTGGGCGAAGAAACCCGTGACCGCGAGCAGCGCGATCCACGCGCAGGCGCGCGCGCGAGCGAGGCCAAGCGAGCGGAAGAGGCCGTAGGCGGCGAAGACCCAGATCGACTGCAGCCAGATGGCCGTCGTGCCGCCGAAGGTGCGCTCGTCGAGTTGGAGCACATCGTTGACCGGGCGCGTGAGCATCAGCCAGCCGGTTTGCAGCGGGGGGCGGTCGCTCGAAAGCCAGTCTTCGCCGGGATGTTTGAGGGGTTCGCCGCGGTAGAGAAAATCGGCGACGTAGTGGGGCAGGTTGTTGTCGCCGGGGAGGCCCTCACGAAAGCGGTTGGCGGCGAGTTCGTAGAATTCGCGGGAGGAAGGCGCGAAATGGAGCAACGTCACGTAGAAGAGACCGAGGGCGACGAGCAGGCGCGGGGCGGCGGTCGCGTCGACGGTGGGCACGTTGTTCGATTTGCGCCGACGCAGCGCGCCGATGGCGCCAAGGGCGAGCAGGGCGACGGAGAACGCGCGGCCCGTCGGGGCGTGGGCGAAGTAGATCCAGAATGCGAGGTAGGCGCATGCGGCGACAAGTCCCGCGGCGACCAAGGGCGCCCAGTGCGGCGCGACCCACGCGTGCGCCGTGACGTGGCGCAAAATGGCGAGCCAGAGGAGGCCGAGCAGCAGGCCGTTGATCGACCAGGCGGCGAGGGTGGCGAAGAGTTCGCCGTGGCCTCCGCCGTGGCCGCGGGCGAGCGGCTCGGAGATCGCGAGCCAGCCGCCGTGGCCCGTCGCGCCGTCGCGGGCGTGGAGCGTGATGGGTTTTCCGACCCAGTCGGCGGGCGGGTAGAAATCCTTGACGACCCAGCGCTCACCGATGTCCCAGTGGATTTTCACCGGCAGGCGCGAGGTGGTGCCGGCGAGGGCGACGAAAATCTCATTGCCCGGCTGCGTGGGGTAACCGCCGATGGCGAAGCGCAGGCGCACGGGTGCGGGGAAGGGGCCGAGCGCGATCGTGCCGGTGTTGGGGTCGCCGCCGGCCCACGAGCCCCAGAAGCGGACGCCCTTGGTGTGCGGCAACGGCTGGCCGGCGAAGTGACCGTTGAGGGGGAAAGAGCCGTCGATGCGGGCGGCGATGAAGGCGTCCAGCGGCTCGATGGTGCGCGTGGCGAGCATCTCGCCGAAAAACACGGCGCACGCGGCGATCGCGATGAGGAGCGGGCGCAGGTTCATCGGCGATTAGCCCGGGACCGCGAAGCTGGGCCCGGCTCGGTCGGGAAGTGGCACGGGTCTCCTGACCCGTGGCGATCGGGATCACGGGTCGGGAG
>JACRKC010000035.1 GCA_016235555.1 Verrucomicrobiota bacterium
GCCAGCGAGCCGACGCGCTTCGACTCGCTGGCGCTCGTCGCTACCCATCCAAGGCGAAGCGAGCTTCGCGGTATCGGACCCAAAGCGAATGAAACGAGGCGGGACGCCTCGTCCACGACTACTGCGGGGCGTAGATGCGGGCGAGATCGAGGAGGACCTTCTCGAGGCGGACGTAATACTCGTCGCTGGCCAGCTTGGCCTTCCCTTCGCGGAGCTTGGCCACGGCCAGTTCAAGCGCATCGCGCCGGGCGCGCAGTTCGGGCGAGAGCTGGTTTTCCTCGGTGCTGCGCACGAGATGGAGTTGGTGGGCGCGCGTGCCGTCGAGCGACGCGCCGTCCTTCGCCTGCTTGGTGGCGCGCACGCCGCGGAACCACTCGGCGGGCGTGCCGAGGCCGTCGCCGTTGTCGTCGAGCAGCGCGTGCTCGGTGGCGAGGCGCTGCTCGGTTTTGTAAAATTCCGCCGTGCGGCGTGCGCCGCTGAGGAACGCCTCCAGCAGCGAAACCTGTCCGTCTTTGTCGAGGTCGCTGGCCGGATCGCCGACGGCCTCGGTGAAGAACTTGCCGAAACGCGCGAAGTTCTGCTCATAGCCGCTGCGCGTGGACGTGACGATCGCGCGGTTCGGTCCGGAGAGCTTGGCGAGGAACGGCGCGCTGGACGAGGCGGTGTCGATGATTGCGAGCGGGCGCTTGAAAGGTTTCAGCCACTCGGCGAGTTCCGGTGCGGCGACGTCGTTGCCGCGCAGGTTGAATTTCGCCTCCTTGCCGTCGAACGTGCCGTGGCCGATCAGCACGAGCCACAGTTCGGCCGGACCGTCCTTCGCCTCGGCGGCCAGGGCCTGCTGCAGGCGCTCACGGTCGCTCGTCGCGCCCGCGGCTTCGAGGCCGAGCAACACGAGTTTCGCGCCGGCCTTGGCGGTGGTCTTGGTCCACTGCTCGGCCGCGGCGGCGAAGGCGTCGGCGTATTCGTTTTCGCCAGCGGCGCCAACGACGACGAGCACGGTGGGGGGCTGGGGCGCGGACGGCTCGGCGGCGAACAGCGTCGCAGCCAGCGTGAAAACCGCGAGCCAGCGCGTTGGGAGCAGCGCACTCCACCTCCGAAACATGTCCATTCTCATGGCATCCCTTTCCACCGGCGCAGGCCCCACTCGCCGAGCAGGCAGGCCAGGGCGAATCCGAGCATCAGCGGCGTGTGCCACGCGGGCTGGGCCCATGCCTCCATCACCGGCGCCTTCATCTGCGGGAGGCGGCGCGCGAGTTTCTCGAGGTCGGCCGCGGCGACGACTTCGCCGCCGGTCTTGCGCGCGATGTCCTCCAGCAGCGCGACGTTCGGCACGAGCGAGCGAAACTCCTCCGCGGCGAGATCGGTGCTCCAGCCGGCTTCGGCGCGGCCGAGGTCGGTGCCGTTGGCGCCCTTGACCTTCGCGGTGGCGCGGTAGCCGCCGGTCTGGCGCGGCACGTAACTGGCCTGATAAAGACCCGGCTCGCTCAACGCCGGTTCGGCCTCGAGCTTGATCGCCGCGGCGGCCGGATCGGTGCCGATGGCGACGGGCTGGATCTCGATCGCCACGGAGGCGTCGTCGACCGGTTGGAATTTCTCGTTGCGCACGCGCACCTGGAGTCGCACCGCGCCGTTCGCGTCGGCGGCGATGGGCTCGGCGGTGAGGTCGACGCGGTTGGGCACATCGGCGACGAGCCAGCGCAGCATCTGGCGCCACGCCTTGTCCATGTCGGCGCGGGCCGCGGCGTCCTTCATGCCCCAGCGCCAGAAATCGCCCGCCATGAACGCCGCGCTGCGCCCGCGGCCGAAGCGTTGCGTGGCGAGCAGCGGCACTTCCCCGCCCTTTTCGTCGCGCCCGGTGGCGATGACGCTCGCGCCGGGCTTGAGGCCGCGCACCCGGTTGACGATTTCGAGCGTGGGCATGCCGTCGAGGCGCAGGCGCTCGTCGTTTTCATTGTCGCGAAGGCGCGCCCACGGTTGGAGGAAACCCTCGCGCGTGAGCTGCATGTGCACGGTGCCGCCGGTCGGCGCGCCGCCGTCCTCGCGATCGAGGTAAACGGGCAGCATGTCGCCGACGGGGGTGCGCAGGTATTTGCCGTCCCAGAAGCTTTCCATGCCGCCGAGCATCAGGAAACCGCCGCCGCGCTCGGACACGAATTTCTGCAACAACTGCGCCTGCTCGGTGGCGAAAAACTCCGCCTCGAGATCGTCGACGATCACAGCGTGGTAGCCGTAGAGATCCTCCGGCGTGCGCGGGAAGCCGTTGCGCAGCTCGACCTCGTCGCGGGTGTTGAGGCGCACGAGCACGGGCTGGTCGTAGCGCTGCACTTCCTCGGCGCCCTGCTGGCCGAAGCCGCGGAAGAGCGGATTGCTCGTCTCCCCGGCGCGGCCGCGGAACTCGAACTTCGGTTCGCGCTTCGCCACGCGGATGAGGGCCACCAACTGCACCTGCGGATCCTCCTCGATCGCGCGGTTGAGAAACTTGAACTCCCAATTCGGCCGGCCCGCGACGTAGAGCACGCGGAACGGTCCCTGCCCGCGATCCACGGCGAGCACGCGGGAGTTGTTGGCGAGCGTGGCCTCGCCGTCTTCGCCGGGTGCGGGGGCGTTGCGGGCGCCGACGCGCACCTGGTAAAACGACAGGCCCGGCTGCGTGGGTTTGAGCTGGAAGCGCACGGCGGTCGCCTCGCCGTCGGCCCGCCCTTCGACGGTCTGCTCCTGCACGGTGGCGCCGGTGGCGTCGAGGAGCTTGGCGGAGATCGCCTGGCCACGGTAACCGGCGGCGGCGACGTCGGCCTGGATCGAAACGGGCGCATCCTCGAACGCGCTCTGGCTCACCCGCACCTGTTGCACCGCGATGTCGCGCACGGCTTCGGGCTTGCCGATCACCACCGGATAAACCGGCGGAAGGCCGCGCAGATCGGGTGCGGCGCCGGCGAGGTCGGTGGCGTTGCCGTCGGTGAACAGCAGCACGCCGGCGAGCGGGCGGCCTTGGAAGCGCTCGGCCACGGTGCGCAGCGACGACGCGAGCGCGGTCGCGCGGCCGTCGAAGGCGAGTTCGCGAAAATCCTGCGTGGCCTGCAACCGCGCGTCGAACAGGTAGCGCCGCAGGTCGAAATTGTCCGCGAGCGCCGCCTGCCAGCCCGCGGCCCGCGGATCGACGAGGGCGCGGAGTTGCTCGCCGCGCGTCTTGGTTTCGCCGCGGTCTTTGATCTGAAGGCCCTGGCTGTTGTCGGCGACGACAGCGAAGAGGTTGGCGCCGGGGCGCGCGCGCTGGTTGACCCAGAGCGGTTCGAGCAGGCAGACGGCGAGCGCGGCGACGGCGGCGAGCTTGAGCGCCAGGCAGCCCCAGCGGACGGTCGAGGCCGGCGAAGCGCGATAGCTCCACACCAGCGCGAACGCGACCACCGCCGCGAAACCGATCGCGGGCCAGAGCCAGTTCCAGGCGGAGATGGTGAGAGAGGTGGGCATCAGGCGCGGGTCGAGGTGGAGCGCGTTGACCTCAACGCGCTGGATCGAGTCGCAACTTGGAAAAGCGCGGTGGGGTCAACGCGCTCCACCTTTGGGCAGAGAGTGGTCATTTCGAGTCGGGTTTGTCCTTGCCGAGTTCCTCGTAGTAGCGGCGGACGGATTCGGCGAAACGGGTCGGCACCGGATCGCGGTCGATCGGGGCGAGGGAATCCTTGGAGTCACGGCGCGCGATTTCCTCGGCGAGGCGGGCGCGGACTTCGACGAGCGGCTTCACGATCTGGAGCTGCACTTTCACCCAGTCGGGTTTGGTGCGGTCGTTCTGGAGATCGCGGCGGAGGGCGCGGGCGCGCTCGATGGTCGTGGTGACTTGATTGCGGAGGTCGGGGGCATCGAGGAGATCCTCGACGTTGCGCAGACGCTCGAGCCACGGGCCAAAATTATTTCCGGTGAACGGACCGCCGACCCAGTCGGTCGCGCGCCACGCGCTGATGCCACCGGGGCCGCCCGCATCGACGCCGCCGTTGAAAATCTGCGAGAGATCGATGCCGCCGCGGTTGCCGCCGCCCCGATTTCCACCCTGCGCGACCTGCTGGCCGCCGCGCTGACCACCACGCTGGCCGGATTGACCGGGCTGCTGGCCGCCCTGCCCTTGCTGGCCCTCTTGTCCCTGCTGGCCCTGGCCTTGCTGACCGGGCTGCTGGCCTTGTTCGCCGCGCTGACCTTGCTGGCCGGGTTGAGTGGCGTCGGCGACTTGTTCGCCAGGTTGCTGACCCTGTCCGGGCTGGCGCTCGCCGGGCTGTTGTCCCGGCTGCTGGCCTTCGCCGCGTTCGCCTCGCTGAGCGGTGCGAGCACCTTCGCGATTTTCACCGGGCTGGCCCGACTGCCCCTGCTGGCCCGGCTGACCCTCGCGGTTTTCGCCCTGCGCCTGGGCGAGTTCGCGCTGGAGTTGCTGCGTGAGTTTATCGAGTTCGGATTGGGCGAGCTTGAGTTGCTCGGTGTCGTCGCCGAGCACGCTTTCGGCGGCGCGCTCGACGCCCCGACGCAACTCCTCGATGCCGGCACGCGCGCGCTGGCCCGCCTGACGCGCCTGGGAGTTCTGCCCTTCCTTCAAGAGTTCGCCCGCCATCTCGATGACCTTGCCGCCGCCGTCGCGGTCGAGCGTCTGCCGGAGGCGGTCGGCCAGATCGCGCGTCATCTGGCCATCGCGCAGCATGTCCTCGCGCGTCTGCTTCACCGCGCCGGAGTCGTCCTGACTGAGCTTGCGCACGGCCTCTTCGAGCTGACGCGAGAGCAGCGGCTCGGAGGACTCGGACTGCTGGGAAACCTGGGTGGCGTGATCGAGGAGCTTGTTCTCGCGCTCCTTCTGCTGGGTGAGTTGATCGAGCAGGTCCTTGCGATCGACGGAATCGCTGAGCGAGCGGCGCTGGGTGTTGCCGAGCTGTTCGAGCTGCTGGTTGATTTCATCCTGCTTCTGCGCGAGGTCGCGGGCCTCGTTGCGCATGTCCCGCATGTCGTCGGCGAACTGGTTCGAGCTTTCCTTGCGCAACTCGTCGCGCGCCTGCTGCACCTGCCGCTGGGCCCGCGTGCCGGCGGCGAGCGCCTGGGCGGCCGAGCCCTGCGCCGCGGCATCGGCGGCGCGTTGCGCATCGTCGCGCGCCTGCTCGATCTGCTGGCGCTGGTTGGCCATCTGCGACTGGTTTTCCTGCCGGTCCATGCGCTGGCGGACCTCGTCCATATCGGCGACCATCTGGCGCTGCTCCTCTTCGAGGCGCTTGAGGCGGCGGCGGGCCTCCTCGCGTTCCTCCTCGGTGCGCGCTTCCTGCAACGCGGTCTGGAGTTCCTTCAGGCGCTCGTTGAGGTCCTGCTGGCGGCGGGCGAGTTCTTGCAGGCGGTTCATCACCTGGAGCTGCTCCTGCCGCTGCTGGTTGGGCTGCGCGCGGGCCTGACGCTGCGTCTCGTAGCGGTTCTCCTCCTGCGTGAGATCGAGCTGGTCGAGCTGGCGCTGGTTCTGACCGCCGCCGCCCCCACCGCCGCCACGTTGATTGCGGTTGCGGCGCGTGACCTGCGTCTCGCGCGCCTGCAATTTCAACAGCGCCTGATACGCCGCCTGCTCGGCCGCGAGCGCCTTCGGCAGCGGCTCGGGGCCCTTCATCGCATCCTTCAGATGATCGAGTGCGGTCACCATCTGCTCGGCCGCGGCCTGCCACATGGCCTGCGCGCGGGGATTGCCGGCGTTGCCCAGAGCTTCCTGCGCCTGTTCGAGGGCGTCCTGCTGCGAATCGCGCACGACCTTCTCGTCCTCGGCGTATTTGGACGTGCGGCCCTCGCGCTGGAGTTTCCACGTGGCGTTGATGATCTGTTTTTGCAGCTCGGTGAGTTTGCGCGCCTGGTTGCCGCCGCCCCCGCCGCCGCCCTGCTGCTCTTCCTGGCCCTGCTGGCTCTCGCGGAAAATCTGATCGAAGGGGCGGATCTCGCCAAAATACATGTCGCTGTTGGTGCGGCGCACGGCGCCGTCGGGCCCGATGTCGTCGGCCCAGACGAACCACGACACGAGATCGTCGGGCTTGGCGCCGAGTTCCTCGAGTTTGAGCGTGTGGCTGAAGGAGCGCTTTTCCTTCGCGGCGGTGCCGACGCCGAGGGGCACGTCCTTCGCGTCGCGGCCGGCGATGCTGTAGGTGAGGCCGTAGGCCGGGACGCCGAAATCGTCGAACACGGTGCCGTCGAACACGATCTCCTCGAGCGCGGAGGGCTGGAGATCGCCGCGCGGCGACGCGAGCTTGAGCTCGGGGCGGCGGTTGGGCTGCACGTCAATGAAGATGGGCGCGGTGGTCTTGTTGGCGCGGCCCTCGGCATCGATGAGCTGCAAGTCGTAAGCCTGGCTCGTGGTGAGGGCGAAGGCCGGGAGCTTCGCCACGGGCTGCGCGGGATCGACGGTGAGCGGGATGACCGTTTTCTCCTTGTTGCGCGCGACGAGCTTCGCGGCGGCGACGGGTTTGTTGAGCTGGAGCGTGAGATCGAGCTTGGTGCCCTCGACCGCGCCGATGCGGCGCGAATCGGCGAGATGTTTCGGCGGGAGCTTCGTGTAGTCGGGGAACGTCAGATCCGCGTCGGAGCGCACGAGCTTCGGGTGCTCGAACACCGAGACCTTGAACTCGCGCGTGCGCGCGGCGCCATACGCGAGCTGGTAGGTGAGGTCGCCGTCGACCTCGGGGACGCTGCCGCCGAACACCGGATCGGCGAGGCTCTTCACGAGCGGCGTGGTGCGGGCGGCGTTGCCGCTGCTTTTCACGATCAGGTTGACCGTGGCGGGCAGCTTCTTGCCGAAGCGCGCGAGGACGACGAGCGTCTCGCCCTTTTCGAGCTTGGTATCACCGGGCGAAACCTCGATGCCGTCGACGCTCGCCCACGCGGTGCCGAAGTTCGCACGCGGGGCCTGGCGGACGTTGGCGAGCACGAGCGCGAAGCACACGAGCGCCGCGAACTGCGCGCCGTGCGCGAGCACGAGCTGCGAACCGGGCACGATGCGGCGCCAGTCGTGGCGCTCGCCATGCGACGCGGCCTCCTCGAGCACGCGTTGCTGGAGGAAATTCGGCTCGCGACCGGCCGGCACGTCCTGCTGCACCGCGGTCAGGAGCACGCCCTTCAATTCCGGAAACGCCTGCTCGACCCGCTGCGCCATCGCGCGCGCATCGGGCGACTTCTGGTAGTGATGCATCGCGACGGCCGTGACCAGCGTCGCCGCCAGGCCGGCCAGAATCGGGACGATCAACGCCGACGACCAGGCCAGCTCGCCCTGCAACCAGATCAGCAGCACGCCGGCCACGGCGGCCAGCGCCCAGCACGCGGCGATTTTCCACCCGAGCCCGAGCCACAACTGCCGTCGCTGCAACCCACGCAACTGATCCCGCAGATAATCACTTTTCATGGCACGGCCTCCTCTGGTTTGACGGACATGCGGCGCGCGGTCCAACCGGCGAGCACCGATTCAACGAGCAAAATCGCCAGCGCCGCCACGAGGAACCAGCGCCAGAGTTTCTGGCGGTTCTCGGCCTCGGCGGCTTGCAACAGCAGCGTGTTCTTCGCGCTGGCGGGCGTCACCGGCGCGGCCGGCGTGATCGGCACGCCAAGGCGCTCCAACTCGTCCACGGAGAGCGGCGCGGTGCGGCTCTCGCTCGGATCGAGGTTCACGGCGATGCGGCGCACGCGCCCGCCCTCGCCGGGAGGCAGCGACACGATCCCCGGCGCCGTCGCCACCGGCGTGGGTGCGCCCGCGGGCAACGCCTCGCCCACGCTCACCTGCGCGAGGTCGCCGCTGGCGACGCCGGCGAGTTCGAGCAGCGAGTAGAGCAGCGGCACGAACTTCGACGACACGGCGAGCTGGCTGTCCTCGGGTTGCCAGCCGCTCGCGAGCACGAGCAACCGGCCGCGGCCCAGCGCCACTTCGACGAGCGCCGGATCGCCGCTGTCGAATTTCGCCAGCATGCGCGTGCCCGTCAGCGCCGCGGCCTCGAGCTTCCGGTATTTCCAGAAGTGAATCTTGGTGAAATCGCTGAACTTCGGATCGGCGAACGGCACGAAGAGCGGGTGCTGGAAATCGATTTCGGCCAGCATCGCGTAGTTGCCCACGCGCGCCTCGGCGAGCGTCACACCGGGGGCCGCGGCGAGCGCGCCGATCGTGGCGGCGGCCGAGGCGTTGCGCGGCACGACGACGATCGTTTTACCGGCTTGGGCGTGCTCCCGCAGCGCGGCGAGCGTCGCGGCCGGCGGGGCATCCGCGACAAAGATCACGGCGGCACCGGCGACCTCGTCGGGCGCGAGCGGCGCAGACGCGGCCTTGGCGTTGACGCGCACGGCGAGGCGCGGCGTGTCGGCAAACGCGCGGCGCAGGAAAAACAGCGGCTGGCGCGTGTCGTCCGGCGCATCATTGCCGAGCCAGAGCACGTTGATGCGCTGCGGCTCGGGCGGGAGCACGAACACGGTGTTGTCGAAATCGTCGTCGTCGCCCCGCAGCACGATCCGGTCGAGGCCGGTCGCGTCCTTCGGCACGGGCACGACCGCGACGCGGCTCTGGCCGGGCGGCACGTAGATGTCGATCGCGGCACCGGCGAAGCCGGGCGGGCCGTCGGCGCGCGCCCAACCGACCTGAAATTGCTCGCGCCGTGCATCGGCGGAATTGGTCACGCGCACCCGCACCACGGCCTCGGCGCTGCGGGGGGCATCGGCGGCGTCGGCGATGAGTTGGAGGCCGGCATTGGTGACCGTGCCGGACTTCACCGCCTCGACGAACAACTGCACGCCCTTCGGCCATTCGTAGGCCTGGAGCGCGTCGAGCCGGCTGCCCGCCTGCAAATCACTCACGAGCACGACCTGCCGCGGACCGGGCGCGCGCTTCGTGTCGTTCTCGGCGAGCGCCTCGGCGGCGGTGATGAGGGCGCTGCCCAGGCGCGTCGCCCCCCAGCCCGGCGAGAGCGTGGCGAGTCGGCTCCGGGCCAGCGCGACCCGATCACCCGCGGGGGCGCGGTTCCATTCGTCGAAGGAGAGCTGCGTGGTCGTCTTCGCGTCGAACGTGTAGAGCGCCACTTCGTCGACGGGCGCGGCGCGGCGCAGCGAGGCCTCCACGCGCTCGGCGGCGGCGGCCCACACGCCGGTGCGGCGCATGCTCGCACTGGTGTCGACGAGGATGACGATGCGTTTCGGCGCGGCGGCGCCGGCATCGTTTTGCGGCGTCTCCTGAAAGAACGGACGCGCGAACGCCAGCGCGAGCAGCGCCAGCGCGAGGCAGCGCAGCGCGAGGAGCAGGAGGTGTTCGAGCCGGCTGCGTTTCGAGAGCCGCGGCGGCGTCGGCAGCAGGAACATCAGCGAGCTGAACTTCTCGCGTTCCCGCGTGGTGCGGCGGATGAGGTGGAAGATCACCGGCCCGGCCAGCGCGAGTCCGCCGAGGAGGAAGAGCGGGGTGAGGAAGTTCACCGCGCGCCTCCCCCGGGCGAGTGCCGGGCTGCCGGGCGGAACTGCCGGCCGCGGCTCATGCGCTCCTGCAGGAACTCGAACAGCGCGATCTCCAGCGGCTGGTCGGCGGAGAGCAGGTGGTAGCCGACGCCGAGCTTGCGGCAGGACGCGCGGAGCGCGGCGCAGTGGGCGTCGAGTTTCTTCACGTAGTCGGCCCGCGCCATCGCCGGATCGAGGTAGAGCGTGCGACCCGTCTCGACATCCTCGAAGATCGCGGCGCGGTCGAGGCCGAGGTTGAGTTCGGCGGGATCGAGCACCTGGAACACGGTGACTTCGTGGCCGGCGGCGGTGAGCGTGAGCAGATCGCGTTCGAGCCGCTCGACCGGCGCGAGGAAATCCGAGAGCAACGCGATCAGCCCGCGTTTGCGCACGATGGCGGCGATGCGTTCGAGCGGCGCGACGAGGCTGGTGGCCTGGCCCGCGGCGGGTTTTTCCAGCGCGAACATCAACTGCCGCAGGTGGCCGGGGCGATGGCGCGCCGGGAGGTATTCGCGCACGGCCTCGTCGAAGGTGAGCAACCCGATCGCGTCGCCTTGCAGGTGGAGAAAATACGCGAGGGTGGCGGCCAGCGTCGCGGCGTAGCGCGCCTTGGTGTAGCCGCGGGTGCCGTAATCCATCGAACGGCTCAGATCGACGACGAGCTGGCAGCGCAGGTTGGTCTCGTCCTCGTATTTTTTGATGAAATGCCGGTCGCTGCGGCCGAGCACCTTCCAGTCGAGGTGACGGAGATCGTCGCCGGGCGTATAGGGACGGTATTCGGTGAACTCGACCGAGAAGCCGTGGTAGGGGCTGCGGTGCAACCCGCTCCAGAAGCCTTCGACGACCGCGCGCGCCCGCAGCTCGAGGCTGCGGATGTTCATCAACGCCTGCGGATCGATCAGCGTGGTGGGCGGCTTGGGAGCGGGGGCGACCATGGTAAGATTGTCATTCTGAGCGAAGCGAAGAATCCATCTGCCCGCCCGACCACGGAAATCGCGTCGAGAATCCTGCTGGATTCTTCGCTGCGCTCAGAATGACCGATGGGAGTGGGCGCATGGTAGGTAAGCTCAGGCGCGCGCCGGCACCGGGGGTTTGCTTGCGGCGACGAGCTTCTTGATCACGTCGTCCGCGCGGATGCCCTCGGCTTCGGCGCGGTAGTTGAGAAGGACGCGGTGGCGCAGCACGGGGAGCGCCAGCGCCTGGATGTCCTCGACCGTCACATGCGCGCGGCCGTGGAGAAGCGCGCGGGCTTTGGCGCCGAGAATGAGGAACTGGCTCGCGCGCGTGCCGGCGCCCCAGCTCACCCACTCGTTGACGAAATCGGGCGTGCCGCTCTGGTGCGGACGCGACGACGCAGCGAGCTGCACGGCGTAGCGCACCATTTCCTCGGCCACCGGCACCTGCCGGACGAGGGCGTGAAACTTGAGCACATCGTCGCCCGAGAACAGCGCTTCGATCGGCGCAGGGGCGCCGGCGGTCGTCTGTGCGACGACCTGCACTTCGTCGGACTCGGGCAGGTAATCCATCACGACGTTGAACATGAAGCGATCAAGCTGGGCCTCGGGCAGCGGATAGGTGCCTTCCATCTCGATCGGGTTTTGCGTGGCGAGCACGAAGAACGGTTCTTCGAGCGCGTGACGCACGCCGGCGGCGGTCACCTGGTGTTCCTGCATCGCCTCGAGCAGCGCGGCCTGCGTCTTCGGCGGCGTGCGGTTGATTTCGTCGGCGAGGATCATGTTGGCGAACACCGGGCCGGGCACGAACGTGAGCTTCCGTCCGCCCTCGGCGTCCTGGAGAATCTCGGTGCCGGTGATGTCGGCGGGCATCAGGTCGGGCGTGAACTGGATGCGCTGGAACTTGAGGTGGAAGATGCGCGCGATCGATTTGACGAGGAGCGTCTTCGCGAGACCGGGCGCGCCGGTGATGAGGCAGTGGCCGCCGGCGAGCAGGGCGAGGAGGATTTGATCGATGACCTCGCGCTGGCCGACGATCACCTTGGCGAGTTCGGACTCGATGCGCGTGCGACCGGCGAGCAGGCGCTCGGCGGTTTCGCGGTCGGAGGCGGTCGGGTTGGGTTCGAGGGTCGGCGGGACGGTTTCGGTGGGGATGCTCATGAAAGAGGGAGTGAGGGAATAAGGGAGGAGGGAGTGCGGGGTTGGGTGGCGACGGCTTTCACTCATTCCCCCACTCCCTCTTCCCCTTTCTGACTAGTGCGTCATCAGGTAAAAGACGATGTTGATGCCGAGAGGATAGGAGATCTTTTCAGAAAAAGTGTGGAAATAATCGTCGTTCTCGCCCTCGCGCTCCCAGCCGTCGCTGAGGTCGCAGTTGTGGAGGGCGATCACCATGATGCGGCCCTTGTCGTCGAGCAGCGCCCGGATGTGCATGTTCTCATGCCCAGGCCCGCGGTCGCGCCACTGGAGCGGCGGACCACCGGGGTTGTTCCAGTCGTGTCCGCGGTTCCAGAACTGCATCGTCGGCACCTGCCACGTGCGGAGCGGCCCCTTCATGTTGAACACGCAGTGGAAGATCGGGTGCTCAGCCGGCAGGTCCGTCCACGTGCGGCCCGGCAGGATGCGCTGCATCTCGGCGGAAAACTTGGTCCACGAGTGGTCGTTCCAAAAATCGAAGATGAACAGCGCGCCGCCGTTGAGCAGGTAACGCCGCAGGATGTCCACCTGCTCGTCGGGCGTGCGCATGTTTTCCACGTGCGTCATGAACAGCATCGGGAAATTCATCAGGTCCGGGTCGGTGAGGCGGAGCACGCGACCGTCGGGATCGGTGCGCAGCGAGGTGAGCTGTTGCAGCCGGTAGGAGAGATTGAGGTCGGCGTCGGGGTAGTCGACCCACCAGCCGAGGCGGCCCTGATAATTCCAGATGTCGTCGGCGCGCGGCTGGGTGTGGAAAATCAACCGCGCAAACGTGAACACGTCCTTCTCGAAGCCCGGCGGATTCTTCCACTCGGGCGTGCCCGTGCTGTGCGAGGCGGTCTCGCGCGCGGTGCGCACGGTGTCCACGTTCACGAATCCGCCCTGCTCGATGCGGACGTAGTTGCCATTGCCCTCGTTGGCGTTCCAGCCGGGATCGTTGCGCACGCGGCCGCCGCGTTCCGGCGGGACGACACCCGGTCTTTGCGGATTGCCGCTGTTCCGCAGTTGATACTCCCGCGCCTGCTGGATCTGCCGCAGCCGCTCCTGCGCCTGCTCGGCCTGGCTCGGCTGCGCCGTGGCCGTCGCGGCCGTGGCCGCGACGAGAACCAAGGACCAGAGACTAAGGACCAAAGACCGGGAGCCGAAGCCACCGCGCGCAAGCGCGGCGCGGGGCCCTGGTCCTTGGTCTCTGGTCACTGGTCTTTTCATCCTCATCAATGCGTCATCGAGTAGAAGATGATGTTTATCCCCAGCGGATAGGCGATCTTCTCGGAAAAATTGTGGAAGTAGTAGTCGAACTCGCCTTCACGCTCCCAGCCGTCGCCGTTGTCGCTGTTGTGCGTGGCGAGCACCATCATGCGGCCCTTGTCGTCGAAGAGCGCGCGGTGATGGACCTGCTGGGCATCGTCGCGCTCCCAGGTGCGATGCTCGGGATCGTATTGGCTGCTTTCACCGAGACGATAGTTGGGCACCTGGAACTTCCCCTTGATTTCGAACACGCAGTGGTAGATCGGGTGGCTGAGCGGCAGTTCGGTCCACTTGCGGCCGGGAAAGACTTGCTTGAAGACCCGCTCGACCACGTGCCACGCCCACTCCCCCCAGAAATCGTCGAGCATCAGGAATCCGCCATTATCGAGATACTTCCGCAACGCATCGATTTCCGGATCGGTCAGCGCCAGGCTGCCCGGCTCCACCATGTAGATGAAAGGAAAATTCGGGAGGTCCTTGTCCGTCAGCCAGACGAAGCGCCCGTCCGGATCGACGCGCATCGAAGTCATCTGCTGGAGTCGATAGGAGAGGTTCAGATCACTGTCTGGAGCATCCGTGGTCCAGCGTCCGCCATCGCCATCCGGCGCGTAGCCGCGCTTCACCCGCACGAACGTGAACACGTCCTTTTCATAACCGCGCGGATTGGCCCAGTTCGGTGTGCCCGTGCTGTGCGAGGCGATCTCCCGGGCCGTCTTGGTGTCGTCGGGAATGTAGCTCTCCCCCCACCCGCCGCCAAAACCGCGCCCACTAAATCCGCGCCCGCCACGCCGCTGCGCCACCGCGATGGCCGCGACGGCGAGGAAGACCAGCAGGATCGCAACGAGGCGCTTCATGGATGCGCGACGTAGGACTTCGGCGCCACGGGTAGCGCCGTGGTGTCGGCCGCTTTGCTCAACTCCAGCAGCAGCCGCAGCGCGTCGCGGTAGCGCGGCGCCTCTTCGAGCGCGAGCAGCACGTGACGCCGCGCCTCGGCGAAGTGCCCCTGCTCCTTCAGCAGCCGGGCCAGTTGAAAATGCGCCTCCGCCGGATCGGGCGGATCGAGCCGGATGAGCGTGCGCCATGCGGCGACCCCCGCGGCGGTGTCGCCGGACGCGGCCGCCGCCTGCGCGAGGAAACGCCACGGGGGCGCGACGAGCGGGTTGACCGCGAGGTAGCGTTCGGCATTGCGCGTGACGGTGGGCCAGTCCTTCGCCTCGGCGGCGAGTTCCATCAGGCGCAGGTAGCCGTCGGTCGCCTCGTCGTCGAGGGCGCACCAGGTCGCGAGCGTCGCGCGCTCGGCCTCGGTGGCGCCGAGCATGCGCAGCACTTTGGCGAGCGAACGGTAGGCGGTGTCGCCGCCCTTCGCGGTCGGATAGAGTTCGACGAGACGAGTCAGCGTTTTTTTCGCGTCGGCCCATTTCTGCTCCTCGACCTGCTTGCGCGCCTGCTGCGCGAGCGACCAGTAATTGTTGTCGGACGCCTTCGCCGACTTCTCTTCGATTTTGTTGATCTCCGCCTGCAACGGATTCGCGTCACCCGACAGCGTCAGCACCCCCTCGGGCTTCGTCCAATCCATGCCGGGCGCGAGCTCGTCGGCCTGCTTCTTCGCGTAGGCGGCGAACTCCTTTTCCAATTTATCCATCGGCGCCACGTTCTTCTCGAGCGCGGCGTTGATCGGCGTGCCCGTGGCGAGGTCGCGCAGCACCGCGCGGAGTTTGTCGATGCCGTGATGGTAAACGATGTGTTCCACCACCATCGCGGATTCCAGATAGTAGAACTGGAGGTGCTGCGGCGATTTCGGCGCGAGAAAGGCCCCGCTCAGCTTCGCCACCGGCACGAGATCGTCCTTCACGATCATCTCGCGGTAGCGCGGATTGAGCCGCATGCCCCACGCGCGGTCGGCCTGGCGCTCCTCGTAAACGGAGATGCCTTCGCTCAGCCAGCGCGGCATCTTGTTGCGCGTGAGCTGGAGCGTGACGGCGTGACAGAACTCGTGCCAGAGCACCGATTCCCAGTTCACCGCGTGGCCGCCGGTCGCGGCGGGGCTGTTGGCGGTCACGACGCGCCCGAAGCAGACGCCGAGGAAGCCCGCCACATCCGGCAGGCCGAACGTCCGCACCGCAAAGTCCCGCTGGTCGGCGAAAATCTCGATATAGGTCGGGCGCGCGAGTTCGACGCCGTATTTGGCGGTGAGAATCTTCTTCGCCTTGGTCAGCAGCGCGAGCACGCGCGGGCCGTAGATCTCCGCCTCGCGCGAATGCATGCGCACCACGAAGTCGTCCGTGCGCAGCGCCGTGTATTTCGCCATCGTGTCGCGCAGTGTGACGAGGTTGAAGGCCTCGACATCGTATTCGTCCTTTTCGTGGACGGCCTGCGCGAGCTTCCAGCCGTCCTCCTCCTCGCCGAGCCGCAGCAGGTCGCTCGCGAGCTGCGCGCTGGCCGGGAGAAAGGTCGGATCGAACTCCCGCGCGCGGCGCTGGTAGGTCGCGCCCTCGGCGAAACGGTATTTCTCGGAAAGTTTTTTCCCGATCAGGTGGTCGACCTTGGGGTTGTTCGGCCAGAAGCGCAGCGCGGCGGCGCGCGCCTCGGCCTCGGCCGTGATGTCGTTGCGCAGGTGCGCCGCGACCGCGCGATAGGCCCACGCCTCCGACTGGTGCGGATTGATGGCGAGGATGTCGTCGATCTTTTTGTTCGCGCCCGCGTAGTCCTCCCCGTCGATGGTATTGTCGACGAGCTGGAGCAGCGCCGGCACGTGGCGCGGATTGAGTTTCAGCACGGCGCTGAGCGACTCGCTCGCGGCCTCGCGATCGCCGTTCGCATACGCCAGCGCGCGCCCGAAGTGCAGCTCGGGATCGTCGGGCACCGCCTTGAGGCCTTCATCGAACACTTTCGCGGCCAGCGCAAAGTCATGCTTGCTGAGCGCAAGCTCGCCGCGGGCGAGATAGACGTCGCGCAGCTTCGGGTCGGCCTTCTGCGCGACCGCGTAGACCTTCTCCAGCACATCCTTCGGGTCGCTGCCCATGAGCACCGCGGTGCGGCCGAAGACCACGATGTCCGCCGGCGAACGCGCGGAGTTGTAGGAGCGGGCGCGAAACAGCCGGTAGATTTCCTCGACGCGCTGCGCCGCCTCCTCGGGCCGGCCGTTGGCAAACGCCACCTCGCGCGACAGCCAGCGCAACTGGAGGCTCGCGTTGTCCTGCGCGAGCGCGACGGCCATCGCGGTGGCGGCCTCGGCGTATTTGCCCGTGGCGAGCTGCGCTTCGATCAACAGGCGGTGCCACTCGGCGTCCGCCGCGCCCGACGCGACCGCCGGACCGGCGACCTGGATGACCTCGGCATAGTCGCCCTTGAGCAGGGATTTTCGCACGCTGGCGACATCGGCGGCGCCGGCCACACCGCTCCACGCGAGGAGGAGGCAGAGGCCGAGCCGGCCGAGCCAGGCACGTGCCGCGGAGGATGTTCCGCTATCGGTCATGCGCCGACGGTAGAAGGGAGGGAAGTGTTGGCAAGGCGGGGCACGCGAAAAGACAGACGCATTCCAGCGCAAAGAGTAATGCACCCCGCGAGCTTTTTCGCTCCGGCCTCGACGCGAGCGCCATCGCTGGTCCGCCATCGACGAGGCGGGACGCCTCGTCCACGTGGCTGAGGCGTCTCGCCTCAGTCTGCGCTGGAAGCATTCAGTCGGATGTCACCACGAAACACACAAAACACACGAAAGGAGGAAAGTGGGACCAACCCGCGGCTGGCAAAACTCCGCACTGAACGGTGCGCGTATTTGATCGGCCGGTTTGCCGCCGAAGGCCTTCCCTTTCGTGTGTTTGGTGTGTTTCGCGGTGGCCTGCTTTTGCATCGTTACGGTTAAAAACCGCGCCGCGCCTGCACGCTTGCACGGCCGCACCCGCTCCGCACCCTTCCGCCATGCGCCTGCCCGCCCTCCTCGCCTTCGCGCTGTCCGCCATTTGCCGTCTGCCCGCCGACGATTTTTCCGGTCGCTTCGCCGCCCTGCGCGCCGCCGCCACGCCCGCCCAGCTCTACGCGCTGCTCTACGATCTCCCGAAGGGCGGCGATCTCCATAACCACTCCGGCGGCTCCGACCGCGGCGAATGGATCTACGCCGCCTGCACCGATCCCGCCCGCAACGGCGGCGACACATTCTACACCCGCGCGCGCTTCACCGCCCAACCGGACGCCATCGCCCCGCAGCAACGTTTCCGCACCCTCCGCCAGCACGCCTACGACCGGCTCGGCGCCGACCCGAAACGCGAATACGTCCGGCTCGACGCCCTCTCCCCCGCCGAACGCGCCGAGTGGTGCAACAGCCTCCGGCTCGATCGCGAGGGCGAGGGCCGCGACGAGTTTTTCGCCGTCATCTGGCCCCGCCACGCCGGCCTCGAGAGCAACCTGCCCGTCGCCGTCGAGCTGCTCGTCGAAAACCTGAAGGCCTTCGGCGCCGAACACCTCTCGTATCTCGAGACGCAGTTCGGCGTCCACGGCATGATCGACAATTCCGGCAACCCGATCCCGCCCGACGCCGCCCTCGCCTTCCTGCAAAAACGCCTCGCGCAGCCCGACGTGCTCGCCACCGGCATGACCGTGCGCTTCCAGCGCACCATCCTCCGCTTCCGCCCCGACGCCGAGCAGCGCCTCGTCGACACCTACACCTGGGTCGACGCGCACCGCGACCTCTGGGTCGGCCTCAACATGGCCGGCATCGAGGAAAACGGCCGCGGCTACCCCGCCCGCTTCCTCGACACCTACCGCTCCCTGCGCGCCCGCTTCCCCACCCTCGCCCTCTCCATCCACGCCGGCGAGATGGACGGCCCCGACTCGCACATCCGCGACACGCTCCTCCTCGGCGCCAGCCGCATCGGCCACGGCGTCAACCTCATCAAAGACCCCGCCACGCTCCTCCTCCTCCAGCAATCCCGCCGCGTGCTCGTCGAGATCAACCTCATCTCCAACCGCCTGCTCGAATACACCCCCGACCTCGCGAAACACCCCTTCCCCGAATACCTCCGCACCGGCGTGCCCGTCTGCCTCAACACCGACGACCGCGGCATGTGGGACTCCAACCTGACCGACGAATACTTCACCGCCGTCACGACGTTTCACCTCTCGTGGCCCGAGATCGTCGAACTCGGCCGCAACTCCCTCGCCCACTCCTTCGCGCCGCCCGACGTGAAACAAAAACTTCTCGCCGACTACGCCGCCCGCGTCGCCGCCTTCGAGAAAAAATACGCCGCCGGCTCCGTCGCCGACGCCCTCGCCCGACTCGCCGCCGTCCGACCCGTCACCTACGGCTACGCGAAACGCACGTGGGGGCTGGAGTTCCCGTAGGGGCGCCGCTCGCCGGCGCCCGTCGCGCGCCGCTTGCCTCGGCCGGCTCGAACCGATCCCTCAGCCGGAACCGTGCAGTTGAACTCGCGTCTATTCGTGACCGTGCGGTGTCGGGGTGGAGCGCGTTGACCCCAACGCGCTTTTTGTGGGAGGGGCTTTACGCCCCGACGAGTTGTGGGATCAACCCGATCTCACCTTCGAACCAGCGCGTTGAGGTCAACGCGCTCCACCCCAACCGCAATGTCCGGCTGAGTGGTCCTCTAGCCAGGTCTGTCATCATGAGCGGAGCGAAGAATCCCGTTGGATTTCCGCAACGTTCTCCGAGATACGAATGCCCTGCTGGGTTCTTCGTCCCGCTCTGTTCGCCCGCCGGGCCACCGCGGCCTCACCCGGCGCCGCCGGAGCGGCTGGGTAAGGCTTCCACCCTCGCCAGTAAGGCCTTCCGCCGACACCTCCAGCCGCCTCCGAAAACTTACCCTCCCGACTTGGCCGTTGCCTTTGCGTGATTTCCGTCACCCAGTCCCGCCATGAACCCCGTCCCGGTAAGGCCATCGAGTAAGGCCGAATAACACTGTTAGGCAAAGAAAAATTCTCAGCATGCAACTCCTCGAAGAAATTCGCGACGCCCTGCGCGACGCCGAAAAAGAAAAGAAGAAGACGGCCACGCTGCACACCCTTGTCTTGCTGCATGCAGCCGAGCTCGAATCGATCGAACCGCTTGAGTTTTGTCGGCGTGTTCACATCCAAGAGACGTATCAGACCGAGTTTCGGAAGATGATTGCGGTCTCTCACCGACTCGCGGAGTTCGGCTACGATGTCCAAAAGAAGGCAAAGGCCTAACCAGGCGCCAGAGCCAACGGCCCCGAGCGGCCGTGGCTCATCTTAAACGTTAGGCAAAGAAAGATGATCACGCCTCGTGAGCTAGTTCCGGATCGGATGCTCCGCCAAGAAGGGCTCGCCGCCAGCTTGAGTGCCGTTGGTTATCCGGACGCATTCGAGACTTGGAATCTCGTTCGAAGCGGCAGCAAAGAGCCCGTTGGTTTTCTCTCGTTTCATTCTGCCACGGCGGACGATGTGGTCATTAAGTTCTGCCGTTTCCTGCCGGGGTCCGCAGGCGCCTCAAGCCGCTGCTACTCGCTGGATGTTTCGAAGCGGGGCACAGGAGTTCGTTCGCTGCTGCGGCGAGCGCTGAGAAGCCAGGACGATCCTTATCTCGAGCCGCGAGTGGTGGATCCAGCGCCCGAGATTTACCGCGATGCTCCAAACGCCTAACCAGACGTCAGAGCCAACGCGCTTACTCGCCCTGCGATTTCGCTCGGTGGGCTTGCGCTCGACGCTGCGTTTTCAGTCGAAGAAAGCCGCTTGTGCGCCCACGCGCGCGGCTCACCTCTAACGTTGGGCGAAGAAGATGATGCAGACCTACGACGTAACAGCCGCGAGAGCCACGACACCAACGGGCGAAGAGTTCCTCGTGATTTCGATTCCGGCAGAGCAATACAACAACGAGAAGATTCGCGGGCGATGGTTTGCGGCGTTTCGGAAGGTGCCGATGCCATTTGTGATAGCGGCTGTGACATCGGAGAAAGAATGGTCGCTCCGCAGCGAGCGCAGCGACTTGACGCAGTATCTTGGCTCGCTGCCTTTCGGGTCGGTGGGAGAGCCAAAAAGGGTCAGGTTTTAACGTTTAATATCCGGTAGCAACGCACCCCTCGCCACCTCGACCACCGCCGCGGACTCCGGTTGATTTGCGCGCCGACTTCGTTGAGCGTCGGCCTCCGTCATGGCTCCTCCGCCGCTTCGCTCCCCGCGCCTCTTCACCGCCTCGCGCTGCACGGTGGCCGTGATCGCCGCCATCTTGCTTGGCGCCGGCCGCCTCGCCGCGCGGGTCTCGGATTCGTTCCGCGAGCCCCTCGTCGTCTACAACAACTGGGCGGCCTACGATGAGCTGTCCGACAAGATCCAGTTGACCGAGGAACTCGCGCTGCGCCAGCTCCGCGAAATCGTGCGCCTGCGCGCGCAGGGCGTGCGCATCGACGCCTACGTGATGGACGCCTACTGGTTCGCGCGCGACGGCGGTTACCGCGCCTGGCGCCGGCCGCACTGGCCCGACGGACCCGACCGCTGGCTCGCCGCCTGCCGCGAACACGACCTGCGGCCCGGCCTCTGGTTCAGCACCAACAATCTCAGCCAGCTCGATCCGTTCCCCGCCTGGGAAAACTCGCTCACGCGCGAGCGCAACGCGATGTGCCTGTTCGACGGCGACTACCTGGCCCACCTGCTCGGCAGCCTGGAGCTTTGGTATGGCCGCGGCGTGCGGATCTTCAAATTCGACTTCGCGAAGTTCACCGCCGCCACGCCGCGGCTCGCCGACCTGCCCCGCGAGGAAATCATCCGGCGCAACGAGACCGCGTGGCGCACCGCCCTCGCCGGTTTCCGCGCCGGCCATCCCGATGCGATCCTCCAAGCCTACAACGGCTACGGCGGCGACCGCGGCACGTGGCGGCCGTTCCGCCAGGACGTCGACCTGCGCTGGCTGGAGGTTTTCGACAGCCTCTACAGCGGCGATCCGAGCCCCGCGGACGTGCCCGCGATGAATTTTGCCCGCTCCGTCGATATCTTCGGCGACCACAAGGTGCGACGCTACGCCGCCAGCGGCGTCCCGCTCGAGCGCATCGATAGTTGCAGCCCCATGCTCGGCGCCACCGCCACCGCGTATTGGCGAAAAAGCACCGGCTGGAAAGGCATGGTGCTCCTCAATCTCGCGCACGGCAGTTGGATGAACCTCCTCTACGGCGATCTGGCGCTGCTCAACAACGACGACGCCCGCTGGCTCGCGCGCGCCCAGCAGCTGTTCCTTCCGCTCCAAGCCCTCGGCCGCACCTACGTGATCGGCGGCGTGCCGGGTCAAAGCGAGCCCTACGGCTTCGCCTCCCTCGGTGAGGCCGGCGCCGTCTACACCGTCGTCAACCCCGCCCAAAGCGTCGCTACCGTGACGCTGTCCCGCCTCGCCCAAAGCCAACCGCGCTCCGGCACCGGCCGCGTGCTGTTTCGCGACGCGGGCTTCGTCCCCGTGCTCACCGACGACACGATCACGCTCGGCCCCGAGCAGATGGCCGTGGTCGGTTTCGGACGCTACGCCGCCCCTGACTACGACTTTGGCGAGCAAGCCGACATCGTCATCCCCGCGCGCATCGCGCCGCTGCCGCTGCGCAACGTCTCCGCGCGACCGCACGCCGCCACCGCGACCATCAGCGCGCCCGCCCGCGGACGCCTGCGCGTCGTGATGCAGCAACTCTCCCCCGCCGGCGAACCGCTCCGCAGCCGCGGCGGCGAAAAACCCGTGCGGGTCAGCCTCGATCAGATTTTCCGCATCGAAGTCCGCCACGGTGATCGGCTGCTCCCCGTCGCGATCACCTACGATCGCCGCGTGTGGAGCGGCCTCTCGTGGGCCGTCGGCGAAGCGGATCTGACCGCCGTCAACCCCGGTGAGCCGCTCGCGATTCGCTGCACGTCCGCTGAACCCCAACCCGCCACGCTGAAACTCGATGTCTACCACGTTGAATAACCGCCGGGTCCCGCGGCTCCTCTTCGCGGCGGTTTCATGCTTCGCCTCGCTCGCCGCTCTGGTTGCGGCGGACGAAACGGCAATCGACTCACCGACGATGCAGCGGGTTTTCGACGAGGTGAAAACACCGTTCAAATACGGCATCGTGCTGCGCGGCTCCGCCTCGGAGAAAATCGATTGTCCCAACGTCTTCCGCCGCGACGGCCGGTGGTTCATGGTCTTCATCGCCTTCGACGGCCGCGGCTACGAAACCCGCCTCGCCACCAGTGACGACCTGCGGCACTGGCGCGCGCTCGGCACTATTTTGCCGCGCGCCGGCACCGGCTGGGACGCCGAGCAGGCCGCCGCCGGTCTCGCGTTGATCGACCCGCGCTGGGACGGCACCTGGGAACTGCAGCCGCACGCGGGCCGCTACTGGCTGTCGTATCTCGGCGGCGCGAAAACCGGCTACGAGACCCCGCCGCTTTCCATCGGCCTCGCGTCGACCACCGATCCAATCGCGGTCCGTGCGTGGGAGCGCCTGCCCGCCAATCCCGTGCTCGGCCCCGGCGATGCCGACGCCCGGCCGTTCGAGCGCGACACGTTGTTCAAGAGCCACATTTTTCGCGATCCCGCGCAGACCCTCGGCGCGCCGTTCGTGATGTTCTACAACGCCCGCGCCCCCAAGGACAGCGAGCGCATCGGCATCGCGCTCTCGCACGATCTGAAAACCTGGCGACGCCACGGCGCCGCCCACGTGCTCGAAAACGAACGCCCGCCCGGCTACAAACGCGGCGTGATCAGCGGCGACCCGCAAATCGTCCGCCTCGGCGACCTCTGGGTGATGTTTTACTTCGGCGCCTTTTGGAAACCCGGCGCCTTCGATACCTTCGCCGTCTCGCGCGACCTCGTGCACTGGACCAGGTGGACCGGCCCCGACCTCATCGCCCCGTCCGAACCGTGGGACCGCGAATACGCCCACAAACCCTGGCTCGTCCGCCACGAGGGCGTGGTCTACCATTTCTACTGCGCCGTCGGCGCGGAAGGACGCGTCATCGCGCTCGCCACGTCACGCGACCTGCGCCGGGCCCGGACCGCCGCTCCATAGCTGGAACGTTGCGGTCGAGGTGGAGCGCATTGCCCTCAACGCGCTGGTTTGAAGGTGGGAGTGGGTTTAACCCGCGATTCGTCGGGGCGTAAAGCCCCTCCCACCGCAAGCGCGCTGGGGGCAACGCGCTCCACCGCTGCACGGCGCCGTTACGAATAAGCGCGCGTTCGACTGCAACAATCCGGCTTAGAACGTGCCTAGAAAGCAAGCCTGCAAAAGGTGCAAACCCACCCGCGATGACGCGGAGTAGCGGCGGGCGTCCCTGCCCGCCGACGCTCGGGCAAAAGTCTTGAACC
>JACRKC010000036.1 GCA_016235555.1 Verrucomicrobiota bacterium
AGCACCTGCTGCGCATGATCAACGACGTGCTCGACCTCGCCAAGATCGAGGCCGGCAAGATCGAAGTGCGCCCCGCGCCGTTCGCGCTCGTCGAACTGGTCAACGATGTCGCCGCCGCGCACACGCCGGCGGCGATCGCGACTCGCCTCGCGGTTCACCGCGATCTCGCGCCGGACCTGCCGGCGTGGGTCGAGGGCGACGCGCAGAAAGTCCGCCAGATCCTCGAGAACCTCGTCGGCAACGCCGTGAAATTCACGCAGCGCGGCGGCGTCACGCTGCGCGTCAGTTGTAGGGCGGGGTCGCCGAACCCCGCCGTATTGAATGTTCCGTCCACCCAGACGGCGGGGTCGGGCGACCCCGCCCTACAATTGGACTTCGCCGTGATCGACACCGGCCCCGGCATCGCGCCGGAGGATCAGGCGAAACTTTTCCAGCCGTTCGAGCAGGCGCGCTCGACGCGCCCCGCCGCGCCCGGCACGGGCCTCGGCCTCGCGATCAGCCGCGCTCTCGTCGAACGCATGGGCGGCGCGCTCGCGCTCGCGAGCGAATCGGGCGCGGGCAGCACGTTCTCGTTTTCGCTGCCGCTGCCGGCGCTTTCCACGCCCGCGCCGCTCGCGACCCGCCCCGCGGTCACCGGCTACGATGGCCCGCGCCGCCGCGTGCTCATCGTCGACGATCACGCAATCAACCGCAGCCTGCTCACCGACCTGCTCGCGCCGCTCGGCTTCGACTGCGCCGAGTGCGCGTCCGGCGAAGGCGCGCTCGCGCGTCTCGCCGCCGGTCAGGAAACCTGGCCCGACCTCGCGATCGTCGACTTGCGCATGGAGTGCATGGACGGCCTCGAACTGACGCGCCGCCTCCGCGCCCTGCCGCGGGGCCGTGAACTCAAGGTCCTGCTCACCTCCGCGTCCGTGATCAGCTTCAACCCCGCCGAGGCGCGGGAGGCGGGCTGCGACGATTTTCTCCCGAAACCCTTCCGCACCGCCGACCTCGTCGAAAAAATCGGCGCCCTCCTCGCCCTGCGGTGGCACTCCACCACCCCGGTGGAGTGTAACCCAATAGGTTACACTGCCGGTGGAGCGGCCGCGGGCGACGTGGGCCTCCCCGAGGCGGCGCGCGCGGCGCTCCGCGAGGTGCTGGCGCAGGGCGACCTCGAGGCGTTTCGTGCGGCGCTGGCGCGCGTGCGCGTCGAACATCCCGCCGCCGCCGCGCGCTGGGACGCGCTCGACGAAGCGGCCGCGGGCTTCCAACTTTCCAAGCTCCGCTCGCTCCTCGACCAGCCGTAAAGATCCTCGGGGCAAGCCCCGAGGCATTAGACCCATCCCACCATGCAACCTTCGACCACCCATCGTAGCGGCGAGCGCCAGCGAGCCGACGCTCTGCGACTCGCTGGCGCTCGTCGCTACCCAACCAAGGCGAAGCAAGCTTCGCGGTATCAGACCCAACGAGAATGAACACGCCCTCCGTCCTCGTCGTCGACGACACTCCCGCCTCGCTCGGCGTGGTGTGCGACGCGCTGCGCCGCGAAGGGGTGCGGGTGCTGCTGGCGGACAGCGGCGATGCCGCGCGCGCCGTGCTCGCCCGCGAGCGCCCGGCCGCGGTGCTGCTCGACGTGGTGATGCCGGGCGAGGACGGTTTTGCGGTGTGCGCGTCGCTCAAGGCCAACGCCGCGTGGCGCGAGATTCCGGTGGTTTTTCTCACGGCGATCGACGAGCCGGAGCAGAAGGTGCGGGCGTTCGCCGCCGGCGCCGTCGACTACGTGACGAAGCCCGTGCACGTGCCCGAACTCGTCGCGCGCGTGCGCGTGCAGCTCGACCTGCAGGCGGCGCGCCGCGCGCTCGAGGCGAAAAACGCCGAGCTCGAATCCGAAGTCGCCCTGCGCCTCGACGCCGAGAACCAGCTCGCCGCCTCGCTCGATCGCGCGGTCGTGGTGCTGGGCAAGCGCGGCGATCTGCTCTTCGCCACCCGGCTCGCGCACGATCTGCTCGCGAAATACTTCACCAGCGGCTCGCCGCCGACGCTCGGCGCGGGCGGGGCGTTCCGCCTCGGCGAGGCGACGCTGCACGTGCGGCGCTTCACCGAGCCCGGCCGCGACGATCTCGTGATGCTGGTGCTCGAAGAGGAGCACGCGCCGCCCGGACCGTCGGCCTTGCTCGCGCTCGGCCTCACGCCGCGGCAGGCGGAGGTCGCCTACTGGGTGGCGCAGGGCAAATCGAATCCCGACATCGGCACGATCCTCGGCGCCAGCCCGCGCACGATCGACAAGCACATGGAGCGCATCCTCGAGCGCCTCGGCTTGGAGAATCGCGCCTCGCTCATCGTGACCGTCGGCGAACACCTGCGCCCGCGGCGCTGAGCCGGGCGCAGCTCAGTTTCTGGCAGTCCGGCGAGAGCGACGGAGCGGCGGTTTTCAACCGCCGGGCTTGGGTCCGCAAGGCAAGAAAGTGAGATGCGCTCCGCTGAGCCCTTACGCGGGAACGCGTAACGACGCAGGGAAGCATCCCTGTTAGAATGCGGGGGATGCACCAGACCTCTTTCCTCCTCCTCGCGCGGACCGCTGCGGCGCTCGCGCTCGCGGCCACCGCCGCCCATGCCCAGACGCTCTCGTGGACCAAACGCACCACGGGCGTCTCCTCCGACATCACCATGAATGCCGCGACCTACGGCGCCGGCAAATACGTCGTCGTCGGCTACCGCGGCACGTTCGTCAACGGCGTCAACGGCATCGAAAACCAGATCACCACCAGCACCGACGGTGCGACGTGGACCGCGCGCACGACCGTGCCCACCAACGGCGCCATCCGCTCCCTCGCCTACGGCAGCGGCGTGTTTGCCGCTACGGTCGAGGACGGCAACAGCACCAACCTCATCGTCACCAGCCCCGACGCCGTCACCTGGACCGCCCGCGCCACTGGCGCCGGCGACCTCACCAGCATCGCCTACGGCACCGGCGTCATCACTGGCGGCGGCACCACGCCCCTCTTCATCGGCGTCGGCTCGGCCAACGGCGGCAACAACGTCGTCCGCAGCACCGACGGCGTCACGTGGACCCGCGTCAATACCGGTCGCACCGTCGACCTCTTCCAAGTCGCCTATGGGAAATTCGTCTTCCTCGCCATCAGCCGCAGCGGCACCCTCCTCAACTCCAGCAACGGCACCACCTGGACCGCCGTCACCGTCCCCGGCCTGCCCAGCGGCGCCACGTTCCTCGGCATCACCCATGACGGCTCCCAGTTTCTCCTCCTCGTCAACGACGCCAGCCGCAACCCCCAGATCTTCGTGAGCGGCGACGGCTCCGCCTGGGCCGCCTCCGGCGCCAAGCTCACCAGCGCCACGCTCTTCGACGGCACCATCGCCGGCAACGGCTCGCTCGCCGCCGTGATCGGCGCGAGTTCCATCAACGGCAACGTCGTCTTCACCGCGCCCGTGACCTCCGGCTTATTCGCCACCGTCGGCGCGTGGTCCGCCCCGCAGAATCTCGACACCTCGGGCTTCGGTTTCGTCTTCGTCACCCACGTCAACAACCTCTGGATCACCGGCGGCTACAGCGCCGCGCTCTACACCGCGGCCGGCACCGGCGGCGGCTCTGGTGGCACGGGCGGCGGCACCACCGCACCGTCAATTACCACTCAGCCCGCGGCCCAGACGGCGGGCGTCGGCGGCAGCGTGACCTTCAGTGTCGCCGCGAGCGGCACCGGCAACACCTACCAATGGCTGCTCAACGGCAACGCGGTCGCGGGCGCCACCAATGCCGCTTACACGATCGCCGCGGTCACGACGGCCAGCGCGGGCAGCTATTCCGTGCGCGTGACCAACAACGGCGTCTCCACCACCAGCAACGCCGCCACCCTCACCGTCACCGGCGGCGCGACCGGCGGCGGCTCCGCCGGCGCTTACCTCTCCAACCTCTCCATCCGCACCGCCGCCGGCTCCGGCGCCCAGACGCTCATCGTCGGCTTGAACATCGGCGGCGCGGGCACCTCCGGCACCAAGAACGTCCTCATCCGCGGCATCGGCCCGGCCCTCGCCGGCTTCGGCGTCAGCGGCACCCTCGCCGATCCCCGCCTCGAAGCCTTCTCCGGCCAGACCTCGATCGCCACGAACGACAACTGGGACACCACGCAGACCCCGCTCGCCACGCAGACGGGCGTCGGCGCCTTCGCCCTCACGCCGGGCTCGAAAGACGCCGCGCTGATCGGCGCCAACATCCCCTCCGGCAGCTACTCGGTCCAGATCACGGGCAACGGCGGCGCCACCGGCATCGCCCTCGCCGAGATCTACGACCTCACCCCGTCGTCCAGTTTCACCGCCACCACGCCACGCCTGGCCAACATCTCCGCCCGCGCCCAGGTCGGCACCGGCGGCGACATCCTCATCACCGGCTTCAACCTCAGCGGCACCGGCACCCGCCGCCTGCTCATCCGCGGCATCGGCCCCACGCTCGACGCGTTCGGCGTCAGCGGCACCCTCGCCGATCCCAAGCTCGAAGTCTACAACGCCGCCAACACCCTCGTGGCCTCGAACGACAACTGGGACGCCACCGCCACGCCCAACGCCACGCAGACCGCCGCCGGCGGCTTCGCCCTCACCGCCGGCTCCCGCGACGCCGCCGTGATCGTCACGCTCGCCCCCGGCACCTACACCGCGCAGGTGAGCGGCGTCGGCGGCACCACGGGTGTCGGCCTCGTGGAAATCTACGAGCTGCCCTGATCCCTCTTGCGCGCGCTGCGCCGCGCCCGCATCCCGTCCAGCCTCGAGCCGCAGGTGGCAAGACCTGCGGCTCTTTTTTGTGGAGCGCCGGTGCATTTTGCAGGGCGGGGTCGCCGAACCCCGCCGTTTTTCGGCCGTTTTTCGGCGCGCATGGCAAAGGGGTGGGAGGGGCTTTACGCCCCGACGAGTTCCGGGGCAGACCCGCTCCCCCCTTCAAACCAGCGCGTTGGGGGCAACGCGCTCCACCACCAACGCCCCGCACCCCGCGGCGATTGACGACCCGCCCGCCGCCCGCTCTCCTCCGCGCCATGTTCACCATCATCGGCGGCGACGGCAAAGAATACGGTCCCGTGACCGCGGATCAGGTGCGCGCCTGGATCACGCAGGGCCGTGCGAATCTCGAAACCAAGGCCAAGGCCCTCGGCTCCGAGGAGTGGCGCCGCCTCGGTGACTACGCGGAGTTCGGTGCGGCCCCCGGCTTCGCGCCCCCGCCGCCGGCGCCCGAATCCGCCGCCGAACCGGCGCCCGCCGCCGCCGAGCCGCAACCGCAGTCGTTCCAACCCGCCGGCGCCGTCGACGCGAAGACGTTCGCCGACGCCGCGATCGCCCGCGCCGCCCCGCTCGACGTGCTCGGCTGCATCGAGCGCGGCTGGGAACTTTACAAGGCCAACTTCGGCGGTCTCTTCCTCGTCACCCTCCTGATGATGATCCTCGAAGTGGTCGTCTCAAAACTCTTCGGCTACGTGCCCGGCCCGCGCTGGGAGATCACTCCGAAAATCAGCCTCGGCATGGACACCTGGGCCAGCCTCCTCATCAGCCCCCCGATCTACGGCGCGCTCAACGTTTACTACCTCGGCAAACTACGCGGCCGGCCCGTCGACATCGGCGACGTGCTGCGCACGCTGGTCGAACTGCTCGGGCCGCTCCTGCTCGTCGGCCTCGTGGCCAACGTGCTGACCGGTGTCGGCTGCATGTTCCTGATTCTGCCGGGCCTCTACCTCGCGGTGGCCTACTCGTTCGCCAAGGTGCTGGTGGCGGATCACCGCATGCCGTTCTGGACCGCGCTGGAAGTGAGCCGGCGCGTCGTCACCGCGCAATGGTGGCGCGTGCTGGGCCTGTGGCTGCTCGCCACCTTGGTCGCGCTGCTCGGCCTCATCGGCCTGCTCGTCGGCATCCTTTTCACCATCCCGATCCTCTATGCCTCGATCATCTGCGCCTACGAGGATCTCTTCAACCCGCCGGCGAAGCCGTAGGGGGTGTTTTCAAACCTTGTGGGAGGGGCTTTATGCCCCGACGGGCTTCGGTGTGCGCCAGGCGTCGGGGCATAAAGCCCCTCCCACAATCCTCCTTCGCACGATTTCATGAGTTTGGAAACACTCCCTGGTTCGCGCCCTCACTTCGGCGCACGCCGGGACAACCAGGCATCGACCGACAGCCGGCCCGGCCCGAACGCGAACACGATCAGGCTCGCGAGCAGGAAGAGAAACGGCGCGGCGCTCGTGAACTTTTCCGGATCCGAGAAGAGCGCGGCCACCGCCTCCTTGTCCGCGGTCGCGTAGGCCACGATCATCGTGACCGTCAGCGGCACACTCGCGACGCGCGAGGCGAGTCCGAGCAGGAGCAGCAGGCCGCCGGCACACTCCGTCGCGCCGGCGAGGATCGCGTTGAGCTTCGGCAACGGGAGGCCGAGGTCGCCGAAGAACGACGCGGTTTTGTCGAGGTTCAGGAGTTTGCCCTTGCCCGTGAGAAAAAACGACCAGCCCCAATAAAGTCGGATGGCCAGCAGCAGCACGGGCTGCACCCAGCCGCCGAGGGTCGCGAGCAGGCCGTCGAGTTTGGCGTAGGCGGAAGAGAAGTTCATGGGCATGGGAGGCGCCGGGACCGAAATTATTTCCGAGGTAGGGACGGCTCTCCGAGCCGTCCTGGGTTAGGGTCACGAAACGCCCGCGAACTCAGGCAGAGTCGTGCCGTCGAGTGTAGCGGCCGACGTGAGGAGGCCGGCTTGAGGTGAGTCGCAAACTCCAGCCTCGTTGCTCGGCTGCTACCTCATTTCGCACACCCCGGCCGCCACGCTCCGCCCCGGCGAGTCGTGCCTACCGCCGGCAGAACCACCCGAGCTCCATCCACGTCGCGAACCACTCGCGCACGCGGTCGGGTTTCGCCCGCGCACCCGCGGCGGCGATCGCCTGCGCCAGCGTGCGGCCGGCGGCCAGTTGCTCCAGCACGCGAAACGCCGCGGACTCGACGCGCTTGTAAAACAGCCGGTGATCGTAGCGGTGCACGACCACGTGGACGCGGCCCCGCCGCGGCCACGGCACCCGCCGGTGCGACGCCGCGCGCGGGCCGTGGTCCACCGCGTGGCTGGCCTCGCCGCGGAGCGCATCGCGCTGTTTCACTGCGATCACGTAGTCGTCCACGGGCCAGTCGAACGCGAGCAGCGTGACATAGGGCTGGAGCGCGAGGCGGAGTTTCGCGGGCGGGGCATCGGCGAAATCGTCGCGGGTCAGCACCGGGCGCGCCTCGCCGTCGAACGCCACGGTCTGCGCCCACTCGAAGCGCGCGACGGCGTGCGCCAGCGCGGTGCGCGGCGCGGTCCAGCGCGGCTCGTCGCGGATGAACTGCGGCAGACGCGAGCAGAGGTTGCGCAGCGTGAAGGAACGCGAGGGGTATTTCGCGAGGTAGGCGCGCACGAGCGCGGAGAACCTCTGCTCGCCGAGCAGCGCGCGCAGCCCGGGCGAGTCGTCGTAGACGCAGTCGATCACGCGATACCAGTAGCAGCGCGCGTAGATTTGGAGCCGCTCGAGCGACGAGAGGCGGTCGTTGGGCTTGATGAAGCTGGCCGCGACGTCCGCCATCGCGCGGCCGTCGCGGAAGCGCGGCGCGAGGTCGTCGGCCGGCGTGAGCGGCTGGTAGAGCGCGTGCGCCATCAGGCGCTGCATCGCCCGCAAATCGGCGGTCGTGCGCTGGCGGCGCGGGAGCCGCGCGGGCGGCGACTTGAGGCCGATGGGCGTCATCGGGAGGTAGGGACGGCTCTCCGAGCCGTCCTGGGTTGGGGCGGCGCGCGCGGGAACTCAGGACGGCTCGGAAAGCCGTCCCCACCTTTTTTCGCTTCCCGCGCGCCCGCGATGAACTCGTTCGCCTTGAGCGCCTCGGCGTGCACCTCGTCGAACGACGGGATCTTGTCGTCCCATTCGAGCAGCGTCGCCGTCACGCCGCAGAGCTTCGTCGCGTGGGCGTAGAGTTTCCACACCGGGTCGAGCACCGGGTGGTCGTGCGTATCGAGGATGTATTTTTCGAAGCGCGTGTGACCCGCGATGTGCATCTGGCCCACGCGGTCGTGCGGCACGTGGTCGAGATAGTCGTAAGGGTCGAAGCCGTGGTTCTGCGCGGAGACGTAGATGTTGTTCACGTCGAGGAGAATTCCGCAGTCGGCGCGCTCGACGACCTCGCCCAGGAATTCCCACTCGGTCATCTCGCTCGCGTGGAACTCGGCGTAGCTCGAGACGTTTTCCACGCAGATCGGCACCTCGAGGAAGTCGCGCACGTGGCGGATTTTTTCCGCGGTGTGCTTCGCCGCCGCGAACGTGTAAGGCATCGGCAGCAGATCGTGCGTGTAGGTGCCGTCGACGCTGCCCCAGCAGAGGTGATCGCTGAGCCAGGGCGTCCTGGTGCGCTTCACGAGCGCCTTCAGTTTCCTCAGGTGCGCGCGGTCCGGCTTGTCGGCGGAGCCGAAATACAGCGACACGCCGTGCTGCACGACGCGGTATTGTTCGAGGATCCGGTCGAGCACGTGGAGCGGCCGGCCGCCGTCGACCAGGAAATTCTCCGAGATGATCTCGAACCAACCGCACGTGGGCTTCCGTTCGAGGATGTGCGCGTAGTGCGGCACGCGCAGGCCGAGGCCGATGCCGTAGTCGGTGAAGGCGTTGAAGCGGTTGGCCGGCATGGCAGGGAAACCACGAAACACACGAATCACACGAAAGAACAAGCCGCCGGAAACGTCGGATTCATGGGGCTGGGGTTCTGGCGGCCACGCCCCCGAGCTTTCGTGTATTTCGTGTGTTTCGTGGCAAAAAAAAACACAGCCGACGGTCCGCGCCGGCTGCGTTCGAGAAAAGGCGGCGGTCCTACTTCTTCTCGTTCTTCTTGGCGTCCTTCGGCGCCGCCATGGCGGTGCTGCAGCCGCCCTTGCCTTTGCAGGAATTCTTGCCCTTGCAGCCGTTGTCGCTGGAGCCGCAGCCGCCCTGGCCCTTGCAGGCGTTCTTGCCTTTGCAGTCGTGTTTGCCGGTGTCGGCCTTGGCTTTCTCCTCCTTGCCGGCCTTTTGTTCGGCGGCGAAGGACTTGGTCGCGAGCGAGCCGGCGTAGAGGCCGGCGAGCGCCGCGGTGGTGAGGATCAGTCGGGTGGATTTCGTCATGGGAACGCGATGGTTTTTGGGTGGAGGGAAACGCCGTAGCGGGCGGGCGCCCGCAGAATCGGAATCGTGGGTGGGAGCGATCGCGGGCGCGGTTATTCCCGGATGAAAAAATTTTCCCGACCGCGCCCGGTCACACCACGCGGTCCACCAGCGCTTCGCCGCGCGTGAAGGCCGCGAGGTTTTTGAGAAAATGTTTCACGATCGCCTCATCCTGATCGTGACGGCCGCCGGCGGTATGCGGGGTGAGGAAGCAGTTGGGCGTGTCCCAATACGGGTGATTCGCCGGCAGCGGCTCCGGATCGAACACGTCCAGATACGCCGCGCCGACGCGGCCCGAGCGCAGCGCCTCGAGCAGCGCCTGGTCGTCGACCGTCGTGCCGCGGCCGACGTTGTAGAACCGCGCGCCGGGTTTGAGGCAGGAAAAGCGCCGGGCGTTCATGTAGCCGCGCGTGCTGGCGTTATCGGGCAGGATGTTGACGACGTGGTCCGCCTCGCCGAGCACGCTGCTCAGCATCTCCTCGGGCACGATGCGCACGCCGCGTTCGGCGCGCACCGAGCGGCGCACGGCGGTGAGTTTCAGGTCGAACGGCGCGAGCAGGTGCGCCAGCCGCACACCGATCGCACCGAACCCGAGCAGCACGACGTTCTGGCCGGTCAGCAGCCGCGAATCGTAGCGCCGCCGCTCGTAGTGCCACGAACGGTCCGTCAACTGGTCACGGTGCGAGGGCAGGAGCTGCCGGCCGAGCGCGAGCATCATCGCGAGCACGTGTTGCGCGCAGGAGTCGGCGAACACCTCCGACACGCTGGTGAGCGCCGCGCCGCGGGCGCGGAAGTTTTCGCGGAATTCATCCGTGTCGTAGCGCGTGTAGCCCGCGGTCGTGAGCGCGGCCCAGCGCAGGCGCGGGCTCGCCAGGCACTGCGCGGCGTCGGGCTGGCCGAAGGCGAGGTCGGCCGCGGCGAGCGCCGGATCGGCCTGCCCGGCGGCGAGCACGGAGGTCGAGGCGCTCGTGGAGAAGGCGAGCCGGTGCCCGCGCGTGCCGTCGAGCAGCCGCTGGGTGTCGGCCGCGTTGAACCTGGCGTTGCACCAGATCGTGAGGGAGGGGCTTGGCTGGGTCATGGAAAGGAGAATCGCCACCGCGCGCCGCCGCGCGCGTCACCGCCCCGCCGACATCACCCACACTTCGTAGGGATTGCGGGCGACGTTCGACAGCGTCACGAGGTGGGCGCTGATGGTGCGGTAGCGCACCGCGCCGCCGAAGGAGATGCGCGCCTCCACGTTCACGCCACGCCGCATGACCTCGTCGCTCGCCGTGAACTCGATCTGGAACGGCAGCGCAAATCCCGCCGCGAGCGGCACCCGTTGCTCGGCGAGGATCGTCGGCATCAAGGGCACCTGCGCCCGCGTCTGCACCGGGAGATCGCGGCTCGCCGCGAGCCGGGTCTGCTCCGTGCTCGAGGGATCGATCACCCGCACGTAGATCTCGGCATCGGCCGGCAGCGGTTTTTCGCTGCGGAAATTCACCGTGCCGCGCAGCACCCGGTTCGGGTCCGTCTCCGGACGGAGGTCGAGGCTCGCGGAGGCGCAACCGGCCAGGAGCGTGACGGCGCAGGCCAGCGGGAGAAGGAACAGGCGGAGGTTCATGGCGGGAAAATCGTGGGCGTGGCGCGGCGGAGCGCCTCGGCGCGGGCGTTGAGGTCGGCGAGCAACTCGGTGTGCTCGCGGGCCTCGGCGCCGTTGTCGTGGACGAGCCCGCGCGCGAACGGCGGTTGTTCGCCCGGCTCGTCCCGCCACTGCGGCCAGAGATAGCCGCACGCCGCCGGGTGTCGAGCCACGCGCGCAAACGCCGCGCGCCCGCGCCGCAGCATCCGCTCGACGCTCGTCAGCTCGTGCCAGCGCCCCGCGGCCGCCGGGCTGAGCAGCTTCCGGTCGGCCCAGCAAAAATCCCCCGCGAGCACCGGCATCGCCGCCGCCGCGCCGGTCGCGTGCGCCGCCGCGGGCACCGGCGGCAGGTCGCGCCAGTCGAGCAGCGCGACATCCACCGCCGGCGGCACGCAGGCTCCGGTCACCGCCGCGCCCACCGGCCGCCCGCAGCGCGCGCCCAGCACGAGATGATTCGGATCGGCCGCCCGGATCGCGGCCGCCGTCGTCGTGAAATACCGCCGCGCGAATTCCCGCGTCCACCGCGTGTGATCGCGCAGATAGCCGCGCGTCGCCAGCCCCCGCCCGGCCCGCGTGGCTTCGCGCACGACCTCCTTGTTCGCGAGCGGCAGCCCCCACGCCTGCCCGACCGCGGCGAGCCGCCCGCCGTGCAGCGCGAGCACGAATTCCCACGCCGCGTGATACGCCGCGCAGCCCGGCTCGAGGCTCAGGCACACCTGGAGCAGCGTCGGGCGGTCCGCGGGATCGTCGCCCGGCTGCGCCCAGCCCGTCGTCAGATCCGTTACCCAGCCCAGCAATTCCCGGTCCTCCGCCCCCGTCGGGCACACCGCTGCCGCGCGTTCCCGCGCCTGCGCCGGCCAGTCGCGATCAAACACATCGGGCAGCCGCACGCCGTGCGCCTGGACCAGCGCCCCGGCCGCGCAGAACTCCACGGTGGCGAGACGGGCCAGGCCGCCGCTCCGCCAGGCACGCCCGCCCCCGCAGCCGACGGTGTTGAACCCCCAGCGCCGCAGCCGGGCCGCCGGGCCATCCCCCGGCACCCGGTCCGCGTCAGCCTCCGCCCCACTCTCGCTCACCCCGTGCACGCCTCGGCAGAAAAACGCCCGGTCCCCGGGATCAAGCAGCCACCAGCGACCGTCGACCGCGCACGCCGCCCGGAAAAATCCGGCGACACCCCGCACGGTCTCCGGCCGGATTTCGCCGGGCAGGGTCGCCGTCGCACACACAGTGGCCTCACAGGGGGTCGCCATCGGGACGCGGAGCTTGCGCAGCGCCCCACGAAAAGGAAAGCGCACAGTCGCCAGCCCTCCGCCCGGGGGGGGGTGCAACTCAAACCGCTGTCAGTGATTTGTAGCGGCGGTCTATGACCGCCGTCGTTGCGCCAAGGGTATTCGTTCGGCGGTCATAGACCGCCGCTGCAACCGAGGCATCCAACAGCAGACATCAGTTTGAGTTACACCAGTTACGGTGCGCTTTGAGACTGTAGGCCCGGCCGGTGGCCGGGCAGCCCTCCCACCGGGCGGGCCTACAAGATCAGGAGTCTCAAAGCGCGCCGTAACTGGTATTACCCCCCCCTGTCGTTCACACGGCTTTCCGGGTTGGTTTCGCAACGGTAGGCCAGCTCGCTTGCGAACGCGGTTTGGCGCGCGTCAACGCGCCGGCCTACGCAGGAACGACCTGTGCATTCACACCGGAAAGCCGTGCCGTCACTCAGTCGCCGTGGTCCGGGACCGACCATCGGTGGGAGGAAGCTGGGGGCGGGCGCCAGTCGTCGGCTGAAGCGCCGCAACACGCCTGGCCCGCGTGCCGTCTTGCATCATGCTTCCGCCACCCTACTTTCCCGCCCTCCCCATGATCCGCTCCCGCCTCCTCCGCGCGGCCACGCTGGCCGCCCTCGTCCTTTCGCTCTTCCGCGCCGTCGCGTTCGCCGCCGAAGCCGCCTCCGACGAAGACGATCCTTCCAAAGCCACCGGCAAGCTCCGCAACCCCGGCTCGCGCCAGGCCGCCGCCGAGATCGCCCCCGCCTCCTCCGCCGCCGCCGATGCGCTCCAGCGCTTCAAGCTCCCGCCCGGCCTCGTCGCCAGGCTCTGGGCCGCCGAGCCCATGCTCGCCAACCCCGTGGCCTTCGACATCGACGCGCAAGGCCGCATCTACGTCGCCGAGACCTACCGCTACGGCTCCAGCACCCTCGATATCCGCAGCTACATGTGGACCCTCGAGGACGATCTCGCCAACCGCACCACGGCCGAGTGGCTCACCAGCATGAAGCGCCACTTCGGTCCCGAGGGGCTCAAGGAACTTTCCCTCGAATCCGAGCGCATCCGCCTCCTCGAAGACACCAAGCGCACCGGCGTCGCCGACAAATCCACGCTCTACGCCGAGGGCTTCAACTCGCCGCAGGACGGCGTCGCCTCCGGCGTGCTCGCGCGCCGCGGCCAGGTCTGGTTCGCCAACATCCCCAACCTCTGGATGCTTCAGGGTGAGTCCGCCGCCGCCGCCGGGCCCGCCGTGAAGCGCACGGCGATCAGTTCCGGCTACGGCGTGCGCTTCAACTTCACCGGCCACGATCTCCACGGCCTCGTCTTCGGCCCCGACGGCAAACTCTACTTCAGCATCGGCGACCGCGGCGCGCACGCCACCGGCCCCGACGGCTCCGTGGCCGACACGCCCGACTCCGGCGCCGTCTTCCGCTGCAACCCCGACGGCACGCAGCTCGAGCTCTTCGCCACCGGCCTCCGCAATCCCCAGTCGCTCGTGTTCACCGAAAACGGCGACCTTTTCACCGGCGACAACGACTGCGACCAAGGCGACGAGGAACGCCTCGTGCACGTCGTCGAGGGCGGCGACTCCGGCTGGCGCGTCGGCTATCAGTTTCCCCCGCTCGTGAAAGACGGCCCGTGGCTCCGCGAAAAACTGTGGCACCCGCGCCACGCCGGCCAGGCCGCCTATCTCCTCGCGCCCATCTGCAACATCGAAGACGGCCCCTCCGGCCTCACCTACTACCCCGGCACCGGCCTCAACGACAGCTACCGCGGCGCGCTCTTCATCACGCACTTCAAAGGCTCCATCTCCAATAGCGGCATCTACACCTACAACCTGAAACAAAGCGGTGCCACCTACGCCGTCGCCGATGCGAAGCCCTTTCTCACCAACGCGCTCCCGACCGACGTGAAATTCGCCCCCGACGGCCGCCTCTTTTACTCCGACTGGGCCGACGGCTGGCCCAAATCCAAACGCGGCCGCCTCTACGCCATCAGCGATCCGTCGCACGAAAAGGACACGCTCGTCCTGGAAACCGAAAAAATCATCGGCAGCGACTGGACGAAAAAATCTTCCGACGAACTCGCGAAACTCCTCGCACACCCCGACTGGCGCGTGCGGCTCGAAGCACAGTTCACGCTCGCGGAGCGGGGGGCCGAGAGCATCAAGACGTTTTCCACCGTTGCCACTTCATCCAACACCAATCCCTACCCCTTGCTCCATGCGGTCTGGGGTCTTGGTCAGCTCGCTCCGAAAAATCCGGCCGCTCTCGACGCACTTCGCTCACTGTTGCGCGATCCGAAGGTCCACAATGTCCGTGGCCAGATCATCAAGCTCCTCGGCGACCACGGAGCCGCTGATCAGGCCGGTGCATTCATCGCGGCTCTGACTGACAGCAACAGCCGCGTGAAATTTTTCGCCGCGCAATCGCTCGGAAAAATCAAGCACACCGCCGCTGCGCCCGCGCTCCTCGACGCCCTCCGCACCAACGACGACAAGGATAATTACCTTCGCCACGCGCTCGTGATGGGCCTCGTCGGCGGCAACAATCTCCCCGCACTCGCCGCCGCGATCACCAGCGATTCCCGCGCCGTCCGCCTCGGCGTGCTCCTCGCCCTCCGCCGACTCGGGCGCCCTGAGATCGCCAAGTTTCTTACCGACTCCGATCCGCTCATCGTTCGCGAAGCCGCGATCGCGATCAATGACGCGCCCATCGTAGGCGCCTATTCGGAGCTAGCTGCTATCACTCTTGATCAGCTGATGGAGAACTTCCAAACGGTCGAACGAGACGGGCGGATTGGGCGTTTGGGCATCACATCAAGACTCACCGACGAGTCCACGATGCTTCGCGCCCTCAACGCCCACTTCCGACTCGGCAAATCGGAAAACGCCGCGGCGCTCGCCACCTACGCCGCGAACTCCGCCGCGCCCGCTAAACTCCGCGCCGAGGCGCTCAACCAGCTCGCGCTCTGGACCAAGCCGCCGCAGCGCGACCGGCTCGTCGGCACCTTCCGCCCGCTCGCCGACAAGACCCGCGACGTCGCCGTCGTGAAAAACGTCGTCGAGCCGATTCTGCCGACGCTGCTCGACGCGAAATCCCCCGACGTCGTCCAATCCGCCGCGCTCGATTTGCTCGTGAAGCTCGAGCTCGGCGGCGGCAAGGACGCACTGTTCACCGTCGTCGCCAACGCCCAGGCTCCCGCCGCCACGCGCGCCTCCGCGCTCACCACGATGGACAAGGTGAAGCACGCGCGCCTCAACGACGCGCTGAAGATCGCCAGCGAGTCCGACGCTTCCGAACTCCGCCTCGCCGCGCTCGCCATCAGCACGCGCATCTCACCCGAAGCCACCGCGCCCGTGCTCGCCAGCCTCGTCACCCGCGGCACGGTGCAGGAACAGAAGACCGCGCTGCGCTCGCTCGGCTTCTCCCGGCACGCCACCGCCGCGCCGCTCCTTGTCGGGCAGTTGAAGAAGCTCGCTGCCGGCTCCGTCCCGCCCGCCGTGCAACTCGACCTGCTCAACGCCGCCGGCCGCCGCAGCGAGCCCGCGATCAAGCAACTCCTCGCCGACCGCGACGCCGCGCTCGCGAAGAATCCCGATCCGCTCGCGCCGTATCGTGCCACGCTCGAGGGCGGCGACGCCCGCCGTGGCGGCCGCATCTTCCAAAACCAGCCCACGATGGCGTGCGTGCGTTGCCACCGCGTCGGCACCGACAGCGGCGGCGAGGCGGGCCCCAACCTCGCCGGCATCGGCGCGAAGCAGTCGCGCGAGCATCTTTTGGAATCCATCGTGAAACCCAACGCGAAGATCGCGCCGGGCTTCGACACCGTGATCATCACGAAAAAATCCGGCGGCGTCGTCGTCGGCATCGTGGCCAGTGAGACCGCCGACCGGCTCAACCTGCGTGACACCGACAGCAAGCTCCACGAGGTCCAGAAGTCCGACATCGCGAAACGCGAAGGCGCCCCCTCCGGCATGCCCGAGATCTACGGCACGATCCTCACGAAGACCGAACTGCGCGACGTCGTGGAATATCTCGCGAGCCTCAAGGATGACGCCGCCTCCGGCCGCGACGCCCGCCCCCGCGCCCTGCGGGGGATGTAGGGCGGGGTCGCCGGACCCCGCCGTGGTTTTCCGGTGGGCCGGCACGTCCCGGTGCCCGCATGAAGAACCCCGGAGCAAGCTCCGGGGCATTTGACCAATCCCGCCATGCCGCCTTCGACCATGCATCGTAGCGGCGAGCGCCAGCGAGCCGACGCGCTTCGACTCGCTGGCGCTCGTCGCTACCCATCCAAGGCGAAGCAAGCTTCGCGGTATCTGACCCAAAGCGCATGAAGAAAGCCCGCGCCGCGTTCGCATGCGGGCGCGGGGCCGCGCCCGCCCACCCGCGTTGCGGGGAATGTAGGGCGGGGTCGCCGGACCCCGCCGCGGTTTTCCGGTAGGGCCGGCTCTCCGAGCCGGGCGGTGTTGCCGCCCACC
>JACRKC010000037.1 GCA_016235555.1 Verrucomicrobiota bacterium
CAGTCCTCGATTGCCTGGGCTGACGCGGCGGGCGTCGCGGCCCGCGGCCGGTGCGGGCGAAAGTCGTGAACCGGCGGGCCAGGACGCCCGCCGCGACGCCTGGTCGGCGCGGGTGAGCGCGCGCCTTCAGACTTTTCGACGCTTTCTGACCTCAGTTTGAGTCACTCCCCGCCTGAACCGCCGGCCCTGTTTTTCGCCGTCCGGCACGCTACCGATCCACGAGCATCGCGGTGAATTCGTGCACCGGCGTGGTCTCGAGTTTCGCCAGGTCGGCGATGAGCGACATGCATTCGCTGGTCCTCGGTCCGCCGTAATGCGCGTCGAGGGCTTTCCGCGCTTTTTGCTCGAGGATCGGAATGCCTGCGCTTCTCCGGCGGCGGTGCCCGAGGGGAAAGTGGACTTCGATGCGGTCCGTCCTGCTGCCGTCGGTGAAGAACACCTGCACGGCGTTGGCGATGGAGCGTTGATCGGGGTCGAGATAGTCTCGCGAATATTGTTGGTCCTCGATCACGGTCATCTTCGCCCGGAGGGCGTCGATGCGCGGGTCGGCGGCGGTGGCGTCCTCGTAGTGCCCGGCGGTGAGCGCGCCGTGGAGCAGGCCGATGGCGGTCATGTATTGCAGGCAATGATCGCGGTCGGCGAAGTTGTGGAGCGGACCGGCCTTGTCGATGATGCGGATGGCGGACTCGTGGGTGGTGAGCTCGATGCGCGCGATGGCGTCGATTTTGTTTTTGACGAGCGGGTGGAGCTGGATGGCGCACTCGACGGCGGTCTGCGCGTGGAATTCGGCGGGGAAGGAAATCTTGAAGAGGATGTTTTCCATCACGTAGCTGCCCGGCGGACGCGCCAGCGTGACAGGTTTGCCTCTGAACGAGACGTCCTGGAAGCCCCACGTCTTCGCGGTGAGGACGGAGGGGCAACCCATTTCGCCGGTGAGCGCGATGAGGGCGAGGCGCACGGCGCGGCTGGTGGCGTCGCCGGCGGCCCAGGACTTGCGCGAGCCGGTGTTGGGCGCGTGGCGGTAGGTGCGCAGCGCGGAGCCGTCGAGCCAGGCGTGCGAGAGGGCGGCGACGATCTGGTCGCGCGTGCCGCCGAGCAGCGCGGTCGCGACGGCGGTGGAGGCGACGCGCACGAGCAGCACGTGGTCGAGGCCGACACGGTTGAAGGAATTTTCGAGCGCGAGGATGCCCTGGATTTCGTGGGCCTTGATCATGGCCAGCAGCACGTCGCGCATCGTGAGCGGGGTGGCGCGAGGCTTCAGCCCGCGCTCCGTCCACCCCGGCGCGGGCTGAAGCACCGCGCTGCTGTTTCGGCCGAGCCAGTCGGCCACGGCCAGGATCGCTCCGAGGTTGTCGGAGGGGTGGCCCCACTCGGCGGCAAGCCAGGTGTCGTTGAAATCGAGCCAACGCACCATTGTGCCAATATTGAATGCGGCCTGCACCGGATCGAGTTCGTAGCTCGTGCCGGGCACGCGCGCGCCGCGGACGATGCTCGTGCCGGGCACAACAGGGCCAAGGAGCCTGGTGCATGCGGGGAACTTCAGCGCCATGATGCCGCACGCGAGCGTGTCGAGCAGGCACCACCGGGCGGTGTCGAGCGCCTCGGCGCTCGGTGTGGTGTAGTTCAGCGCGTAGTCAGCGATCTCGATCAGGAGCGGATCGGGTGGCGGGCGGACGTTGGAAATGGCGGCGGACATGTTTGGCTGAGCGCCCCGCCCGGTCCCGGCTCTGACGTCGGTGCGGAGGGCGTGGGCGGGATCGACCGGACAACAGCGGAGCGGGAAAGCGTCCGCGCGTCGAGCCTGCCGGGTGCGCCCCGGGATGGCGACCGCACATGAGCGCTGGTGTGGCGACCAAAAGGACCGCGACGTGGCGCAGCCCGGGAGCTGCGAGCGCCAGCGAGTGGTTGCGCGAGCGGTCCACTCGCTGGCGCTCGCGGCTGCCGGTCACGCAACGTCCGGGTCGCGACACCAGGGTCGGATCATAAACGGCCTACCAAAAGAAGAACTGGGATTGTGGGTTCAGGTAGTCGCGGGTCGGCATGTCGGCGACCACCCGCCACACCGTGGCATAGCGGGACCAGGGACCGGGCAGTTCGCCATCGAACCGGATGGACCACCGGGTTTCGCGGCAGGGTTTGCGATCGAACACGCGGCGGAGAAACTCCGCATGTCCCTCTTCGCCGGCGAAGTAGAGGCAGCGCCGCTCGAAGCAGTTGGGCACGTCGCGCACCGCCGTGCGCAACTTGTAGTAACCCACGACGAATTCGTTGCGCGCGAGTTCCACCGCCGCCCGGGCCGCGGCGGACTTGAACGTCGGGCCGGCCGAATAGCCGTAGCTCACGTGGCCCGCCGCCGAACGGCGAAACAGGATCGCCACTTCACCGAAATCCGCACTGTGCTCGAGGCGCAGCGCCGTCACGCCAAACGTCTCCTCGCCCACGACGGCCGCCCGCAGGCAGCCCGACCACCACGAGACCAGCGCCCAGCGCTCCAGCGCCTCATAGTGAGCGCGTTTGCGGGCCTGGCCCTTGAAGAAGCCGGGGAACGCCGCCATGCCGTTGGTGGAGTTGTCACGGTCGAAACCGTATTTCGCCGCGTCCGCGCCCTGCGACACCTCGTAAAACGCCCAGCGCTCCAGGGCCTCGGAGATCGCCATGTGCCGCGCCACCTGCGCCGAGTTGTTGGCACCGGTGCCGTCGGCATTGCCATAAACGCTGAGCGACGGCTTGCCGCGGATCAGCCCGGGGGCGAGGTAGGCGTTGGCTTGGTGGGCGCGCTTACCCAGCACGTCGATCGAGCCCGAGGAGATCCGCTCCACGGGTCCGCCGGCGCTGGTGAAGATGGCGCGGTAGTTGATCGGTGCGAGGGAGAGCATGGGGACGGCAGGTTGAACTCACTCGGCGACTTTTTGCGGCTCGCTCATGCCACAATATGGCCCCGGCAGGCGCTCGTCGTGATTCGACGCCGGAGCCACCGAACCGTGAGCCAGCCCGTCAAACGTCTCAGCGGCACGAATCGCGCCGATGGCGAGAAACAAAGCGGAAATTACCGCGAGGGGGAGTGAAGTTGCTTTTTTCATTGCACAGCCAGTCTACTTCACCGCTCACGCATCGCCTACGTCGCCGATTACCTTTGTGGTGCGTGATCGCCTACCTATTAAAAGGTAGGTGATTCCGGCCTGATCTAACCCATGGCTCTTCCCGGCCCATTTCCGCACCTGCATTTTGGACTTGCGCTCCTCCTCGCCGCGGCCGCCCCCGCGGCCGGCGCGATGGAGGCGATCCCGCTTTGCCGCACGTTTTCCTCAGGCGACTTCGGCGGGGAGCCCTACGCATGGCGCTTCCGCCAGATTCCAAACGGTCCGCTCGTCGTCGGCGGCGAACGTCTCGGCTTCTACGAGAACAATCGGTGGAAATTTGTCTCCACCTTCCACAAGGTCGCCATTCGCGATCTGCTGGTGGACGGAAACACCCTCTGGATTGCATCCGAGGGCGAGATTGGCCGGGTCCGGCTTCCCCTGGCGGAAGGCAGCACCTACACGCCGCTGACCGTTCCACCAATCGCCCAAGCGGGCGAGATCTGGCATCTCGAAAAATCCGGCGATCGACTGGTCGCGGTTACGTCGCGGGACGTTTGGTTCATTTCCACTGACGGCGCCTCAGTCGTCACGGTCCCCCTCCCGCCGGACCGCCGGCGCTTGCTGGCGCACCAATGGCCTGACCGAACCATCCTGGCATCTTCGGCCAGTTCCCTGTGGGAACTGCGCGACGGAAGAATCGCACCATTCAAAAACCCCCTGCCTGATCCAACGGACATACACTGGAACGGGACTGATGGGGCGTTCGTCCTGACGACCAGGGCGCTTTATCGCCGGGAGGGCGACGAATGGCAGGTCGCGATCAGATTGGACGATTCATTCAAGTCCGACATCGTCACCCTTGTGGCTCGCTGGGAGAACAAGATCGTTGTCGGCACGGCAAATCGCGGGCTGATCTTCCTCGATCCCCAGAACGCCACCATCCAACTGACCCAAGACGCGGCCGGCCTGGGCAGTGAAAACATTTCGACCGGTTTCATCGACGCGAATGGGCGGCTCTGGGTGGGGGCTGGCAAGGGCGTGGCTGTCTTCGAGGCACCCCGCTTCGGTCACCGCTACCGGATGGCGATCCCGCCTCTCCTGGCCGCCCGCTGTGATGGGCTGGTCGTGAGCACCGAAAGCAACACGTATCACTATCACGAAAACGGCGAAGTGTCTTCGATCGGCGAACGGGCCTGGTCGTTCCAAGCCACCAGCGCCGGCCCGGTTTTTGGGCTCTGGCTAAAGACACGCCTTCGCGATCAACCAGTCGCCACGACGGGGGGCCAGGTGAGCGCGATCATGGAACTCGCCGACCAGCGTGTGTTCGTGGCCGCCGGCGAACGGTGCTACGTGGTCGATCCGAAAACCGGGGCGGCCGAACCGGTGGCGTCGCCTCGCACGAATTTCACCGGGCTGGCACTGGTGGGCGGACAACTCTGGGCCGCCGGTTCCGACAGCCAGCTCTACCGCTCGAAACCGGGTCCGGATTTCGCATTCACACCCGGCGCAAAGCTGCCGGGCGCCGGGGAACCGATCCTCGGCGTTTGCGGGGAGCATTTGATCTCAGCCAGCAACGCCGGAGTCTTCTTTGGCCCCGAACTGCGGCCGGTCGAGCACACCTCCGGCTTGCGCAACCCGATGCTCGCGGCCAACGCCGACGGGCTGTGGCTCGGCGGGGAACAAGACGGCGTTTACCGGCTTGGACGCCTCCTGAACCAGGCAACCGCGGTCCGGTGGGAAACGGTCGAGGCGCGTGCGCTCGCAAACTTGCACGATGTGCGCGCCATGACAGGCGCGGGAAACCTGCTCACTTTTTGTGCCGACTCGTCGGTCATTGAGCTGAACACGCGCCTGCTGCGGGACGGCCACCGGCTGGCCCCACCTCAACTGGCTTTCACGTTCTTCGATCTCGGAAAAGGCGCGGGCACCACCCGGGCGTCGCCGCCCACAGAACTCGCAGCCGACGCCAACAGCCTCGCGTTTTCCGGCACGATTCCGTTCGACGAGTTCGGCGAACCGCCGCGCTTCGAGCGCCGGCTGCTGCCGACGGAGGCGGCGTGGGTGCCGACGAAGCCCGGCGAGGTCGTGAGCTACCCTTCCCTCTCTCCGCGCACTTACACCCTGGAGGTCCGCACCACGCACCTCGGCCGCACGGGCACCGCGCAGGCGCATCGCTTCACCGTTCTGCCCCCGTGGTATGCCACGCGTTCGGCGGTGGCGGGCTACCTGGCGTTGGCCGCCGCCGGCTTCTACGGGCTCTACCGGCTCCGCACGCACAACCTCCGCCGGCGCACCGCCGAACTCGAACGCATCGTGGAGGAGCGCAACCACGCCCTCAAGGAGGCGAGCGAAGCGAAGACCGAGTTTCTCGCGTCGATGTCCCACGAGATCCGCAACCCGATGAACGGCGTCATCGGCCTCGTCGACATCCTGCGCGAACAACCCGCGTCACCGCGCCAGGAGCAGACCCTGCGTCTCCTGCAACACTGCGCCGACCAGCTGCGCAGCACCGTCGACGACATCCTGGATTTCTCCCGCATCGAGGCGGGCCGGGTCGCGCTCGAGCGGGCGGCCTTCGACCTGGGCGACACGCTCGAAGCGGCCGCGGTCACGATCGACCCGGCCGGCACCAGGATCGCGTTTCTCGACCGGCCGCCGCCGGGGCTCACGCTCGTCGGCGACGTCGGCAAGCTCCGCCAGATCCTGGCCAACTACCTCAGCAACGCGCTCAAATACGGCGTGCCGCCCGGCGCGCGCGTCAGCACCCTGCTCACGCCGGCCGACGGGGGCGTGCGGCTCACGATCGGGGTCGCGAGCTCGGGGCCCACGATTCCGAAGGACACGCTCGACAAGTTTTTCGAGAGTTTCACCCGCGGCGCCGCGGCGATCGAACGCAACATCCACGGCACCGGGCTCGGCCTCGCGATCTGCCGCCGCTATGCGCAGGCGATGGGGGGCGAGGTCGGCGCCGTGAGCGCCAACGGCGAGACGACGTTTTACCTCAACCTCCCCTTCGCCCGGACCGACGGGACCGCCGCCGCCGCCGCACCGTCGCCGGCGCCACCCAGTCTGCTCCCGGCCCGCGCCCTGGCGATCGAGGACGAGGACTACAACCGCATCGTGCTGGGCAGCATCCTGGCGAGGATGAACTACACGGTGGATTGGGCGACCACCGGCGCCGAGGCGCTGAAGCTGGCACAGGAGAACGGATACGACATCATCCTCACCGACTACCGCCTGCCCGACACCAATGGCGTCGAACTCACCGGCCGGATCCTCGGACTCTGTCCCGAGCCCAAGCCCGCGGTCTTCGCCGTCACCGCCTACTCCACGAAGGAACGCCGCGACGAGTGCCTCAACGCGGGCATGTCCGGCTTCATCAGCAAACCCATCACGCTGGAGAAACTGCGCACCACCCTCGCCGGCTGGGGGGAGAAGAATCTCGCCCGGATCTCCCTCGAGACTTCCCGCCTGCCCCAGCCCGCCTGGCTGCCCCACCGGCCGCGGGAAATCGCAGAAACCTGGCAGCAGTTGCAGGCCACCATCGCGCACGACGCGAAGCGCGCGGCCGACCTGGCGCACCGGCTCAACAATCTCTGCCGCGCGCACCGGCTCATCGATGCCGCGGAGCAATTCGAACTGCTCGAAGGCGCGCTCGAACGCGGCGAACCGACCGGCGTCTTTCTGCGGGCCTGCGAGGAATTCCTCCGCGGGTGAAGCCCCGCCGCACCCGTCACTGCAACCGCGTGACGGTCGTGAAACCGGCCCTCAACGCATAGGCTTGGAGGTCCTTCGCATTATGCACGCTGAGTTTGTGCATGATGTTGCGCCGATGCGCTTGCACCGTGCCCGTGCTGGCGCCGATCGCCGCCGCCGCCTCGGCGTCGGTGCAGCCCGCCCCGATGTAGCGCAGCAGTTCCTGCTCCCGCGGCGACAGCAGTTTGTCGAAGCTGACGGGGTTTTTCTCCAGCCGCCGCCGGCGCTCCACGAAATGCGGACTGAAAAACGCCCCGCCGGCCGCCACCGTCTGGATCGCGGTCAGGAGCACCTTCGGCTCCTCGTCCTTGTGCACGAAGCCCTGCGCAAACGTGCGGCTCACCCGGTGCACGACATAATCCTCGCACGAGGAGGAAAAGAGGAGCACGGGCGTCGCGATGTGGGCGGCGGTCATTTCATCCACAAAATCCAGCCCGTCGCCATCCGGCAGCCGGACGTCGAGCAGCAGCAGATCGGCGGCCCGCACCTGGTCGAGTCCGGCGCGCAGTTCCGCCAGCGTGGTGGTTTCGAGCAGGATTTTGCCGCGGCACTCCTCCATCAGCATCTGCCGGATCAGACCGCGGAACATCACCTGGTCTTCCACAAGCACGAATTTCATCGGGCGGATTCATGGCGAAGCCGGCCCCCCTCGCGCGAGCCGGAAATGCGTCAGGCCGCCGCGCCCACGGTCCGCAACGGGGTCGCCCGCAGCGCCGTTTGGAGACTTTCGGCCCGCACCGGTTTGGTCACAAAGTCGTCCATGCCGGCCGCAAAGCACGCCTCCCGGTCGGCGGTGGAGGCGTTGGCCGTCATCGCCACGATCCGGGGCCGGGCCGCCGGCCCCCACCGGTCGCAAATCTCCCGCGCCGCCTGCAATCCGTCCATCTCCGGCATCTGGATATCCATCAGCACCAGATCGTAGTCCTTCGTCTCGATGGCGGTGATCGCCTCGCGGCCGTTGCCGACGATGTCGATGTCGTAGCCGAGCCGCAGGAACATCAGCTTGGCGACGCGCTGGTTCACCGGATTGTCCTCGGCCAGCAGGATCGAGAGCGGGTGTTCGCTGGCCGTCGTGCCCTGCGCGGTCGGCGCCACGACCCGGCGCGACGCGCGGCCGGCGACAATGCCTTCGATCAGATCGCGCAACGCCGCCGGACGGATCGGTTTGCTCGTGCCGCCGCAGATGCCGAGGTCCGCGGAGGCCCTCGCCTCCCCCGGCGCCGTCAGCACCGCGATCGGCAGCCGGGCGGGGTCGCGCAGCCGCCGGATTTCCGCGGCGAGCAGATACCCGTCGCTTCCGTCCAGTTTCGTATCGAGGAGCGCGAGATCGAACTCCTCGCCGGCCTGCAACCAGGCGAGGGCCTCCGCCGGCCGGGTGGCGGCCCGCGGCTGCAAGCCCCACGCCACCGCCCACTGGCAGAGCACACGGCAGCTGATCGCGTTGTCGTCGACGATCAGCAGACGCCGGCCCGCCAGCGCCGGCACGCGCCGCGACGCCGGTCCGGCGCCGGACTGGAACTGCGTCTCCATCTCGAAGCTGAAGGTGCTGCCCTGCCCGACCACGCTCTCCACCCAGATGCGCCCGTGCATCAACTCCACCAGCCGCCGGCTGATGGCGAGACCGAGCCCCGTGCCGCCGAACTGGCGCGTGGTCGACGCGTCGATCTGGCTGAAGCTCTTGAACAGCCGGTCCATCCGCTCCGCGGGGATGCCCATCCCGGAATAGTGCACGGCGAAGCGCAGCCGCGCCGCCCCCGGCGCAGCCGGCTCGGCGCGCACGTCCTTCACGGTCAGGAACACCTGGCCGCGCGTCGTGAATTTCACGGCGTTGCTCAGGAGGTTCACGAGCACCTGGCGCACGCGGGTCTCGTCGCCGACGACCAGCTCCGGCACCCCGTCGTCCATCTGATAAACCAGGTCGAGGCCCTTTTCCGCCGCGCGGGCGGCGAGCACGTTCAACGCCGACTCCACGCAATCGCGCAGGGCGAACTCGCGCCGCTCCAGTTCCAGGCGGCCCGATTCAATCTTCGAATAGTCGAGGATGTCGTTCAGCAGCCCGAGCAGCCCGTTGCCGCTCGACCGGATGGTCTCCGCGAACTCGCGCTGCTCGCCCGTGAGCGTGGTGTCGAGCAGCAGGTCGCTCATCCCGATCACGGCATTGAGCGGCGTGCGGATCTCGTGGCTCATGTTGGCCAGGAATTCCGATTTGGCCACGGTGGCGGCCGCCGCCTCCTGCGCGAGGAGCTGGGCGCGCTCGAGCGCGTGCTCGAGCTGGCGGTTGAGTTCCTCGGACTCGCTCGCAAACCGGTGCGACTGGGTGAGGGCCTCGGTGAGCTGGGCGTTCAACTGCTGCGCCTCGTCGCGCGCCCGCACGATCTCGGCCTGCACGCGGCGTTCGGCGGTGACATCCCAATTGACCCCGACCACGCGCATGGGCCGTCCGGCGGGATTGCGCTGCACGTGCGCACTGGCGCGCAAGGCCCGCTCCTCCCCGTCCGGGCGCACAATCCGGAACAGCGTGTTGAACGGCTTCCGCCCCTCGATGAATTCGCGATACAGGCGCTCCACGCTGTCACGATCATCCGGATGCAGGCGCTCCCGCCACGCCCGGTAGGAGCCGTCGAACGTCGCCCGCGTCAGCCCGAACAGTTCCAGCTCCCGGTCGTCCCACTCCGTCCGGCCGGTGGCGAGATCGACGTCCCAGATGCCGACCTGCGCGGCCTCGGTGGCGAGCCGGAGCCGCTCGGTGAGGGACTGCACCCGCAGCTCGCCGGACTTGCGGTCGGTGATGTCGAGCGAGCGCCCGACCAGCCGGCCGATGCGGCCGTCGCCGCCGCGTAACGGCGTCAGGCGCGTATGCCACCACAGGAGCCGGCCCCGGGCGAAGAACGGTTCCTCGTATTCGATCGCCGCTCCGGCGGCGATGCAGCGGCGGAAGTTGCCGTTGAGGCACGACGCGATTTCCGGGGGGATCGCCGGCGCCAGTTCGCTTAACCGGCGCCCGCGCAGCTCCGCGCCCGCGATTCCGGTCAGCCGCTCGTAGGCCGGATTGAGGTCCAGGAAGCGAAAATCATCCTCGACCGCCTCGACCACAAACACGCCGAGATCCACACTCGAGAAGATGCTCTGCAAAAACGCCCGGTTCTCCTCGTGCGCTTCCTCGGCCCGATGCCGGTCGGTGATGTCGGTCACCACTCCGGACCAGAGGATCGACCCGTCCGCCTGCCGTTCGGGCGTGGCGGTCCCCAGCAGCCACCGCACCGTTTCATCCGGCATCAGGCGGCGAAACTCGCACTCCCAGCGGATGACCTGCTGCACGGCCTGGTCGACCGAGTCGCGCAGGAGCTGCTGATCGCTGGGATGCAGGTGCCGGTAGAGGGGCCGCCAGTCGGTGGCGATCTCGCCGGGCTCGACGCCAAACAGCACCCGCACGCCCTCACTCGCATACGGAAAACAGCACCGGCCGTCCGGCCGGGACAGCATTTGGAAGACCATGCCCGGCACCTGGGCCGCGATGCTGCGCAGCCGGCCGGTCAGCTCGCGTTCGCGCTCCTCCGCCCGCTGTTGTTCCCGCACCCGGCGGGCACGTTCCCTCGTCAGCGCCCGCAGGCAGACCGCCAGTCCAATCACCGCCACGGCCAGGCCGAGGACCGAAAATTCAATCCCGGGCTGCCAGCGCCGGGCCAGCGCCACGGCCCCGAGGCCCGCAAGCAAAGCCGCCCCGCCCAATGCGAGCGAAGTCCGGAATCGGCGGAGGTTTCCGAGATGCGGCATGAAGATCGATCCAAGTCGCGGCCCAGGCCGATGATCGACGTTCCCGTAATCGGCACCCGGCGGGAAAAGTTGAGCGCCGGGCCCGGTCCCCTCCGCGGGCCGCCCGGCAGACCGGGTGGCCGGCGGCACCGGTCTCCCGCCGTCAGGGGGTGTAACCCTCAAACTGAGGCCAGCGATTTGTAGCGGCGGTCGATGACCGCCGTCGAAGCACGGCTTGCGGTTCGTCGGCGGTCATAGACCGCCGCTGCAGCCAAGGCCTTCGGAACTGACCTCAGTTTGAGTTCCACCCGCCGTCAGGTGTGATCCTCGAAAAAGAGATCCTGCTGCGGCCGGTGCGTGAGGGGTTTCCCGACCGCCGGATGGCGGCCGTTGCCATTCCGCTGGACGCGGTCGCCGTTGCCTGGCTCCAGCGGCACCGGGGACAACTGCCCGCGGCTGTGGCGGGCCGGCGTGGCGGGCGCCGGGTCGTGGTCGGAGCCCGGCTTCGACTCCAGGGGTGTGACATCCGCCGCCACGACCGTGTCGCCCTGGGCCATCTTCATCAATTCGTCGACCGCCCGCCGGACCTGCCCGGCCTGGGCCTTGAGTTCCTCCGAGGAGGAAGCGGATTGCTGCGCCAGCGCCGCGTTGCTCTGGGTGATCTTGTCCATGTTGGCGACCGCCAGATTGATCTGCGTGATGCCCTCGCTCTGTTCGTGGGACGACTGCGCGATCTCGGCGATGCGCTCGTCGAGCTGACGGGTCTTGTCCACGATGGCCGCGAGATTGGTGGCCATCTTCTCGCTGATCCGCACGCCCTGTTCGCTCTTGTCGGTCGAGGCGGAAATCTTCTCGGCGGTTTCCTTCGCCGCGCCGGCGCACCGCTGCGCCAGGTTGCGCACTTCCTCCGCGACCACGGCGAAGCCGAGGCCGGCCTCGCCGGCCCGGGCGGCTTCGACCGCGGCGTTGAGGGCGAGGATGTTCGTCTGGAAGGCGATCTCGTCGATCGTCTTGATGATTTTCGAAATCTCCGCGCTGGACGCCTTGATCGCTCCCATCGCCGCCTTCATCTCCTCCATGTCGCTGGCGCCGGCATCGGCGGTCGTGCGGGCCTGGTTGGCCAGCGTCTTGGCGTTCTGCGCGTTTTCGGAATTGCGGGCGGTCATGCTCGCCATCTCGTGCAGCGACGAACTCGACTCCTCCAGCGCGGCGGCCTGCTGGCTCGCGCCATCGGCCATCGCGGCGCTGGCTTGCGCCACCTGGGCGGCCGAACCGTTGGCCTTGTCCGACTCGGTCGCCAGCCGGCCGGCGACGCCGGTGATCCGCTGGGTGACGCTGCGCGTGATCGTCCACGCGCAGAACGCCCCGAGCACGATCCCGGCCAGCGTCACGCCGGAGACGATCAATTCGTTGCGGCGCTGCTCGGTGCGGGTGCGCTCCTCCAGCTGCACCTGGAAATCGTGCACCGCCCCCTTCACCTTGCCGAGCGCCGCCGTGAATTCCGGGGCGATCCGGTTGATCTTGTCACTCACGATCAGGGCGCGCGCCTGCTTGCCGGTCACGACTTGATCCAGTCCCGCATTGAAATCGGCCGCGGCCTTCTGCAGCGCCGCCAGCTGCGTTTTCTTGGCCTCGTCCTTCAACGTGGCGTCGAGTTTCTCCATCTCGAGCTGGTCCTTTTCCATCCGCTGGATTTGCGAGACGGTGACGGCGAGCGAGTCGCGCGCGGCCCGGGCCTTCGCGCTGTCGGAGGTCAGTAGAAATGCGTTCACCTGGCTCTGGGACTCGAAAAACGCCTTCAGGCCGTTGGAAATCTGGAACGCCGCGTTCATGTCCCCCTGCGTCCGGGCCTGGGCGAGCATCTGTTGCAAGCCGTCGGAGATGATCTTCGCCCGCGGCGTGAGCACCCCATCCTGCACCGCCACGAGGGCCTTGTGATTGGCCACCAATTCGTCGAACGCCGCGGCATAGGCCGCCAATAACTGGCGCCCTTTGGCCAGCTGGGCCGCCCGCTCCGGCTCGGTCACGACCTTCGCCGCCGCCGCCAGCTCGGCATCGAGTTTCTTCTTCGCCTCGAGGACATTCGCGATGTCCTCGGTGGAGGACGTGGCGAGAAACCCGGTCAGCTGGAGCTTGAGCTCCTGCATCGAGTTCTCGAGCGACGTCGCGGCGTAGGTTTCATCGGCCGAGGCCGAGAACGTGGCCAGACGCCGGCCGGCGCCGCCCAGCGCCGTGTAGGCGAGGACGGCCACAATCAGGAGCAGGGCAAACAGCAGGCCGAAGCCCACGGTGATCTTCTTTCCAAGGGTGAGGTTGTGCAGCGACATGTTGGGACGCGACGGAGGTTGAGCCGGGGTGACCTGGCCGGAGATGGGAGCAGCTCGCGGTGGGCGCGGCTCAGCTCTCGAACACGAACTTGATCGGAATCGAGACCTTCGTGGCAACGGGCGCGCCGTCCTGCTTGGCCGGCTTGAACTTCCACTTCTTCAGCGCCGCGATCGCGGGACGCTCGAAGGCTGCGTTGCTGGATTTTTCAACCTGCGGATCGACGACGTCCCCCTTCTCGTCGATGGTGCACTTCACCGTGACGAGGCCGGAGACGCCTTCGCGGCGCAATTCATCGGGATAATCGGGGGCGACGGTGCGGACCGGGACAGGCGGTTCCTTGGTTTGCGCCAAGGCGGCCGGAGACAGGAGAGCGAGGCAGGCGACCACTAAGTAGTCTGTGACGTGTTTTTTCATGACTGCGGAGTAAGGATACGTAGCCGCCCATCGGCACCGGCCTCCGGACACTTGAGCGGTATTTCCGCGCCCGGCGCGTTTAAGACGCCGGGCTCCCGAGCCGATGGTCAGGCTTCAACTGAATGACCGATTTCTTACCGTCCGCGGGTCCCCAGCTCCCGCCGCCGTCATTGCCATTGCGGTCCGACGGTGGCCGGCCTTTGCTCTCACGCGGAATGCCAATCGAACCGCTACTGCGCCGCATCGCCGTCTGGGCCGCTTGGATCACCCTCCTGCTCGGAGCCGCCGCACTGTTGAGCGCGTTGCTCGGCGCTGATTTCCTGCGGCCGTGGCGCATCGAGCCCGCGCCGATGAAGGCCAATGCCGCGCTCTGCCTCCTGCTGACCGGCGCTGCGCTCGCGGCCGAGCTCAGCGAGCGCTGGCGGCGCGCCAGCCTGGTCTGCGCCGGCCTCGTCGCGGTGCTCGGCGCCGGGACCGCGCTGGAACACCTGCTGCAAGCGGACCTCGGGCTCGACCGCCTGCTGGGGCCCGACGCCTTCGCCGCCACGACACCCGGCGCCGTCCCCGGGCGGATGAACATCCACGCGTCGCTGATGCTGCTCCTCGCCGCCGGCGCGCTCGGCGCCCTCCGGCAGCAGCGCCATCGCTCGCGCTGGCCGGTGTCCGCGGTGCTCGCCAATCTCCTCGTCGCGCTGGCCGTGGCCGCCCTCGTGGCCCAGTATTTCCGCGCCGTGACGGAGATCACGCGGCCCCTCCGTATTCCCACCCATCAGGCCGTCGGGTTGCTGGTGCTGGGCGTCGGCGTGCTGCTCGCCCGCCCGGAGGACAAGTTTGTCCGGATGCTGTTCGAACGGGGGACCGCCGGCGTGCTCGCCCGCCGGCTTTTTTTCGGCACCGCGGTCGCTCCGTTGTGCCTCACGGTGTTGCTGCCCGCGTTCGTGCAGGCGCGTTTCGTCGGCCTCGGCGAAGGCGTCGGCCTGCTGCTCGTCGGCCTGATGCTGTGCGGATTCGTGATCGCGCTGTTCTCCGCCGGCGCGGCCGTCGAGATCCAGGGAGACCGCGAGGAGGCCGAACAGGCCCGCCTGCTGCTCACCGCCCGCCTGCAGGAGCAGGCCGCCCAGTTGCAGGAAACGGTGGGCGTGCGCACGCGCGAACTGCGGGAGGCCAACGCCAGCCTCCGCGCCGTCGCCGAATCGAACGCCCTGCTCGCCGCCGTGGCCGAGCACACCACCAACGGCGTCGTCATCACCGACGCCGGGGGCCGGGTCGAGTGGATCAACGCCGCCTACACCCGCGTCACCGGTTACACCCTCGACGATCTCAAGGACCGCAATTCCGGCCACGTCCTCCCGGGCCCCGGCACCGATGCCGCCACCGTCGCCCGGTTGCAGGCGGCCGAGCGCGCCCAGACCTCCTGCCGGGCCGAGATCCTCAACTACTCCAAGACCGGCCGGGCCTTCTGGTCCGCGCTCGAACTCGAGCCCGTCCGCGATCGCCACGGCCAGGTCACCAACTTCATCGCGCTCAGCATCGACGTCACGGAACAGCGCGCCGCCCAGGAGCGGCTGCAGAACCTCAACGACCGGCTCGCCCTCGCCACCCGCGCGGCCGATGTCGGCGTCTGGGAATGGGATGCCGCCTCCCGGCTGAGTCAGTGGGACGCCCGCACGCTGGAAATCTACGGCGTCGCCCCGGAACGCTACACGGGCACCACCGCGGACTGGCTCGCGCGGGTGCATCCGGCGGACCGCGACCGGATGATCCGCGCCTTCCAGGGCATTGCGGAGGGGGGCAGCGAATTCGACCACGAATTCCGCATCGTCCGCGGCAACGACGGTGCCGTGCGCCACATCGAATCACGCGGCATCGTGCAGCGCGACGCCGCCGGCCGGCTGGAGCGCGTGACCGGGACCGAACGCGACGTCACCGCCCAGCGCGAGGCCGCCCACCAGGCCGACCTGCTCAACGAGCGCCTCCGCCTCGCCTTGCGCTCGTCGAACTACGGGGTGTGGGCCCTCGACATCACGACCGACCGCCTCGCCTGGGACGAACAGACGTTTGAAATTTACGGCGTCGACCGGCGTGATTTCACCGGCAGCCGCGACCTCTGGCGGCAGCACCTCCATCCCGCCGACGCCGCGCAGGCCATCGAACGGGCCCGCCGCGTGCTCGCCGGCGAATACCCCACCTACGACAACGAGTTTCGCATCATCCGTCCCGACGGAGCGGTGCGTCACATCGAGGTCCACGGCTACCTGCAGCGCGATGCGACCGGCCGCCCGGTGCAACTCGTCGGCCTGAATCGCGACATCACCGAGCGCAAGCTGCTCGAGGAACGCGTGCGCAAAAGCGAAGAACTCGCCGCCGACGTCGCGCGCGTCGCCCTGATCGGCGGGTGGGAATACCACCTCGAGACCAGCACGCTGACCTGGACGGACGGCCTGCGCCGGATCCACGAAGTGGAGGACGATTTCTCGCCGACCCTCGACAACACACGCCGGTTCTACCCGCCCGATGCCCTCGCCACGCTCCACGGCGCGTTCAACAACGAAGATCCGACCAAGCCGGACTTCGACTACGAATTACCCCTCGTCACCGCCGCCGGGCACCCGCGCTGGGTGCGCGTGATCGGTCGCACGGATTTCCGGGCCGACGGCAAACCGGTCCGCGTGCACGGCGCGATGCAGGACATCACGGTCCGCCATGAGAGCGAGCGCTCCCGCCGCGAACTCGAAACGCAGCTTTTCCAGGCCCAGAAGATGGAGACGCTCGGCACGCTCGCCGGCGGCATCGCCCACGACTTCAACAATCTCCTCACCGGCATCATCGGCTACCACGAGCTCGCCGCCGACTCCGTGGCGGAGGATCACCCGGCCCGCATGTGCCTCGCCGAGGCCCGCAACGCGAGCCTGCGGGCGCGCGAACTGGTCGAGCAAATCCTCACCTTCGGCCGCCAGTCTCCCGGCGGCGGGCATGTGCCGCTCGATCTCGGTCCCGTGGCGGAGGAAGCGCGCCGCTTCCTGCGTTCCACGCTGCCGGCCATGATCAGCATCGAGCTGGACACCGCCCCCGATACGCCGCCGGTGCTCGGCGACGCGACCCAGATCCACCAGGTTCTGCTGAACCTCGGGTCCAACGCCGCGCACGCCATGCGCCACCACGGCGGCAAGCTCACGATCTCCATCGCGCCCGCCGCGATCAACGCCGACCTCGCCCAGTTCTTCACCGGATCCAACGCCGGTTCATTCGTGCGCCTCTCCGTGCGCGACACCGGCCACGGCATGGACGAAGCCACCCGGCGCCGCATCTTCGACCCCTTCTTCACCACCAAAAACACGCGCGAGGGCACCGGCCTCGGCCTCGCCGTCGTGCACGGCATCATCAAGGCCCATCGCGGCGCGATCGACGTCGAGAGCAAACCCGGCGCCGGCGCCGCGTTCCACATCTACCTGCCGGCCGCCACTCCGGAAAACGACCTCGCCGAGGCGGAGGCCACCCTGGCTCCGCGAGGCGACGGCGAATTCATCTGCATCGTCGACGACGAGGAAGTGGTCGGCACCTGCACGAAACTCGTGCTGGAGAGCAAGGGCTACGTCGCCGTCGTCTACCGTTCGGCCGAGGACTGCCTCTCCGCCCTGCGCGACGCCGGAGCCGGCTGCTCCCTGCTGGTCACCGACCAGACGATGCCGGGCATGCAGGGCACGGAACTCGTCGCGGCCATCCGCAAACTCCGCCCGACGCTGCCGGTTCTGATCATGTCGGGTTACTTCTCCAAGATTTCCCCCGAGGAACTCGATGAACTCGGCCAGGTGGAATTGCTCGCGAAGCCGTTTACCACCGACGAGCTGACCAACTCCGTCCATCGCGCGCTCCACCCCGCGCCGCCTGTCTGAGCGGCGCCGGCCGGCGCCCGGGGCGCTCCCCCTTCAGTATTCCGGCGGCGCTTCGATCGGCGGCGGTGCCGCGGCCACGGCGCCACCGAAGAGCCGCTCGAACCCGTCGTAGGGTGTGAGCTCGAGCAACGTGAAGTCGGTCAGCCCGGTGGCCGCGAGCGGCAGGGCGTCGAGGTGGTGGCGCGCCTCGTCGGCACCGGTGCATTCGAGCATGATGACGGCCCGACGCTCGCCGGTGGTGAACCAGATCTGGCGGATGATCCCGCGTTTCGTGAACGCCCAGACCGCCGCCGCCTCGGCACGCCGGAGGTCCGGGAGATTATGATGAGCCGGAGCCGGCAGATCACGTTCGATGGCCAGGATGCGCATGAGGAAGTTCTCCTTTCTTCGATTCGGACAAAATCGTTTCACCCGGCCCCACGACGGACGGCACGATCCGCGGAACCCCGCCGGGCTCCGGCTTGGTCGCCTGCCCACCGCCGCCCGGGGCGCGATACCGGTTCATGGCCGTGACTCGGCGCGCGTCAGCGTGGAGCCGGACTCGATTGGTGCGAGTGCACCACCCGCCACGCGCCATCGCGCTCGATCATCACGATCGAGTGCACAAACGGCACCGTGAAGGCGCGGCCGTCGGCCCGTTGCGCCTCGCTCTCCCCGGTCACGACGAGCACCGCCGCATCCGGCGCGAGCAGCGTCACGCGGCGGTCCGCGATGCGATACTTGAGCGCGGCGAGGCCGCGGAAATTGGCGCGCGTGCGCTCGAGGGCGTCCGCGCGCGTAAGGAGGAGCTGGCCGTTGCTGGCCAGCGCCCCCTGGTCGTTGTCGACTACATGGCCGAAAAGTTCCTCCGCATCCAGTTTCTCCGCGGCCGCCCTCATGCGGTCGAACGCCGCGAGGATCTTCTGTTGCTCCGCCGCATCCATCCGGTCGAGCCGGCGCTCGCTCGACGAAACAATCAGCCAGACCGTCGCCACGGCCAGGACGACGCCCGCCATGACCATGAGCAAGGTAACCGCACGCGATGAAAGACTGGTGAAGAAAGCGGGCCGACTCTACGCCGGTCGCGCCGCCGGCGCCCCGCGCCGCTTGGCCAATCGTGCGCAACCGTTGGCGCCGCCAAGCGCGCCGACACGATGAGCGCGACCACGCCCGCGAGGGCGGGCGGAGGTGGCGGCGGGCCATCGCGACTCGTCGGGGCGTAATACCAACGGCGGTTGAGATTTGGATCATCGTAGGTCGGGCTTTACGCCCGACACTTGTCCGCCTACGGCGGATGTCGGGGATAAACCCCGACCTACCCACGGGACCCAATCGTCCATTCTTCAGCAGACGTTGGTATAAAGCCCCTCTCACAAAAAGCGCGTTGGGGGCAACGCGCTCCACCCGGGGCCGCTCAGAGCGCGAAGATACGGTCCATCCGGCCCACCATGTCGCGGGCGGTGGCCACGTCGGCGGCCTGGTTGCCGGGCTGCTCGGTGATCGCCCAGCCGCTGTAGCCGGCGGCGTCGAGCGCCGCCATGACCGCGGGCCAGTTCGTGCCGCCGTCGAGGAGTTTGGGACGGGCCGCGCCACCTTTCACCGCCGGATCGGGCGGCGTCGTGCTGAAATCTTTCACGTGAATCCGGTTGATGCGCTTCCCGAGCGCGGTGATCCACTTTTCCGCCGGCCCCTGCGTGCGGCCGACGTTGCCGATGTCGAAGTGCCAGCCGACCCACTCGCTGTTGATGGCGTCGAGGTATTGCACGGCCTGCTCGGGCTTCGAGATGAAATTATTGCCGACGTTCTCGATGGAGATCTTCACGCCGAGATTCTTCGCCACCGGAACCGCCTTTTTGATTTCGGCGATGGAGCGCGTCCAGCACTCGTCAAATGTCGAATCGGGACGGCCGATCGGTGCGCCGAAGACGACTCCGGGAACGAGCAGAACACTCGACGCACCGTAGGCTTTCGCGTCCTCAAGTGCGATGACGAGGCCGTTGAAGCCATCCTTGCGCACCTCCTCCGAGGGCGACGACAGTGTCTTCTGCCAGTGGATGTGATCGCAGACGCTCGCGGCTTTGAGGCCGGTCTCCTTGAACGCCGCGATCACCTCCTCGCGATTCATGGCGCCCATCGGCTCGATGCCGTCGAAGCCGGCCTCCTTCATCGCACGGAATTTCTCCAGCACGGAGCCCTTCACGCCGATGGTGGAATACATGATCGCTTTGCGGAGACTGCGCTTCGGCGCGGCGAACGCGCGCGGAGCGAGCGCGGTCACCGTGGCGGCGGTCGCGGAGAGTTCGAGGAAAGTGCGGCGGTTCATGGTGGTGAAAGTTGAGAGATGACGGTTGAGAGTTGAGAGGCGGAAGCGAGCGGGACCCGAGAGAACTCAAAGGCGTTTTCCGAAGATCGCTCTCTCAACTCTCAGCTCCAAACTCTCAACTGCGTGAGTCTGCTCACGTCTTCAGAATCCCCTCCCACCCTTTCCGGTAGGCGGGGCGTTTGATGAAGGGCGCGGCTTCCGGCGCGTTGGTGGCGCGGAGCGCCGCGTGGTCCCACTCGATCTTTTTGCCCGTGCGGTAGGCGACGTTGCCGAGGTGATTGGTTTCGGTGGTCCAGCCGGAGTATTGGAAATTCGAGCCGGGCACCGGGCCGTTGCCCTTCGCAAAATTGACCCACTCGACCCAGTGGCCGGGCGAACGCGGGAGTCTGGCCGGCGGCGGCGCGAAGTCCCTGAATTTCTCCTCGGGCAGCAGCTTGCCGTTGCCGAGCAGCATGCCCTGCGCGCCCATGAACACGCAGGAGCGGTTGCCCCACGTGGGCACCCAGCCCGGCGGCTTGCTGTCGCCCTGGTGCCACACGAGCTTGAGCGCGGGCTGCGCGCCGGTGGCGGCGAAACGGAACGTCGCCATGAGCGTCGCCGGGGCGAGTTCGGGATGCGCCACCGGGCCGTTCGGCGAGGTGGCCTCGACCGAGAGCGGAGCGAGCACGCGGCCGCCCCTGCCGTCGGGACGCCAGAGGTCGAGGACGGTGAACGGCACGTCGTTGTCGTGGCTGCCGAGGTCGCTCATCGTGCCGTTGCCGAATTCCCACCACCGATACCAGCGCGGCCCGGGGAAATACGTCGCGTGAAACGGCCGCGCCGCCGCGGGGCCGAGCCAGAGATCCCAGTTCAGGTTGGCCGGGATGGGCATCTCCTCCGTGAAGCGCTCGACGATCTGGGTGCCGTTGTAGAAGCCGTGCGGCTTGTCGAACTTCGCGGCCGACGCCGCGTCCTGCAGGCCCCACGCGCGGTCCGCCCACACGTGCACCTCGTGCACCGGGCCGATCACGCCCGTGTCGAGGATTTCGCGGATCGTGCGCCGCGCCGCCGAGGCGTGGCCCTGGTTGCCCATCTGCGTGGAGAGCCGCGGATACTTCGCCGCCGTCTCGCGGATGAGGCGCGTCTCCCAGAGGTTGTAGGCGAGCGGCTTTTCGCAGTAGACGTGCTTGCCGTGCGTGAGCGCGAGGTAGGTGGCGAACACATGCGTGTGCTCGGCCGTCGACACGACGACAGCGTCGAAATCGCCCGGCCGGTCGAACACGCGGCGGAAGTCGGTGAATTTTTTCGCCTGCGGGTAGCGCGCCGCCGCCGAGTCGACCGCCGTCTGGTTGATGTCGCAGATCACGGCCACGTTCTCGTCGGGGTGCGGGCCGGAGAATTCCTCGCCGCCCTTTTTGTTTTTCTTCGCCGCGCCCGCGCCGCCGGCGGGCAGCGTCAGCTCGCTGAGACTCGCGTTGGCGCGACCGCCACACGCGATGAACGCGATGTTCAACTTGTTGTTGAGATTCTGCCCGCGGAGAAAGGCGGGCGCGCCGGCGATGACACCGGCGGTTTTCAGCGCGCGGCCAAGAAAAGTCCGGCGTGTGAGCATCGAACACGATTTTCGTTTCGTCGATTTCATGGGGTAAAGGGACGGACTCGCACCGGGGGTTTGTGATTCACGTCCGCGTCCCGGCGGGCGTCGCGCGAGAGGCGGACTGAGGGGGGTGAGGCGCATTTCAAAGCTCGGTCTCAGGCCATCTCGTGGCGAGCCGAATCTCGGCCGAAACCCCGCTTAGGGCGCATCTCACTTTCTTGCAGCAAGCCGAAAGGTGGGCCGGCCGCTCCACGGGCGGCCAGGAACGAGCGGGCATCGCCACGCGCTGGCCGTGCGCGGAGCGCCCGGCCCACCCCTGCGGTGCGGACACATTGCAGAAAACTGAGATGCGCCCCCCCTGCTTAGCCGGAACGTTGCAGTTTAAGTTCGCGAAACGTGGTGGCAGCCGAGATAACGAGGCTGGTTGCCGCGACTGACTTTGCTCCAGCCGCCTCACTGCCGGCCCTGAGCTGGCCAAAGGGTCGGCTGCTACGGCCGACGGCACACTTCCGGCTTATACCAACGGCTGCTGACGAATGGACTATTGGGTCCCGTGGGTAGGTCGGGGTTTACCCCCGACATCCGCCGTCGGCGGACAAGTGTCGAGCGTAAAGCCCGACCTGCGATGATCCAAATCTCAACCGCCGGGGGTATTACTGAGGCTCGCATTATTGAGTGCCACGCGGTGGTTCGGGGA
>JACRKC010000039.1 GCA_016235555.1 Verrucomicrobiota bacterium
CGCCGACCGGAAGTCGGCGGCCTGGAAGGTGGCGCTGGCGGCCAGGCTCAAGCAGACCACGCAGGCGGACAATCGCTGGCTGGCGGCCCACCTGCACATGGGCACGCCCGTCGCGGTCAGCCACCACACGGGCCGGGCAAGACGCGGCGAGTTGCCTGCGGCGGAAATGCTTCGGCAGAAACTTCTGACATTAAATGTTAAAACCTGACCCTTTTGGCCTTTTTCTTTTGGCCTTTTGCTTAAAACCCCTTTTGGCCTTTTGCTTTTTTCTTTTGGCCTTTTGCCCTCCTCCAAGGCGTATGTGGCGAACGGTAGCGGCAGACGGACGACCGTTGGCTTCAGCGAACAATCGTTTTGGCTGACTGTGCCCGCGCAAGCTCCTCCGCCGCGCGCAGCACGCGCAGGGTGTTGCCGCCCCAGATTTTTTCCACGTCCGCGTCGGATAGGCCGCGCTTGAGCAGCGCGAGCGTGATCTTCGGATAGTCAGCCACGTCCTCGATGCCGGTCACGCCACCGCCGCCGTCCATGTCGGCGCCGATGCCGACGTGGTCGGCGCCCGCGACGTCGATCGCGTGAAAGAGGTGCTTCAGAAAACCGTCGATGGTCGCCCGCACCTTCGTCTTCTCGGCTTTGATCCGGTAGAGATCCACGCTCAGCTCGGCGTCCTCGGCATCGGTGAGTTTGCGGCCCGACGCCCGCGCTTCGCGCCGATGGGCGGCGCTCTCCAGTTCCGGATTCGGCGGCGCATCGATCAGGAAGAGCGAAACCATGTTCACCTGGATCACCCCACCCTTCGCCGCGATCTCGCGGAGGAGCTCATCGCTTACGTTGCGGCGGTGCTGGCGGATCGCCGCACAGCCCGAGTGCGTCAGCACGATCGGCGTCTGCGACAGCGCGAGCAACTGCCGCACCGTCTCGTCGGACGCGTGCGACCCGTCGATCACGAGGCCGAGGCGGTTGCACTCCTTGACCGCTTCGCGGCCAAGCGGACTCAGGCCCTCCCACTCCGGCCCCACGACACCCGGCTGCGACGAATCGGCGAGGTCGTTGTTGCCGTTGTGCACGAACCCGAAGAACCGCATGCCGAACTCGCGGTAGGTCTGGAGCAGGGTGAGGTCCTTGCCGACGGCGTAGCCGTTTTCGACGCTGAGGAAAATCGCCCGGCGTCCCGCCGCGGCGATGCGCCGGCCATCGGCGGCGGACAACGCCAGCTCGCACTCGCCCGGATGGCGCGCCGCCATCTCGCGCACGCGCAGAAACGAGCGCAGCGCGTTGTCGCGAACGGCCGCGTAGCCCTCGGGCGTGCGCGGGCCTTGATCCACGTAGACGGCAAACACCGCCGCTTTCAGCCCGCCCTCGCGCATCCGCGGGAAATCGAGTTGGGAAAAATCCTTCCGCGCCTCATGTCGCAGCGAAATGTCCCAACCGGTCCGGCGCAGGCTGAGCGTCGGCGTGTCGACGTGCGTGTCGATGGTGAAGAGCCGGGCGTGCAACGCCGCCGCGCGGGCCGCGAGCTCAGCCTCGGTCTCGGCGCGGAGCGCGCAAAACGCGGCAAGAAAGAAGCACACCAATAATCGGGGCTGGATCATGGTCGGAGGAGGAAACACCGGCAGCCTGCCGTGCGTCGTCCTGGACGCAAGCCGCCCGGTATTCGGCCGCGGGCGCATCTCCGCAGTTGCGCTCCGCCGCTCCTTAAACTCACTTCACCGCTCACTTCATCATGTCCAACCCCTCTGTCGAAAACGTCGTCATCGTCGGCACCGGCTGCGCGGGACTCACCGCCGCCATCTACACCGCCCGCGCCAATCTCAATCCGCTCGTGCTCGAGGGCCCGCTGCCCGGCGGCCAGCTCACGACGACGAGCGAGGTGGAGAACTTCCCCGGCTTTCCCGCGGGCGTCGACGGTTTCCAGCTCATGCAAAACCTGCGCGAGCAGGCCACGAAGTTCGGCACCCGTTTCGAACAGGCGCTGATCGACCGCGTCGATTTCACCTCGTCGTCCCGCAAACTCTACGCCGGCGACCGCCTGATCCTCGCCCGGGCCGTCATCATCGCCACCGGCGCCTCGCCACGCATGACCGGCATCCCAGGCGAAAAGGAACTCTACGGCGGCAAAGGCGTGACCACCTGCGCGACGTGCGACGGCGCGTTCTACCGCAAGATGGACGTCGCCGTGATCGGTGGCGGCGACAGCGCCGCCGAGGAAGCGCTCTTCCTCACGCGCTTCGCGAGCAAGGTCTACCTCGTTCATCGCCGCGACACGCTGCGCGCCTCGAAAATCATGGCCGATCGCGCCACCTCCCACCCGAAAATCCAGCCCGTGTGGAACAGTGTGCCCGTCGCCGTCGAGGGCGTCGCGCAAGGCGCCGTCTCCGGCCTGCGCGTGCGCCACGTCCAGACCGGCACCGAGACGGTGCTGCCTATCAAGGGCCTCTTCGTCGCCATCGGCCACCAGCCCAACACCGGCCCCTTCGCCGCGGTGCTCGACCTGGACGAGGGCGGCTACTTCAAGCCGATCGCCGGTTCGCAGGTGAAAACCAAGGTCCCCGGCGTCTACGTCGCCGGCGACTGCGCCGACCACGTCTACCGCCAGGCGATCACCGCCGCCGGCATGGGCTGCCAAGCCGCCATCGAGGCCGAGCGCTGGCTCGCGGAGCACAGCCACGAGTAACGACGGCTCGATTGTGGGAGGGGCTTTATGCCCCGACTTGAATTTCCGCTCGTCTTTGTCGGGGCCTGAAGCCCCTCCCACAAATGCAACCCCTCCAGAGGGCGAGCGCCCACCCATCTCCGCCCAAACCCGGTTACTCGGCATTGCGACGCCATCGCTGGTCAGCTCCCGGAGCGGAGTATTTCGTGACGTTCAATCTTCAGCGACCTGCTGCCCGGCTATGTGAGCTCTCGATGCTCGCCGCGCTCGACGACCAGCGCACTCGACTCGAATTGGAATCATATTGCCAAGTTCGCACCTGGGTCGTGATGCCGGACCATCTGCACCTGCTCTTCACCTTGGGGCCCAACCAGGAATTGTCCGAGGTTCTACGACTCTTCAAAGGACGCCTGACGCCCGCGCTACGCCACCACGATCTCTCGTGGCAGGATGGCTACTACGAACACCATATGCGGCCCGATGAAGATCGCCTCCCCGTGTTTCTCTACATCTTCCTCAACCCTTATCGTGCAAAACTGCTTCAATCCTCCGAAAAATGGCCGGGATATTTCTGCTCGACGGATGACTGGAATTGGTTTGGTCCGTTGACCAATTCGGAGGTTCCATTTCCAGAATGGCTGCGATGACCAAACGTCGGGGCATAAAGCCCCTCCCACAGTTACGCCGTTCCCTCGGTATCCCCGCCAACTACGGCGTCGCGCGCGGCATGCCCGCCTTTCGCGAGGCGAAACACGTCGTGCGCGTCGGCCGCGACCCGAACGACGGCAAGCCCGTCCGCCTCACTCCGGCCGCCGCCCGCGCCTGGCGCCGCATGCGCGACGCCGCCGCGGCCGACGGCATCACACTGCTCCCGCTTTCCGGCTTTCGCAGCATTGCCCGGCAAACGCGCCTCATCCGCCGCAACCTCGCGAAGGGCCGGCCGATGGACGACCTCCTGCGCTACATCGCCGCCCCCGGCTACAGCGAGCACCACACCGGCCGCGCCATCGACATCGGCGATCCCACCGACACCACCGTCGAGGAGTCCTTCGCCCGCACCCCCGCCTATCGCTGGCTGAAGAAGCGCGCTCACGAATTCGGCTTCGTCATGACCTATCCGCGCGGCAACCGCCACGGCATCGGCTACGAGCCATGGCACTGGTGCTGGCACGCGAGATCGTAGGTCGGGCTTCACGCCCGACACATCCGGGTTTCTCTCCGCCTGCCGCGCATCCGGCGGCGCGCCCATTAGAAGTCCGCGCCTTCCGCCACGCGCATTTCATAGTTTAGAATAATTCTAATTATTACTTGCCCCACTCCGGTGATGCGGTTTGTTGGCCGGTCCCACGACTCCCATGTCCACCGCCACGATGCCCACCGACGCCCTCGCGCAAAAGCTCGCTGACTCCGGCCTGCGCGCCACCCCGCAACGCGAGGTCGTCTACAACGTGCTCCTGAAAAAGCGCGATCACCCCACCGCCGACGAGGTCTTCGCCCGCGTCAAATCCGAGCTCCCCTCCATCTCGCTCGCCACCGTCTACAACTGCCTCGACACCCTCGTCGCCTGCGATCTCGTGCGCTCCGTCAATTTCGAGCGCGGCCCCACGCGCTACTGCCCCAACCTCCGGCCGCACGCGCATTTTCACGACGAGAAAACGGGCGAGACCCACGACGTCGATCTCCCGCCCGGCATCATCGAAAAAGTCCGCTCCATCCTCCCGAAAGGCTACGACGCCTCGTCCGTCGAGATCATCTTCCGCGGCAAGGCCAAAGCCTGACCCTACTCGCTACTCACTACCCGCTACTCGCTACTTTCCGCAATGAGCCAACTCGAAATCAAAGACCTCCACGTCGCCATCGGCGAAAAAGCCATCGTCAAGGGCCTCACGCTCACCATCCGCAGCGGTGAAGTCCACGCGATCATGGGCCCGAACGGCACCGGCAAATCCACGCTCTCCAAGGCCATCGCCGGCCACCCCGACTACACCATCACGTCGGGCGACGTGCTCCTCGACGGCAAATCCATCCTCGAACTTGAGGCCGACGAGCGCGCCCGCGCGGGCCTCTTCCTCGCCTTCCAATATCCGAGCGAGATCCCCGGCGTTTCCATCGCCAACTTCCTCCGCGCCGCGCTCCAGGCCCGCCTGGCCGAAGGCGAGGAGATCGACGCCACCGCCTACTACAAGCGGCTCTACGCCAAGATGGACATGCTCAAGATCGACCGGAAGTTCACCTCGCGCTCCGTCAACGACGGCTTCTCCGGCGGCGAGAAGAAGCGCTGCGAAATTCTCCAGATGGCCATGCTCGAGCCGAAGTTTTCGCTCATGGACGAGACCGACTCCGGCCTCGACATCGACGCGCTCCGCATCGTCGCCGAAGGCGTCAACACCCTCCGCGGCCCGAACCTCGGTGTGCTCCTCATCACGCACTATCAGCGCCTGCTGAACTACATCGTCCCCGACTTCGTCCACGTCATGTATGACGGCCGTATCGTGAAGAGCGGCGGCAAAGATCTCGCCCTCGAGCTCGAAGCCAAGGGTTACGACTGGGTGAAAAAGGAACTCGCCGCGGCAACCGCGGCGTAACGCCCAACGCGCAACGCTTAACGTTTAACTCTCAAGTAATGTCCTCGCCCACGCTCTCTCCATTTAAGCGTTCAGCGTTGAACGTTAAACGTTGAGCGTTCCGCGGTCCGCATCGCGCCCATCGCCATGAAACCACTCTCCGACACCGATACCCTCCCCGCCCCCGAACTCGAAGAACCCGCGGTCAATCCCGTCGTCGGGATCGATCAGTCCGCCGGCAATTTCACCTACGACATCAAATACGACTTCGACGCCGGCACGGGCCTCTCCGAAAAGACCATCGACTACATTTCAGCGGTCAAAAAAGAGGCCCCATGGATCCGCGACTTCCGCCACGAGGCGCTGAAAAAATTCCTCGCGATGCCCATGCCCACCCACTGGGCGACGAAGGATCTCGAGAACATCAATTTCGACAAAATCCGCTACTACCTCGCGCAAGGCCAGAAGCCGAAGCGCACGTGGGACGAGGTGCCCGACGACATCAAGAAAACCTTCGAGCGCCTCGGCATTCCCGAGCAGGAGCGCAAATACCTTGCCGGCGTCGAGGCGCAGTTCGACTCCGAGGCCGCCTACTCCAACATCAAGGAAGCCGTCGCCAAGCAGGGCGTCATCTTCGTCAACTCCACCGAGGGCCTGCGCGAGCACCCGGAGATTTTCCGCAAATTCTTCGGCAAGGTCATCCCGACTTCCGACAACAAGTTCGCCGCGCTCAACAGCGCCGTGTTCTCCGGCGGCTCGTTCATCTACGTGCCGAAGGGCGTCAAGGTCTCGCACCCGCTCCAGGCCTACTTCCGCATCAACGCGGAGAACTTCGGCCAGTTCGAACGCACGCTCATCATCGCCGACGAAGGCTCCGAGGTCGTTTACATGGAGGGCTGCACCGCGCCGAAGTTCTCCACCGCCACGCTCCACAGCGCCGTGGTCGAACTCGTCGCGCTCAAGGGCGCCAAGATCCAATACATCACCGTCCAGAACTGGGCGAACAACGTCTTCAACCTCGTCACCAAGCGCGGCCTCGCGCACGAGGAAGCCGAGATCAAGTGGATCGACTGCAACATCGGCAGCCGCCTCACGATGAAATATCCCGGCGTCGTCCTGAAGGGCCGCAAGGCCCGCGGCGAAGTCATCTCCATCGCCCTTGCCAACGACGGCCAGCACCAGGACACCGGCGCGAAGATGATCCACGCCGCCGACGAGACCACGTCCAACGTCGTCTCCAAATCGATCTCCGTCGGCCAGGGCCGCGCGACCTACCGCGGCCAGGTGCACATCCCGAAGCGTCTCAAGGGTTGCAAGAACAACACCGAGTGCGACGCGCTGCTGATCAACACCAACTCGCGCACCGACACCTATCCCGCCATCACCGTCCGCGGCGACCGCAACGCCACGCAGCACGAGGCCAGCGTTTCGAAGGTGAATGAGGAGATGATCTTCTACATGCAGCAGCGCGGCCTCACCGAGGGCCAGGCGATGAGCCTCGCCGTCAACGGTTTCATCAACGACCTCGCCCGCCAGTTCCCGATGGAATACTCCGTCGAGCTGAAACGCCTGATCGACTTGGAAATGGAAGGCTCGGTCGGCTGAACCAGTCTTTCTCTTTCCTCTTCCTCTTACTCTTTCTCCCCTCAGCGCGGACGAAAGCAAAAGAGCGGGAGAGAAAGAGAACGATTAAGAGAAAGAAGAAAGATTTTCGCAGATGTCCGCCTCCACCCTTTCCTCCACGCCCGCCACCGTCGGCGCCTTCACGCCCGAAGCCTTCGCCGCGCACCTCGCCTCGCTCCCGCCGCTGCCGGCGTGGTGGCTCGACCGCAAGCGCGCCGCTTACGAACGCTTCGCCTCGCTGCCCATGCCCAAGCGCACCGACGAATCGTGGCGCTTCAGCAACATCGCCACCCTCACGCTGGACGGCTTCGCCCTCCCCGCGCCCACCGCTTCCTCGCACCACGCGCCCATCGGCATCCAAAAATCGGCCAAGCTCGTCTTCGCCAACAACCGCCTCTCCACCCGCGAGCCGCTCGCCGCCGACCTCGCCGCACGGGGCGTGATCGTCGATTCGCTGCAAAACGCCCTCGTCCGCCACGGCGACCTCGTGCGCGAGCATCTGCTCGCCCAGCCGCAGCGCCTCGGCTCGGCCAAGTTCGCCGCGCTGCACGAAGCGTTTCTCGCCGACGGCGCGTTCGTCTACGTGCCGAAGGGCGTCGAGGTCGAACTGCCCGTCGGCCTCTTCAGCTACGCCGCCGGCGCCAACACCGCCGTCTTCCCGCACACCCTCGTCGTCGCCGCGGAAAACTCCCGCGTGACCGTCGTCGAATATTTCGGCAGCGCCGAGGATCACGACGCCCACTTCGCCTGCGGTGCGAACGACCTCTACGCCGGCCACGGCGCCCAGATCGTTTACGTCGGCAAACAGGATTGGAGCGAGAGCACCCTCTCCTTCCAGCTCAACTCCACCGTCGTCCGCCGCGACGCGCGCGTGCAGTCGCTCAACCTCCACCTCGGCGCCCGCCAGGCCCGCTCCGAGTCGCTCTCGCAGCTCCAGGCTCCCGGCGCGTTCTCCGAGATGCTCGCGCTCACCGTCGCGCACGACGCGCAGGAGTTCGACCAGCGCACGCTCCAGATCCACCAGGCGCCCAACACCAAAAGCGACCTCCTCTACAAAAACGCCCTCCGCGACAAGGCGAAGACCATCTTCTCCGGCCTCATCATCGTCGATCCCGACGCGCAGCAGACCGACGCCTACCAGAGCAACCGCAACCTGATGCTCTCCGATGACGCCGAGGCGAACGCTCTCCCCGGTCTCGAAATCCAGGCCAACGACGTGCGCTGCACGCACGGCGCCACCACCAGCCGCATCGATCGCGAGCAGGAGTTCTACCTCCAGTCGCGCGGCATCGACCGCGCCGCCGCCGACGAACTCATCACGTTCGGCTTCTTCGAGGACGTCCTCAACCGTCTCGCCAGCGACGAGCTCCACACCGCCCTGCGCAACCTGATTCAGTCCAAATTCAAGAAGTGATCCAAGTAGCCACGAAACCCACGAATCACACGAAAGTCTGATTTCCTTTTCGTGTATTTCGTGTGTTTCGTGGTGCCGCTCCAAGCCATGAACCGCGAACGCACCCTCACCCGCGAAGTCATCGCCACGCAGATTCCCTCCGGCGAAAAGATGCCGCTCTCGCCCAACACGCGCGTCTTCATCCACCAGACGCTCGGCGGCAGCTACACCGTGCAGACGGACTTCGGCCTGTTCCGCATCGACGGCAAGGACGGCGATGCCGTGGGCGAAGCCGCGATCGACAACAAGGTCGACGCCACCACGCTCGCCGACGGCGCGCCCGACCCCGAGGCGATCTGGGCCCAGCTCCGCCAGGTCTTCGACCCGGAAATCCCCGTCAACATCGTCGACCTCGGCCTCGTTTACTCGATGGACATCGAGAAACAAAACGGCCCCGCCCCGACCGACTCGCCCGCCTACAGGATCAACGTCGCCATGACGCTCACCGCCCCCGGTTGCGGCATGGGCCCCGCGATCGCCGAGGATGCGAAGTCGAAAATCCTCCTCGTCCCCGGGGTGAACGACGCCGACGTGCGCATCACCTGGGACCCGCCGTGGAACCAGTCGATGATCTCCGAAGAAGGTAAGATGAAACTGGGCCTGATCTGATCCGCCCCGTAGCGGCCGACGTGAGGAGGCCGGCCCATCAGGTTCCGACCAAGCGCGTTGCCCCAACGCGCTTTTTCATTTTCACATCCCGCCATCCCACCCCTCCACCCTGCGAGAGCGGTGCTTCGTCACATTGCAGTGACGATTCCCGCGCCCCCGCGTCCACCTTTGCGAACCTTCAACCCGCCACCGCCATGAGACCCCGTCGCTTCACTTCCTTTCTCCGCCTCGCCTGCTTCACGGCGCTGCCGCTCGCCGCCCAGGATCGCATCGAGTTCGACCGCGGCCAGCGGCCCGGCGGCGGCTTCGGCGGTCCGCCGATGATGCAGGAGCGCAAGATCCTCGCCCAGTTTGATCGCGACAACAACAAGCGCCTCGACACCGGAGAGCGCCAGGCCGCGCGAGAATATCTTCAGGCGAATCCAACCCCCGGCCCCGGTTTCGGCCGTGGCGGGCGTGGCGGCGGCGCGGGCCGCGGCGGCTTCGGCCCGCGCACCGAACCCGCGAGCCCCGGTGTGCATCTCACCGCCGCCGACGTGCCGCAATATAAGGACGAGCCGCTCTACGATCCCGCGGTCGTGCGCACCTTGTTCTTCGAATTCGAATCGCCCGATTGGGAGGCGGAGCTGGAGGATTTCCACAAGACCGACGTCGAGGTTCCCGCCAAACTCACGGTCGACGGCAAAACCTACCCGAACGTCGGCGTCCACTTTCGCGGCATGTCGTCCTACATGATGGTCCCCCGCGGTTCGAAACGCTCGCTCAACGTCTCGCTCGACGCCTTCAACCCCGACCAAAACCTCCTCGGCTACCGCACGCTCAATCTCCTCAACTCCCACGAGGACGCCTCGTTCCTCCGCGCGCCGCTCTACTCCGCCATCGCGCAAAATTACCTGCCCACCCCGCGCGTGAATTTCGTGCGCGTCGTCATCAACGGCGAAAACTGGGGCATCTACGCGAGTGCCGAGCAGTTCAACAAGGACTTCACCAAGAGCCGCCTCAACACCACCAAGGGCGTCCGCTGGAAAGTCCCCGGCAGCCCCGGCGGTCGCGGCGGCCTCGCCTACCTCGGCGACGACATCGAGCCCTACCGCCGCAGCTACGAGATCAAATCCAAGGACGACCCGAAATCCTGGGCGCTGCTCATCCGCCTCACCAAGACGTTGCAGGAGACGCCGCCTGACCAACTCGAAGCCAGGCTCGCCCCGCTGCTCGATATCGATGGCGCGCTCCGCTTTCTGGCCCTCGATCTCACCTTCCTCAACGGCGACGGTTTCTGGACGCGCACCAGCGACTACAGCATCGCCGAGGACAACCAAGGCCGCCTGCACCTCATCCCGCACGACATGAACGAAACGTTCAGCTTCGGTGGCGGCCCCGGCGGTCGCGGCGGCCCGCCTCCCGGCTTCGGCGGCCCGCGCCCCGAGGGCACGAATAACCCGAACGCCCAAAACCCGCCGCGCCCCGACGGCTTTCCCGGCGGCGGACGCGGTTTCGGCGGACGCGGCGGCTTCGGCACGCGCGGTGCGGGCGTGAAAACCGATCCGCTCATCAACGTTGATTCTCCCAACGCCGTGCTTGCCGCCAAGCTCCTCGCCGTCCCCGCGCTCCGCGCCAAATACCTCGGCTACGTGCGCGAACTCGCCGACCAGTGGCTCGACTGGTCCAAGCTCGGCCCGCTCGCCCAGCGCTATCACGATCTCATCGACGCCGACGTGAAGCGCGACACCCGCAAGCTCGATTCCTACGAAGACTTCGCCGCCAGCCTCACCGACGACGCTCGCAGCCTGAAAGCCTTCGCCGACCAGCGCCGCGCCTACCTGCTCGCCCACCCCGAGCTCCAAAAGTAGTCCGTTCCGTCGTGGACGAGGCGTCCCGCCTCGTTTTGAACCTATCGAGTCTCGCGCAATCGACTGACTGAGCCGCGATCCCAAGCGCGTGGTCCAAAGTAGGGCGGGTCTGTGACCCGCCCATTCGCGAGTGGAGTGTGCGAGGGCTGGTCACAGACCCGCCCTACTCCGACCCTCCAGCAACAGTTGATCATGCGAATCTCAATAGCTTCGCAGTCGAGCGAAAGCATCCTCGCTTCCGCTCGGCCGCCCCGAAAATTTACGCGCTCTCTGAAAACCAAACTCCTCTTCCTCTGCTCGCGCAACCAGTGGCGCTCGCCCACCGCCGAGTCGCTCTTCCGCGATCACCCGCGCTACGAAGCGCGCTCCGCCGGCACTGCCGACCGCGCCCGCGTGAAAGTCACCGCCGGCCACATCGGCTGGGCCGACCTGATTTTCTGCATGGAGAAAAAGCACGCCGCCGCCGTGACGGAACGCTTCGCCGAAGCACTCGCCGACAAGCCGCTCATCGTCCTGCGCATCCCCGACGAATTCGAGTTCATGGACCCCGCTCTGACCGAACTCCTCCGCTCCGAACTCGCCGCCCACCTCGACCTGTAGTTCGGCGGTCGTGCCTGAGGCGTCCCGCCTCAGTCAGAAAAGAGCGACGGAGCGGCGGTTTTTAACCGCCGAGCTTGGGCGCTTGGAAAAGCGCGCCTCCACCTTGCAAGAAAGCGAGACACTCCACCCGCGCCAGACTGGCTGACGCCACCGATTGACTCCCCCGCCCGGCCCGCGAGACTCCCGCCATGCGCCGCATCTTCTCGCTTCTCGCCCTGGTCGCCACCATCGCTCGCGCCGAATCGCCGAAGCCCTCGACCGCGTCCGTCGATCTGAAGGACTTGTCCGCGTGGGAATTGGTCTCCGCCACGCCCGCCGACCTCGCCGCGGCCTGCAAGCCGACCGCCGACGGCTCTCTCACCATCGCCGGCAAACCGGTCAGCTACCTCGCGACCAAGGCCACCTACGCCAACTACCGCCTCCACGCCGAATGGCGCTGGCCCGCCAACGCGGCGAAGAACTCCAACAGCGGCGTCCTCCTCCACGTCACCGGCGGCCCGACCAACGCCACCGCCTGGCCCGTCTGTTTCCAGATGCAGCTCAAGCCCACGCGCGCCGGCGACATGCTGCCGATGCCCACCGCCAGATTCGCCGAAAAACTCTCCACCGCCCCCGACGCGAAAACCCCGCAACTCGACCGCACCGCCGCCGACAGCGAGAAGCCCCTCGGCGAGTGGAACACCTGCGACCTCGTCTGCCGCGACGGCACGATCGAAGTCACCGTCAACGGTGTCCGTCAGAACAAAGTCACCGGCTGCACCCCCGCCGCCGGCCGCGTCGCCTTCCAACTCGAAGGCACCCCTTTCGAGCTCCGCCACGTCCGCCTCGATCCGCTGGACTAGTGCAGCGACACCGAGATTTCGTGGGGCGTAGCCGCGAGCGTGAGCGAGTGGTCTCCGGGCGAGCCACTCGCTCACGCTCGCAACCACCCGGTATTGCGATTTCGCGTTTCTTCCGGGGCGCTGCACCGGAGGCTCGGTTCCGAGGGCGCTGCTCCGTCAGCGCCGTGCCTTGCCGCGGCGGCGACGGCGCCCTGCGGGCTCATGTCAGTTTCTTGCAGTCCGGCGAGAGCGAAGGAGCAGGGCAAGAAAGTGAGCGACGTCCCGCCCGCCGCGCGGCGCGCATTTCTCCCTCGTCACGACGCGCCGGGCCGGCAATTTTCCGCGGCGTTCCCGCTCCATCGTGTCTGCTTCCAGCCCCAGCTCCGCCACGCCCGGTGCCGTCTTCCTGAGCTACGCCTCACAAGACGCCGATGCCGCGCGCCGCATCTGCGAGACGCTCCGCGCCGCGGGCATCGAGGTCTGGTTCGATCAAAACGAACTCGTCGGCGGCGACGCCTGGGACGCCAAGATCCGCCGCCAGATTTCCACCTGCGCGCTCTTCGCCCCGATCATCTCCGCCAGCACGCAGGCCCGTCTCGAAGGTTACTTCCGCATCGAATGGAAACTCGCCGCCCAGCGCACCCACGCGATGGCCGACGAGAAGGCGTTCATCCTCCCGATCGTCATCGACGACACCCGCGACGCCGACGCCAAAGTCCCTGCCGAGTTCAAGTCCGTCCAGTGGACCCGCCTCCCCGCCGGCGACACGCCCCCGAAATTCTGCGAACGGGTGAAGAGTTTGCTCGACGGCGAAGTAGCGCCGGCTTCCCGCCGGCCTCCTGACATTGCCGGCCAGATGCCGGCGCGACCTCCGAAGGTGGGCCGCCGCGTCCCTGCGGCGGCATGGATCACTGCGGTCGTTGCGCTTGCCGCCACCGCAGCGTTTCTGGCCCTCCGCCCGACACCGCCCAATGCGGGGGCAGGGACGCGCCCGGCCTCCGCGGAGAAACCCGCCGCCCCACTCTCCGAGGCCCGTCGCCTCGCCGCCCAAGCCCAGGAAATCCTGCTCAAGACCGAACTCGGCCTCACCGAACTCGATGCCGCCGCACTGTTGTGCGAGCGGGCCGCCGCGCTCGATTCGGCCGACGCGGTCGTCTGGGCGACCGCCAGCGAAGTTGAAACGTGGCGCGCGTATTTCGGCTCCGACCGCAGTCCGGAGCGGGTCGACGGCGCTCGCACCAAGGCCGCTCGTGCGTTGAGTCTCAGCCCAAGCGCCTTCGAGTCCCGCCGAGCGCAGGCTTGTTATCAAGTCGGCGTGATTGGCGGTCGCGTCGCCGCCGAAGCCGAACCTGTGTTGCGTGGTCTGGTTGAAGAGCGGCCGCAGGACCGCCAGTCGGTGCTGATGCTCGGGCTCGCGCTGCGCCAACAAAGCAAGGCCGACGAGGCCGCCCAAATTTTCGAACGCCTGGCCACTCTCCCCGGCCAGACGGCGCGAGCCTGCAATGAACTCGGCTGGCTCTACTATTCCGCGCGCCGCTACGACGACGCCAACGCCGCCATCGACCGCTCGATCGCCGCCGAACCGTTCTCCGGCAATGTGTCCCTGAAAGTGGCGCTGGCCCAACATTGGCTCGGCGACCTCGACGCCGCGCAGACCGCCTTGGAAAAACTACCCCGCGCCCGCTGGCTCGAAGATCGCGTGCTCGGTGCCGCCATCCGCGTGTTTCACTGGAAAAAGGAGCCCGCGAAGCTCCTGGCGTTGCTGGAAAACGTCCCGCGCGACTGGATCACGTGGGGCATCGAGGGACCAAAGGCCGCCATCACCGGCGATGCGCACGCACAGCTCAATCACACGGCCGCCGCGCGCAACGACTGGACGACCGCACTCGCCGTCGTGGAGAAACGCCTCGGCGCCACGCCCAACGACTGGAAACTCAACGTGTGGAAAGCCTACCTGCTCGCCGCCCTCGGCCAGATGGAGGCGTCAACCCAAGCGCTCACCCTCGCCCGCGAATCATCCAATCCCGCCTACAACCAGATCTCCTGGTGGCTGCTCGGCCGGCCCAACATCGTCCTCGCCTACAATCTCCTGCCGCGCCTCGTCGGCCCCGAGGAATTGCTGACCGAACTGGAAAAGCGCGTCGCATCCGTCGACACCTGTCCTCCGCTGAACAACCTCCGCCTCAATCCCACACTCGCGGCCGTGCGCGAACTGCCCGGCTTCGCCGCCGTCCTCGCGAAAGCCGCGTCGCATCCCAACACCGCGCCCGCTGCCAAGTTGCCCGCCGCCACACCAGCCCCGCCCGAAAAATCCCTCGCCGTCATCGCACTCGATAACCTCGGGGGCGATCCGGCGAACGAGGCGATTTCCGACGGCATCAGCGAGGAACTCCTCAACTCGCTCGGCCGCGTGCCGGGACTGCGGGTAGTCGGTGGCCGCTCGACGTTTGCTTTCAAGGGCACCAAGACCTCGGAAAAAGAAATCGGCCGCCAGCTCGGCGTGACGCACCTCGTCATCGGCAGCATCCGCCGCTCGGGTGATAACGTGCGGGTGATGGTGCGGCTCGTGCAGGCAGAAACCGGCGTGCTGATTTGGAACGACGCCTTCAACCCGGAGCTGAAGGACATGCTCGCCACCCAAGAGCGCATTGCCGGCGTGATCGCACAAAAGCTCTCCCTCGCCCTCGGGGCGCCAACCGCCACGGCGAAAAGCATCAAGCAAGAAGCCTACGTGCTTTACCTCCAAGGCATGGAATTGTGGCACAACCGACTCGGGCCTGACTACCTCGACAAGCTCCGGCAAATCGAGGCCACGATGCGGCGCGCGCTGGCGATCGAGCCTGAGTTCGTGCCCGCCCACGCGCGCCTCGCGGAGGCTCTCGCCTATCTCAATGGCGGCCTTGCACCGCTCGATGCAGAGGGGCGTCCGACGCCGGCGTTGGTCGACGCTCTGCGATCGGCCAACCGCGCAATCGAGTTGGATCCGAATTCGGCCGAAGCACAGTCCGTCCGCGCGGAAGTGCTGCGGCTCATGTGGCGGCACCCCGAAGCCGAGGCCGCCTACCGTCGGGCCATCGCGATCAACCCGAACCTCGCGCTCACCCGCGCCCGCTTTTCGCGCCTGCTGGAAGCTGACGGCCGGATGGACGAAGCGCTCGCGGAATTGGAACGCGCCACGCTCCTTGATCCGCTCGCCTCCCGGGCGCTCGACAATCTCTCGCTCATGTTGATGCACGCCGGCCGGCTAACAGCCGCCCTGGCGGCGGCTGAGCGCTCGCTGGCCCTCGCCCCCGCCAACTACCAGGCCCTCTTCAACCAAGCGAACACGCTCCATCAGCTCGGACGAAGTCCGGAAGCCCAGGCCATCGCGCGGAAACTGGCGCAGCTGGAGGCTGATCCCGCTTCAAAAAGTGATTTTGCCGGCTACACCTGCGAACTGCAGGTCCGCGAAGGTCGGCGCACCGAAGCCGAAAAATTCTTCGAGCGGATCCCGCGGACTCTCATCGCCGACCGCGTTTATGCGGCCGCCGTGCTGGGCAGAAAAAACGAGGCGTTGGCCGAACTAACGGCCCAATGGCTTCCCGCCTTCTGGATCGACGAGGTGCTGTGGAATCCAATCTTCGACCCGCTGCGCCCGGAGCCCGAGTTCATCGCATGGCTGAAAAAAACCGGCCTCACCGAAGCCCACACCCGCGCCCAGGCCTGGCGGGCCGCGCATCCGCCTGAAAAGGCCCCGGCCAAATGAGCGAAAGCGAACAGCCCGATTTCTGGGACATCCGCTACGCGGCGGGCCGGACGCCGTGGGATTTCGGCGGCGTGCCGGCGGCCGCGCGGGCCTGGATCGCTGCGCTTCCGCCGGATTCACGCGTGCTCATCCCCGGCGCCGGGTCCGGTTACGAATTGCGCGAACTCGCCTCCGCCGGCCTCGACGCCATCGCGATCGATTTCTCGCCCGCGGCCGTCGAGCGCGCGCGGCAGATTCTCGGTCCGGCGCTCGCGCCGCGCGTGCAGCTCGCAGATTTTTTCGCTGACGACTTCGGCGGACCATTCGACGCCATCTACGAGCGCACGTTTCTTTGTGCGCTGCCGCCATCGCTGCGCACCGCCTACGCCGCGCGCATGGCGGAGTTGTTGAAACCCGGCGGCGTGCTCGCCGGCTATTTCTTTTTCGATGCCACGCCGGAAGACGACGGCCCGCCATGGGGTCTCGCTGCGGGGGAACATGTGCGCCTGCTCGGCGGAAGTTTCACTCTCGAAAAAGATGAAGCCGTCGCCGACTCCCTGCCGCTGTTTGCGGGCAAAGAGCGGTGGCAGGAGTGGCGGCGGCGCTGAGAGCGCAGCCTCCGGGGGCGTTGTGCAGGCGAACAGGCATTCGCGGGCGAATCGATTGGATCGAGGTGGAGCGCGTTGCCCGCAACGCGCTTTTGGTGGGAGGGGCTTTACGCCCCGACGAGTCGCGGGGTAAACCCGCTCCCACCTTCAAACCAGCGCGTTGCGGTCAACGCGCTCCACCTCAACCGCCGCCTCCGCCTCAGAGCGTGTTCAGAAAATCGAGCAGTTGGCGTCGCTCGGCGTCTGTGAGGCGTGTGTATTTGTCGCGGGCATTTTGCGCCTCGCCGGCGTGCGCCCGGATCGCCGTGTCAATCGAGCCGGCCCGGCCGTCGTGCAGCCACACCGGACGCGAACGCAGGCCCCACAGCGGCGCCGTGCGCATCTCGCGCGGGCCGGCGGTGCCTTGCGCGATGCCGTCGCCGAGCGGGCCCATGTCGTGCATCAGCAAATCGGAATACAGCGCGACCGTCTTCTCGCTGAGCGCGGCGATCGCGTGGCGCCCCGTCGTCATCGTCGGCGTGTGGCATGCGGCGCAATCGAGCGTGGCGAAGAGTCGCTCGCCGGCCTGCGCCGAGGCGTTCAGCGCGAGGCGCGCGGGCGGCGCCAGCAGACGCATGAAATCGGCGAGTCGGTCGACGTCGGCCTTGCCGTCGGCAGGATCGACCGGGTCCTCGATGTCGGGCACGCGATCGAAGCGCGCAAGTAGCGCCGTGTTGCCGTTGGGCGCATTTTCGTTGGGGAAAAAGCGGTTGGTGATCCCCATCTCATTCACGTAGGCGTCGGCGGCGAACGCCAGGAGCGTGGCCTGTTGCGCCTTCCAGCCGAAGCGGCCGATGCGGTTCTGGCCGCTCGTCACGTCACGCACGACGGAAACCTTGCCGGCGATCCCGGCGGGCTTGGCGCGCGTGGTGCCGAGCACGATCGCCGCATCGGGGATGGCTTCGAGGAGGCCGGCGCCGAAGACAGGCGTGGTCACGCGCAGCGCGATGGTGTTGGCCTCCGCCGGCACCCGCTCGCGCACCGCCGGATCGATCGCCCGATCCTGCAGGAGCGAGCCTCCTTGCGCTTCGAGCGGATCGAACACGCCGTTGGTCGTGCGGCCGAAGCGCGTGACCGTGCGGCGGCTCGCGCCGCCGATGCCGCCGGCGTCATGGCACGCGAGGCAGGAGTTGTCGTTGAAGATCGGGCCGAGGCCCGTGGCCGGTGTCTCGCGCTCGCGAAACGCGTCCCGCCCCTCGGTGAAATTTGCGGACTGCGCGACCGTCAGGCCGGCGAGGGCGCCACCGAGGCCGGCGGCTGGCGCCAGCACGGGCGCGGGCGCGGACGCAGGTGCCGCCGGCGGCGCCGGGACTCGCGTCGGCGCGGCCGGTGCAGGCGGCGGTGGTTGCGGCACCGGCGGCGGCGGGTTGCCCGGACGCCCGGGCTGGGCGCGGCTGGTGACGACGGTCGCAAGGACGGCGAGGAGAACGACGAGACCTGCGCGGGAACGGGGCGAATTTTTCATGGAAGGTCGACCGCAGCGCGGCCGGAATTGAGGTTGCGGAACGCCCCGAGTGTCGCTTGCAAATGTTAAGCCGCTATCTGCCGCCCCTGCGGAATTGTTAAGCCCATGTAAGCGCCGCGGATTTTTCCGTGCGCCGCCCGGCGAACCGGTTATGGGTTGGCCTCACCCATGTCCCACTCCGCCGACCCGCCGACCTTCTACGAGCGCCTCGTCGCGCTCGAGCGCGACGGCGTGGCCTTCGTGCTCGTCACGCTCGTCGAGGCGCACGGCAGCGTGCCGCAGGACACCGGCGCCAAGATGCTCGTGACCGCCGCCGGCCTGCACGCCGGCACGGTCGGCGGCGGACGCGTCGAGGCGCAGGCCCTCGCCCTCGCGCAGGATTTCCTGGTGGCCAACACCGCCGGGCCGCGCTTCGTCGAGTGGACGCTCAAGGGCGATGTCGGCATGACGTGCGGCGGCGCGGTGAAACTTTATTTCGAGCCCCACCCCGCCGGCGGGTCGGCATGGACGATTGCGATCTTCGGCGCGGGCCATGTCGCGCAGGCGCTCGTGCCCGTGCTCGCGCCGCTGCCGTGTCGCCTCGTGATTTTCGATTCGCGAGCCGAGTGGCTCGAAAAGCTTCCCCGCGCGCGCAACGTCACCGCCACGCCCCTCGCCGACCTCGCGCCTGCGATCGACACCCTGCCCGCGGCGGCGTTTCTCCTGTGCATGACGCAGGGTCACAAGACCGATCGTCCGATCCTGCACCGCGCGCTCGCCACGCGCGATTTTCCGTTCCTCGGCGTGATCGGCAGCGCGTCGAAGGCGGAGATCTTGCGCCGCGACTTGATCGCGGACGGACTCGATCCGGCCCGTGCGGCGCAGTTCCATTGCCCCGTCGGCCTGCCCTTCGGCACCAACCACCCGCACGAGATCGCGTTGAGCATCGCCGCGCAACTGCTCACCGAGCGGGACCGGCGGTGCGCAGATCGCGGTTGAGATTTTTCGCCGCGCCGTCAGTCAGGGAGCCGTTCCCCTCCACGTCACCCCATCCCCTCCCGACCCATGAAGAAACATCTCCTCGGGCCCGCTTTGGCCGCCCTCGCTGCATTCACCCTCGGCTTCCTCTACTGGGGCCTGCCGCATCACCTCCCCTACAAAACCCTGGGCAAAGTCGCCGACGAGTCGGCCACGGCGCTCGCGATCGGCCAACTGTTTCCCGCCTCCGGCGCCTACCTGCTGCCGAGCCCGCTCCTCGGCGAGGAAAAGATGAACGAGCTCGCCCTGCGCGGCCCCTCCGTCGAGGTGCATATCACCAAGGAGGGCTACGGCGGCGCCGAGATGGGCAAGATCATGGCGCTGGGCTACGCGCACGTCTTCGTCCTCAGCGTCGTGCTTTCCTTCATCCTGTGCGGCTTGGAGAAATCCTTCCAGCGCTGGACGTGCCGCGTGAAATTCTGCGCCGCGATCGGCCTGCTCGTGGCCACCTGCGATCTCGGCGCCGCGATCTGGTGGCATCATGCCCTCGGCTGGACGCTCGCCCAGGCGGTTTACGACCTCCTGATGTATGTCGTGATCGGCCTGGTGCTGGCGAAGTTCGTCACCTCCAAGCCCGCCCCCGCCGGGCCCGCCGCCTGACCGCACGGCTTTCCGGGGTGAATGCACAAATTATTCCCGCGCAGGCCAGCGCGCTGGCGCGCGCCAAACCGCGCTCACCAGCGAGCTGACCTACAGTTACGAAACCAGACCGGAAAGCCGTGCGCCTGACCGCGCCGGTCGCACGGGAGGATTGCGTGGAACCCCGCGCCCTGCCACGTTTCCACCAGCCCATGAAACTCGCCGCCCGCCTCGCCCTGCTCGCCGCCGGAGCCGCCTCCGTCCTCAGCGCGCAGTCCACCGCGCCCGCCGCGGCGGCCCCGCGATCGGACGGCGCCGCCCTGACCGCGGCGGACTCGGCGACCGCCCCGACGACGACGCGCCGCAATCGCGCCATTTCCGCCGAAGCCGCCGCCGCCCTCGCCGCCGCGGCCCCGAAATACGCCCCGCCGCCGCCCCCTCCGCCCAAGAAGGTGGAGGAGGAACTCCCGGACCTGCGCGAAACCGACAAGCCGAAGAACAACATCATCCGCCTCCCCAAATACGTCGTGCAGGACCGCAAGCCACCCGTCTTCACCGAACGCGACCTCCACACCGAGAAGGGCCTGGCCGCGATCGCGATGAACCGATATCTCAGCGAGACCGACCGCGCGCTCAACCGCTTCCGCATCCCGTTCATCTCGATGTCGAGTGAGCAGCGCGCACTGATGATGTATGCCGAGGACGAGCGCCTGCGGAAAATGGACGACTTCGCCGACCGCGCCAACATGGTGCAAAAATCCGACGCCGCCTCCGGCCTCTACATCAAGCGCGAGGTCGATAAAACCTTCCTGCGCACGAACGACTTCGGCTGGCAGGGCGGGGGCCCGAACGGCAGGCCATGATGCGGAACGGAGCCGCTGTTTCGCTCAAACATGGCAGCCAACCAACATGCGTCGTGATATCATAGCATTTCTGGTTGTCGTCGGAGTTTGCGGTGCAGTGACAGGAGTATCGGCAGTCTTGCGTGCGAAAGAAGTAGCGCCGGGTGAAAGTCTTTTACTCTGGATACAGATCGCGGCTATGGCTGTTCTAGCTGTTACCACGATTCCATCGACTGCTCTCCTTGCGACGGCATTATGGAGTAAAAGGTGGCCAGATGCCGCGGGGTCAGCTATTGCTATTTTGGTCGTGGGTTTGATCGTGGTTTTTACACCGCTGCATCTGTCCAGGTGACTGCCGTTTCCGAAGAGCAGCGGAGTTCAGGATTGAGCGCCTGTGACTCGTCGGAGTTTCCGACTCCTGCTACTACCGCCCCACCAGCTCCCGCGCGATCGCCGCCCACTCCGTTTCGAGCGTCACACTCTGCGCCGGCATCCTGCGCCCCGCCCGCGCATACCAGTAGCCCGCGTTGCCGAGGTCGCCTTCCTTGCGGTGCAGGTAGGCGTGCACCCATGAGCCGTCGCGGCCGTGATCGTCCTGCGCGCAGCCGTGCGCGCGGTCCCAGTCGCCACGGGCGTCGTGCCAGAGGGCCTGGAGCGGGAGGCTCGTGCCGGCCGGCGGCGCCGCGTCGCGCGTGGTGGAGAGTTGAAATTCTGCAAATGACATTTGCGCCGAAAGCGACCAGAGACGAGAGACCAAAGAGCAGGGGCTGAATGCACAAACCAAAATCCGATCCACCTTTTGCGCGGTGTTTGTTTTGTCAGTCCCCGGTCCTTGGTCTCTAGTCTCTGGTCCTCCTCCATGCCGACGCCCGAACATCTCATCCTGCGCGAACTCACCGCCCGCGAACCCGGCTGGGTTTCCGGTGCCACGCTCGCGAGCAAGCTCGGGGTCAGCCGCGTCACCGTGTGGCTGCACATGAACAAACTGCGCTCGGCCGGCTTCGTGTTCGCGGCCCAGCGCGCGCGCGGCTACCGGATCATCGGCCGCCCGTCGCAGCCCTACGCCCCGCTCATCGAGACCCAGCTCAAGGTCCGGCCGCGCGGCTTCTCGCTCGTCACCCTCGACGAAACCGACAGCACCAACGACGAAGCCGAGCGCCAGCTCGCCGCCGGTCGCGTCACGCCGTTCGCCGTCGTCGCCCGCCGGCAGACGCACGGCCGCGGCCGCCTCGGTCGCGTGTGGCACAGCGAGCCCAACGGCAACCTCTACCTCAGCGTCGCCTTCCGTCCGCGCACCGCCCCGGAGCAAATGGGCGCCTTCACGCTCTGGATGGGCCTCAACCTCTGCGAGCTGCTGGCCAACTTCGCCCAGGTCACGCCCGGCCTCAAGTGGCCCAACGACCTCCTGCTCGGCGGCCGCAAGCTCGGCGGCATTCTCACCGAGGCGCGCATCGACTCCGACCAGATCCGCGACCTCGTGTTCGGTCTCGGGCTCAACATCAACAGCCCCGCCGGCGGCTGGCCGCCCGAGGTGGCCCGCACCGCCGTGTCGCTCGCCGAGGTCACCGGCACCGCCCTCGACTTCAACCGCCTCACCGCCGCCGTCCTCGGCCGCATCTTGCTCGCCTACGACAATTTTTCCGACGGCACCTACACCCAGACCTTCGCCGATCTCTGGCACCGCTTCGACGTCCTGCGCGGCAAACGCATCACCTTGATCGAAGGCGGCCGCCGCCACCCCGGCACCGTGACCGGTCTCGACGACGAGGGAGCGCTGCTGCTGCGCGACGCGCACGGCCGCACGCATCGCTTCCGGGCGGGCGAGGTGACGATCGAGAAGAAGGAGTGAGGGGCCGAAACGCAGGATCGGTCGCGAGGTGTGACGGGAAGTGAGGTCAGCCAACGTATGCCTTGGTTGTAGCGGCGGTCTGTGACCACCGAACGATTCCCCTTGCCGCAACGCCGGCGGTCACAGACCGCCGCTACAGCCAAGACATTCGGAAACTGCCCTCAATTCGAGTCGCCCCCCCTCCCGCATGATGCCGGGTCCGGGGGCTTGCGCCGCCGGCTTGTTTCCGGCACCACCACCCATCCGCATGAGCGCCAACACCACTGTCCGCCGCACCAAGATCATCTTCACTCTCGGCCCCGCCACCGAAAGCGAGGAGATGCTCGAAAAGATGATCGCCGGCGGCGCCGACATCATCCGCCTCAACATGGCGCACGCGAAGCACGACTGGACGCGCCTCGTCATCCGCCGCATCCGCGCCGTCTCCCAACGCATCGGCCGCGACGTGGCCGTGATGATGGACATCAAGGGCCCCGAGATCCGCACCGGCGACGTCGCCGCACCCATCGAACTCAAGGCCGGCGAGACCTTCGACTTCACCATCAAGCCCGGCGGCACCGCCGGCAACGACGTCGAAGTCCGCTCCGTCGACGTCAACTACAAGGACCTCGTCAACGACATCAAGGTGGGCGACACCGTGCTCGTCGACAACGGCCTCATCCGCCTCGAAGTCCTCGAAAAACACGACGCCCGCATCCGCTGCCGCGTGCTCATCCCCGGCGAACTCAAATCCCGCCGCCACATCAATCTCCCCGGCGTCAAAGTAAACCTCCCCTCCTTCACCGAAAAGGACCGCGGCGACTCCACCGTCGGCCTCGAGGAAGGCATCGACTTCATCGCCCTCTCCTTCGTGCGCGAAGCCAGGGACATCGAACTGCTCCGCGCCTTCCTCGCCGAAAAACGCTCCAAGGTCCGCATCATCGCCAAGATCGAGGACCAGTCCGCCATCGCCAATCTCGACGAGATCGTCCGCGCGTGCGACGGCCTCATGGTCGCGCGCGGCGACCTCGGCATCGAGTGCCCGTTCGAGGAGCTGCCCGTCATCCAGCGACGCGCCGTGCGCACCTGCCTCGCCCAAGGCCGCCCCGTGATCGTCGCCACGCACATGCTCGAGTCGATGATCGAGCAGCCCGTCCCCACCCGCGCCGAGATCACCGACGTCGCCAACGCCGTCTACGAACTGGCCGACTGCGTGATGCTCTCCGGCGAGACCACCGTCGGCAAATACCCGCTCGAATGCCTCCAGATGCTCGACAAGATCTCGCGCCGCATCGAAGCCGAGGAGGCCGATTCCGCCGTGCGCGAGCCCGCCGTCTTCACCGGCGAGCGCATGAAGGTCCTTCACTCCGCCGTCGTGCTCGCCAACGAGATTCCAAACTCGAAGCTGCTCACGTTCACCCGCCACGGCTTCATGGCCCAGGGTCTCGCGATGCTGCGCCCCACGCATTCGCCGATTCTCACCTTCACCCCCTCGCCCGAGGTCTTCCGGCAGCTCCGGCTCTGCCGCGCCGTGGAGCCGTTCCTGATGCCCCTCGCCTCCGAACCCGACATCACGATCGAAAACGCCGTCACCGTCCTCCGCCGCGCCGGCCGCGTGAACCTCGGCGACAAACTCATCGTCGCCACCGACATCGTCGCCCAGGACCGCCTCGTCGACAGCGTGCAGCTGCGCACGGTGCGGTGAGCGCGCGGCGCGGCTACTTCAGCTGCTCGTCGGCCAGGCCCATTTTCCTGAGAAATTCGTTCCAGCGCGGGTCGGCGCGCAGTGGCGTCGATTGCCGCGCCGTCTTCGTCCACACGATGTCCGAGTCACGCTGCGCGAGCGAACGCTCCAGCCACGCAAACGCCTGGTCGCGATCGTCCACCACGGCGAAGGTCAGCGCTGCCACCGCGGGCATCCGCGCGCCATACTGCGCGACGAACTCCTCCCGCGCAGCCTTCGCCGCTGCCAACTCCCGGCGCACGCCCAGTGTCGTCGCGCGGGCGGCGAGCCGGTAGGCGGGATTCGGTTCCCGCTCGGCCGCGAGTGCGGCCTCCGCGTGCCGTCCGGCATAGGCGAGGCCGACGGCGTGGTTGTGCCGGTATTGCTCGGCCGCCGGCGCCAGTTCGATCGCGCGCGCGAGCACGGCGCATCCCTCGTCCGGCGGGTCCACGGAGATGAGGAAGCTGCCGAGCGTGAAGTGAGTCGCCGCGCGCAACGGATCCCGCTCCACGGCCTGCCGCGCGAGCGCGATTCCCTCGGGCACGCGGCCGATGTTGAAGTTCAGCGCCGCCGCAGCGCTCAGGACGCCGGCATCACCGGGCGCCAACTCCAGTGCGCGGGCGTAGGATTTCTGCGCCTCGCGCCAGTTCCAATCCGCCGTGCGCTGCACCCAGGCCAGCGCGTGCCAGCCTACGGCCTCCTCCGGGTCGAGTTCGAGTGCTTTCTGCGCGGCGGCCCGCGCCTCCCGCATGCCCTCGGTCGTCGGCAACCCGCCGAACCGCGCCAGCCGCGTGTAGCTCAGCGCGATCTCGCCCCACGCCGTCGCGTAGTTCGCATCGAGCGCGATCGCCTCGCGGAAGAATCCGATCGCCCGGTTCCAGCCTTCGATGCTCTCGCGCCGGAATTCCGCCCGGCCGTTCAGCAGCCGCGCATACGCCTCCGGCGGCACCGCCGCCCGCGCCTTCGTCAATTCGAGTTTCAACTGGAGGTTCTTGGCGATGAGGCCGGCGAGCTCCTCCTGCACGGACCACACCTCCTTCAACTCGCGCCGCAGCGGCTCCGACACCCACACGACCTCGTCCGTCGCCGCGCGGGTGAGCTGCGCGGTGATGCGCACCGTGCCGCCGGACTTCTGCACTGTGCCGCGCACGAGATAAGCCGCGCCGAGTTTCTCGCCAATCTCCTTCGCCGTCGCATTGCGCCCCTTGAAGAAGAACGCCGATGTGCTGCCCTTCACCGTAAGCCCGGGCACGCGCCCGAGCACGCGGATCAACTCGTCACTCATCCCGTCGGAAAAATTTTCCGCGTCCTTGTCGTCACTGCGATTGTCGAAGGCGAGCACCGCGAGGGACTTTTCGGCGGCGGCGGGTTTCTCGGCGGCCGCGGGCGCCGGGGCGGCTGCCAGCCATTGCTGGAATTCCGGCGTCTCCCGGATCGGATCGAACACCGGATTCAACTGCAACGCCGCCCGCGGCGACGGCACCGGAAACTTGATAATGCTGTTGCGGACATCGGCGTCGAATTTCGCCGGCACCTCGCGCCCGCGCCCGCGCAGGATGCGCAGGAGCGCGGCGTTGGCCCCGCTCGACCAGAAGTCGCTGCGCAGCTCGCGCAACTGCTCCAGTTCGTGCAGCAGTTTCTCCGCTTCCGCCGTCTGGCCCAGCTTGGCGAGGGCGATGGCCTTCCATGCCAGCGCGCGCTTGTTCGAGGGGTCGGCGGCCAGCACCCGCTCCGCCACCTCGCGCGCCCGCTCCCACTCGCTGCGCGCCGCCTGCGGCCGGTCCGCCATCTCGTGGGCCAGCGCCAGCAACCCGGCCTTGGGTCCGGCAAAAAAGGAATCAGCGAGAAAGTCCCGGCTCATCGCATTCAGCACCGCGATCGCCTTGTCGGGTTCGCGCCGCCACATCCACACCTGGCTCGCAACGAATCCGCCCCGGTCCTCGAGCGCCAGCCACGCGGGCCAGCGCGCCAGCGACTCCACCGCCCCGTCCACATCGCCGCGCCAACTCAGCTTGATTTGGACGTCCATCAGCAACGCGCGCCCCACCGGCCGCACGGCGAGGGCCTGCGCGACGACGTCCTCCACCTCGGCATAGCGACCGTGGTAAAACAACTGGCCCGACAACAACGCCAGCCCCTCCGGATCGCCGCCCGGGATTTGGTGGCCCCGCCGGAAGGCCGCCGCCGATTCGTCGATCTTCCCCGCAATCGAATGGGCGCTGCCGAGCGTCCAGAACACCCGCCGGTTCTGCGGCGCCTGCTTCGCCAGCTCGTTCAGCCGCCCGATGGCCTCGTCCACGGTCGTGGGGCCGCCCCCATAGGTTAGATACGCCGCCATTGCCAACCGCGCCTCGAACGAGTCGGGCAGAAGCTTGAGCGCACGCTCCGCCTGGACGCGCATCATTTCGCGCCGGGCGTTCGAACGATCAAAACCAAAGAATTGGACGCGACCGGACAACTGCGCCTGCGCCGCCCACACCTCGCCATCCGTCGGATCGAGCGCCTGCGCGCGTTTGAGCAGATCGTCGGCGAGAAAGAAATTCTCGTGATTCGACTGGTCGCCGTCGTCGAACAGCGCCCGCGCCTGCGCCACGAGCCTGCGCGCCTCGGAAAGTGGCGCTGCGGACTTCTCCGCGGTGGGCGGACGCGTCCCCGCGCCCGCATTTGGCTCCGGCCGCAACGCAAAGAAACTCACCACCACCACCGCGACAACCGCGGCGCCAACCCACGCCACCGCCGGCACCCGGCGGCCCACCGTGGCACGGGTCTCCCGACCCGTGTCGTCCAAACTCACGGGTCGGGAGACCCGTGCCACCTCGGCCGTGTGCTTCACCACCCCGATCCGATGCGACCACAGCTTCAGGTAGCGCGCCTGCACCTCCGGCGTCACGACGCCACCGGGCAACTTCGTCCACTGCACCATCCGGAAGCGATCCGGCACCAGTGCCTCCGGCTCGCGCGTCTCGTCGATCACCACGGGCAGGATGAACGGCACGCCGCTGGCGATGCCCATCGCGCGCTGCGCCGCCAGTTCCCACTCGATCCGAAAGTAGCCTTCGAGCCGCGCCTGCGTGTTGGCCGAGATGATCGGGATGAACAGCACACACTCCTTGATCTGCTTGCGGATCTTCGCGTCCCACTCGTCGCCGTGCTCGATAGCACTGTTGGGAATTTGCGCACCTACGATTCGGGTGCGAAGGTCGGATATCGGCAAGCATTCGCGGCATATCCGAACGCCGCTGCCGTCGGCCCCGCGCACCGTCGGCGAACACGTTCACCGAGAGCGCAAGCGGCTCGGCCTGAAACAGGTGCAACTCGCGGAAATGCTAGGAGTTTCCGACGCGACGGTTGGCAGCTGGGAGACCAATCTGCGCGAGCCCTCGGGACGGGTTCGACAACGAGTGATTGCATGGCTGGGTTTCGAGCCGACAGCGGAAAACGATGCGTCCAACACCTGACCTACACATGCCATCTTGTTGGAAATTTGTGGTCGCAGTCCGAGCGTGGCTTTCAGCCAGCACTCAAAAGCTCGCGCGGGCCGCCGTCGAATTCCTGACTACCACCACTGACGACGTGGCCCGCCCGCAGAATGTCGGCGCGTCTGCCCTGCGCCGCCCGTTCCTCGTCGCTCGGCGTCCGCTCTCCCCAAGCGTTGAGCGACCGGCTCGCTTCCTCGTCACCGTCGTGCTCGGTCAGCCGTCCGACCCTCTGCTCCTCCCTTCTTTTGGAAAAAGAACCAAAAGGCGGGCAGTCGCAGACCCCGGCCACGCAAACGCCGGAGACTGCTTGGTGCCCGCGACGACCTCACTGGTTCGGGGGAAAACTGCTCTGCTATCCACGTGGGTAACCGTGCTAAACTAGGGACATGGATTTTCTCACCCTGCACGAATTGTCGGTTCAACTCGATGTCAGCGTGCGCGTGCTGCGCCATCGGCTCCGGCAGCTTCTGACCGAGGGCCAATTAGTCGAAAACCGGGACTGCCGACGCGATGACTACGTTGACCCGACGCACTTCGTTTGGCGCGTCGATCCCGTCGCCTTCATCCGCGTTACCGGGTTGCAGCCGGTAACCACACGTGCTAACCAACCGCCGCTATCGGTTACCCCATCGGCTAACCAAACCCCGCCGCCGGCTACCAACGCAGCGGAACCCAAGGAGCAAACCTTACCAAAGGCTGATACCAAACCGCCGGGCATGGAGCGCGAGATGATTGACCTGTTGAAGGATCAGGTGCGCGTCAAAGACGGTCAGCTCGTCGAATTGTCCACCCAGAACAAAACCCTGACGGCGTTGAACGAAAAACTCACGGGTGCCGTGGTTCACCAGTCGGAGCAAATCCGCAATCTTCTGCGGCTGACGGGCGGAAAGACCGAAATGGACGAATTTGCTGCCGAATCGGATAGCAAGTCTGGTAACACGGCTAACCGGCCCGGTAACGCATCGGCTACCCATGAGCACGATTTTGGTAACCAGCCGGTTGGGCGGGCCAACGAGCAGGGAAGCGCACGAGCGGCGTAGGTAGTTGACCGAATCTGTCGGCATGGTAGGATACGGACATGGCCAAGCGATACACCTACAACGTCAAAATCACCAAGGAAGAGGGTGGATTCCTCGCGGTTGTTCCTGCGCTCCAAGGCTGCCAGACGTGGGGCAAAACCTACGAGGAAGCAGTCGTGAACGCCGAAGAAGCCATTCAGGGTTACCTTGAATGGCTCCGGAAGGAAGGGAAGCCAGTGCCAGTTGAATCCCGTCACTTCACATCGTTGCACCTTACAGTGCCGGAACCCGCATGAGCCGCCTTCCGACTGTCACCGCAAAGGAAGTCGTCAAGGCGCTACTTCGCGGCGGCTTCGTCAGTGGGCATCAGCACGGCAGCCACCTTTTCCTCAAACATCCAGTAACAGAGAAAAGGACGGTTGTGCCCATGCATACCGGCGATCTACCACGCCCCTTGCTAAAAGCTATTATCAAGCAAGCCGGGCTCACGGAGGACGAATTTCGCGACCTCCTTTGACCTCTCCTTCGCGGGAGAGGTTTTTTGTTGCCGCAGGGTTGTCCACAACCCGCGCGCCGTGCAATCGCACGATAGGCAGGGTAGAATAAGAGCCATGAAGCCCATTGGCGAAATCATTGAGCAAAATATCACCCTCAACACACTCGACCCCGTTTCGGCTGGCGGATTCACCCAGGTGCCCAACTTCATTCTCCGCGCCTCAAGCCTCTCCATTGGCGCAAAATTGACCTACGCGATGTTTCTTTCCTACGCGTGGCACAACGACCGATGCTTTCCCGGTCAGGAGCGCCTTGCGGAAGATATGGGCATGAGCCGCACCAGCGTGACGGCATTCATCGGCGAACTTGAAGAAAGGGGATACATCACGATTCAACGCCGCGGCCAGGGCAAAACCAATCTCTACACGGTCAATTTTCAGGTCAAAAAGGTCGCCTAACGGCCAGAAGTCAGCCGGCTGACCTCAAGAGGTCAGCCCATCGACGACCAGAAGTGAGCCCGCTGACTTCACTCTATAGAATAATATTCAGTATAAGAATACTAAGTCTTACGGATTCCTTTGAAAGGAAGAAAGCCGCTGTGGATAACTCGCAGTGCTTTTTTGCCATTGATCGTCGTCAACTTGACGAGTCTTGGAAAGTGTGTCACAAAAGTAAGAATGTGCGACACGACAAACGGGGCGACAAATAAGGTTTGTCGGGGCTATCGCCCGCCGTATCCGGCTCCCACGGCTCGATTGAGCCGCCACGGGTTCCCCCACATGTTCGGGCTCGCGCCCGACTTCGCGCGTTTTCCTCCGGTTATCAGGTGAGGTCTGACCTAGCCGGCCAGCTGCACACCAAACCGCGCGAAGTCGGCCACTCGGCCTCACACGTGGGGGCACGAGTTCACGGCTGCGCTACCGCGACTACGGGTGCCGCCACACCAGGCGGCCGACGGACTCCGCTGAACCACAAGGAAAACGCGCCGCACGCGGGTGCGCCGCTTTGGGTGAAAACGACGAGGCTTGATATACTGATTGCGTTCTGACCGCGCAGTCCGCCCCGATTACCCATTCAGCTCGCCCTCAATCGCGTATGCTGAATGTCGCTTGGTTCGCCGCCTGATTCGCACGCGAGGCGGCGTTCGGGTCTCGGAGTCGTGGCGGACTCCGCCGCCATGAATGACGACCCGATCCAACTCGGCTTTCGCGCTGGCTATGCTTCCGAATCCCCTTTTGGGCTCGGCGCAGCTGACGCGCGTCGGCACATCTATGTCGTCGGCCAAACCGGCGTCGGCAAGAGCACGCTGCTTTTCAACCTGATTTTGCAGCACCTTCACGCCGGTCACGGTGTCGCTGTCCTCGACCCACACGGTGACCTCGCTGAAACGCTTCTCGACCATTTTCCGACTTGGCGCGCCGATGACCTCGTTTACTTCAACCCCGCTGATGCCGATTTCCCTGTCGGCTTCAATCCCCTCGCCAATGTTCCGCCCGACCAGCGAGCGCTCGCGACGGCTGGTCTCGTATCTGCATTCAAGAGTATCTGGCGCGATTCATGGGGGCCGCGTCTCGAATACATTTTAACCCACACCGTCGCGGCATTGATGGAGGTCGGTAACACTTCCCTGCTCGGCGTAAATAGGATGCTCTCCGAAGAAGGTTATCGCGCGTGGGTTGTGCGGCAGGTGCGCGATCCTTTCATTCGCGCTTTCTGGACAGAGGAATTCGGGCGCTACGACGCCAGATTTTTGCGCGAGGCAATCGCGCCGGTGCAAAACAAAATCGGCCAACTACTTCTTTCCCCATTTCTCCGCAATGTCCTTGGCCAGACGCGCTGCAAGATCGACCTTCGCTTCATGATGGACTCCCGTCGTGTGCTAATTGCGAATCTGTCCAAGGGAAAACTTGGTGCGGAGCCCGCCAATCTACTCGGCGCGTTGCTGGCCGCGCAGTTTCAGCACGCGGCGATGACACGATCAGACACGCCGGAACACGAGCGCGAGGACTTCCATTTGTTGATCGACGAGTTTCATAACTTCACCACGGATTCGCTCGCCAGCGCTTTGAGCGAGGCGCGCAAGTATCGCCTTGGCCTCGTTCTCTCTCATCAATACCTCGACCAGTTGCGGCCGGAAGTGCGCTCCGCTGTTTTTGGGAACGTTGGCACCATCGTTTCCTTCCGCGTGGGAGCCAGCGATGCCGATGTGCTGGCGAAAGAGTTTGGCCAGGAGTTCACCGTAATGCAATTCGCCGATCTGGATCGCCATGAAGTCTTCGTGCGATTGATGGAAGACGGCTCCCCAAGCGTGCCTTTCCGGGCAAAGTCGATTCCCCCGCTGGGTTCGCGGCATAATCGGCGCCACAAGCTCATCGCGCGCTCGCGCGAAAAATATGGCACCCGACGCGCTGGCGTTGAAGACAGGCTGCGCCGCTGGCTGGCGAGCCCGTGCTACAATTTGAAGGATGCGAAAACCTCGTTTCGAACGCACGGACGACGCGCTCGGCTTACAACTCACGCCCCGTGACCTTGAAATCTTCCAGCACATCGCACGCCACCGATTTCTCAGTTCCCGACAGATCGTCATGCTTGTTGGCGGCAGCGCTCAGCACATCTTGAAACGGCTGCAAAGGCTCTTTCATCACGGATACCTCGACCGGCCACGTGCCCAAGTGCGTTATTTTTCGGAAGACGGATCGCGCCCGCTCGTTTACGCGCTCACCAGCACAGGCGCTCGTGCGCTCCCGGAAGATCGACGCCCGGCGAGAGCGGACAATCGCAACGTCAAGCAACTCTACATTGAACACTCGCTGCTCGTCGCTGACGTGGTGATTGCATTTGCACGGGCGTGCGCGACGCCCGGCACGCCGCGCATCGTGCATGAGGATGGTCTTGGCATCGGAAAGTCGGCCGGCGCCACTTTCAAGTGGGTGGTTACGGTGCGGCACCACGATTCCACAAAGCGCGTGGGCGTCGTTCCCGACCGCGTGTTTGCGCTCGATTCGCACACCAGCGGTGAGCGCCAGCTATTTTTCATTGAGGCTGACCGGGCCACGATGCCGGTTGCCCGTAGCTCACTCGCACAGTCTTCCCTCTTACGAAAACTGCTCGCATACGAAGCAACGTGGCGGGAAGGCGTGCACCGTCAACGCTTCGGATCAAATCGTTTTCGCGTGCTTGTCGTAACGTCGAGCGCGGAACGGGCACAGCACGTCGCGAAAACCTGTGCTGAACTTCCCCGCGGGCGCGGCTTGTTTCTCTTTACCGACGCGGATTCACTTCGCGGCTATATTACTTCATCCGACAGAACCGGCGTCCTCACGTTGCCGTGGACGAACGCCACGGGCGGCACGGAGCGCTTGATTAACTCTTTTGTCCGAGAAAAAGCGGCGTGATACGATAGCCAGTGGAGGGGGCTCTTTTCCAGAGTCGCCTTGTTATTTGTCACCCTCAACCCAGGAGTCATGTCATGTCGAAAACAGAATCGCGCTTCGTGGACTTTCGCGCCGTGAAAGCGGCCGTCACTATGGAGCAGGTATTGAATCACTACGGCCTGTCCGATCGCTTCAAACGCGGCCGGGACAGCCTCAGCGGGCCGTGCCCGATTCATCAGGGCACCAACCCCACACAATTCCGTGTCTGTATCAGCAAGAATTGCTGGAATTGTTTCAGTGAATGCAAGTGCGGTGGTAACGTCCTCGATTTCGTGGCGAAGATGGAGAACGTAGAGCCGATGGAGGCGGCGAACCGGCTCGTCGAATGGTTTGGATTGGATCGTGCACAGCTCAACGTTGCTTACGACCAAAACAGGCCGAGCGACCGGCAGAGTCGGGATCAACGACCAGCTTCGAGCAACGGTGCAGCCGTCAACGAGGCATTGCCACCGCCTCTTGTGCCGTCGCCGGCAAAGCCGAATGCGCAGCCATCACGTCCAGCAAAGGAGGAGACCGGCACGAATAAGCCGCTCGGATTTCGGCTGGAACTCGACCCTTCGCATCCCTACTTGGCCGAGCGTGGGCTATCGCCAGAGACGATTGATGAATTTGGTGTCGGCTTCTGCGGTAAGGGCGTCATGGCCCAGCGCATCGCCATTCCGATTCACGCTGCCGTCAAAGGCGAACTGGTAGGCTATGCTGGACGGTGGCCGGGAAATCCGCCCGATGGCCGGCCGAAATACCGATTGCCGGACGGGTTCAAGAAATCCGTCGAGGTCTATCGCCTTGCCGAAGCGCTGCGCGAACCATCGGAGCAACCGCTGGTAATCGTAGAAGGCTTCTTCGATGCGATGAAGCTGTGGCAGCTCGGCGTTCGCAAGTGTGTCGCGCTGATGGGCAGCTCGCTTTCGGGCGCTCAAGAGGCGTTGCTAGCGCAGCACCTCAGGCCGGCGTCGCAGGTGATTGTGATGTTCGACGAAGACCACGCCGGACGCGAGGGTCGCGAGGACGTGTTACGTCGTCTCGCGTTCAAAGCGTTCGTGCGCGTCGTCGCGTCTACGGAGGAAGGCTTCCAACCGGAGCAACTCACCCCCACAGTGGCACAGTCACTTCACCTCATTTGAACTCGCCCTACCGACTCAAAGCCCGAGATGTGAGATTCCCCGTGACTGAGCACCTCAAGCCCCTTCCGACAGGGGCTTTTTACGTTGTTGCCTCACCCTTAATCGTTCAACCTCTTTCAATGTCGTGTTTGTGCCACCATTTACATTTTTCGTTTTCAGTGGTTAACTTTCAATATTAGAGCTTTATGGCCTCATTTAAGTGGAAAACCGAGCCAATTGCGAAAGACTGGAAGATCACACAGGTCTACGGCTTTTGTTTCGATGAAAAAGGCCGCGTTCTCGTTCTACAAGATGAACGCGGAAAGTTTACACTTCCCGGCGGCCACCCTGAGCCAACGGATTCGAATCTAGGTGCCACCTTGGCTAGAGAATGCCATGAAGAGGCCTCTATTATTATCAACACTCCGATTTATCTTGGTGTTCAAGAAGTGACGGAAGATGACGGTTCGTTCCACGCACAAGTGAGAATGATCGCCACAATTAATTCTTGGGAAGCTAGAAAGCAAGACCCGGCTACAGGGCACTTCTACCGTAGACTACTGACGCCGCTAAACAAAGTTCCCTCGTTGCTTAATTGGGGCATAGATGCCCTTTTGCAAGCGGCTTCTGCTGCGAACTTGGCCGAGGCACATTCTATCACTATTCGCATATCAAGGCAGGATGAATACCGCGATTAGCAGTAAATGCGCTGGCTCTTTCATTACCCTAAGAGAATCGCTTTCTATCCTCCCGATTTCGATTTTCCAGGAATCGGTGGAAGCGAAGCATCTTTGATTCTGCTGACTCGCGCACTTGCAAGCCGCGGACATCACGTAGATGTTTACAACTGCTGCTGGAAGCCGGGCACCTACGGGGGCGTTCACTGGCACCTCAACTCGTCGATTTCCGACGCCCAACAACCCGACGTTGCAGTTGCTGTCAGGTTTGAGGAGGCTATACATCCATGCAACGCAGCAAAAAATCTCTTCTGGATGCTAGATGACCGTGCGAGTGGTGCATGTCTATTTGCATCCACTATCGGCGGTATTGTCGTGGTCAGTTCCGATGCACAAAGAAATCGACTGGTTGAAGCCAAGTGCAAAGCTGAACAAGTTAACATACCGCTCCCTGTGGAGATACAGAAATACTCACCCTTACAACCGAAGGAACGAGCGTGTATATTTTGTAGCATGCCTAACCGTGGTTTGGATATTGCTCTAAATATTTGGCCTCATATCCGGAACGCTTGTCCTGATGTTGAATTGTGGATTACTAGCGGGTGGGAATTGTGGGGCTACACGATTGCCGAAGCGTCTGATCGATGGCGTCAAATCGTCGGAGGATCGCAACTACCACCTGGCACTCGACTGTTCAAGGCGGTGTCACGTGAGCATCTGACCGCGCTTCAGCTTCGGGCCTCTCTGTTTCTATATCCGTGTCGGTTTCCCGAAATGTTCTGTTTGGCTGCGGCAGAGTGCTCCGCTGCCGGGACTCCATTAGTTACGAGTTCGATCGAAGCGATGAAGGAAAGGGTCCAGCACGGCCAGACAGGAATACTTGTCAACGGTGACATAGGCAACCCTAATGTTCAGCGGGAGTTTGTCGACCAAACTGTAGCACTTCTCAATGACGAGAATAGATTGAATGAATACCGGCAGAATTGTCGGAAACTCGCCTTGCGATGTTCACTCGAGGAAGTCGCTACCGCGTGGGAGCGTGTTGCCGGAATGTAGCACCGTAATAAGCGGACTAGTCTATGGCTACAGTCCCGAGCAACGTGGAGCTAACGCTAGACAAGGAGAAACTCCGCCAGCGTTGGCATAGGCTCGGTGCTCCACCTCTTTGTCCGTATGTAGAAGTTCAGGCTAGAACTAATTACTTTCGCTTTCGGCCACACTTTTCTGTGCTTTCGCGGAGCGATTCGGTTCAAAGTTGGCAGCACGTCCATGATCCGCTAGAATTTCTTGAACAGACTCCTCTAGACATTTTCGACTCTCGCTGCATTTTTGGTGTCGCTGCCATCGACGCTAACCATACTGACGTGGGAGTCCTTGCGACTTCGACGGATGTGGGTGAAAAGGGTTCCGTAATCTCCCACATCGGTTGGCCGCTCCTTAAGTCAACCGAAAACATTCGCTCGCTGCGTTTACGTGACGTCCTTGAACGACGCTCCAATGACTATTGGATGTGTGATCTTCTTTCGGAAGCCTTGTTCGGAGTCGATTTCGTCTATGGACACTGCGCGTATGACGGCCTGAGAGGGGGGGTATCAATAATTATTCCGGCTTTCAATGTGCACAACACACTACCCGCTGTGCTTGACTCTATTCTGACTGCCGCCGGAATCCTTCCTCCATCGTTCGTATGGGAGTGCATAGTTATTGATGATCTCAGTGAGCCACCAATAGACATCCGTGGATATGAAAAGTATAATGTGCAACTTATTCGCTCTAATAAGCGCCTATCTTGTGGTGGCGCTCGGAATTTAGGGGTATTCAAGGCGTCACAGCCATTGGTAATGTTCTGTGACGGCGACATTGTCTTGGACAAAGACTATATAAAAGACCACATAACGCGGCATTTTTTGATGCCTAATCTTATTACCCTCTCATTCCGAGAGCGACTTGCTGCTCTTACAGCAGCGGTATCACGTAGCCCTAGAGTTGAAAGTGACACTCGCTTTCACGCATTCTATGATACGACATGGATTGGTTTCAACAAAATCACTGCCGCGACGGAAGTATCGCCGTATTCAACGACCCGTGCCTTTCGGGACTTCGGCTTTGGACGAACTGTTGGGCCAACAAACCTGCAATTCATGGCCAAAGGAAATAATTTGGTAATGCCGCGTTGGTTGGCCAGACTGATCAGATTTCCTGACGATTTCGTTGGGTGGGGGCCGGAGGACGTGTGCTTCGCCGCTGAGTCTATAGCACACGGCGCATTCGTTACCCCTGTCATGTGCACTGCGGTATTCCACATTGACCATCCACCACGCTCGGGCGACTTGGCGCGACAAAACAGCGAGCTAAAGGCCAACCTTTGCCGGTATGACGCCCGCCTAAACACGATTTGGAATTTTAGACGCGATGCCGACTTTCTTCGAGACATCACGCCGGGAGCGCTTTGATGATGGAAACCAAAATCATCCACTATACCGATGGCTGGCATCCAACGGTGAGCCCATCTGCGCGGATGGCCATTCACCATTTCCGCTATACGCAGTTACTTGGCGATGTTCAGGGAATCTTGAATGAATTTCCTCGGCGATTTGGCGGGTCTACGATTAGGTCGATGCGCTTTTCTTCTGACGGTATTGTTGTTCGTAATCTGTGCGCTCCGGTTGAATGGGTGCCGTGGTGGTTTCCAGCTAGTGATCCTAAATGTAACGACATCGTGCTTGATATTTATCGCGCCAGTATTCAAGAGTCCCGAAAAACAGACGCTGATGAACTAGTTTACGAACGCGTTCTCAATGAATTGGTTTGTTCATTTGATGCAGCTGTTGGCGCCACTCAACAAGTTCCGACAATTGGAGAAGTCGTTTTCGGTGTGCTAGACACACTGCACCGAGAGATCACTCCGGAACTTCCCAAAGTCCGCTTAATAAGCTTTACGCGGTCTCCGATACGCCATCGGTTCGCGAATACGATTCGCGCGTTAGGTAATGACCTTTTTTCAACATTGGCCGCCTTTGCTCGCGTCGAAGAAAGAACGCACTATCCATTGCTCGCCGTTACAAGGGACTTTAACAATTGCATGGCGAGAGTGAGATATATCGCGGCCACCAATAGGATTGACATAGAGCCCTTGCTGTCATCAGCGAGGGCCAACGGCGCGGCTCGACATGCTCTCACATGCGACGATTTAGCAGATTTGATTGAGGCTGGAAAACTGGTGCCAGGTTTGCGCCTCGCCGCGGTCGCTGAAATTGCGCTTCAGTCAGAGGGGTTTACCGTCCGTCACTTCGGTAACGCATACGGCGTGCATAAGATCGTTGGCAAATTGCTCGGCGTGCCGCACGCGGACGAGGTGCCTTTATGTCGGGATGATGAGGACTCGTGGCCGTTTGCCGATCTACCGAGGGTAGATGAGAAAAACGCTAGGTATCCGCTTCATCTCTTGGATATCGCAAGCTGTTCGCCTTCCTCGTGGGCAAATGCGGATAACCTAATCAAGCGCAGTCTTCTCGCCGGCGATACAATAAAATTGACCGCAAAACCTAATTTGCGTGAGACCCTATTTAATTGAAGGCCTTGATTGCTCTGGTAAAAAGACAATCGCCGCCAAGGTTGCACAGCTACTCGGCGAGCAGTGTCCGTGTCGCGTAGTTATTGGCCCTTTGAGTGGCGGTTTGACCGCGATCATGGATGAGCGCTTGACGCATCAGACAGCGGCGGAGAAGGCACACTGGTATAATGCGTTTACAAGGCGCTTAGTCTATCTTGCCGGCCCCGTGGCTGACCGCTTTGCGGTGGATTTCAAGAGCAAGTGTGTTGTGATAAAAGTTAGTTCGCATTTCCGAGCATGGGCACGGGCCGTCATTGAGGGAGACAACTTGATGGCCTTTGGATACAAAGCATCTCGCTTGCTACACGTTCACTACTCTGGAGCAGCGTTGCTTACAACAGAGTTCGAGCGACGCGTTATGCGACACCGATTAGACTTCGCCGCTGGTAGAACAACAAAAGACGAACATTCTCGGTTCTTTAATCACAATCGCACTATGTTCCAACAATGGGACGAAGCACTTGAGGTGATGATGCGCCGAGAACTCCAACACGTCACAAAATATGATACAACACACGCCGACCCCAACTTGATCGCTGCGTCGATTGCCAAAAAGATCGCCGCGACCATTCTTGTCTAAGTCGGCGGACTGTAGCGCCGTGCGATATTTGCAACAAAAGCCGTGTCACGCCGCCCGCAGACATGGACTAAATTCCTCAACAAATAACGGTTCTTGCGTCTATTTAAGAAAGCATGCCGTAGATATGTCTTCATTGCCTGTAACGCGGCTATGCTTTGGCGTCCACTTATGGAATAGATGACGATTCGTTGCCCGACTAAATATCTGACGAGGCGTCGCTCGAGCTGCATATCGTTCATTTCATAAATTCGTTTTACTTCCTCAATTGTCAGTCGGTGTTTACGAATGTTTACGCTTTTGAAAGCCAGTCCACGCAGCGTTAACGCAACTAGCGCCTCCATGGTGATGGCCCTCCGGGTTTGGAGCCGCCGGCTCAACGATACTAGATGTGTGGCTATCTTTCGTAACGAATGCAGACGGCCTCCAAACTCGGTTTCGCTATGCCGTCTCTCATTGAACTGCTCGTGAGCACGAGCAGCGCGTTGAAGGACTGAAGGTGAATTAATCTGGCTTAGCAGTGAGCGGTCGAATTCAGAGGCGAGACATAGTAGGAAGGCGGCAGCGGCTTGGCCGGACAAATGCCGGCTGCTGTGGCCAAGAGCGTCAGGTTTTAGAAAGAGCGCGGGCATTGCTATAGCGAAAAGTGAGACATGACTTGCTCCAATGTTAGAGTAGTGCGCTGCTGCTTGTCACGCTAACGGTATGTCATGCCCAAGCACCTCCTTCTTTGTGCGCAAATACGAGGCGTTGTAGCGATTGGGATGGGATGGAATTGCCAGGCGTTCCGTGACATCAATTCCATGACTTCTCAGATACGTGATCTTTAATGGGTTATTTGTGAGCAAACGAACGGAAGTGATAGTGAGAAAAGCCAATACTTTTACCGCGACGGCAAAATCTCTAGTGTCAGTATCGAAACCGAGTTTATGATTCGCCTCGATGGTGTTCATGCCTTGATCTTGCAGGTGATAAGCATTTATTTTGTGAAATAATCCAATCCCTCTACCCTCTTGCCTAAGATAAATCACGACTCCGCCGTTTCGAGCGATATATTCGATAGCAAAAATAAGTTGAGAACGGCAGTCGCATCTCAAAGATCCGAGTGACTCGCCGGTGAGGCACTCGGAATGTATTCGCACGGGAACTGAAGCTCCGGAAAAGTTTTCGAGGTCGCGATAGATTATCAGATGAGGCAAATCGTCCCCTGAGTGAAAAGCTCGCACGAGGAGTTCACCGTGCTCGGTGGGCAGTTTTGCGACATCAGAAAAAACGGGTTCGAGTTTCATTGAGTGCCGGAGTTTTGATTTTTTGGATCATTGATGCAAGTGCAGCAGGAACCGATAGTCCAACCTTGGGATTTTGTTGTGTTTGGTGCACTTAACCGGAAGCAAAGCCAGTCAACGAGTTCTCTCGTAATCCTGGAAAATTTCGGCCATTTACTTCCCGCGGTGTCGTCTATCTTTCGCGTTTGCAGCCTTCCAGTATCGCCATGTTGTCACGTCGCTCCCCTGCGCTTCCCAGCAACGTCCTTTCACACTGGTATGCCGTCGTTGATGGCGTCCAATTTTCCGCTCAGGATTTCTACGAAAGCATCTTGGACGAACTCGCTGCGCGGAAATTGCCGCAGCTCAATTCGTCGCATGTGGAATACCATGAGGGCGGGGTGCTTTCGGACAAACGCGTTTACCTGCGACTCGCGCGCGAGCGCTTCGCGTTCGACATCTGTGCGGCCCCGTTTGGCACCGGCTACTTTTTCTCAGTGCGTTTCGTTGAAAAACCGCGGAGCTGGCTGCGGTTTTTCGTTTTCCTCGTGCTGGCGGTTGTTCTTTGGAACGTAGCTTGGCGCGCCTACTACACCGCACAGGCTAATTTCTGGTGGGTCGTTGGCCTCACCGCACTTGGCGCGGCCGGGTATTGGATAGTCAAGCAGCAGCGGGAAAACGCCAACCCGGCTTCAAAGCCGGTTGACGCCACGGCTCCCTTTCCAGTCGAGATGCCTGACTTTGACCGCTTTTTCCTCAACACCGCCGTGATCGGTGATCTCTACGAGAGGACGCGCAAGAATACATATTACCGCCATGATACTCGGCTTCTCTACCACGCCATCGTTTTTGACCTCGTCAAAAAGAAGGTCGATGAATTTACCGCCGACCACGGCGTTAAGCTCCTTCGCACCTACGACTACAACCCGATCCTCGGAGAGCTCTACAAGCCCGCGAAAGTGAAACCCGGCGCCGAGGACGACGCAGAGTAACGTGCGCCATGTCGCGGATTCACGAAGAACTCACGGCCCGATTTCGGGCATGGGAGGAGCGCAGCCGTGGCCGATTGGTCTACCCGCACCCGGTCATGCCCGAACCGCCATTCGTGCCGTTCGATGGGCATTTTCTTCGTGGTGCCATGCCGATTGATGACGGACGGAAACCCACGGTTCTTAGTTCCCTATTCCGAAGCCTCTGGGCGCAACCAGAGGCTCCACCGCCGCCCGAAGAAGACGATGAACCGGAGCCGACGAAACTTGAACGCGGTGAACTCGTCGAATTGCCCGTCGTTCTTCCCGCCGGCTTCGACACACGTGGCCACGAATTCGATGCGTTTCTCCGCAGCCTGATTTGCCGAGAGCCGATCACGTTTGAACTCGTCGGCACTTCGGCCCACGTCACCGCGCAATTGGTCGTGAGCGCAGACGACGCGGACAACGTGCGCCAGCGGCTCCGTGCGTTTTTCCCTGCGCTCGTCACGACGCCGACGAAAGCATTCCTCCAATCGGCATGGACGACGGCCGGAGAGGTTGCCGCAGCGGTCGAGTTCGGTCTCGCGCGCGAATGCGTGTTCCCACTCTCAAGCGTCCCTTTCGATCCCTACGTCGCGCTTGTGGGCGTGCTGAGTGAACTGCGTGCAGGAGAATGCGCGATTTTCCAAGTCCTTTGGCAGAACGTCGAAAACAAATGGGCGGAAAACCTTGTGCGCTCCGTGACAGGGCAGACGGGCCGGCCGGCGTTCGTAAATGCCCCTGAACTCACCGGCGCTGCATCGGCAAAAGTAGGCCGCCCGTTGTTTGCTGCCGTGGTGCGAATCGCTGCATGCAGCCCGGAAGCCGAACGCACGTGGGAAATCCTTCGGCTGCTCGCGGGCGGTCTGCGGCCGTTCGCGAACCCGAATGGTAATGAGTTGATGCCGCTCCGCAATGACGAGTATCCCTACGATGCGCACATTGACGACGTGTTGCGGCGTCAAAGCCGGCGGGCCGGCATGATCCTCAACTCCGATGAACTGCTCGGGCTCGTTCATCTTCCGTCGAGTGCCGTGCGCTCACCGAGATTTCGCCGGCAGTTGCGAAAGACAAAAGCCGCGCCCTCGATTGTCGTAAATGAGACCGGCCTTTTGCTCGGAGAAAACGACCATGCGGGCGAGCACCAGAGTGTGCGTCTCAATCGCGAACAACGGCGTCGGCACATGCACGTCATAGGAGCGTCGGGAACGGGCAAGACCACGCTCCTTTTCAATCTCATTCGCCAGGACATCGACACCGGCGAGGGCTTGGCCGTTCTCGACCCGCACGGCGACTTGATTGATCGAATCCTCGGCGTGATTCCACCGGAGCGAGTCAACGACGTGGTGTTGCTCGACCCCGGCGACGAAGACTTTTCCGTTGGATTCAACATTCTTTCCGCGCACTCCGAGTTGGAGAAAACGCTCTTGGCATCCGATCTCGTTTCCGTGTTTGAGCGGCTTTCGACGAGCTGGGGCGACCAGATGGGTATTGTGCTCGGAAACGCCATTCGCGCGTTTCTGGAGAGCGAGAAGGGTGGCACTCTCGCCGACCTTCGCCGGTTCCTGCTCGATTCGGAGTTTCGAGGTAGATTTCTCCAAACGGTGCGCGACCCCGACATCGTTTATTACTGGCGCAAGGGTTTCCCACAGCTCGCCGGCAACAAGTCCATCGGGCCGGTGATGACGCGGCTCGAAACCTTCCTGAGCCCGAAGCCGGTTCGCTACATGGTGTCGCAGACCGAAAACCGGCTCGATTTTGCCAACATCCTCGATACCGGGAAAATCTTCCTCGCAAAGCTCTCGCAGGGAGCGATTGGAAAGGAAAACGCTTATCTACTCGGCAGCCTGCTCATGGCCAAATTCCAGCAGATCGCGATGGGACGGCAGCATCAGCACGAAGCTGCCCGCCGTGACTTTTGGCTCTACCTCGATGAATTCCACAACTTCATCACGCCTTCGATGGCGGAAATACTCTCCGGCGCGCGCAAATACCGCGTCGGCCTCACGCTCGCACACCAGGAACTCCGTCAGTTGCAGCGGGACTCGGAAGTCGCGAGTGCGGTGCTCGCGAATCCTTACACGAGAGTCTGTTTCCGAGTCGGCGACCAAGACGCACGAGTATTGGAGCACGGCTTTTCTTCGTTCGAGGCTCGTGATTTTCAGAATCTCGGCACCGGCGAGGCAATCTGCCGCGTCGAGCGGAGCGACTACGATTTCAACCTCTCAATCCCTGCTCCCCACTTGCCCGATGACACAGCAGCGGCGCATCGGCATGCTGAGGTCGTCACGGCTTCGAGAGAAAAATATGCGACGCGGCGCGAAGATGTTGAGGCGGCATTGCGAGAACCTGCGGCCGTCGAATTTGCGGCAGAGCCCACTCCCGCGCCGACATCAAAACCGAAGGCCGTCCCGGCATCGGATAACCGGGCGGCAACATCGCCGGTAATCACGCCAGAGCCGGTGTTACCCGTGCAGCCAAAGGAGCCGCCGGTGATGCCTACAACCAGTGCATTGGCCGCACCCGCTCCACCAGCGCCCGCTTCCGCCGTGCTTCCTGTTAACCAGCCGGTAACCGCTGCCAGCGAGGTTAAACAGCCGGCCCCGGTGGGCGATCCCGGCCGCGGTGGCATTCAACACAAAGCGATTCAGAAGCGGATCAAAGAAGCGGCTGACGCACTCGGTTTTAAGACCGCGATTGAACATGAAATCCTCGATGGAGCTGGTTCCGTCGATTTGCTGCTGGCACGTGGTGACGCCAAAATCGCGTGCGAAATCACGGTAACAACAACCATCGATCACGAAGTCGGGAACGTCGCGAAATGCGCTAAGGCAGGATTTCAGGAAATCTCGGTTGTCTCGGTCACGGCCGAGAAATTGGCCCGCATTGAAACCGCCGTCACAAACAGCCTCGGGCCTGACATCGCGCAACGCGTGCGGTATTTTCTGCCCAACCAGTTCATCTCCCATTTGCAAGCGCTGCCGAAGCCACGGCCGCCAATCCCGGAGGCGAGGGTGTCGCGCGGGTATAAGATCAAGCGGATTTATCCGCAGCTCACACCCGAGGAAGCGAAGGCCCGCGAGGGCGCAGCGATTCGGGCGATTGCCGACCTGATGCGGCGCAAGCCGTAGCAGGCGGCTACGCCTCGATTGTCTTTTCGCCACGATGATGAAAATGCGACTCGACGAACTCGATAAAGTCCGCGTCTTGAAGATGCCGGAGATTTTGCCAGACAGCGTGCGGAATAGGGTTGGCAAAAATCTCGCGCAAGTCGGCATCAAATCCATCCGGCGCGTCCATGAGACCATACTTGATCGCGTGATGTGCGGAGTTGATATGGAGGATGAGGAAACGGACGAACAGCGATTCATCCGCGGTTACTGGTTCGAGGGAAAGGTCGCAGGTCTTCGACATAATGCGCCGCAGTTCGGGTCGCACGAAGAGTTGCGACCAAAGTTCGCGGTGATTGGCCGTGAGTTTGAACAGATTTCCAACACGCCGCGTGCGCTCGTCACGTCGAAGGGTGACGCATGTGAACACGAAACCACTTACAATCGCGAACGACTGAAGCGCAGTGAACCAATTATCCGAGAGCCATTGCGGCCATGCCATGCGCTCAGTTTATCGCACCGGCGGCCGAGATACAAAGGCGACGGCGGCCTATCGCGTCCTCTGGCGCGCTGCCCGTTGCGCCTTGTCGAGAACGTCCACAAGATCGATTTCCAGCGCTTCGGTCATCCGAAGCAAAGTGTCGAGTGTCGGGTTTCGGTGTTCGCGCTCGACGTAGCTCACCATCATGCGCGACAGGCCAGCGCGCTCGCTAACCACGTTCATCGAAAGACCGTGCTTGGCGCGTTCCTCGCGCAAGATTCGGGCGACTTCAGCGGCGACAGCATCTCGAAAATTTTTCTTCACTCCCGCCTACTTTGCTCTAATTCCGGCTTGACCGGAGAGGCAACTATAGTGTCCTATTTACCATGTTCGCTCGACGCCTTGGCCCCGATCCCCACGCGAACGGCGCACGCACCGCAGCCGCGAGTGGCTGCCCGGACATTCTCGAAATGGATTGCGGCGATTTCGCCGTCATCGGCGAAGACATCACCGAGACGGCGCGTGCGTCCATGTTCCCCACGGCGAGCTGTGGGAATGATGAGCGTGTGGTGCGCGTGCCGCGCAAGACACTCGTGCTCGCCAAGCCTGACATCCCGGACAAGGTTTAGATGGTCGCCGTGAATCCAACTTTCAAATCACCGCAGCCGCCGAAACAGGTTGGCATCTGGATTCGTGTCTCGACGGAAGACCAAGCCCAGGGCGATAGCCCAGCGCACCACGAGCAGCGTGCGCGTGAATACGCGAAGTTCAATGGCTGGGAGGTGCGCGAGGTTTACGACCTCGCGGGTGTGTCCGGCAAAACGGTCATGGAGCACCCCGAGGCCAAACGGATGCTCGCCGACATCAAACGCGGCCACATCTCCGCGCTCATTTTCTCCAAACTCGCGCGGCTTGCCCGCAACACCAAGGAACTACTCGATTTCTCCGACATGTTTCGCGCGTGCGGCGCGGACATGGTTTCGTTGCAGGAGAAAATCGACACCAGCACGCCGGCCGGCCGGCTGTTCTACACGATGATTGCGGCGATGGCGCAATGGGAGCGCGAGGAAATCGGCGATCGCGTGCGTGCGTCCATCGGCATCCGGGCGAAGCTCGGCAAGCCACTCAATGCTTCCGCGCCGTTCGGGTTTCAATGGAAGGACAAGAAGTTCGTCCAAAATCCCGCCGAGGCGCCGATCGTGAAGCGGGTTTTCGAGCTGTTCGCGGAACTTCACCGCAAAGGCGCGGTTGCCCGGCAGCTCAATACCGCTGGCTATCGCACCCGCCAAGGGTCGCAGTGGGCCGACACTCAAATTGCGCGTGTGTTGGCGGAAACGGCCGCCAAGGGCACGTATTATTACGGCCGCACTCGCAAGATTGGCGCGTGGAGAAACGAGGACAAACCCGAGGAGCAATGGGTGAAAATCACCGTGGAACCGATCGTCAGCGACGAACTCTGGCATCAGGCCGGGTTGATTTTGGGCCAGCAGGAAAAGAAGACCTCGCGGCCCGGCCGCGCGCCGGTGCGGCTCTTTGGCGGCCTCACCTTTTGCCACTGCGGGCATCGGATGTATGTCCCCTCCGGTAGCCGGAAATACGCCTGCACGAAATGTAAGAACAAGATTCTAAGCGACGACCTCGACGCGATTTTCCATGAGGAAATGAAGGCGTATTTTGACGCCCCGGAGCGCATCATGGCGGCGTTCGAGACCGCCCGGCAGAACGTAGCCGACAAGGAGTCCCGCCTGAACTCGCACCGGCTGGAAGTCCAGAAAGTCCGTGACGAGATGAACCGCACTCACCGGCTCTATCTTGATGGCCAAATTCCCCATGACAGCTTCGGCAGCTTTCACCAACCGCAGGTGGAGCGCCTGCGGCAGCTTCAGGACGAGCTACCCCGCATTGAGGCTGAACTCGACCACATCAAGGTGCAGGACATTTCCGCAGACCAGGTGCTGCGGGAGGTTCGCGCACTCTACGCGCGTTGGCCTGAAATGCAGGTCGAGGAAAAGCGGCGAATCGTCCAATCCTTGCTTGAGCGCATAACGATCGGACCCAACGAAATCGACATAAAGTTCTCGCACCTGCCTTCTTCTGAGGAACTCACAAATTCCCAACAGTGCCTGAGGCCGCCGTCGGCATCAAACCACACTTCGACGCCGCCGCTCCGCAGCGCCTCGCAAATGCGCCGCGCCGCCTCCGCGTCCTGCGACGCGTAGCTGAGGAAGACCGCCGATTTTCCGGCTTCGGACATGGGATGAAGTGGGACGCGCCCCGGCGCTTTCGCCGCGAGCCGCTCCTTTGCTAAATCGTGCCGGAGCGCTGGCGAGCGCATTGTGCGCCTGCGTGTTTCCCACCGTCCCCGCCGCAAACTTTCCGTTCGCCTCACCGCTTCCGGTTTAGCATTGTCACCGCGCCCTCCACCGGGCGTCTTTGGCTCCGTTCTGCCGCGCTTTTTCGGAACCCTCCCCTTTCATCCATGAAACTGACCCGCCTCGCCGTTTGCGGCCTTGCGTTTGCGTGCCTGACCGATCCCGCCCTCCGCGCCCAGGAACCGCGCCTCGCCAACCTCTCGACCCTCGCCCAGGCCGGCACCGGGGATAATATCCTCACCGCCGGCTTCGTCATCGGCCCCGGCCCCGACAAACGCATCCTCGTGCGCGCCATCGGCCCGACCCTCGCCGGCGCGCCGTTCCGCATCACGGGCGCCCTCACCGATCCCCAGCTCTCCCTCATGAGCAGCAGTGGCGCAGTGGTCGCCTCCAACGACAACTGGATCTCCTCGGACGCCTCCACCTTCAGCTCCGTCGGCGCCTTCGCCCTGCCCGCCAACAGCCGCGATTCCGCCATCGTCACCACCCTCGCCAGCGGCAACTACACCGCCCAGGTCGTCGGCGCCAGCAACGGCACCGGCATCGCCCTGCTCGAGGTCTACGAAGTCGGCAACACCGGCGCCAAACTCATCAATCTCTCCACCCGCCTCCAGGTCTCCAGCAGCTTCACTCCGATTATCGGATACGTCGTCTCGCCCGGCGCCGGCTCGCGCCGCTTCCTTGCCCGCGTCGCCGGTCCCGCGCTCACGGCCTTCGGCGTGGGCGGCACGCTCGCCGACCCGACGATGACCCTCAACCGCACCAGCGGCACCGCCGCCGTCGTCGCCACCAACAACGACTGGGGCACCCCCGCCACCAGCTCCGCCGCCACCGCCGCCATCCTCACCACCGCGTTCAACCAATTCGGCGCGTTCGCCTTTCCGCCCGGATCCAAGGACTCCGCGCTCTTCGTCGACCTCGCCGCCGGCAACTACGGCATCCAGATCAGCGGTGCCGCCGGCACCAGCGGCGTCGCCATCGTCGAGGTCTACGACACCACGCAACCCACTCCCCCCGTGGTCACCGTCGCCGCGACCAAGCCCACCTCCGACGAATCCGGCAACAACAACGGCGAGTTCACCTTCACCCGCACCGGCGACACCCTCACCCCGCTCACCGTCAGCTACGGCGTCGGCGGCTCCGCCGTGAACAGTTTCGATTACGCCAATCTGCCGGGCACCATCACCTTTCCCGCCGGCGCCAGCACGGTAAAACTCCCCCTCCAGCCCAACCCCGATCTCCAAAGCGAAGGCACCGACACCGTCGTCGTCACCGTCCTCGGCACCGCCAACTACACCGCCGGCTCCTCCGCGAGCGCGACCGTCACCATCGCTGACAATCCCGCCTCGCTTTACATCGCCTCGGTGCGACCCACGACCACCGCCACCGGCGGCACCGCCGCCTCCGGCACCGCCACCATCCTCCTCAGCGCCAGCGGCACGCTCGCCGCCGTCAACGTCTCCTTCTCCAACCTCAGCTCCACGCAGAACACCGCTTACCTCACCATCGGTGCGAACGAGGAATTCGTCCTCCCGCTCCCCACCGGTCAGGTGATCGGCAACCAATGGTTCTTCACGCCGGTGGCCAGCTACTCCGGCGCCCAACTCCTCGACGCGCTCAAGAGCGGCAACATTTCCATCCGCATCGACACCGCGAAATACCCGACCGGCGAGATCAAGGGCACCTTCATCCAGGCCGCCGGCGCCCGCACCTTCAACGCGCCCGCCGCGCCGCCCGCCGTCGCCCTCACCAACGTCTCCGCCACCGACGCCGCGCGCCTCCTCACCCAGGCCACCTTCGGCCCCACCAAAGCCGAGATCGACGCTCTCACCGGCGGCAGCATCGCCACCTGGCTCGACGCCCAGCTCGCCCTGCCCTTCACGTCCCACCGCACCGCCACTCTTGACGATCGCAACACCTTCGGTGGCAGCTCCAGCGTCACCAACTGGCAGGCCATCCACCCGCCCAACCGCCAGAACGCCTGGTGGAAAACCGTCCTCACCGCCCCCGATCAACTTCGCCAGCGCGTCGCCTTCGCCCTCAGCCAGATCCTCGTCATCTCCGATGTCTCCCTCGGCGGCGATAACCAGACCGAGCCCCTCGCCCACTACTACGATGTGCTCGGCGCCGGCGCCTTCGGCAACTACCGCACCCTGCTCGAAAACGTTTCGCTCCACCCGATGATGGGCAACTACCTCTCCTCGCTGCGCAACAACAAGGCCGACCCCGTCACCGGTCAGACGCCCGACGAAAACTACGCCCGCGAGGTCATGCAGCTCTTCAGCATCGGCCTCGTCCAACTTCAGCCGGACGGCACGCTCCAGCTGGGCACCGACGGCCTCCCGATTCCCACCTATCATCAGACCACCATCACCGAGATGGCGAAGATCTTCACCGGCTGGTCCTACTTCGGCACCACGTCGTTCCGCTCCGGCGGTGGCAGCGTCGCGAGTTTCACCAACCCGATGATCCTCTTCGCCGCCAACCACGACACCGGGACCAAGGACCTCAGCCCCGTGCTCGCCACTCCGATTCCAGCCGGCCAGGGCGGCACGACCGACCTCCGCCTCGCGCTCGATGCGCTCTACGCCCACCCCAACACCGGGCCCCTCGTCTCCCGGCACCTCATCCAACGCCTCGTCACCTCCAACCCCAGTCCGGCCTACGTCTACCGCGTCGCCAAAGTCTGGGAGGACCAGAAATCCAGCCCCACGCAGCTCGCCTCGGTCGTGCGCGCCATTCTCACCGACTACGAAGCCCGCAACACCGACGTCGCCGCCACCCAGTCCTTCGGCAAACTCAAGGAGCCCCTCCTCCGCCTCTCCGGCCTCCTGCGCTCTTTCGGCGCCAGCTCGATCAGCGGCCGCTACGCCGGCTATCGCAACATGGTCGGCACCGAATACACCACGCCCACCACCGCCAACCCTGGCGTCCAGTCCAGCGTGATCACCGCCAGCTCCAACCGCCTCGATTCCGTGCAAGGCAACCTCGCGCAGGCCGCCCTCCGCTCGCCCACGGTTTTCAACTTCTACCACCCCGACTACGTCCTTCCCGGCTCGCTCGCCCGCGCCGGACTCGTCGTCCCTGAGTTTGAGATCACCGACGACAACTACGCCATCTCGGTGCCGAACCTCCTCCGCACCTGGGTTCTCGCCACGCTGCCCACCAACACTGCGCGCGATTACGCCGTCACGCTCAACACCACCGCGGAACAAGCCCTCGTCTCCAATCCCTCGGCGTTGATCGACCGCCTCAACCTCGTCCTCTGCGCCGGCAACATGCCCGCCGCCACCAAGACGCGTATCACCAGCGCCCTCAGCTCGCTCGCCACCACCGCGACGACCCTCGACCGCGTCAACACCGCGATCCTCCTCACCCTCACCTCCCCCGCGTCCGCCGTGCAAAAGTAGTCTCTTTCTCTTTCTTCTTTCTCTTCATCTTTCTCCTCCGCCCTGGCCCTGCCGAAAGACGCGAGAGAAAGAGTGGGAGAAAAGACCCGCCCACCGCCCCCCTTCTTCTTCCTACCGTCTCCCGATACTCCGCTTTTCCACCCCTCGCCCATGAGCAAAGCCCAATCCCCTTTCCGCGCCGATGTCACCCGCCGTGATTTCCTCGGCTCCGCCTGCTGCGCCGCCGTCGGCTACACCGGTCTTCTCTCCACCCTCGGCAGCCTCCGCCTCATGGCCGGCGCCGCCAGCCCGGACAACGGCCCCCGCGTGCCCAACACCTCCGCCGCCATCGGCTCCGACTACAAGGCCCTCGTCTGCCTCTTCCTCAACGGCGGCAACGACGCCAACAACATGATCGTGCCCACCGGCGCCGACTACGCCGCCTACGCTTCGGCCCGCTCCAATCTCGCGCTCCCTTCTGCTTCGTTGCTCCCCATCAGCCCGAAGACTTCCGACGGCCGCAGCTGGGGCCTCCACGGTTCGCTCACCGAGCTGCAGTCGCACTTCGCCGCCGGCCGCCTCGCCCTCCTCGGTAATGTCGGCACCCTCGTCTATCCGACCACCAAGAACCAATACTCCCGAGCCCTCGTCCCGCTTCCTCCCCAGCTCTTCTCCCACTCCGACCAGCAGGTCCAGTGGCAGCACAGCGTGCCCGACAAGCCCACCTCCACCGGCTGGGGCGGCCGCATCGCCGACCTCCTCTACAATCTCAACACGAGCAACGACATTTCCATGTCCGTCTCGATCGCCGGCAAGAACACCCTCCAGGTCGGCAACGTCATCTCGCAATACGCCATCGGCACCGGCGGCGCCACCACGCTCTCCGGCTCCACCAGCAGCGCCACCTCCACCGACGGCATCCGCTTCCGCGCGCAAAAGGACCTCTTCGCGGCGAGCCAGCCCGGCCTCATCGAGGCCGCCTTCGGCTCCGTCTCCGGCGACGCCATCGTCAGCGCCGATCTGCTCAATGGCGTGCTCGCCGCCGCCCCGGCGCTCACCACCACGTTTCCGACCCAAGCCAACGGCCAGCTCACCACCGCCGCCGCCCAACTCCGCATGGCCGCCCGCCTCATCGGCGCCTCGCCCACCCTCGGCCTCAAACGCCAGATCTTCTTCGTCCAACTCGGCGGCTGGGACACCCACGCCTCCCAGATCAACACCACCAACGCCGCCGCCGACAACCACGCCAACCTCCTCAACCAGATCTCCGAGGCCGTCGACGCGTTCTACCGCGCGATGGTCGAGCTCGGCGTGCCCAACCAAGTCACGCTCTTCACCGCCTCCGACTTCGGCCGCACTTTCCGCTCCAACGGCGACGGCTCCGACCACGGCTGGGGCAGCCACTCCTTCATCCTCGGCGGCGCCGTCAAGGGCGGCGACATCTACGGCAAGATGCCCACGCTCACCGTCGGCGGCCCCGACGATACCTCGCTCGGCCGCTGGATTCCCACGACGAGCGTCGACGAGTATGCCGCCACCCTCGCCACCTGGTTCGGCGTCAGCGCGACCGATCTCCCGACCGTCCTCCCCAACATCGGCCGCTTCGCGAAACCCAACCTCGGCTTCCTCTGACCGTCGTGGACGAGGCGTCCCGCCTCGTTTCCGGGAGCGCGACGCCTCCGGTCGTTCATCAGCACGGGCTGCCCGCCCGTGCTTTTTTCTGTCATTGCGAGGGGCGCAGCCACGACTTGTCCTGCGTAGCCAGCGATGGCGAAGTAGGAAACAATCTATCTGAACCTAAATTCAGCAATTGAACCGCAAGGACCGCCAAGAACGCAGAGAGGAAAAACCCGTTGTCGATACTCGATGTCTGTTCACCCGCGAGGTGCAAGTCTCGGCCGGTGTCCAAACCCAGCAGAGCGCTCTCTTTGAGTTCTCTGTGTTCTCTGCGGTTAAATTCATCGGCGTTTCTTAGGCTGAATTCATCACTCCCATGTCCCGCCGTCTGCTCCTCCCTCTCGCCGCCCTCCTGCTCGCGGCTCTCGTGTGGTTCCTCTGGCCGAGCCACAACGAAGCCGACCCCTCGCTCGAACCCGCCGCTCCCGCCCAACCCCTCGCGCGGCCGCCCGCCCAGGTCGCCGTGCCCGCCCCGCGCGACCGCGCGACGACCGCTCCGCTCGAAATCTCCGACCTCGCAAAAGACCTCAACGCCCCCGCCGGCGACCTCCCCGCCGACCTCCGCATCCTCCAGGCCTGTCTCGAAAACTTCCGCTCCAACTTCCCCCGCGACGGCAACCCCGTCGGCACCAACGCCGAGATCACCGCCGCCCTCACCGGCCGGAACAAACTCCGCTACGCCGTCATCCCGCCGAACCACCCCGCGATCAACCGCGACGGCGAACTCTGCGACCGCTGGGGCACGCCCTTTTTCTTCCACGCCGAAAGCGGCACGCGCATGACCATCCGCAGCGCCGGCCCCGACAAAAAACTCCACACCCCCGACGACGTCGAGCTCACCCCGTAGCGCCACCATCGTCGTGGACGAGGCGTCCCGCCTCGTTTGGTGGCGGTTGGCCCTGCTTCTCCGCCGCAAAAAAGGCCAGTCTCCGGGGTCGGGCCGGTCTGTGACCGGCCCTCGGCACACTCCACGCGTGCGACCGGAACTCACCGCCCCCAGCGAGCCCGTCCGCCGCCCGCTCACTGCATCGGCAGCTTCACCACCACACGCTCGCTCCCCCGCAGCAGCGTCACGCCCACCGTCTCGCCGAGTCTGCGCGTTTGCAGCACGCGCCCGATCAACTCGCCCTCCGTCACCCGCGACTCGATGCCGTCAAACGCCAGCACCACATCATCCTTCAACACACCGGCTCGTTTCGCCGCGCCGTGATTGCCAAACTGGCCGGCGCCCTTCACGCGCAACGCCAGCGCACCCGCCGCGATCCCGCGCTCCCGCCGCGCCGCCTCGTCGAGATCCTCCAGCACCATGCCGCCGAGCGCCATCGCGCGCATCGACCACGTGCCGACGCGTTTTGAAATATCCGTTTTCGTTCGCCAGCCCTCCGGCAACCTCACGGCCAGCACCTTGTCCGCGCCACCCCGCCGCACCACGGCCGCAACTTCGCCGCTCGCCGGCGCCCCGTGCAGCACCCACGAAAAATCCGCCACCGAGATCAGCGGCTGCCCGCCGAAACTCACGAAATCGTCCCCCGCCCGAAAGCCCGCCGCTGCCGCGATCGACCCTTTCGCCACCGCCGTCACCCGCGCCACCTGATCCGGCGCCAGCGCCAGCCCGACCGTCTCCGCCTGCGGCATCGGATAGACGCGCTCCAACGGCACCGCCTCCCCCTTGCTCCGATACCACGCGCGAAACGCTTCGCCCACCTGGTGACAGTGCACGCAGCTCTTCATCACCTCGCCGCCCCAGTTGAGTTCGCGGCCGTATTTCTCCGCGAGCCCCGGGATTTCCACCGGCACCGAAAACGGCGTCGCGCCGCCCTGCTTGCCCGCGAGCGCGCCTTTGTTCGCCGGATAGCCGCGATGGATCTTCAACGCCGCCTCCAACGCCCGCCGGTAGCCGATCGTCTCGCGCGCCTCGGGGTCCGCCTGATGCGTCCATGAACCATAGCGGCCGTAAAGCGTCCCGTCCCCGTTGAAGATCAGCGTCGAAAACGACAGATCGTAGTCCCACTGGAATTTTTTCAAATCGAGCGCGTTGGCGTTGATCACGCGCACGCACACGAACTCGTCGAGCAGCGGCGCCAGCGCCGGCTGCGTCAGCACCTCCGCATCCAGCCCCACGCACGACAGGCACGGCACGCACCGCAGCACCACGAGCAGCGGCTTCCCCGTTTTGCGCGCCTCGGCGAATCCCCGGTCCACGTCGCCGTAGATCCAGCGCGCATCGTTCTCCATCTTCGCCTTGTCGCCGCGCACCGCGCCTTCGCGGTCTTTCACGGTCGCCGCGTGCAGCGGCAGCAGGCCAAGGACGAGCGCGAAAACGAGGACCGGACAGCGGGGTTTCATATCCGTCACCATGAGGACCGCCCCCCGCGCTGGCAACCCCGCACCTTCCTCCCCCGTCCCTCCTCCAAAAATCGTCTCCGCCCCCTGAAACAATTTGTCATCCATTAGATGACTAATCTCTGTTTTTTACCTATGAGAATCAAAATAATGTTTGTCATCTAATGGATGACAAATGATCCGTCCTCACTTCCGTCAAACCCACCGCCGCAGCGCGCCACGCAGCTTCTCCTTCGCCCGGTAGATCCGCGTCTCCACCGCCTTCAGCGTCGTCCCCACCGCGGCCGCGATCTCGGCGTGCGACATCTGCTCATATTCGAACAGCACGATCGCCTCGCGCAGCTCCACCGGCAGCCCGGCGATCGCCTCGCGCACCGCCGCCGCCCGCTCGGCCCGCTCGAGCCCGCCTGTCCCTGTCTCCAGTCGCCCGTCGCCCGTCTCCTGCGTTCGGCTCCACTCCTGGAGTTCGACCGTCGGCCGGCGCCGCCACCACCGCAGCCGGTTGCGCGCGAGATTCACCGCGATCGCAAACACCCACGGCTTGAACGCCGCGTCAGCCAGAAATTTCTCCCGCTGCTGCCACACGCGCACGAACGTCTCCTGCGCCAGTTCCTCCGCTTCGCTCGCGTTGAGCACGATCCGCGCGACGAGTCCCTTCACCGGCCGCTCCCACCGCTCCATCAACGCGCCCAGCGCGGCCTCGTCGCCGCGCTGCACACGCGCCATCAGATCGGCGTCGGCAGGCGCGTCGCGGGTTGCGTCCGGTTCGGGCGCCATGGTCAGTGCTTGTGCCGGTTGAGCCCGAGGTCCGGGGCGGCCGTGTGGTCGAAATCCTTGATCTTCGGGAGCACGAGCGCGAGGTAGCGCCGCCCCGCCTCAGGCGACATCTCGGCCGCGCACCGGCGCACGTGCGCCGCGATCGCCGACTCGCACACGAGGCGCAACTCTTCGACTTTTCGATCCGCCGCCGCCACCGCCGCGGCGTCCGGCCGCGCCGCCGTTTTCAGCGCGCCCCGCGCGAGCATGGCCTCCTGGATCGCGTTGCAGTGCGCCTCGCACTCCACCGAGTAGGCGTCGTGCAGTTTCTTGATCGCGGCAAACTGCGCGTCGCGCAGTTGAAAATCCGACCGCAGCCACGCCATCGCATCATGCTTGTCCAGCGCCGCGCGCACCGCCGGATCGCCGCTCGCGCGAAACGCGACGATTCCCGTCGCCGCCGCCGCGGCCGCGACGATCGCGAGGGTCAGCGCAAACCGTTTCATGGTGAACCCGGCCGCAGTTTCGCCATCACGCGCGGATCGATCTCGCCCAGATAGGAGATCACCATCTGCTCGCGATCGGCGGCGAGTTTCGCCCGCCCCGCGGTGTGTCCCGCCCACCCCGCCGCCACCACCGCCACGCCCGCGGCGACGGTCCAGCCCACCAGGTGAGCCCGCAGGTAGGTCGGCCAGGACTCGCGCCGCCCTTGCGCGATGCGTTGCCAGACGGCGGGGCGAAAATGCGGATTCGACGGCGGTTGGACGCGCCACTCGGCGAGCACGCGCGACAGACGATCAGGTGCGGTAGCGGGCGGTTTCATGGTGAATTCAATCTCTTATACCCCAGACCGCGTGAAAACCCTCGAAAATTTTTCAAGGGATTCCGCCCGCGTGGGTGTAGTGCCTCGTGTCATCGTTCACCAAACTCATGAAACTCATCCTCCGTTCCCTCCCCCTCCTCCTCGCCGGCCTGCTCCCGTTCGCGGCAATCGCCGCCGATACCAAAGCCGCCAAGAAGGACTCCAAAGCGGCCTACCCGCTCGATACCTGCGTCGTCTCCGGCGAGAAAATGACTCACGGCGACAAGCCGTTCGAATACGTCCACAAGGAAGCCGGCAAACCCGACCGTCTCATCCTGCTGTGCTGCGAGGACTGCGTCGGCGACTTCAAGAAGGAGCCCGCGAAATACCTCGCGAAGCTCGACGCCGCCGCGGCCGAAAAAGCCAGGGGCAAGGCCACCACCGGCTCCGCCCACAAACACTGAGACTCCCATGCGCGCCCGCGCCACCTCGGCTCGATCGGTCCTGTTCGTCCTCTTGGCCGCCGCGGCCCTCCCGGCGACTGCCGCCGACTCCGTGCTCACTCTTGAGCGCGTGGTCGGCGAGGTGCGCGCGCACAACCCCCAGCTCCGTGCTGCCACCGCGATGGCCGCCGCCGATCGCGAGCGCATCGCGCAGGCCGCCGCGTGGGAGGACCCCGTCGCCGGACTCGAATTCCAGCGCGACTCCTCCAACCGCCTCACGACCTATGACCACGCCGAGCTTTCTCTCACGCAGAAAATCCCGCTCTCCGGTAACCGCGAGCGCCGTCGCGCCCTCGCGGCCGCCGGCGCCGACATCTCCACCGCCGCGATCCGCAGCCGTGAGTTCATGCTCATCGCCGAGGCGCGCGACGCATTCTTCCAACTCCTGCGCGCCCGCGAACAACTCGCGCTCACGAAGGAAACCGCCCAGCTCCTCACCCAAGCCGTCGACATCACACGCAGCCGTCTCACCACGGGCAACGGCAACGTCGCCGCCGTCTTGATGGCCGAGACCGAGCGCGTCCGGCTCGACGAGCGCGTCATCATGCTCGACCGCGAAATCGCCGACGCCTCCGCTGCGCTCAACACCCTCCGCGACCTGCCGCCGCAGGCACCCGTCGGCGAGCTCGCCGCACCCGCCCTGCCCGCCGCCGCCGGCACCGATCTCCCGTTCGCCACGCTCGCCGACGCCCAGGCCCACGCGCTCGCGCACCGCCCCGAGTTTGCCGAGACCACCGCCCGCATCACCGAGGCCCAGCGCGCCCGCGAGCTCGCCGACCGTGCCTGGCGCCCCGACCCCGAAGTCATGGTGAAGGCGCGGCACATGAACACCGACAGCCGCGTCATCAAGAGCTACGACACCGGCATCGCCGTCAGCCTCCCGTGGTTCAACGACGGCAAATACCGCTCCGCCCAACGCGAAGCCGACAAGCGCCGCGAAGCCGCCGAACTCGACGCCGCCGCGCTCCGCACCAAGACCGTCGCCGAGGTGCGTGACATGTGGCAGCGCATCGAGACCGCCCGCCGCAACCTCGAACTCTTCCGCGACAAACTCCTCCCGCTCGCCCGCCAGGGCGCCGAGGCCACGCAACAGGGCCTCATCAACGGCAGTGTCTCCATCGCCGAACTCGTCGTCGCCCAACGCTCGCTGGTCGACGCGCAAATCTCCCTCGCCGCCAATCTCGCCGATTTTCACCGCTACCGCGCCATGCTCGCCACGCTCGCCGGCACCACCGACCACCCATGAAACGCCTCGGTTTTCTTTTCTTCTTTCTTCTTTCGCCTTTCGCCTTCGCGGGCGAAGCCCGCGTCTTCCAGTGCCCCATGCACCCGTGGATCAAGGCGGACAAGCCCGCCAAGTGCACCATCTGCGGCATGGACCTCGTCGCGGCCAAGGCCTCCGACGCCCCCGCGCCCGAGGGGGTCGTCGCGCTCTCCGCCTCGATCATCAACGCCATCGGCATCGAGACCACCGCGATCTCCACGCAGCCGCTCACGCGCTCCGTCCGCGTCAACGGTGCCATCGAAGACGACGATACCCGCCACCGCCTCATCACCGCTCGCGCCGAAGGGCGCGTCGAGAAACTCCACGCCAATCTCGTCGGCGCGCCCATCCGCCGGGGCGAGCCGCTCTACGAACTCTACAGCCCCGAGCTTCAGGCCGCGCAGCGCGAGCTGGTTCAGATCGCGAAAGCCGGCGCGCTCACCGCCTCCGCCCTGCCCGCCGCCCGCGCCCGTCTCGAAAAAATGGGCCTTACCGCCGCGCAGCTCGACGATCTCGTCAAAACCGGCGAACCCCATCTCGTCACGACCGTCTACGCGCCCGACGACGGCACCATCGTCGCCAAATCGATCTACGAGGGTCAGTGGATCAAGACCGGCGACACGCTCCTCCAGATCGCCGACTTCGCCAAGATGTGGTTCATCTTCGAAGCCTACGAGCAGGACATCCCCTGGCTGCATCTCGGCCAGACCGTGCAAATCACCACGCGCGCCGTCCCCGGCGAAATCATCGAAGCCCCGATCGATTTCATCGATCCCAACTTCAACGAAGCCACCCACACCACCAAGGTCCGCGCCACGCTGCCCAATCCGCACCCGAACAGCCTCGGCGAAAAACACCAGCTCTTCCACCGCGTGCTCGCCGAAGCGCGCGTGCTCGTCGAGTCACCCGCCGTGCTCGCCGCGCCACGCTCGTCCATCCTCGACGCCGGACTCGGCCCCGTCGCCTACGTCGACCTCGCCAGCCCCGAGCCTGGTCGAGGGGGCAGCGGCCACTATGCCCAGCGCAAACTCCGCCTCGGCCGCCGCGGCGATTCGCTCGTCGAGGTGCTCGACGGCCTGAAAGCGGGCGAGCGCGTGGTGACTTCGGGCGCGTTGCTCATCGACGCCCAAGCCCAACTCGCCCACGAAGCCGCCGGCCACGATCATGGCGTAGTGGCTGAGGCGTCCCGCCTCAGTCCGCTTCCGCCCGCCGCTGCCGCTCCGCTCAACTCTCAACCCTCAACTCTCAACTCACTCTCCACCCTCGCCACCGTCGCCATCGACGCCGCCGATGCCCTCGCGAGCGACGACTTCGCCCGTTACCAAAAAATCTTCCCGTCGCTCGCCCCGGCCGCGGCTCCGTTCGCCCAACTCCCGAAACTCGAACTCGGCGATTCTCTCAAGGCCGCCCGCGCCTCCTTCGAACCGTGGAGCACCGCCGTCGCCGATCTGCTGAAACCGCACCGCGCCCACCTCGGCCTGAAAATCTTCCAGTGCCCGATGACCCCCGTCCTCGGCAAAGGCCGCTGGCTCCAACGCGGCCAGCCGCTGAAAAATCCGTTCTTCGGCTCCGCCATGCCCGACTGCGGCGAAGAGGTCCCCTAGTCGTAGACGAGGCGTCCCGCCTCGTTCCCCATCGCACGTCATGATCAACGCTCTCATCAAGTGGTCGCTCCAGAACCGTTTCCTGGTTCTCTGCGGCACCCTCCTGCTCTTCGGCTGGGGCATCTTCGCCGTCCGCAAAGTCCCTATCGATGCGATCCCCGATCTCTCGGAGAATCAGGTGATCGTCTTCGCCGACTGGGAGGGCCGCAGCCCGCGCGAAGTCGAGGACCAGGTCACCTACCCGCTCTCCGTCAATCTCCAGGGCCTCGCCGGCGTGCGCACCGTGCGCGCCACGTCGATGTTCGGATTCTCGCTCATCACGATCATCTTCGAGGACAAGCTCGACAATTACTTCGCCCGCACCCGCGTGCTCGAGCGGCTCAACTACCTCGGCAACATCCTCCCCGCCGGCGTCACCCCGCGCCTCGGGCCCGACGCCACCGGCCTCGGCTGGGTTTACCAATACTACCTGAAGGACGCTTCCGGCAAAAACGACCTCGGCTCGCTCCGGGCGCTGCAGGATTACTTCGTGCGCTACCAGCTCGCCGCGGTGCCCGGCGTCGCCGAAGTCGCGAGCATCGGCGGCTTCGTGCGCCAGTGGCAGGTCGAAGTCTCGTCGGCGCGGATGAAGCAGTATCAGGTTTCGCTCCAGCAGGTGTTCGAGGCGATCGCGAAGATCAACGTCAACGTCGGTGGCCGCACCGTGGAGGAAAACGGCCTCGAGTTCGTCGTGCGCGGCCGCGGCCTCATCAACTCCGCCAGCGACCTCGAGAGCATCGCGCTCGCGATTCACAACAACGTCCCCGTCTACCTCCGCGACGTGGCCACCGTGCAGGTCGGCGGCGACTACCGCCGCGGCACGCTCGACATCGACGGCCACGAGGCCGTCGGCGGCACCGTCGTGATGCGCTCCGGCGAAAACGCCTACCAGGTCATCCAAGACGTGAAGGCCAAGATCGCGCAGATCTCCTCCGGTCTCCCGCCCGGCGTGACCATCGAGCCGTTCTACGATCGCAGCGACCTCATCGATCGCGCGATCGACACGCTCAAACACACGCTCTGGGAGGCGGTCATCCTCGTGACGCTGATGCACGTCATCTTCCTCTTCCACTTCCGCAGCATCCTCATCGTCACGCTCCCGCTGCCGGCCTCGATCCTCGTCGCGTTCATTTTGATGAAGGAGTTCGGCATCCAGTCGCACATCATGTCGCTCACCGGCATCGCCATCGCGATCGGCGTGCTCGTCGATGCCGGCATCGTGATGACCGAAAACGTCATCCGCCACTGCGAGCTCGCCGAAGACGCGAAGCGTTGTAGGGCGGGGTCGCCGAACCCCGCCGCTTCCCGCCTCACGCCCGCCGAGACTTTCCGCATCACCCTCGAAGCGTCTCAACAGGTCGGCCGCCCGATCTTCTTCGCGATGGGGATCATCATCCTCGCGTTCGTGCCCATCTTCACGCTCGCCGGGCAGGAGGGAAAGCTCTTCCACCCGCTCGCGTGGACCAAGTCGTTCGCCATGGTCGGCGCTACCCTCCTCGCCGTCACGCTTGTGCCCGTGCTCTGCACGATCTTCGTGCGCGGCCCTTTCCACTCCGAGGATCGCAACTGGATCATGCGCGTCCTCCTCGCGCTCTACGATCCGATCCTCGATTGGGCGCTCCGCTTCCGCAAAACCGTCCTCGCCATCGCCGGCACACTGCTCGCCTTCTGCATCGCCCTCGCGTTCGGCGTGCCGCAGGGGCTTGTCTCTCAACTCTCAACTCTCAGCCCTCAGCTAGCCGCGCGGTTGCCGCGCGGCTTCGGCAGCGAGTTCATGCCCACGCTCCAGGAAGGCTCGCTCCTTTTCATGCCCGTGCTCCTCCCGAGCACGTCGCTCACCGAGATCAAGCGCATCATGGCGTGGCAGGACCAGACGATCCGCGCCACACCCGAGGTCGCCAGCGTCGCCGGCAAGCTCGGCCGCTTCGAGACCGCCACCGATCCCGCGCCCGTCGAGATGATCGAGACCACGATCATGTTGAAGCCGCCGGCCGCGTGGCGCGCCGGGATGACCAAGGACAAGCTCATCGAGGAACTCACCACCAAGCTCACGCAGGTGCCCGGCTACGTGCCCGGCTTCCTCCAGCCGATCGAAAACCGCGTGCTCATGCTCTCCACCGGCATCCGCGCCCAGCTCGGCATCAAAATTTTCGGCAACGATCTCGACGCGCTCCAGCAGAAGGCCTTCGCCGTCGAACAGGTCGTCAACAAAATCGCCGGCGCCACCAGCGTCGCGCCCTCACGCGTGCAGGGCAAGCCCTACCTCGAAATCACCGCCGACCGCGCCAAGCTCGCGCGCTACGGCCTGAGCGTGGAGGACGTGCTCGCCGCCGCCGAGATGGGCCTCGGCGGCAAGACCGCGACCACGAGCATCCAGGGCCGCGAACGCTGGCCGGTGCAGGTGCGTTTCGAACGCGCCGATCGCGAGGACCTCGACAAACTCGGCGCCCTGCCCGTCGCGCTCCCCGGCGAACCCACGCGCTACATCCCGCTCGGGCAGCTCGCCACCATCCAGCGCGTCGTCGGCCCCAACGAAATCGCCTCGGAAAACGGCCGCCTGCGCGTCTTCGTGCAGGCCAACGTCACCGGACGCGACCTCGGCGGCTTCGTCGACGAAGCCAAGGAGCGCATCGCCCGCGAGGTGCGTCTCGATCCGGGCATGACCATCGAATGGAGCGGCCAGTATGAAAACCAGATCCGCGCGCGCCAGACGCTCCAGGTCATCATGCCCGTCGTGCTGCTGATCATCTTCGTGATTCTGACGATGACCTTCCAGTCCCTCGCCGAGGCCGCGCACGTGATTCTCGCCGTGCCGTTCGCGCTCACCGGCGGCGTGCTGCTCCAGTGGTGGATGGGCTTCAATTTCAGCGTGGCCGTCTGGGTCGGCTACATCGCGCTCTTCGGCACCGCGATCCAGACCGGCGTGGTGATGGTGGTTTACCTCGAGGAAGCCGTGAAGAAGACCATCGAAGCGAAACGTAGGTCGGGCTTTACGCCCGACACGTCGGGGATAAACCCCGACCTACCTGCCGGCGTTCATCTCACCCGCGACGAACTCGTCGCCGCCGTCAAGGCCGGCGCCCGCCTCCGCCTCCGCCCGAAGGTCATGACCGTCGCCACCACGGTCGCCGGCCTCATCCCGATTTTCTGGAGCACGCGCACGGGCACCGAGGTCATGCGCCCGCTTGCGGCGCCGGTCGTCGGCGGCATGTTGTCGTCGCTCGTCCACATCCTCGTGGTCACGCCCGTGATTTTCGCATGGCTGCGCGAGCGCCACCTCGCAAAAGTCAGCGCCCCGTGATCCAGCGTCTCTACGCGCTCCTCCGCGACCTCCACCTCTACTTCGGGCTCTTCGTGAGCCCGTTCGTCCTGGTCTTCGCCGTCAGCGTGGTGTTCCTCGTCCATGCGTGGCTGCCGAAGCCCGGCGCAGCGCCCGCCAAACGCACCGTCACGGACATCACGCTCCCCGCCGATTTCGAATCGCTCAAGGGCCCCGCGCAACTGGCCGCCGCCCACGCGGTGCTCGCCCACCTCGGCGTTCAGGGAGAAATCGGGTTCGTTCGCCAGCTCCCGCGCGAGCGCCGCTTCGTGTTTCCGGTGAGCGTTCCCGGCCGCGAGACCACCGTCGATCTCAACGTCGCGCAGCGCACCGCCACCCTTTCGACGCGCACCACCGGCCTCTGGGATGCGACCGTGTATCTCCACAAGATGCCCGGACCGCACAACGTGGCCATCCGCGGCAACGCCGCGTTCATGCGCGTCTGGCGCTGGCTCGCCGACGCCACCGTCTACCTGCTGCTGTTCGTCTCGCTCAGCGGGGTCTACCTTTGGGCCGTGTTGAAAACCGAGCGCCGCATCGGTCTCGTCCTGCTCGCCGCCGGCGCCGCCACCTTCGGAGGACTCGTCTATGCCCTCGTCTGACGCCACCACCCTCGACGCAAGCCTCGCCTCCACCCTCCGCGCGTGGAACCGCCGGCTCCATTTTTACCTCGGGCTCTACTTTCTGTTCTTCATCTGGCTGTTCGCGCTCACCGGGCTGCTGATCAACCACCACGAGTGGAAATTCGCGGAATTCTGGCCCAACCGGAAAGTCGCGAACACCGAACAGGCGATCCAGCTGCCCGCCGCGGAAACAAATCTGGCCAAAGCCCGCGACGTGATGCGCCAGCTCAGCCTGACCGGCGAAATCCAGTGGGTGACGACGCGCCCCGACCCGAATCGCTTCGATTTCCGCGTCGCCCGCCCGGGCACCAACATCGAGGTCCAGGTCGATCTGAAAACCGCGCGCGCGAAACTCCAGCGCACCGAACTCAACTCGTGGGGCATCCTGCACACGCTGCACACGTTCACCGGCGTGCGGATCGGCGATGCGCAGAACCAGCGCGACTGGCTGCTCACGACGCTCTGGGCGCTCGCGATGGACGCCGTCGCCGCCGGCCTCTCCGTGATGGTGCTCAGCAGCCTTGCGATGTGGTGGGTCCTGCCCGGAAAAAAACTCGGCGGCGCCCTCGCCCTCGCCGCCGGCACGATTATGTGCGGCTGGTTCCTCGTCGGGCTCCGGCTCATCGCTTCTTAACATGGGACCTGCCACCTCACCTGCATCTGATGCGCCCGTCTACATGGGCCTGCCACACGAGCGAGTGTTGCGGCCACGCTTCTACGCCGCCGTCGCGCTCTCGCTGCCCGTGCTCGTGCTCGCCATGGGGCCGATGGTCGCACCGGGCGCGTTTCACCGCCTCGACGCGCGCAGTCTGGCCTGGGCGCAACTCGTGCTCACCACCCCGGTGTTTTTCTGGAGCGGCGCCTTCTTCATCCGCCGCTGGTGGAAATCGCTCCGCGAGCTCGACACCAACATGTTCACGCTCACGGTCACCGGCACCGGCGCCGCGTATTTCTACAGCGTGGCGGCCGTGCTGTTCGGCGAACGGTTTCCGCCGGCGTTCCACACCGAACACGGCGTGCCGCTCTATTTCGAGGCCACCGCCTTCATCACGACCGTCGTCCTGCTCGGCCAGATTCTCGAGCAACGCGCTCACGCCCGCACCGACGCCGCCATCCGCGCGCTCATGGACCTCGCCCCCAAGACCGCGCATCGCGTCGACGACACCGGGCACGACACCGACGTCCCGCTCGAATCCGTGCAACCCGGCGAACTTCTCCGCGTGCGACCCGGCGAACACGTGCCCGTCGACGGCACGCTCACGGACGGGGTGAGCGAACTCGACGAATCCATGCTCACCGGCGAGCCGATCCCCGTGGCCAAGCGCCCTGGCGACCGCGTGAGTGCGGGCACGCTCAACACCACGGGCACGTTCGTGCTGCGCGCCGAACGGGTCGGCCGCGAAACCCTCCTCGCCCAAATCGTCCGCCTCGTCGAACAGGCCCAGGACAGCGAGCCGCCCATCGCGCGGCTCGCGGATCGCGTCTCCTCGTGGTTCGTGCCCGGCGTGGCGGCAATCGCCGTCACCACGTTTGTCGCGTGGTTTCTCCTCGGCCCCGAGCCAAGCTTTCTGCACGCGCTGCTCAACGCCGTGGCCGTCCTGATCATCGCCTGCCCGTGCGCCCTCGGGCTCGCGACCCCCGTTTCCATCGTGACCGCGATCGGCCGGGGCGCGCAGGCCGGAGTGCTGGTGAAGGACGCCGCCGCCCTCGAGCGCCTCGCCCATGCCGACACCCTCCTGATCGACAAAACCGGCACGCTCACCGAGGGCAGACCGCGCGTCGTCGCCCTGGCCCCCGAGCCCGGATTTTCCGAATCCGATCTGCTCACGCTCGCCGCCGCCGCCGAGTCGCCCAGCGAGCACCCGCTCGGCCGCGCCATCGTCGCCGCCGCGCGCAACCACAGCCTCGCGCTCCCGCCCGTCAGCGATTTTTCCGCCGAGCCCGGCGTCGGCGTGCGCGCCCGGGTCGGACGCCGCGAAGTCGTGGTGTGCCGCGCCCCCGATTCGCACCGCCCCGACGTCTTGCCCGGCGTCACCGTGGTCTGCGTCATGGTCGACGGCAAACTCGCCGGCACCCTCGCCCTCAGCGACGCCATCAAGCCCACCACCGCACCGGCGCTCGCCGAGCTGCGCCGGCTCGGCCTCCGCGTCGTCATGGTCACCGGCGACCGCACCGCGGCCGCCCGCGTCGTGTCGGAGCAGTTGAAGCTCGACGGCTTCCACGCCGATGCCACGCCCGCCACCAAGCAGGAACTCGTCCACGTCCATCGCGCCCGCGGCGAGCGCGTGATCTTCGCCGGCGACGGCCTCAACGACGCCCCCGCCCTCGCCGCCGCCGATGTCGGCATCGCGATGGGCACCGGCACCGATGTCGCCATGCACAGCGCCGGCCTCGTGCTGGTGAAAGGCGACCTCACCGCGCTCGTGCGCGCCGTGCACCTCAGCCGCGCGACGCTGCGCAACATCAAACAAAACCTCTTCTGGGCCTTCGCCTACAACCTCGCCGGCCTCCCGCTCGCCGCCGGCGCCCTCTATCCGCTGCTCGGCTGGCGGCTGCACCCGATGTTCGCGAGCGTGGCGATGAGCCTCAGCTCGATCACCGTCGTCAGCAACGCCCTCCGCCTCCGTCGGGTCCGGCTTTGATTCCGCCCTGGCCGGCGGGTGTAAACTCAAACTGAGGTCAGTTTTCCGAAGGCCTCGGTTGTAGCGGCGGTCTATGACCGCCGAACGAATGCCCTGCACCCAACGCCGGCGGTCATAGACCGCCGTTACAAGTCACTGGTCTCAGTTTGAGGCACACCCATGGCCGGCCCGTGGCGCGCCGCGCCGTTGCACACCGCTGTGCTCCTGCCATGATGCGCACATGACTTGGCTCCACTGGTCGCTGCTCTCCGCGTTCTTCGCCGGCCTCACCGCCATCCTCGCCAAGCTCGGTGTCGCCGGCGTCGACTCCAACCTCGCCACGGCCGTCCGCACGTCCGTGGTGCTGGTTTTTGCGTGGGCGGTCGCACTCGCCACCGGCCCGGCTGCCGCGGTCTTCGCGCTCTCCCCGCGCACGTGGTTGTTTCTCACGCTCTCCGGCCTCGCCACCGGCCTGTCCTGGCTCTGCTACTTTCGCGCGCTGCAACTCGGCGACGCCGCCAAGGTCGCGCCCATCGACAAGCTCAGTGTGGTCTTCGTGCTGATTCTCGCCGCGCTCTTCCTGCGGGAGAGCCTCACCTTGAAAACGCTGCTCGGTGGCTCGCTCATCACCGCCGGCGCCGTCGTCCTCGCCCTCAAGTAACCGCGCCCATGTATAACCCGCCCCACTTCCAGGAAACGCGCCGCGAAATTCTGCACGAGCTCATGCACGCGCATCCGCTCGGCGCCCTCGTCACGCTCACCGCCGGCGGACTCGACGCCAATCACCTCCCGTTCGAGCTGGCGGCCGGCCCAGGCGACGGCCCGCTCGGCACGTTGCGCGGCCACGTCGCGCGCCGCAACCGCGTGTGGCAGGACTTTTCGCCCGACCACGACGCGCTCGTGATTTTTCAAGGCCCGGCCGCCTACGTCACCCCCTCGTGGTATGAGACGAAAAAGGAGACCGGCAAAGTCGTCCCCACCTACAACTACTGCGTCGTCCACGCGCACGGCCCGCTCATCGTCCACGACGACCGCGAGTGGTTGCGTGGCATGGTCACCCGTCTCACGCACCGCTTCGAATCCGTCCGCCCCGCGCCGTGGGCGGTCACGGATGCGCCCGCCGACTTCATCGACCAACAACTCGCGGCCATCGTCGGCATCGAGATTCCCATCGCGACGCTCACCGGCAAATGGAAGGTCAGCCAGAACCGGCCCGCTGCCGATCGCGCCGGAGTCGCGCGCGGACTCTCCGGCCCGGGCGCCACCGATTCGGCCGCGATGGCTGAACTTGTTCGCAATTTCGCCCCGCCTGGGGCCTCTTCCTGACGTCGCATGAAACCCACCCGAATCCTTCTCGGCCCCATCGTGGCCGCCGCCCTGGCCTTTCTGTCCGCCTGCTCGAAGCACGATGACCACGCCGGCCACGCCCACGCCACCGCCCAGCACGCCCACACCGCCCCCCACGGTGGCACGTTGGTCGAAATCGGCGAGCACGCCTACAATCTCGAACTCGTCCGCGATGCCGCTGCCGGCAAACTCACCGTCTACGTGCTCGACGGCCACGCGGAAAATTTCGTGCGCATCAAGTCCCCGAGCCTCGAAATCGCCGCCAGCGGCGGTGCCAGCAAACGCTTGCTCGCGCTCCGCGCCGTAGCCAACTCGGCCACCGGCGAGACCGTCGGCGACACCTCGTGCTTCGAGGCCCAGGCCGACTGGCTCAAGACCGAGTCGACCTTCGACGCCTCCCTCGCCGCGATCGAGATCAAGGGCACGAACTTCACCGCCATCGCGTTCAACTTCCCCAAGGGCGCGAAGTAACCGCCCCGGTCATGCGCCCTCGATCGCACCGGTTCGCCATCACCGCGGTGCCGAGACTGGCTCTCGGCCTTGCGCTCGTGGCGGCCCAGCTGTCCGGCGCTCGCGCGGCCGTCCCGTTGCACAACCGCCTCGGCTGTCCCGATTGCGGCGGCGGCGTCAACCCTCACGTCCCGCTCCTCGGCGGCGAAGGCGATTTCGAGCCCGACCCTACGCTCGCCGCGCTCCGTCGCCTCGGAGTCGACGTCAAGAAATCACGCCCGCTGCCCGGTTCGGCCACGGCGCAGACCACACCGCCAACCGCACCAACGACGCCAGCACCGCCGGCCGCGACCACAACCGCTACTCCGCCTGTTTCGCCCGCGCCTGTAACTCTGCCCGCCCCTCCTGTCGCCAGGCCCGCGACCGTCGTGAGCGGTTACACCGTCGTGTCGTTCGGCGTGCTCGCCGGCTTCACGCTGCCTGAGCTCGGCACCAAGCAGCCACTCGCCGCCGGCGCCACCGCCCCCGACGTCCTCGCGCACGTGCCGGAAACCGTCCGCCGCCTCGACGGCAAAAAGGTGCTCGTCACCGGTTTCATGCTGCCGACCAAGCTCGCCGACGGTTTCGCGATCGAATTTTTTCTACTCAGCAGCCCGGTGGCCTGCTGCTACGGCACGCCGCCTGCCGCCCATGAGTGGATCAGCGTGAAGATGCGCCAGGAGGGCCTCCCGCCCGTCCAGCACGTTCCGATGCCGCTCGCCGGCCGGCTGCGCCTCCGCCCGCAATGGGAGAACGGCTACCTCATCGCCCTTTACGAGATCGAGGGCGACGGCCTCCTCAAGCCAAAGCCCTGATCCTCCCGCCCCTGCCCAAACCATGTCGCAATTGCGCCATCGTTTGGGCCTCGGCCTCCGGCTGTCGCGTGCCGCCCCTGCTCCCGCTACCGCCGGCCTGCTTGCGCGCCAGGGACTCGTCGTTCTCCGTGCTCGGCAAGCGAAAGCCCGAACTATGTCGCAATTGCGCTTCTGGTTGGGCGTGGAGCAGCGGCGTCATCACCGAAGGAGAGGCCGGGGCGGTTCTCGCGTGCCGGGTTGCCATCCGGCCCGTCATCCCTCATTCGCCTTTCACCATCATGATTCCCGTCACCGTCCTCACCGGCTTCCTCGGCGCCGGCAAGACCACGCTCCTCAACCGCATCCTCACCGAAAACCACGGCAAGAAACTCGCCGTGATCGAAAACGAATTCGGCGAGGTCGGCGTGGACAACCAGCTCGTCATCCAAAGCGAGGAGGAGCTCTTCGAGATGAACAACGGCTGCATCTGCTGCTCCGTGCGCGGCGATCTCATCCGCATCCTCGGCCGCCTGCTCAAGCGCAAGGACAAGCTCGACGGCATTCTCATCGAGACCACCGGCCTCGCCAACCCGGCGCCGGTCGCCCAGACGTTTTTCACCGACGACGAGATGAAGAACGCGTTCAAGCTCGACGCCATCGTGACCGTCGTCGATGCGAAGCACGTCCTCCAGCACCTCGACGCCGACGACGAATCCGTAAAGCAGATCGGCTTCGCCGACGTGATCCTCCTCAACAAGACCGACCTCGTCCCGCCCGCCGAACTCGACGCCCTCGAAGCCCGCATCAAGCGCATCAACGGCGTCGCCAAGGTCCACCGCACGCAGAACTGCAACCTCGCCCTCGACCACGTGCTCGACGTCGGCGGCTTCAACCTCTCGCGCGCCACCGAGCTCGACCCGCAGTTCATGGAGCCGGAGTATCCGTTCGAGTGGGCCGGCCTCTACGCCCTGCCCGTCGGCAACCACGAACTCGTCATCGGTCACGTCGATCACGACCACGGCCACGGTCACGACTGCGGCCATGACCACGGCGAGGGCGCGCACGACCACCATCATCACCACCACGGCAACCCCAACGAACTCGATGTCGTGGTCATGCCCGTGAAGCTGCCGGTCAACGGCGACTACGACTCCACCGAATCTCAGGCCGCCATCCGCACCGCGATCGACGCCGCCGTGCACGTGTTTGCCGACTGGGAGTCGCGCACCAAGGAAGGCGACACCCTCGCACCCGGCGCCACGCTCCACCGCCTGCTTCTTGCCGACGGCAACGGCAAATATCGCCTCAAGCTCGACGGCCCCGGCTTCTACCTCGTGTTCGAGTCGTGCGGCCATCACCCGTTGCACATCCACGTGATGGGCGAGACCGCCCGCCCCTGCTGGCAGCGCGACTTCCACGCCGCGCACGAACACAACGACGCCGTCACTTCCGTCGGCATCAGCACCCCCGGCGATCTCGACGGCAAAAAACTCAACGACTGGATCAGCGAGCTCCTCCGCACCAAGGGCGGCGACATCTACCGCATGAAAGGCGTGCTCGCTGTGAAAGGCACCAACAAGCGCCTCGTCTTCCAGGGCGTGCACATGCTCTTCGACGCCAAGTTCGACCGCGAATGGGGCACCACGCCGCGCACCAACACGCTCGTCTTCATCGGCCAGAACCTCGACCGCGCGAAGCTCACCGAAGCCTTCAAAGCCTGCCTCGCCTGAGCCGACGGTAGCGGCCGACGTAAGGGGGCCGGCGCGCGTGGCCAATCTGCCGGCCTCGTTACCTCGGCCGCCACCCCCTTGGGCTCGTGCGCAGGCTGCCGCATTCCCCGCCTTGCGCCCCACCCCGCCTGCGCCAGACTCACTCCGATGCCGGCCGAATCGGTCAACTCCGCCCCCACTCCCGCGCCGCTCGATCGCGAGCGCGACCGGCCGCATCCGTTGCAAATCGAACTCTACCGTCGGGCGACGCCGACCCAGAAACTGGCGGCCGTCGCGCGCCTTAACGCCACCCTCCTCAAGCTCAAAGAAACCAGTCTCGAATCGCAGTTTCCCCACCTCTCGTCCGTGGAACGCCGCGCGTTGCTGCGACACTGGTGGCTGACCGCGCACGATTAGTCCGATGTGGGACTGGCTTTTCCAATTCGTCGAGCCGCTCGAGCGCGCCAGTGTGCCCTACGCCATCGTCGGCTCCGTCGCGTCATCCATTTACGGCGAGCCGCGGGCGACCAACGATGTCGATGTGTTGATCCAATTGCCCCGCACCGAGGCGGCCAAGATCGCCAGGGCATTCCCAGACGAGCTGTTCTACGTTCCCCCGCCTGAAATCATCGAAATCGAACTCAGCCGCTCTCACGGTGGACACATCAACGTCATCTCCCTCGATTCGATGATGAAGGCTGATTTTTACCCCGTGAGTGCGTGGGAAGTGGCATGGTTTGCCGATCGACGTCCGCGCGATATCGCCGGCCGCACGCTGTGGTTTGCGCGACCCGAGGCCGTCATCGTGCACAAGCTCCGGTTCTACCGCGAAGGCGGCAGCGACAAACACCTGCGCGACATCCGCAGCATGCTCGCGGTCTCCGGGGACGAAATCGATCGCGAGCTCGTCGAGCGCGCCGTCGCCGAGCTCGGTCTCGAACCCCAGTGGCGCATCGTGCAGGAAACGTAGCCGCGAGTTTCCCGTCCGCCCCTACTGAGTTTCGCAAAATAGAGTGACGCTCGCCGCCGTGGTAGGGCGGGTCTATGACCCGCCCTCGAATCCTGACCGCGCGAATGGGCGGGTCACAGACCCGCCCTACTTTTCGTGCCGGCTCGCGCCGGGCATTTCGTCACCCTATTTTGCGAAGCTTAGCGCGGTTTAAGTTTAAGTGTAGCCGCGATCAGCTGGTAGGTCGGGGTTTATCCCCGACACTTGTCCGCCTATGGCGGGCGTCGGGCGTAAAGCCCGACCTACGAAAACGGCTACGGTATTCTTAAGACCGCAATAGTAGGTCGCGCACCACGGCGTCTCCGCTCTCGCGCACCGCCCCGCGCAGCAGATATCAAACCTCCCAACCAGCCCGATGGCCGCGGACCGTCGCGCAAGGTTCGCCCCGCTTTTGACAGCAAGTGAGCAGCGGCCCACGCGCCGATGGCCGATACTATCGAATAGCCAAGCCATCTCTCCCACCGCTGCCAGCCCTCCCCACCTCCACCTTTTTCGCAATCGTCTCGTTGGCGCTCCGGTTAGTGCCGGCCCGCGGTGTTCCCCCGCCCGTTTCCTCGACCGCCATGAACCCGCTCGCTTTCTCCCGTTTCGCGCCCGTCTCGCTCGCCTTCGCGGCGGTGGCGCTCTTCGCCGGTTGCGCCACTCACGAGGTCAAAGTCGACGCCATGAGCCGGAATTCCGCCGGCGCCCCGTCGGCAGGCTCCTATCGCATTTGCCAGCGCGACGGCTCCGGCGAGCGGCCGCTCCGCCACCAGGAGGCCGCCCGCCACATCAAGACCGCCCTCTCCGGCCACGGCCTGTGGGAGGCGGCCGACCCCGCGACCGCCGAGCTCGTGATCGAGTTGGATTTCGGCCTCACGGAGCCGCGCCCCATCCTGCAGGAAGTCGACGTGCCGGTGTTCGCCGTGCCGCAGGATCAACGCAACCAGACCGCGGTGGTGCGGCCCGCGAGCAGCGTGCCGCCGCGCGACGACGAACGCGTCAACGGCAACGCCGAGGGCCAGTTCATCGGTTTCGCCGACGCCACGCAGACCGAGGTCGTCACCGAGAAGCACCTCTCGGTCTCATGCCGCGAGAATCACCCGGCGGCGCCCGGCCGCCCGCCGCACGAACTTTGGCGCGTGACCGCCAGCATCGAATCGTCGAGCCGCGATCTGCGCGAGGCACTGCCCGTGCTCGCCACGGCCGTGATGCAGCGCCTGGGTTCCGACACCGGGGGCACCGTGACCGACTCCCTCGCCTCCCGTGCCCCGGACATCACGTTCATCAAAAAAGGCCTGTGATCCCGGCGCGGGACGAGCCCGCCCGCCGTGCGCTCCCGGCGTGCGCTCCCGCCGTGCACAAAAAAGCCGCGGCGTTTGTCGCACCGCGGCTTCGTCAGTCAGGAAAGTCGACCGGCTCAGGCGATCACGCCGGTCGGGATGTCTTCCATGCGCCAGCCCTTGCGATACGTCGGGTAGAGCAGCGCGTCGGCTTCCGGCAGGTTGGTCTTCATCGCCGCCGCATCCCACGTGAACTTGCCGCCGACCGCCGTGGAGATCACGCCGAGGCAGACCATCTCGGTGAACGGCACCGAGTATTCGAAGTTCGAGCCGGCCTCGAGCGGGTTGTTGGCGCGGATCGCGGCGGTCCACTCCTTGTGCGGGTTGTTGTTCGGGACGCGCTTGTAGGTCTTCGGCGGGAACTTGCTGCCCTCGGCGAGTTCCTTGTGCTTGGATTCGGGCACGAAGCGCGGGCTGTTGCAGTAGTCGTTGCCGTCGTAAACCACGCCCTTGCTGCCGAGCCAGAGCTGGCCGCCGTGCGCGAGTTCGCGGGCTTGGTCGCCCTTGGCGGCGTTGGCCGAAAACTCCTTCGGCTTTGCGGGCTTGATGCCGCCTTCGCCCCACGTGAGCTTCACCGGCGGGAGCGTGGCCCCCTTGGCGCTCTTGCGTTGGGGGAACTGGAACTCGACCACCGCGGAGGTCGGGAACGTGATCTTGTTCTTGCCGATGATCTTCTTGAGCTCGACGGTGGCCGGGGCGCCGAGTTCGAGGCCCCAGTAGGCGGCATCCATGAGGTGGCAGGCCATGTCGCCGAGCGCGCCGCAACCGTAGTCGAAGTAGCCGCGCCACTTGAAGGGATGGATTTCCGGGCTGTAGGGACGATCGGGCGCCCGGCCGAGGAAGAGATTGTGGTCGTAACCTTCCGGCGGCGTGCCGCCCTTCGGCCACTCGGAGAGACCCTGCGGCCAGACGACGCGGATCTTGCCATCGGGTCCGGGCGCGGCGGACCGGTTGGTCCAGATTTCAATGTTGCGCACTTCACCGAGGAGGCCGGCGTCGAACCACTCGCGCACGAGGCGGATGCCCTCGCCCGCGTGGCCTTGGTTGCCCATCTGGGTGCAGACGCCGTTCAGGCGGGCGAGCCGCAGCAGCTCACGCGCTTCGCCCACCGTCTGCGTGAGGGGCTTCTGCACGTAAACGTGTTTGCCCATCATGATCGCCATGTAGGCCGGCAGGAAATGCATGTGGTCCGGCGTCGCGACCCCGACCGCGTCGATCTGGTCGTCCATCTCGACGAGCATCTTCCGAAAATCCCGGTAGCGTTTCGCCTTCGGGAAGGTTTCGAAAAGCTTCTTCACGTTCGGCCGCGTGTGGTCGATGTCGCAGATCGCCACGACCTCTTCATCCTGGTGCGCCATGATATCGGAGAAGCCCTTGCCGCCGCAGCCGACCTGCGCGACGCGGATCTTGGCGCCGGGGGCGATCGGACGCGGCTTGCGGGGCATCCGGGCCGACGGGCCGGTGGTGCAACTCGAGAGGCCCAGCATGGCCGCAGCCATGGCGGAAAATTCGATGAAATCGCGACGATTCAGGGGACTGGTGAGTTTGGACATAGGTGTAACAGGGTGAGCGGATCGGCTCCTGCGTGACGTTCGCGCGCCGGAGCGGTTGCAGAGTGTTGGGAGAAAGTTTTCCGGTGGAAAGCCCAGTTTTGGAGAAAATGAGAATCTCCGCGTGGGCCCCGGCTCCACGCCCGGCCGCGCAATAGTGAGCCTGCATCCGGCGCTTGCCGTGCCCCGCCGCGCGTGACATCGCAGTCCCGTCCCGCTCCCTCGCCGCCGACCGCACCCCCTCCCCCTCATGCCTCCCCTCACCCGCCTCCGCTTCGCCGCGCTCCTCTGCCTCGCCCCCGCCCTCTTCGCCGCCCCCATGCACAAGGTCATGCTCCTCACCGGCCAGTCCAACAAGTATCACGACTGGACGAAGAGTTCGCCCCTCGTGAAGGCTCATCTCGAGCAGACCGGACTCTTCACCGTCGATGTCGTGACCTCGCCGGCTCGAGGCTCGGACATGTCGGCCTTCAATCCCAAGTTTTCCGCCTACGCCGCCATCGTCCTGATTTACGAAGGCGACGAATGGCCCGCCGCGACCAAGGCCGCCTTCGTCGACTACATGAAGAACGGCGGCGGCCTCGTGACGATCCACGACTCCGACAACGCGTTTCCCTACTGGCCCGAGTTCAACGAAATGATCGCCGTCGGCGGCTGGGGTTTCAAAAAGGACGGCGTCAACATCGGCGCGCGCGATGCCACCTGGGGTCCGAAAATCCGCTGGCGCGACGGCCGGATGGTCCTCGACTCCGAGACGCCGGGCAACGCCAGCCACCCGCCGCGTCACGATTTTCCGCTCATCGTGCGCGCGCCCGATCACCCGATTATGCGCGGCCTCGCCTCGCCTTGGGTGCACGCCAACGACGAAATCTACAGCCACCTCCGCGGCCCGGCCAAAAACGTCACCGTGCTCGCCACCGCGCTCGCCGACAAAGCGAAATTCCCCACCGCCTCGGGCGAACACGAGCCCATGCTGATGACGATCACCTACGGCAAGGGCCGCATCTTCCACACGACGCTCGGCCACGTCGGCCCCAACGACAAACCGCCCTACACGTCGCTTACCTGCGCCGGCTTCATCGCCACCATCCAACGCGGCACCGAGTGGGCTGCCACCGGCCAGGTCACGCAGAAGGTGCCCGCGGATTTCCCGACCGCGGAAAAAACCTCGCTGCGAAATTGAGCGGCGGCTGATTTCGGTAGGGCCCGACCTCCGGGCGGGCCGATGGCAGACGCACATCCAGTCGGGCCGCCCGGAGGTCGGCCCCTACCCACCCGCCAAACCCCCTTGCCATCGGCGCGTGGTCGCCGCCATCAGCCGGCGCTTCCCCGCTTTGCGTCCTCTAGCGCCTCGATCGTTCGCGGCCAGTCGCCTTTGAGCAGCCGCGAGAGCGAGCGATCCGCAAGCAGCTTGCCGCCCGTCTGGCATCGCGGGCAGTAGTTCACCTCGTTCTCCGCGTGACGGATCCGCTGCACCGTCGTGCCGCACACCGGGCAGGGCTTTCCGAACTTCCCGTGCACCGCCATCTGCGCGTGAAACGCCGTCACTTTCGTCGGAAATCTTCCCGCCGCCTCGTCCCGCAACCGCTCCGTCCACGTCCGCAACACCGCCTGCACCGCCATCTGCAACCGCGCGATCTCGACGGCGGAGAGCTTCTGCGTCAGCGCCACCGGCGAGAGCCGCGCCGCGTGCAGAATCTCGTCCGAGTAGGCGTTGCCGATGCCGCTGAACAACTGCGGATCGGTGAGCGCGCGTTTGAGCGTATGGTTCTCGCGGGTAAGCGCCGTGGCGAACTCCTCATCGGTGCAGGCCAACACCTCCAGGCCGCCCCGGTCGTGCGCGCGCAACGCCGCCTCGCCATCGAGCACGTGCAGCGACGCCCGCCGCTTCGTGCCCGCCTCGGTGAGCGTGAGTGTGCCGCTCTGAAAAAAGAAATGCGCCAGGGCGTTCCGCGGTAGGGACGGCTCTCCGAGCCGTCCTGAGTTTGAGCCGCGAGCCGCACGGGAACCCAGGACGCCTCGGAGAGGCGTCCCTACCTCGATCCACTGCAACCGCCCCGCGATCATCAGATGCAGCACGAGCCACCGCTCTCCCTCGAATCCAAATGCGATCCGCTTCCCCAGCCGCCGCAGCGCCACGATCCGCCGCCCGTGCAACGAATCGATCGGCGGCACCGCCGTGCGCAGCACAAAGGCATTCTCCAGCCGGGCCTTTTCGAGCACCTGCCCGACGACGCGCCGCTCCAGCGCTTCGAGATAAACGGTGAGGTCGGGCAGCTCGGGCATCCCGCGACTGTGCCCGCACACTCCGCCGGCGCAATTGACGAAAGCGCATGACCGGATGCCCCACGGGCAGGAAGGCCTGATGCCAATGGCTGCTGATATTTGGACGTTCGCCGTCTGGCCGGTTTGGCTTCGTAACTGTAGGTCAGCTCGCTTGCGAGCGCGGTTTGGCGCGCGCCAGCGCGCTGGCGCATCTCAGTTTCTTGCAGTCCGGAGAGAGCGAAGGAGCGGCGGTTTTCAACCGCCGAGCTTGGGCGCTTGGAAAAGCGCCCCTCCGCAGTGCACGAAAGTGAGATGCGCCCCAGCGCGCTGGCCGACGACACGTGTCCATCCTGACGGACCGCCCGGAGGTCGGCCCCTACCTTCCGGCAAAAGTTCATGCCAGCTCTAATACGACCACGTCGTGGTGAAGCGCCACTCGCGTGGCACCACCAGATCGTAGCGGCTGTAGCCGACGCCGCGGCCACCGGGCACAATGAAGCCGTCCGGCGTGTTGTCGCTCGACGCGATTCGCGCGGGGATGATGTCGGTCTCGTTCAGCACGTTGGTGACATTGATCTGGAAACGGAACCGGCCCGGGATGCGGCCGAATTTTCTCGAATAGCCCAGCATCAGATCGGTCGCCGTCAGGGCCCGGCCGGTGATCTCGGCGCCGCGGGAATTGCGCCCGATGATGTTGGGGCTGCGCCAGCGCCAGCCGCCGCCGATGGTGAAACCGCGCAGCCGTCCCTCTTTGAGATCATAGGCGGTAAAGAGACTGATCTTGTGCGGGCGCACGCCCCAGCGCTGTTCGTTCTCCTCCTTCGCGTCGTTGAGCGTGTCGACCACATCGAAAATCTCCTGCGCCACGGTGAGGCCGCCCGAGGCGGTGAGCGTGCTCACGTTTGCGTCGGGGTGCCTGGCCGCGAGTTCGAGCCATTTCGCCACGGTGCCGTTGGCCGCATAGGCGGAGGGATCGACCACGAAGCGGCCGGTCGCATCCTGCCGCACGCCCTGCACCAGGCGGTTGCCGTCGCGCTTCAGGCCATACCAGTCGATGATCTCGTTGCTGAGGTTGGTGCGGAGCGTGTCGGTGTAGGAGTAGTTCGCCACGAGCCGCCAGTTGCGGGTGAGGTTGGCCGTGATGCGCACCTCGTAGCCGTCGGACTCGTAGTCGGAGGACGCCGCGGTCGCCGGCGGGTTGAGCGCCTTGTCGATCTCCGCCCATGCGGCGGTCGTGTAGGGCCGCCCCGGTCCGACCAGCGCGGTCGCCAGCGCGTCGGCCACCCGGGTGTTGCGGCCCGCCGCCCCGGCAAACCCCACCGTCGTGATCTTCCCCCGCTCGACCGAGGTGAAATAGACGGCCTTCGCGTTCACGCGGCCGCCGAGCAGATCGAAGCTCAACCCGTAGTCCGAGCCCACGCCTTCGGAGGGCGGCGCGAGGGCGCCCGTGGGAAACGTTTTCCGCACGAACGACGGCACGCCCTGGTTCGTCGAGTAGTTGGCGACCGCCGAGACCCACGGCAGCACGTGGAAAACCAGCCCCGCGGTGCCCGTGTGCCCGGTCGCGCTCGTCGTCCGGGATTTGTTCCGGTCGCGGTCCACGATGTCGCCGACGAGCGGATCGTTGTAGTAACCGAGTTCGATCACATCGACCTTGTCCTGCCGGTAGCCGAGGGTCGTCACGACTTTCCCGTCCCAGAAATAACTCTGCGCCACGCCGAGCGTCGAGAACGCCTCCTGCCCGCCGCCGCTGTTGTTCGCGCCGGCGACTTCGTTGGCGAAGACGAGGCCGAAGGACCGGCCGTCGAAGTTCACCGTGGCCGGCAGGCGGCGGTAGTCGCCCACGCGGTAGGTGCCGTAGTCGCGCTCGGTGAGATAATTCCGCACCGTGATCCGGTTGTTGGCGTTGTTCGGCGTGGCGTTGTAGGGCCGGCCGGCGAAGGCCAGCCACGAGTTCGCGCGCACGTCGAACTGGTCCTGCATCGAGATCATCGCCGCGAGACGATGCCGGCCGAGCCAGCTCCGCCGGGGCTCGAGCGTGTAGGAGGCGGACAGGCGCGACTCGCGCACTTCGCCGACGTGCACGTCGCGCCGCCAGTTGCCGTCGAAGTAGAGGCGTCCCGCGTAGGGATTGGCCGGGCCGTTGACGCCGAGCGTGCGGTTGGCGTCGCCGCGCAAGGTGGGGTCGGCCCCGGTCATCAGCGTCACGCGCGCGGTGGTGCGCTGGAAATTGTGCGCGAGGTTGAGCGCGAAGTTCCGCGACACCTGCCAGTCGGCGGTGAAGGTCCAGTTGCGCAGATCCTGCGTGCGTTCCATGGCGGGGCCGGCGCCGTTGATGTGCCGCGGGAAGATGCGCGGATCGTTCATGCGCAGGCCGCCGGTCGTCACGCCGGGCGTCCCATCCGGGGCGCGCACCGCCGCGTTGTTGTAGCTGCCGGTCAGGAACGTGCCGCGGGCATCGAACACCATGCCGTCGTTCTCGATGTAGATCGCGCGGCGGTTCTGGCCGGTCGCCGCGGCTTCGCGGGCCGTCACGCCCAGCGCCTGCATCGCCGCCGTCGGCACGGTGTTGTTCGGAGTGAAGGTCACCGCGGCCACGCCGCGGGCCTCGCGGTTGTCATACCAGGCCAGCATCTGATCCGAATCGACCGTCGCGCGAATCACCGCGCCGATGTCGCGGCCGGTCTCGCCCATCGCCGTCAGCGTCAGGCGCCGGTGCGGCCGGATCACGACTGACGCGAAGATCCTCTGCTTGTCCTGAAAATCCCAGTCGCGCCAGCCGCCATTCTCCTGGTTCACCGCCGCGACCGAGATCGCCAGGCGGTCCTTCAGCAGCACCTTGTTGACGTCAAACTCGGTGCGGTTGCGGCCCCACGAGCCGGAGCTGTGCCGCACGTTGGCGCTGTCGCGTCCGAACAACGCGGTCTTCGACGACTGGTTGATGATCCCGCCGGGCGAACCGATGCCAAAGAGGATGCTGTTCGGTCCGCGGCTGTCCTCGTAGCGACCCGCCCGGTAGGGATCGCTCGGGATGATGCTCGTGAAGTAGTCCACGCCGAGGCTGGCCGTGAGCCCGCGCACGAGAATGGTCGGCGTGAGGCTCTGGGCGTTCACGACGGGGTTCTGCTCCGAACCGGCCTGATTCTCGTTGGTGTTCATCTCGCCGTTCACCGTGTAGCGCATCAGCTCGGTCAGGTCGGTGATCGCGAGGTCATCGAGAAACTCCTTCGTGAACACCGAGAGCGAACTGGCCGTGTCGCGCAGCGATGTATTGAGCCGGCTGCCCGCGAGCGTGTTCTCCGCCTGATAGCCGAGGTCACGGTCGGTGTTCACCGTGAACGGGCTCAGTTCCACGACCTCGCCGGCGCGACGGGCCGCCGGCTCGGGCGCCGCCGCGGCGGGTGAAACCGCCTGCGCACGCAGCGGAAGGGACAAACAGGGCAGCAGCAGGGCAAACGCAGTCGCGGTCGGTTTGTTCATGGGGCGGAGAGGTGGGCGGCCGCCTGACAGGCGGAAAAGGGGTTGTCCGTGCGCCGACACTACCCGCCGCGGCTCACGCGACAAGCTCCGATCCGCTCGCGCGGAAGCCGTCGCTTCCTTTCGCCTTTGTCTTCGTCCTTCCCGGGTGTCAGTTCGGTGGAAACCCGCTCGAGTGCATCGAAGGACAACCCCGCCCGCCCCAATCCCATGAACGTGCCCACCCGCCTGAGTGCGATGCTTTGCCTGCTGACCTGCGCCATCCGCGCCGCAGTGCCGGTCGACCTGTCCGGTCTCGCCGCCGGCAGCGAGATTGCGATCGCTTCCGCCGGCGCCGACCTGGTGTCAATCGAATGGCCGGCCGAGGCGCGCGACGCCCGTTCGACAGGCTCAGGGCAGGCCCGCGCCTCGCTCACGCTCAACCTCGCGCCGGACAAACCGCTCCTGGAGTCCCTCGCCTGGCGGACCGCGCCGGACGCGCCCGCGACGATCATCGCCGAAAAACTCACGCCCCTCACCGTCCTCACTGTCGGCGAACGCGACCTCGCGCGCAACGGCTGGATGGTCTTCTTCGACAAGGTCCACACGCGCCCCGCGCAACGCTTCCCCGCGCGGTTGCGACCCGCCGCGCTCAAGGCGACCTCGACCGCGACGCGCGCGCGCCTCTCGATCGACGGCCTCACCGCGGGCGCATTCGCCGGCCGCTTCGAGCTCACGATCTTCTCGGGCAGCCCGCTGGTGATGATCGAAGCCGTGCTCGCCACCAACGAAGACCGCAGGGCGATCCTCTACGAGGCCGGGCTCGTCGCGCCCTTCGGCCGGTCGACCGGCTACGCCTGGCTCGATCCGCGCACCGGCGCGCAGACGGCGCCGGCCGACACACCCGGCAGCGTGCGCGCGGCGCGCTTTCGCACCGCCGCACTCGAGTTCGCCCGGGGCAGCGTGGCGGTCTTCCCGCCGCCGCATCGTTATCTCTACCCGTTGGATTTCGCCGACAATTTCGGCTTCAACTGGATCGGCCGCCACTACGACGCGAGCGCCCCCGGCGATGGCATCGGCGTGCGCCAGCCACCCGCCGGCGACAACCGCTACGTGCCGTGGGTGAACGCCCCGCCCGGCACCGAGCAACGCCTCCCGCTCTTCCTCCGCTTCGGTCCCGAAAACGCCACCGCCTCGCTGAGGGCGATCGCCGCCTACACGCGCGGCGACCGGTTCGCCGACCTGGCGGGCTACAAAAAATTCACGAGCCACTACCACGTCGAACACACGGCCGACCTGCTCGAACGCCAGAAGTCCTCCGGCACGGCGGCGATCCCCGACGCGCTGCGCGAGCCGGGCTTCGTGCGGGCGTTTCGCGCCGCGGGCATCGACATCGTGCACCTCGCCGAATTTCACTTCGGCACCACGCCCAAGCTCGGCGCCGAGGAGCGGTTGAAGCAACTGCGCCTGATGCACGCCGAGTGCGCGCGCCTCTCCGACGAAAAATTTCTGCTGCTCCCGGGCGAAGAGCCCAACGTCCACCTCGGCGGCCACTGGCTCAGCTTTTTTCCGAAGCCCGTGCTCTGGGTGCTCCAGCGCCCCGCCGGCACGCCCTTCGTCGAAACCAACGCCGCCGGCGAAACCGTCTACCACGTCGGCAGCCCCGCCGACGTGCTTGAGCTCATGCGGCGCGAGCACGGGCTGATGTGGACCGCGCACGCCCGCATCAAGGGCTCGATCCCGTTTCCCGACGGCCAGCGCGACACGCCCTTCTTCCAATCGCCGCAGTTCCTCGGCGCCGCGTGGAAAGCCATGCCCGCCGACTACTCCCGCGACACGCTCGGCTGGCGCGTGCTCGATCTGCTCGACGACATGAACAACTGGGGCGCCGACAAACGCGCGCTCGGCGAAGTCGACGTTTTCAAAATCGAGCCGCACTCCGAACTCTACGGCCACATGAACGTGAACTACCTCAAGCTCGCCGGCCTCCCGCGTTTCGCCGACGGCTGGCAGCCGGTGCTCGACGTGCTGCGGAGCGGCGAGTTTTTCGTCACCACCGGCGAAATCCTCGCGAGCGATTTCCGCGTGACGCCGGGCGTGTCTCCCACGCTCAGCGCGAAACTCCAGTGGACGCTTCCGCTCGCCTTCGCCGAACTCGTCGGCGGCGACGGCACGCGCACCGTGCGGCATCGCGTGGATTTGTCCGACACCCGCGCCTTCGGCGAAAAGGATTTCTCCGCCGCGTTCCCGGCGACTCCCGGCCTCCGCTGGGTCCGCCTCGCCGTGTGGGACATCGCCGGCAACGGCGCCTTCACGCAACCCGTCGCACTCGCACCGTAGCCCCCAGTCGTGGACGAGGCGTCCCGCCTCGTTTCGACGGAACGGCTTCACGACAGCAAACGTAGGTCGGGCTTTACGCCCGACGCCTTTCAACCGCCAAGGGTGTCGGGAATAAACGGCCGATAATTCCCGACCTACCCGGAAACGCCGCAACGCACGAGGCGGGACGCCTCGTCCACGACTCACCCAGCGCTCCGCGCCGTCCCCAACTGCAACACCTCGTCGATCTCCGCCGACTGCCGCGCGTAGTCTTCGGCCGCGGCCGGTTCCCCGAGCTCCAGGTCAAACGTCGGCAGCATCTCTTTCATCCGCGCGTAGCCGTCAGGATCACGCAGCCTTTCCGGGAAACATCTTTGAATCACCTGCGCGGCGATGTTGGCCGACACTGACGCTCCCGGCGACGCGCCGAGCAGCGCCGCCAGCGTGCCATCGGATGCAGTCACCACCTCTGTGCCGAAATACAGCCGGCCCGCATCAGCCTGCTTCAACGCCTGCACGCGGATGCCGGCCTCGACCAGCCGCCAGTCGGCGTCACGCGCCTCGGGGTAGAACACCCGCAACGCCCGCAGACGCGTCGCCATGCTCTGCAACGCCTCCCGCACCAGAAAACGCACCAGCACGCGATTGTGCACGCCCGTGCGGATGAGCGTGCCGAGGTTGTCCGCACGCAACGACCCCGGCAGGTCCGTGAAGCGACCCGTGCGATGGAGAAACTTCGTCGTCCACGTCGCAAACGGACCGAACAGCAGCACGCGCTTCCCCTCGAGCTGGCGCACATCGAGATGCGGGCCGCCGAGCGCGCCCGAGTCGGGCGGCGGCGGACCGTCGACCTTGCCCTCGTGACGCGCGACGACGGCTGGGTTTTCGCACACCAGCCACTGCCCCGCGATGGGAAACGCGCCGAGCCCGCGCGCGACGGGCAGCCCGGCGGTTTGCAGCAGCGGAATGGTGCCGCCGCCCGCGCCGACGAATACGAACCGGGCGCGGACGGACCGCGTCTCACCCGAGGCCTCGTGACGCACGACGAGTTCCCACCCCGCGTCGGCCCGCCGCAACTGCGTCACGCGGTGGCCGGCGAAAACGCGACACCCCTCCTGCGCGCCGAGCCACGCGAGCAAGCGCCGCGACAGCTCGCCGAAATTCACATCCGTGCCCGCCTCGATCCGGGTGGCGGCGATCGGCTCCGCCTCGCCGCGTCCCTCGACGACCAGCGGCATCCACCGCCGCAGGACTTCCCGCTCCGCGCTGAACTCCATCGGGCGGAAAAACGGATGCGCCCTCAGCGCCGCCTGTCGCGCGCGCAGAAAATCGATCTGCGCCGCACCGCGGACCAGGCTCAGGTGCGGGACCGGGCGGATCCACTCCGCCGGTCGCGGCGCCAGCCCGTGCGCGACCGCGTAACGCCAGAATTGCCGCGACTGTTCGAAGCGCGCGAAGATCTCGACCGCCTTGCTGACATCGACCGGCGCCCCCGCGACCGCCGGCGGCGGCGTGTAGTTGAGTTCGCACAGCCCGGCGTGCCCCGTGCCCGCATTGTTCCAGCCATCCGAACTCTCCCGCGCCAGTTCCGGCCCCGCTTCATACACCTCGAGCGCCAGCCGCGGCGCGAGCCGCTTCAGCATCACCCCGAGGTGGGCGGACATGACGCCGCCACCGATGAAGATCGCGTCGAGAACCGATGACGACATGGCGCGAGGGAGGATTCGTGGTGCAACCGGCGGTGGATTCTTCCTATCCGGCGTCGTTTCCGCAGCGCTTGCGATCCGAAAATCCACGGCAGTGTCGCCGGGGGCGCAGCTCAGATTCTTGCAGTCCGGTAAGCGCGACGGAGCGGCGGTTTTCAACCGCCGGGCCTGGGCGCTTGGAAAAGCGCCCCTCCACAGTGCACGAAACTGAGATGTGCCCTGGCGCCGGACGCTTCATCCGGATTCCAGGCTCGATTTGCCGCCGTTTTGATCGACGATCGCGCCAACCCACCCCCACCCATGCGCCGACTCATCCCGCTGTTTTCCCTCGTTCTTCTCGCCTTTGCCGCCGTCGCCCAGGCCCAGCCGCCGGCGCAACCGAAACAAAAACAAGGCCGCCCGCCGCTCGGCATCGAGAAGCTCGCCGACGATCTCTTCGTGATCATCGGCAACGGCGGCAACGTGGGCGTGCTCGTGACCGACGAGGGCGTCGTGCTCGTCGACGACAAATTCGAACAGGACTACGAGGGCATCGTCGCGCAGGTGAAATTGGTCACGGACAAACCCGTGAAATACGTCATCACCACACACCACCATTCGGATCACAGCGGCGGCAACACGCGCTTCATCGAAGTCGCGGAGATCATTTCCCACAAAAACGCCCGCGCCAATATCGTCGCCGGCAAGCAACCCAACGCCGGGAGCATGAAGCCGGCGCGCATCACGTTCACCGACGAGACCTCGGTCTTCCTCGGCGGCAAGGAAGTGCGCGCCCGCTATTTCGGCCGCGGCCACACCAACGGGGATGTGATCGTGTATTTCCCCGCGCAGCGCGTGATCCACACGGGCGACCTGATGGCCGGCGCGACACCGCTCATCGACTACGGCGGCGGCGGGAGCTTGGTGGAATGGGTCAAGACCATCGATGCCGCCATGGCCGCGCTCGACTTCGACCGGGTGATTCCCGGCCACGGCACCGTGACCGACCGCGCCGGCCTCCAGACCTACCGCGACAACGTCGTGAAACTGCGCGACGGCGTCGCGGCGCTGATCCGGCAAGGCAAGTCGCAGGAGGAAGTCCGCGCCTTTCTGGCGGGCCTGTTCCCCTCCGCCTACAACAACCCCAACAGCCTGCAAAACCAGTGGTCGCTGCCGGGGTTCATGACCGAGTTGAAGTGAGCGCGGCCCAAGTCGTGGACGAGGCGTCCCGCCTCGTTGCCTGAACCGGAACCGTGCAGTTGAACCAGCACTGCTTCGTGACCGCGCGGTGCAACGGTGAAGCGCGTTGACCCCAACGCGCTTTTTTGTGGGAGGGGCTTTACGCCCCGACGAGTCGCGGGGTAAACCCGCTCCCACCTTCAAACCAGCGCGTTGCGGTCAACGCGCTCCACCCCGACTGCGATGTTCCGGCTCGGAGGGCGTCTAAAAAGGCCTGTCATTCTGAGCGCCGCGAAGAACCCAGTTGGATTTCCGCGGCATGCTCCGAGATGCGAATGTCCTGCTGGATTCTTCGCTCCGCTCAGAATGACAGACCAGTGAACCCTTTTTTCGACGCCGCCTGAAACAAATTTCACTGAGGCGGGACGGCTCAGCCACGACTAGCGCCTTGCCCGCCGCCCACCACTCCGCAATTTCGCCCCAATGCAGTTGACCAAACATTGGGCCGCGCAACTCGACGACTACACCATCGACCTCGGTTGGTCGAACGACGGCACGCTCCTCGCCGCCGCCAGCAGCGCCGGCCCCATCTCGCTCTTCGCCGCGCCCGACGGGGCCAAGCGGTGCACTCTGCCCGGCCACGACGATGGCACCAACTGCCTCGCGTGGGCACCGGTGTCTGGCGCTCAACTCTCAACTCTTAGCTCTCAACTTCTTCTGGCCACCGGCGGTCAGGACGGCGCCGTGAAATTCTGGGACGCCGCCTCCGGGCAGCACACCGGCACCGCCGCGCTCGGCAGCGCCTGGGTCGATCATCTTCAATGGGTAGGGCGCGTTATCCCTGACGTGCCGCCCAACGCGTCCGAATCCGAACGGCGGGTTAAGGATAACCCGCCCTACCTTTTCGCCGCCGCCGGAAGGAACCTCTTCGCCGTCCGCGCGGACGCTTCACTCGCGCATACGTTCAAGCCGGCGCCCAAAACCATCTGCGCCCTCGCCGCGCTGCCCGCCCCTTCGGCAGGCTCAGGGCAGGCGGGCGGCGCGGTGGCCGCCGCCTCGTTCGGCAGCGTCTGCCTCTGGGACTCGGACGATTTCATCGCGCAGAAGGAGTTCCCCTACGCCAACGGCATCCACTCGCTCGTGTGGTCGCCCGACGGCCGGTGGCTCGTCTCCGGCAACCAGGATCCGTCGGTCCACCTCTGGATTCCCGAGAAGGACATCGAACTCCACATGAGCGGCTACGAGACGAAGGTGAAACATCTCTCGTTCGATCACACCTCGCGCTGGCTCGCGACGAGCGGCGGGCGCGATTGCTGCGTGTGGGATTGCAGCGGCGCCGGCCCCGAAGGCCGCGAGCCCGCCATGCTCCCGCACGAGGCGCCGGTGTGCGCGGTCGCCTTTCAGCACGGTCACGGCCTGCTCGCCACCGCAAGCGCCGACGGCGCTGTGCAACTCTGGAGTGTCGACCGCAAACAACCCCTGCGCGCCACGGTGCGCATGCCCAGCGCCGCCACGAAGCTCGCCTGGTCACCCGACGATACGCTGCTCGCCATCGGCTCCGAAAAAGGCGCGGTCTACGTGCTGAAGTGCGCGGCGTGAAACAGCCCGCGCCCGGCGTTGCCAAGGAGCGCGCGCCGGCAATGCTCCGCGCTCATGCCCCGCCGAAGTCTCCCCCTTTTCCTCGTCATCGCCGGCTGCCTGCCGGCGGCCGAAACCCTCTCGTGGCCCGCGGACATCGCGGCGTTGTTTCGCGTGCCGGCGGAGTTTGCCGGCGCGAGCGACGGACGAAAATCGCCGCTGCGGTTCGCCGACGGACACCCAGCCGCGAACGCCCGCGAGTGGGCCACGCGGCGCGCGGAGATCCGCGCGCAGTGGATCGCGTTGATGGGGGCGTGGCCCGAGTTGCTCGCCGCACCGCGCCTCGAGCCGGTGGGCGAGACGGCGCGCGATGGTTTCGTGCAGCGCAGCGTGCGCCTCGAGGTCGCGGCGGGAAAATTTCAAAACGCACTGCTGCTCGTGCCAACTGCCGCGACCGCGGACCCGGCGGGAAAATTTCCCGCGGTGCTCGTGCCGTTCTACGATCCGGAAACCAGTGCCGGCGCCGCGCCGGCGGCCAAGCCGCTGCGGGATTTCGGCGCGCAGCTCGCGCGACGCGGCTTCGTGGCGCTGTGCATCGGTTCGCCGGGCGGCGACGCGCGCAAACCCGACCTCGGCGGCGCGACCTGCCAGCCGCTCCACTACCTCGGCTACATCGCGGCCAACTGCCACACGGCGCTCGCCCGGCTGCCCTGGGTCGATCCCCGGCGCATCGGCGTGATCGGGCACTCGTATGGCGGCAAGTGGGCGATGTTTGCCTCGTGCTTCGACGAACGTTTCGCGTGCGCGGTGTGGTCGGACCCGGGCGTGGTCTTCGACGAGACCCGCCCGTCGATCAACTACTGGGAGCCATGGTATCTCGGCCTCGACCCGAACCTCACCCGCAAGCCGGGGCTGATCTCCGCGCAGAGTCCGCGCACCGGCCCCTACGCGACGATGATGGCGCAGGGGCGCGACCTGCATGAACTGCACACGTTGATGGCGCCGCGGCCGTTTCTCGTCACCGGCGGCGCCGAGGACACGCCGGCGCGATGGAAATCGCTCGCCCATGCGGTCGGGGTGAACCGCTTGCTCGGTTTCGAGGCGCGCGTGGGCATGCACAACCGCCCCGCGCACGACCCGACCGCGGAGGCGAACGAGGCGGCGTATCGGTTTCTCGAAACCGTGCTGAAGCGGTAGGCGCCGCCACTCGTCAAATTCTGCGCGCCGCCGGTCATTCGCGCGTCGCGGCCCTGCAAGGAATCGGCGATCCGTGCCGGCGTCATTCCTCATGCAGACCGCCGCCCGCACCCTGTTTCCCTTCGCCTTCGCCAGCCGCGCCGATGCCGCGGCGGGGGAGTATTCCCTCACGGACCTGGGCGAAGACGATGCGGGCGCGGCGCTCCTGCCGGTCGCGATCAACGACGCGGGCGAAATCTGCGCGGCGGCCCACCGCGCGGGCGGGCTGGTGCAGGGCTGGCTGGTGCGCGGCGCGCAACGCGAGCCGGCGGGCACGGCGATGTGTCACGATCCGGCCTCGTGCCTCAGCGGCAACGGCCACCTCGCCGGCACCACGGGCGCGGCCCTGCGCGAGGTGCGCGCGTGGGCCTCGCACCTCGGCGCGTTCGGCGAGAAGCACTGGCCGGGGATCGCCAGCTTCGCGCATGGCGTGAACGCCCGCGGCGACGTGGTCGGCAGCGCCCTGTTCGACGCCGGCGAGTTCGGACTCAGCCGCGCGTTTCTGCGCACGGCGGCGGGCGGCGCGAAATTTCTCACCCCGCCCCATGGCGGCACCGCCTACGCCACGGCGATCAACGACGCGGGCGACGTCACGGTGAACTCGACGCCGCTCGGCGCCTCGCGCGACGACTCCCGGGCGTGGCTGTTGCGGGAGGACTGCTACATCGCCCTCCCGGGGCTCGGCGGCCGGCGCGCGTGGGCGGCTGCGGTGACGCCGCGTGGCCGCGTGACGGGCCGCGCGCTGACGGCGGGCGGGGCCACGCACGCGTTTTGGTGGGATGATGGGGTGACGACGGACCTCGGCACGCTGGAGGGCGGCGCGAGCGAGGCGCTCGCCGCCAACGATCAGCTCACGGCGGTCGGCCGCGTGCTGCGGCCCGACGGCACGCGCCGCGCGTTTCGCTGGACGCCGGACGACGGCATGAAGTGGCTCGACACCCTCGTGTCATTGCCGCGCGGCTGGACGCTGCGCGAGGCCGTGGGCGTGAATGCCCGCGGCGACATCATCGGCACGGCCGTGCGCCGCGGGCGGGCGCGGGGATTCCTGCTGCGGACAACCAGCGGAGCGTAAGGCGCAAAATCCGGCCGACGCGTCAGCCGGCCGCCGGCGCGAGCACGCGGGAGTGCGCGACGTATCCGGGGAAGACGGCGGGCAACAACACCGCGACCCGCCGTCCGGCCGGGTGGGTGCAACTCAAACTGAGGTCAGTGCTCGAAGGCTTCGGTCGCAGCGGCGGGCGTCCCTGCGCGCCGAGGTTGGTCGGACACCTGAACCTAAAAAACGCCGATGGATTTAACCGCAGAGAGCACAAAGAACTCAGAGGGGAGCGCCCTGCCGGGTTTGGACACCGGCCGGGACTTTCACCTCGCGGGTGAACAGACATAGAGTGCCGACAACGGTTTTTTCCTCTCTGCGCTCTCAGCGGTCCTTGCGGTTCAATTGCTGAATTCAGGCTGAACCGGCGGGCCGGGACGCCCGGCGCTACGCCGAGCCGGCGCGGGTGAGCGCGCTTCGTTGGGCTTTTCGACGCCTTCTGACCTCCGTTTGAATCGCACCACGGTCCGGCCGGGCACAAATCAGGATTTGGACACGCGGTGAGAATCGCCCAGCGCTGAAGCGCTGGGCGATGTTCGGTCCTCGCTGCGCGAGACTGCCGGTGTCATACCAACGTCACCTTGCTCTTGGACTGTAGGCCCGGCCGGTGGCCGGGCTGCCCGCTAAGCGGGCGGGCCTACAACGAAAGTCTGAAAGCGACGGGACGTTGGTTTACTCAAATCCTGATCTGCACCCCGCAGCCAGCTGTAGCGGCGGTCTGCGACCGCCGGCGATGCGCCAAGGGTTCTCGTTCGGCGGTCGCAGACCGCCGCTACAACCAAGGCCTCGGTTTACTGACCTCACTTCCTGTTGCACTCCGGTCCGGCCTGCTGGTCCGGTTTCCGTTTGAGTTTCACTCCTGCGGGATGTAGCCATCCGCCAGTCTGGCCACCCCCTACCCTGCTGCCGTCCGCTCCGCCCTGCCCATGTCCGCCCCCGGCGCCACCCCCGCCCTGTTCACCGCCCGCTCGATGAGTGCGCAGAACCGGGCCGAGATGCAACAGGCCTTCGACCGGGCGCTGCGTCTGGCGGAGCGCGACCGGCTCACCCTCCGCGTGCCGCACGAGATCAATCCGGCGCTCAACCGCCGCGACATGCACTACCACTACCGGCCCGAGATTTTTCTCCAGTTGCAGGGCACGACGGACTTCACGTTTCCGCGCGAAAAATTCCGCCTCGGCGAGGACGAGCTGTGCGTGATCCCCGCCGGCGTGCCCCACGGCGAAGTCGTGCAACCCGGCGCCGCCCGGCCCTTCCGCAACCTCGTCGCCGGCTTCTACAACAACACCCTCAGCGTGCATTTCGCCCACGAGGCGCGGCCCGGCAAGCCCGACATCCAGGTGATCGAGTTTTTCGATGCGCCCAATCTCGACGTCTTCCTCCTCCTCGCCCACACCGTCGCGCAGACGCACAGCATGCAGGGGCCCGCGCGCGACACCGTGCTCAAGGGCCTGCTGCTCGCGCTGCTCGGCCTCTTCCGCAACATCGTCGAAACCGGCACCGGCCAGCTCAACAGCGACATCGGCAAGGTCTTTCAGGCCAAGTGCCTCGTGCGCGAGCAATTCGCCAACCCCGACCTTGGCGTGCAACACATCGCCGAGTTGCTCGGCTGCTCGCCCGACTACCTCTCGCACCTGTTTCACACCGAGACGAAGGAGCGCCTCACGCATTACATCCAGCGCATCCGCATCGAGGGCGCGGTGCTCGCGTTGGAGACGACCACGCTCACCGTCTCCGAGATCGCCTATGCGGGAGGCTTCGCCGACCCCGCGTATTTCGCGCGCGTCTTCAAGCAGCACAAGGGCGCGACCCCGCACGACTACCGCGCGCAACTCGAGGCGCAACGCACCCAAAAGGAAGCGCAGCCGAAGACGGTTTACTTCGACCGCCTCGACTACACGCACGGCGCGCCGCCGGCGAAGCCCGGGAGCGACGCGGCGCCGCCGTAGGCGGGGTGCGCGGCGTGTTCGGGACCACGCGCCCGGCCCGGCTCAGCCGGAACCGTGCAGTGGAACTCGCGCTTATCGTGACCGCGCGGTGTAGCGGTGGAGCGCGTTGACCCCAACGCGCTTTTCAGGACTCACGTCGTAGCCCAAGCGCATTGAGGGCAACGCGCTCCACCTCGATCCGATCTTCTCGCCAGCGAAACCACCTTCAACGGCAACGTTCCCGCTCAAGCCTGCTCCGCCGCCGGCTCGTCCACCCATGCGAGTGCGAGCGCCGCGGCGATCATGCACGCGCCGCCGAGCAGCACGACGGGGAGCGCGCGGCCGCCGAGCAGTTGCTGCACGACCGGACCGAGCACGGTGGCGGCGAGGATTTGCGGCAGCACGATGAAGAAGTTGAAGACGCCCATGTAGAATCCCATCTGCGCCGCCGGAATCGCGTTCGCCAGCAGCGCGTAGGGCATGGAGAGGATCGTGGCCCAGCCCACGCCCACGCCCACCATCGACACCAGCAGCAGCTCCGGCGTGCGCCACAGCCCGACGGTCAGCAGCCCCGCGCCGGCGCAGAGCAGCCCCGCGCGGTGCAGGGACTTGGCCGCCACGCCGCGCTTCGCCAGCGCCACGAGTGCAAACGCGACCACGAACGCCACGCCGTTGTAGGTCGCGAAGCACACGCCGCCCCACTCGACACCGCGCTGGTAGGAAGGTGAACCCGGCGCGCCGCCAAATACCGTGCGCGCGATCGCCGGGGTGAAATAGATCCACATGCAGAAGAGCCCGAGCCACGTGAAGAACTGCACGACCGCCAGCCGCCGCATCGTGGCCGGCATCGCGCGCAGTCCGGCAAAAATCTCCCGCAGCGCGTGCGTCGGGCCGCCGGCTTTCGGCGCACCGTCCGCGGGCGGCTGCTCCCCCGTCGTCGCGATCGTGTAGAGCACGCTGGCGAGGAAAACCGCGGCGCCGACGTAGAACGCGAGATGCACCGAGCGCGGAATCGCCCCAGCCGCCGCCGTGCCGTCCGCGAGGCCGCAGCGGGTCAGCAGCCACGGCAGCGCCGACGATAGCACGGCGCCCAGCCCGATGAGCAGGCTCTGCATCGCGAAGCCCACGCGCCGCTGCGCCGGCGGCAGCAGATCGCCGACGAAGGCGCGGAACGGTTCCATGCTCACGTTCACCGACGCATCGAGAATCCACAGCAGCCCCGCCGCCATCCACAGCGAGGACGAGTTGGGCATCGCGAGCAGCGCGAGGCTCGCCAGGAGCGCACCGGCGAGGAAATACGGCCGGCGCCGGCCGAGGCGCGTCCAGGTGCGGTCGCTGTAGTAGCCGATGACCGGCTGCACGAGCAGGCCGGTGGCGGGCGCGGCGAGCCAGAGCAGCGGGATGGCGCTCTCGCTCGCGCCGAGGTATTGGTAGATGGCGCTCATGTTGGCCATCTGGAGCCCCCAGCCGAACTGGATGCCGAGGAAGCCGAAGCTCATGTTCCAGATCGCGGGGAGCGAAAGCGGGCGGGGATTCGTCATGGCTGGGGTGGCTCGGAGTAGTCGGGGATCACGCGATCGCCGCGGCGGTCGTAGAGGTCGATCCAGTGGCGCAGGCGGGCGGTTTTATCGCCGGCGAGGCTGGCGAGCTGCGCCGCGGTGAAGCGCCACTGCCAGTTGCCGTCGGTGGTGCCGGGGCGGTTGAGCGTGGCCTCGGCGGGCAGGTCGAGCAGGTCCTGCATCGGGACGACCGCGAGGCGCGAGGGCGTCGCGAGCGCCACCCGGATGATCGGCCACGCGGAGCGCGCGCCGTTGAGGTGGAAATATTCGCCGACCTTTTCCGCGTAGGGCGGGGTGAGGCCCTCGAGCCAGCCGCGCGTGGTGAGGTTGTCGTGCGTGCCGGTGTAGGCGACGCTGTCGGGCGGGTAGAAGTGCGGCAGGTTGACGTTGTTCGCATCGTGCCCGTAGGCGAACTGCACGATCTTCATGCCGGGCAGGCCGGCGGCGCGCCGCAGCGCGACGACGTCCGGGCCGATGTAGCCGAGATCCTCGGCGATGAGCCGCGCCTGCGGCAGCTGGCGGCGCACCGCCTCGAAAAACGCGAGGCCCGGACCCTGGCGCCAGCGGCCGGTGCGCGCGCTCGACGCCTCGGCGGGGATTTCCCAATACGTGTCGAAGCCGCGGAAGTGATCGAGGCGGATGATGTCGTAGAGCTCGAACGCGGCGCGCAGCCGGTCGATCCACCACGCGTAGCCGGTGCGCGCGAGCTGCTCCCAGTCGTAGAGCGGGTTGCCCCAGAGCTGTCCCTCGGCGGAAAAATAATCCGGCGGCACGCCCGCGACCGCGAGCGGCTGGCCGTGCGGATCGAGCCGGAAGACGGCGCGGTTCTGCCACGTGTCGGCGCTGTCGAGCGCGACGAAGATCGGCACGTCGCCGATGATGCCGACGCCGCGCGCGGCGGCGTGGCGGCGGAGGCGCTCCCACTGGCCGAAGAACAGATACTGGTAAAACGCGTGGCGCCCGGCCTCGCGCCGCGCTTCGGGCGGAAGCGCCGCCGCGAGCCGCGGGCTCCACTCGCGGAATTCCGCGGGCCACGCCGGCCACGGCTCGCCGCCGAAGTGGGCTTTGAGGGCCATGAACTCGGTGAACGGCTCGAGCCAGCCGGCATGGCGCTGGCGGAACGCCGCGAGCGAACCGAGCCCGTCGACTTCGTCGGCCCCGCGCGCGGCGAAGCGATCGTAGGCCCTGGCCAGCACCGTCCAGAAATCGTGATAGAGCCAGCCGTAGTCGACGCGATCCCCGGGCAGCTGGCGCAGGGTCGCGAGGTCCGCCTCCGTGAGCAGCCCGTCGGCGAGGAGTTCGCCGAGGTCGATGAAGTAGGGGTTGCCGGCGCGGCCGGAGAAAAGCTGGTAGGGCGAATCGCCGTAGCCCGTCGGTCCGATCGGGCAGATCTGCCAGTGGCGCACGCCGGCCTCGGCGAGGAAATCGACGAAGCGGCGCGCGGCGGGGCCGAGGTTGCCGATGCCGTAGTCGCCCGGCAGCGACGAGACGTGCGCGAGCACGCCGGCGGAGCGGGTGACGAGCCAGGTGGACGTTGCAGCGGACATGCGTGACGTGAGGGGCGAAATTTGTCGGCGCGGCCGGGGCGGCCGCCAGAAAATTTCCGGCGGCCGCACCTGGCGGCGGAGTCAAACGGCCCGGGCCGGGCGACTCAGAACTTGTAAGACGCACCCAACGAGTAGGAGGCGCCGTATTTCTGATAGTTGATCACCTGGCGCGGGTCGTTGTTGTTGTAGGTGACGAGCGGCTCGTTGTTCAAGTTGTAGGCCTGGACGAAGAACGTCAGCCCTTTGGCCGAGCCGGACTGGATCGCGTAGCTGACCTGCGCATCGACCACTTTTTCCGGCTGCGCGACGGAGAAGCCGCCGTTGGGATTCACGTCGCCGCCGGGGCTGGGCACGCCGAAGGTGGTGATGTATTGGCGGTTTTCCGAGCGGTAGTGTTCGCTGACGCGGGCGGAGAAGCCGGCGCGCTCGTAGTAGAGCGTGGCGTTGGCGACCTTGCGCGAGAGGCCCGCGATCGGGGCGGTGGCGCCGCTGGGGCCCCAGGGCTTGACGCTGCTGTCGGTGTAGGCGCCGCCGAGCACGACGCCGAAGCCGCGGATATCCTTCGAGAGCAGTTCGCTGGCGAGCGAGAGCGTGAGCTCGAAGCCCTTGATGGCGCCGCCGTCGCCGTTGACCGGCTGCGAGATGACGCCCTGCTTGAGCGCGGGCGTGGGGCCCTGCACGGGATAGCCCGAGAAGTCGGCGAGCGCGCGCTGCTCGTAGATGAAGTTGAGGAGCTTCTTGTGGAAACCGGCGAGCGCGATGTAGCCCATGTTGTCCTTGAAGTAGTGTTCGATCGAGAGATCGACGGAGTCGGACTGCCAGGGCTTGAGCTTCGGATTGCCGCCGCCGCCGCTCCACGGGCTGCGGGAGAGGTCGGTGGAATTGGCGAGCGTGGGATCGTAGCCCCAGGTGCGCGAGGCGCGGAGGTCATACATGCGCGGGCGGGCGAGCTGGCGCGCGAGGCTGAGGCGCACGAGCGTCTGGCTGGTGGCCTTGAGCGTGAGGTTGAGGCTCGGGGCGAACTGCGTGTAAGTGGTGCCGTCGCTGACGGTGTTGAGGTTGTCGCCGTTGGCCGAGTAGCCCTTGGAGGACTGGTCGACGCTGATGCCGCGCAGACCGAGGTTGCCGGTCAGGGGCAGGTCGCCGGCCTTGGTGTCGAGGTTGAACTGGGCGTAGAACTGCGTGATCTTCTCCTCGATCTGGAAGCGGTTGGCGACGATGCCGCCGCCGGTGTTGGGCACGAACTTGAAGAGGCCGTTGTCATACGCGGCGAGCGGATCGTAGGCGTAAATCGGTCCGAGGCCGAGGTAGCTCATGTCGGTGGTGCCGACCTTGGCGGGCAGGGCGACGGAGACGGCGTTGTTCTGGAGCACCGGGAAGCCGGAGGGGCCTTCGCCGTCGCGCTTGTAGCGGTCGGTGTAGCTGACGCCGAACTCGACCTCCTTGAGGAGCGAAGTGCCCACGCCGTGCTTGGTGAAGAGCTTGAACTGGCCGAGCTGATCCTTCGAGTTGAACTCCTTGACGTAGCCCGGCGCGCCCTGGCCGGGGAATTTCCACGTCTGCCAGCCCTGCGGATCGGTGACCTTGAGCACGTTGCCGTCGGCGTAGTTGAGCGTGGTGGTGATGACCGGGATGTGGCCGGGGATGAGCTTGACGGTGACGGTGTCGGGATTGGTGGCGTTGCCGAGCGAGCCGACGCCGGACCAGGTCTCGAGGTTGAAATCGCGGCGGCTGACCTCGGAGTAGCCGGCGTCGAACGTGACGGGCCACGCGGATTTTTCGCCGAGCTTGAGGTTCCAGCCGATGGCCTTGGGGCTGTCGTTGCGCTTGAAGACATCGTTGCGGACGACGGGCTGCACGTTCTTGTAGACTTCGTTGGTCACGAGGCCGCCCGCGACGGTGCCGCCGGGCTGGAGCTGCGCGCCGCTCCACCAGAGCGGAATCTCCATGCCGCGCAGGAACTGCTTCTCCTCGAAACGCGAGACGTAGAGGTCGACGGTGCTGTGGATGTTTTCGCTGGGCTTGAACTCGATCACGGCCATGCCGCCGTCGCGATCGAGGTTGCTGCTGCGCACGTAGGACTTGGTGCCGCCGAGCACGAAGTTGCCCGCGTTGTCGGTCGGGTAGCCCCACGCCTGGAACTGCTGGCCCTCGAACGGCCGCGTCGAATGCGCGAAGCCGAGGGCGATGCCCACCTTGCCGTCGGCGACCTGGTCCACGTAGGAGAGATTGAAGCGGTTGCCCTTCGACTTCACCCCGGGCGTGAGCTGGCCCAGCTGCGTCCACTCATAGTAGGCGTTGGTCGCGATCACGCGGCGACCCTTGCTGAGCGGCTGCACGGTGAGCATGTCGACCGAACCGGCAAGGCCCTGGCCGGTGAGGCTGGCGGAGGCGGTTTTGTAGACCACCACGCCGTTGAGCAGCTCGGCCGGATACTGGTCGAACTCGACGCTGCGATTGCCCGCCGTGGTGACCTGCTCGCGGCCGTTGAGCATGCCGGTGGTGAAATCGCCGGAGAGGCCGCGGATGTTGATGGCCTGGCTGCGGCCGTTGGTGCGCTGCGTGGCGAGACCGGTGACGCGCGTGAGCGAGTCGGCGATGGAGACATCGGGCAGCTTGCCGATGTCCTCCGCGGCGATCACCTCCGTGACCTCGGGCTTGGAGGCCTTGATCTCGGCGGCGGCGGCGAGGCTGCCGCGGAAGCCGGCCACGACCTGGAATTTTTCGAGCACGACGGCGGGCTCGTTGGCGGCGGCTTTGTCGTCCTTCGGCTTGGCGGCCGGGGTCGCGGTTTGGGCAAACAAGGCCGGCTGCGCGAGCAGCAGGCCGGCGGCGAGGCTTCGGGCAACGAAGCGGCGCGCGAGAGCAGCGGGGGTCGGTTTTTTCATGATGGCGTTCAGTTGTGCGGTGCGAGGGTTGAGCAGGCCGGTGCTCCGCAAAAGCCTCGCGGGCCGGTGGGGCAGCGCGGTTGTGGGGCAACTGGCCGGGGCGGTTGTGCGCCCCGTCATCGCAAAGTTGGGCCGCGCACGCGCGACCCGCCATGCGCAATCCTCCAAAAAAACCGAGATGGCCCGGAAAACTCTTAGGTCCGGCTCCGCTCCGCCGCGCGGGCGATAGCGGCTCGCAGGTTCGGCTGGCACGCCAAACGAGGTAGGCCGGGTCTGTGACCCGCCCTTTCGCGGTGCGAAACTCCATTCCGGGGGCGGGTCACAGACCCGCCCTACTGCAACAATTCGATTCGCCGCACCCGACCCACGCCAGGCTCTTTTGCGACAGGTCCCCTTTTCCGACCCGACCTAAGATTTTTCCCGGCCATGAAAGAGTTTTCGCGCCCGCCCCGTTTGACCGCCACCGCCGCCGCGCGCATGACTGGGCGCCGTGATCACCCCGCCCTTCCTTCGCGCGGCCTGGCTGCTGGCCGGCCCCGCCGTCCTCGCCCTTGCGCAACCCGCGCCGCCCCTCGCCGTCCCGCGCCTCACGCACCCCGGCGCCGGCCAGACGGTCTATTTCGTGATGACCGATCGCTTCGCGAACGGCCGCACCGACAACGACACCGGCGGCCTCGCGGGCGGACCCGACGTGCACGGGTTCGACCCCACGCGCCTCTCGCATTACCACGGCGGCGATTTCGCCGGGCTCACCGCGCGGCTCGACTACCTGAAAAAACTCGGCGTCACCGCCGTGTGGGTCACGCCACCCTTCAAGAACAAGCCCATGCAGGCCGGCACCGCGGGCTACCACGGCTACTGGATCACCGACTTCCTCGCCCTCGATCCGCACCTCGGCACCGACGGTGAGTTCCGCGCGTTCGTGCGCGCGGCGCACGCGCGCGGTTTGCGCGTCTACATGGACATCATCGTCAACCACACCGCCGATGTGATCCAATATGCCGGCGGAAAATTCTCCTACCGCGACCACGCCACCGCACCCTACCGCGACGCCGCGGGAAAAATCTTCGATCCCCGCACCGTCGCCGACAACGGCCTCGGCGCGCCCGCCTTCCCCGCGCTCGATCCGGCGCGCAGCTTCGCCTATGTGCCCGTCGTGCCCGCCGCGGAACGCGCCGTGAAAAATCCCGCCTGGCTCAACGACGTCACGCTCTACCACAACCGCGGCAACTCCACCTTCCGCGGCGAAAGCTCGCTCGACGGCGATTTCGTGGGCCTCGACGACCTCTTCACCGAACACCCGCGCGTCGTGCAGGGCATGATCGCGATTTTCACCTCGTGGCTGCGCGACTACGGCGTCGACGGCTTCCGCATCGACACCGCCAAACACGTAAACGCCGAATTCTGGCAGGCGTTCAGCCCCGCCCTCCGGGCCGAGGCGCGGAAGATCGGCCGGGCGGACTTTCTCCAGTTTGGCGAGGTCTCCACCGACGCCGGCGATCCCGCCTTCCTCAGCGAATTCTCCACCGGCATCCCGATCGACACCACGCTCGACTTCGGGTTTTTCGTGGCCGCGCGCAAATTCATCTCGCAGGGCGGCGCCGCGGACGCGCTCGCCGATTTCTTCGCCCGCGACGACTACTACACCGATCACGACAGCAACGTCCACGCGACCACGACGTTTCTCGGCAACCACGACAACGGCCGCTTCGCCTACTTTCTCCAGAAAGACAATCCCGGCGCCTCCGCCGCGCAGCTCGCGGACCTCGTGCGACTCGGCCACGGCCTGCTGTTTCTCGCGCGCGGCCAGCCCGTGCTCTACTACGGCGACGAGCAAGGCATGATCGGCCGCGGCGGCGATGACATGCAGGCGCGCGAGGACATGTTCGCCTCGCGCGCGCCCGACTTCGCCTCGGCCAGACTCCTCGCCACCACGCGCACGGGCGCCGAGGACAAATTCGACGAGCAGCACCCGTTCTACCGGCTCTTCGCGCGGCTCGCCGCATTGCGCGCCGGCCACGCCGCGTTGCGCACCGGCGCGATGATCCCGCGGGCCACGGGGGAAAAAGACTTCTTCGCGTTCTCCCGGATCGAACGCGGCGAGAAGGTCGAATACCTCGTCGCGCTCAATGCCTCGCGCACGGACACGCTGCGCGCCACCGTGCCCACGAGCCAGCCCGGCCGCGTGACGCTGCGCCAGATCTTCGACTCGCGCGCGCCGGACCCCACGCCTGATGCCGCGATCACCGTCGATGCCAGCGGTCGCGCGGGCATCGCGCTCGCGCCGCTGCAATTCGCCGTGTGGCGCGCCACCGCACCGCTCGCCGCGCCGCGCGAGGCGCCACGCCTCGCGTTCTCCGCACCCGCCGCCGGCGCGGCGCTGGCCTTCACTACGCACGAAATCGACGGACTCGTTTTCCCGAGCCGGCAGGAGCTGCGCGCCGAAGTCATGGGCGGCGACGGCGTCGCCGAGGTGACGTTCACGATGCAGCGCGCCTCGCGGCCGGATCAGTTCGAGTTGCTCGGCACCGACGACACACCGCCCTACCGCGTCTTCTGGCGCCCGCCGCCCGATCTCGCGCCCGGCGAAAAGCTCACGTTCGTCGCGACCGTCGACGATCTCCGCGGCCACCGCGCCGTCACCCAAGTCGACGGCGTCACGGTCGCACCGACGCCGATCATCTTCGGCATTCGCGGCGCCACGGTGCCGATCGCCAAGCTCGCACCGCGCGGGACCAGCCTGGCCGCACCCGGCGAGACCGTGACGCTCACCGTGGAAGCCAGCGGCACCGCCCCACTCGAATACCAATGGCTGCGCGACGACGAGCAAGTGTCCGGCGCCACGTCCGCCACGCTGTCGTTTGCCGCCACCGTGGAACGCGCCAGCATCTACCGTGCCCTCGTGCGCAACCGCGCCGGCACCGCGCTCAGCGCACCCGTCAGGGTCGGGCTGCGGTAGCGCGGGCGTAAGATCACTCGGTCCGAAGTGCGCAGTCGACCGTAGCAGCCGACCCTTCGGCCAGCTCAGGGCAGGCAGTGAGGAGGCGGGAGCCAGGTGAGTCACGTCCACCAGCCTCGTTACCTCGGCTGCTACCACGCTGCGCGAACTTCAACTGCAACGTTGAGGACGGAGCGGTCTTGGAAGGGGCGGTTCGTGCGGCCGGTGAGGCGCACGTTGCGCCGAACCAGCGCGGACAAACCGCGCCGGACAAAAAGTGCGCCGAAGATCGGCTCGCCTCCCCTCCTCCGGCGTGACACCTCACGAAAAGTAAAGATCCTCGGGGCAAGCCCCGAGGCATTGGACCAAACCATCCATGCAACCTCCGACCACTCATCGTAGCGGCGAGCGCCCGCGAGCCGACGCGCTTCGACTCGCTGGCGCTCGTCGCTACCCAACCACGGCGAAGCAAGCTTCGCGGGATCGAACCCACCGAGAATGAAAACCACCCCTCGTCCGGTGTGCGCCGTGGTTGCCTTCGCCGTGATTTCACTCCGCGCGGAGCCACCGCCGCCTACGTTGGTCTACGATGTCGCCGCCTTCGAACTCGCACCGTCGATTCCGCGTGATCCGGCCCCGTGGCACGCAGTGGACGCCGCCCGCACGGTGCGCGAGCGCGGCGCGCGCGAGCAAGCGCGGCGCGAACTCGCCGTGAATTACTATCGCATCGGCCACACCCTCGCCTTCCGCCTGCCCGTCGACCACCGCCCCACCCGCGCCGATCTGCCCGCGGGCATCAGCACGATGACTTACCCGTGGATGATCTGGCTCGCGTGGGAGTTGGAGGAACGCTGGCGCATCCTTCACGCCTCGTGGCGCACCCACGGCGACACCGCCGCCGCCAACCTGCTGCAACGCGAACTCGCCGCACTTGCCGGCTGGGATCGCTATTGCGAAATGTCGGATCAAACCGGCCTGGTCACCGCCCACCTCGCCGCCTGCCTGTCCCTCGCCCTCGCGGACGAACGCGGCTGGGACGCATCGCTGCTCAAAAAAACGCGCACGGCCGCCGCCGCTCTGCTCGACCGCGATGTCGCCCCGTGGTTCGCGAAGCAATGGGCCGGCGAGACGTTCACTCCGCAGAAACTCGTCAACATCCCCTTCATCGCCCTCGTGCGCGCCGCGCAGCTCGCGCGCATCACCGGCCATCCGCTGACTGCGGCGCTCGAACAAAAATCCGCCGCAGTCCTGCGCGCGTGGTGCCGATTCCGCACCGGCCCGGAACGACACACCGAAGGCACCGCCTACGACGGCTACTTGATGGACAGCGTGACCGAATGGCTGGCCGGCGCGCCCGAGCGCGCGGCGTTGCTCACGGAAGGCCGCGCCGCGTTCCGCACGCTGGCCGACGAATGGCTGCAATTCGCCCTGCCCGGTCGCGCCGATCTGCACGCGCCCCTCGGCGACGTGGAGGGAGAGATGGTGTTCTGGGCTCCGCCGCTGCTGCGCCTCGCCGCGTGGTATGACTGGACCGATGCCGCGTGGCTGCTCGCGCGCGTGCCGCTCATGCGGTTGCCCGCGGCGACCGTGACGGCCGCGGCCCAACATGCAGACATTTTCACACGCGCCACTCCGCCAGACGCGGCCGCCGCCCACGAACACGCGCACGCCCTCACCTTCCGCACCGGCTGGAAGGCCAGCGATCTGCTCGCCGTCGTGAGCGTTTCGCGCGGCGCCATGGGTCACCTGCACAACGACGCCGGCCATCTCATCCTCGGCTGGCAGGGTCGTTTCTGGATCACTGATCCCGGCTACCAGCAATACCGACCCGGCCAGGAGCGTGACTACACGATCGACGCCGCGGCCCACAGCGGGCCGGTCATCAACGGCGAGCCGCAAAAGACCCGCGCCGCCCGCCTGCTCTCCCTCGCACCCGATGCCGGCGGCGCGCAGCACGCCGCGATCGATCTCACCGCGTGCTACAAAGGACTGCCCAAGGGCGCGGCGGTGAGGCGCGACGTCTGGGTCCGCCCCGACGGCGCCATCGCCGTGCGCGACTCGTTGCGCGGGCTCGCCGCCAACGCCACCATCGGCACGCACTGGCTCGGCGGCACGCAACTCGCGTGGGCGTTCGTCGATGGCTGGGCGCGGCTTAGCGACGGCCGGCACGCCGTCTGGATCGGCACGTGGCCGGACCAACTCGCCGCCGCCTCGGTCGTCCGCCAGCCCGGCAGCCGCGGCCCGCTCACCCTCGCCCACAGCGGCAAAGCCCCCGACGGCAACACGGAACGCTGGTGGTTTTTCTGGTGCGACGACACCGGTGGGTGGCAGGCTCCCGCCCTATCCACGAGCGACCGTGGGTTCTCCGCACGTCTTCCCTCGTCCAGCGCAACACCGTGGAAAATCGTCCCGTGAAAACTATGGCGAAGCGCGACTCGCAACCGCGTCGCGCAACCCCGCGAGGGCCGCTTCGACGTCCGGATCGCGCCCGGCGCGCAGATCGGCGAGCGTGAGTTGCGTCGCGACGTCCGGTTCGAGGCCGTTGCCTTCGAGGCGGCGGCCTTTCGGCGCGACGTAATCCTGATGGCTGAGTTGTAACTCACCGCCATCCGGCAGCCGGTGAAAGTAGCTCGCGAGCACGGCCCCGGCCGTCTTGCGCCCGATCACGGTCGCCCGGCCGTGATCCTGCAGCGCCGCGGAAAAAATCTCCGCCGCGCTCGCCGTGATGCGATCCACCAGAATCGCCACGCGGCCCGCATACCGCGCGGAGCCGATCTGCCACGAACTCTTCTCGGAACGCCGTCCGCTCCGGGAAATGAGCGTGCCCCAGTCCACCGAGGACTCGAAAAACTCGCCGACGGAAATGCCGAGCGACAGGGTGTCGCCACCCGGATTCTGCCGCAGGTCGAGCACGATGCCCGGCGCGTCGCGGTGCGCCTTGAGTTGCTCGCTCAGCCAGCGGCGGTCGGCCGTGTCGAAGCCATCGAAGCGCAGATACCAGAATCCGCCGGGCAACTCGCGCGCCTCCTGTCTCGGCTTGGTGGAGAGCGGCCGCGCGACGAGATCGAGCGTCACGGGCTGGTCGCGCTCATCGACAAATTCCCACGTCGCGACCTCGCCGTCCCGCGCACGGAAATCGGTGCGCTCGCCCATGCGCCGGCCGTTGCGGCCCAGCACCAGCCAGCCGCGCTTCACGCCGGCCGCCTCCGCCGGACTGCCCGGCACGACCTCGGCCACGGCCCAGCGGCCGTCGAGGCGCGTCATGTTGAAACCCGTGCGCGCGCGCACCTGGGTGTGCCGCTCGCTGGCCTGCTCGGGCGCCAGCGCGCGCGTATGGCTGTCGTTGAGCAGGTCGAGCATGCGGTTGATCGCAGCGTAGAGGGACTTCTTGTCGGTGGCGGCCGCGGCCTCCGGCCCGAATTTCTTCGCCGCCGCCGGCCAGTCCACGCCCTGCACTTTCGGATCGAAATGCGCATCGGCCACGAGTGACCACGCGGCGCTGAAGACCCGCAGATTCCGCGTGGCGAGGTCGACCTGCGACGGCGGCAGCGTCTGGTCGACAACGATGGGCGGCGGCGGCGTCGAGACGCACCCGGCGAAGCCCAGCGCCACCGCGCCGATCATCAGTCGCAAAATCGGCCAAGCGCTCATGCCACGAGTCCCCTCATTCGTTCGACCTTGTCGGCCGCGCTCCGGGCCAGCACCGAAAACTCCGGCGACACGGCCGCATCCACCGCGACTTGCCGCCAAAACTCCACGGCCCAAGACGAGGCCTCCAGCCAGATTTCGCGCTCGGCGGGCACCGGCAATGGGGGGGCAAACTCCGGCTCCGGCGCGGCATTGCCGGGCACGGGAGCCCATTGCATCGGCAAGGTGTCATAGGCTGGCGCAAGACTGAGCGGGAGGCCGCCATCGAACCAGAAAGACAAGTTGCCAAAGTGCATATCGCTGTTGCCGATCAACTGGCCGAAGGCATGGCGCAGTCTGACTGAGCGCAGCGCGGCATCATCGATCAAGCCGAGTGCGTGCAAATTGACCACCGCCGCGGGCCATTGATTCGTGTCAGGGCCGGGATAGGCATCATGCAGAGCGCGCAACGAGGTCACCCCGCGGCGGCCGTGCGCGCCAATTCGATCGAAGCGAGGGGTTTCGAGGAACCGACGCCCCCCCGCATCAAGCAAGCGCGGCACAGCCTCGCACTCGCCGTGGGCGTGAAGGATCGCCTGCGCCTGAGCCTCGGCCGCGAGCAAGTCCGCCCAGCGCCGGCCACTGGCCGAAGACAGCGAGTCGGTAAACTTGACCAGAACATGCGTGACCGTGCCCTGCTCGCGGACGGGAAGCAGAAATTTGGGCTGCTCGCCTTCGACGGACGATCCGATCTGGCCGGACGATGTCGCGGCGGCGGCCAACTCCGGATACCGCGTGGACCGAAGCTCCGCCGGCAGCGTCGCGGCGTTCTCCACCAAGCGCTGGTGAAACCGGGCCAAGGACCGATCGCCCACGATGATGTCTCCCGGCAGATCGTCTCCTGCGGCCTGGAGATAAACCAGCGTGTCGTCGTCGCTCCAACCGCGTGGATCAGGCGGTAGGTTCAGTGTCGCACTCAGCGCTCTCCCCATCGCGCGGCCAATGAACCCTTGAGGACGAAGTTCTCCCAGGAAAAACGGGAAGCCCTCCGCGTATCCGCCCACGGCGAGCAGACCAGCAAGTCGGGCGTCCGGGACCGCGGAGTCCGCCCAAACGATCTGCCAGCCACCGTGCAGAGCGACGAGTTGCGCCCAGTCATGGGCCCGACCCAAGGCATCAATGCGACGGATCGGGAACGTGTCGCCCAATCCCCGAACGAGACGGCGAAGCGCATAGGTTGCACCACGGGTCGCGCCGAGTCTCACGACTTGCGGCGAAACTTCCGGTAGCGCCAAAGCGCGGCTGATAGTAGAGCGCTCAACGCGGAACGCCGCCGCAAGCATCTGGGCAGTCAGCGGACCACTCGCCTTGAGGCGAAGCGCGAGGGCGCCAGAGTCTATTTGCCGCGGGCGAGCCATTTCGCCCCCTATTTCGCACAGTTAAAAAACGCCTATCAAGCTGGAATACATCGATAAGCTCTTAATTGCTAAGCAAGTTTAGCAGCATTTAACGCACAGATTCTAAACCTCCACTAGATCCTTCTCCACCCGCAGATTGCCGATGATGAAGTCCTGACGCTCGGGGGTGTTCTTGCCCATGAAGAACGAAAGGAGCTCTTCGCTATTTTGCAGGTGGTTCAGGTTCACCGGTTCGAGACGGATGTTTTCGCCGATGAAGTCCTTGAACTCGCCCGCGGAGATTTCGCCGAGGCCTTTGAAGCGCGTGATCTCGTGGCTCGCGCCGAGCTTTTCCATCGCGGCCTGTTTTTCGCGTTCGTCGTAACAGTAGATCGTCTCCTTCTTGTTGCGCACGCGGAAGAGCGGCGTTTCGAGGATGTGGAGATGGCCGTTCCGGATGATGTCCGGGAAGAATTGCAGGAAGAACGAGAGCAGCAGCAGGCGGATGTGCATGCCGTCCACGTCCGCATCGGTCGCGATCACGATCTGGTTGTAACGGAGGCCGTCGAGGCCCTCCTCGATGTTGAGCGCGGACTGGAGGAGGTGGAATTCCTCGTTCTCGTAGATGACTTTCTTCGAGAGGCCGTAGGTGTTGAGCGGTTTGCCCTTCAGCGCGAACACGGCCTGCGTCTGCACGTCGCGCGTGGCGGTGAGCGAGCCGGCGGCGCTGTCGCCCTCAACGATGAAGAGCGTGCTTTCCTCCGCGCGCTCGTGGCGGTCGCCGAGGTGGAGGCGGCAGTCGCGGAGCTTGCGGTTGTGCAGCGACGCTTTCTTCGCGCGCTCGCGGGCGAGGCTGCGGATGCCGGCGAGTTCCTTGCGCTCGCGCTCGCTCTCCTCGATCTTCGTTTTGATACGCTCGGCGGTCTCCTTGTTCTTGTGGAGGTAGACGTCGAGCGACTGCTGCATGAACTTGCCGACGAACTCCTTGATCGACGGGCCGCCGGGGGCCATGTCGGTCGACCCGAGCTTGGTTTTCGTCTGCGATTCGAACACCGGCTCCATCACGCGCACCACGATCGCGGCGTCGATCGACTGGCGCACATCGGCGGCATCGTAGTCCTTCTTGAAGTGGTTGCGGACCGTTTCGACGAGCGCCTCGCGGAACGCCGCGAGGTGCGTGCCGCCCATCGTCGTGTGCTGACCGTTGACGAACGACCAGTATTCCTCGCCGTAGTGCGCGCCGTGCGTGAACGCCACCTCGATGTCCTCGCCCTCGAGGTGGATGATCGGGTAGAGCGGCTCACCCGCGAGTTCCTTCTGGAGCAGATCCTTCAGGCCGTTTTCGGAACGGAAGGGCTTGCCGTTGAGCGTGAGCGTGAGACCGCGATTGAGGAAGGCGTAGTTCCACAGCATGTCTTCGATGAACTCGGTGCGGAACCGGAAATCGCCGCCGAAGAGCGCCTCGTCGGGCGTGAACTCGATGAGCGTGCCGTTGCGCTCGTCGGTCTTCGCGATCTTGGCGTCCTTTTTGAGTTTTCCCTGCGAAAACTCGACGACCTTGGTTTGTCCCTCGCGGAAGGCCTGCGCCTTGTAGGTGAACGAGAGGGCGTTGACGGCTTTCTGGCCGACGCCGTTGAGGCCGACGGCTTTCTTGAAGGTCTCGCTGTCGTATTTCGCGCCGGTGTTGATGACCGACACGCACTCGAGGACTTTGCCGAGCGGGATGCCCCGGCCGTAGTCGCGCACCCGCACGGTGCGCTCGGTGAGTTCGATCTCGATCTTGCGACCGTGGCCCATCGTGAATTCGTCGATCGAGTTGTCGATCGACTCCTTCAGGAGGACGTAGATGCCGTCCTCGGCATGGTTGCCGTTGCCGAGGCGTCCGATATACATGCCGGGACGCAACCGGATGTGCTCGGTCGACGAGAGGGTCTTGATGGAGGCTTCGGTGTAGGCTTGGGCCATGGTGCGGTATTTGTAAGCGTGCTCGCGCCAAACGAGGGAGCGCACGCGGGACTGACAAGCGAAATTCCGTGGGGTCCGCGTCCACGACCTCGAGCTCGACCGGCTGCTGGCCCCGGTGCAGGCGAAACGAAGCCGTTGAATCGAATTTTCCTCGCGCGAACGGGAGCGCTGAAAGGTGGAGCGCGTTGCCCTCAACGCGCTGTTGGATTCCCGCTCCCACCCTGCGCGTTGGGGGCAACGCGCTCCACCTCGATCCGAATTGTTCGGACCCGGGGTAGGTCCGGTCTCTGACCGGACCCTTTCCCGCGGTGAGTAGTCGCGGTCCGGTCAGAGACCGGATCTACCCCAAACCCCGCACCGATGTGGCGCAATTAGGTCTTTTGCGCCACAACGTCATTGGAAGTGGCGCAATTAGGCAAGTGCCTGTGGTTGAATGATAATTTGGTGGCGCAATTAGGGAATTTGCGCCACAACGAGGCCGGAAGTGGCGCATTTCCGAGAATTGCGCCACTTCCCCCGATGCCCGCGCCGATCCCCACCGCCCAACTGGACGCCGTCCTCGCCCTACTCCGCCGCCACCCGGAAGGAGCTTCCGTGGACGCAATTCATCGGTCGCTGAAACCGATCCCACCGCGCCGGAGTTTGCAGCGCTGGATCGCCCTGCTTGTCCAGCAAGGACGGATTGCACCTGTCGGCGCCGGGCGTGGCCGCCGTTATCACATCGCCGATGCGGCGCGGTCGATCACGCCCGAAGCGGCACCGGCCATCGTGGCCGAACCGCCCGCCGAATTCGATCCCATCCGCCTGTCCCGCGCCGCCCAACAAACCAAAAAAATCATCGCCCGACCGTTCATCCAACGGACGCCGGTGGGGTATGATTTTGCGTTTCTCGACGGCTACCGGCCGAACGAATCCGCGTATCTCCCCTCCGCGCTCCGGAAAAAACTGGCGGCGCTGGGCCGCACCACCGGCGAGGCGCTGCCCGCCGGCACGCATCTGCGCAAGGTGATGGACCGGCTGCTCATCGACCTGTCGTGGAATTCGAGCCGGCTGGAAGGCAACACCTACTCGCTGCTGGAAACGCAGCGGCTGCTCGAAGCCGGCGAGGCCGCCGAAGGCAAGCGCACCGAGGAGACCCAGATGATCCTCAATCACAAGGCGGCCATCGAGCTGCTCGCAGAGCACGCGGGTGAAATCGGTTTCAACTGCTACACGATCTGCAACCTCCACGCGCTGCTGTCGGAGAACCTGCTGCCGGAACCGGCCGCAGGCGGGCGGCTGCGCGCCCACGCGGTGGGGATCGGCGGCTCGGTGTTTCATCCGTTGGAAAATCCCCACCGGATCGAGGAATACTTCGACCAGCTCCTCGCCACGGCGGCCGCCATCCGCGATCCGTTCGAGCAGGCGTTCTTCGCGATGGTGCAGCTCCCCTATCTGCAACCGTTCGAAGACGTGAACAAGCGGGTGTCGCGGCTCGCCGCCAACATTCCTCTCGTGCAGCACAACCTCGGCCCGTTGTCGTTCGTCGACGTGCCCCAGTCCGACTACACCCATGCGGTCCTCGGCGTCTACGAGTTGCAGCGCGTGGACTACCTGCGCGATGTCTTCGAGTGGGCCTATGAGCGCTCGTGCGCGCGCTATGCGGCCGTGCGGCAGGTGCTGGGCGAGCCGGATGCGTTTCGGCTGCGCCACCGCGAGCGACTGAAGGAGATCGTCGCCGTGGCAGTGCGCGAGGGCCTCGACAAAAAAGCCGCCGCCGCCTTCGTCCGCCGCGAGGCGGCGAAATTGCCCGACGCGACCGACCGGAAACGCTTCGCCGAATTGGTGGAGACGGAGCTGACGAGCCTGCACGAAGGCAACTTCGCCCGCTACCGGTTGCGGCCGTCGGAATTTGCCGCTTGGCGGAAAACATGGCGGTAGGCCCCGTCGACCCATGCCCAAGCCGAGCGAGCACAAGACCGTCCAGGCGCGCATCCTGAAATATGCGCAGGAGTGCGGCTGGACGTTCGTGCCCCGGGCCCTCGCCGAACGCCGGCGCGGTTTCGCCCCTGTAGCGACGAGCGCCAGCGAGTCGACCCGCGCCCAAGCGGCCTCGCCCTATTTCGGCGACCTGCTGCATGACCATTGTGCACGAGTTGCTGCACCTGTCCGTGCCGAATCACAGTGGGCTTTGGCGCAGTCTGATGCGGGCCATCTTGGCGACTACGAGCGGCTCGATGCACAGTTGCGGCAACTGGCGGCGCCGAAACCACCTCCCCTCACGGCGTCCAGTCCGTCATCTCCCCGGCCCCCATCGGGACGGCGTGGCCGTTTTCGAGGAGGGCGTTGATCAGGAAAATGACTTCACCGCCGGCGCGACGGATGTGCACGTCGGCGAGAGGGTTTTGATGGAGGCTTCGGTGTAGGCTTGGGCCATGGGCGTGCGAAAAACAGAGGCCGCCGGCGCGCGTTGACAAGCGCGATCAGCTACGCGGCCGTGGCGCGCCTGGCCGCGGCGATGAAACCCGCGGTGAGCACCGAATCGGCCTGCTTGCGGCAGGCTATGCCGACCACGAGCGGCGGCGGTGCGGGCGTGAGCCGGCGGATTTTCAGCCGCGGGCCGGCGAGGCAATCGAGACTCTCCGCCACGATCGCGATCCCGCGACCCGCCTCGACCGCGGCGATGAGGCTCGTCGCGCCGTCGTGCTCCTCGACGATCTGCGGCGGGCGCGCCAGCGGCGCGAACAGCTCTGCGATCCACGCGTGGTGCTCGGGAAAATCCGCCAGCGTGAACGCGATCAGCCGCTCCCGCGCGACTTGCTCCAGCCCGACCCGGCGGGCGCGCGCCAGCGGGTGCGCCGGATGCACCGCCACGCACACCGCGTAGCGGCGGAGTTCCTCGAACGCGAAATCCGCCATCACGTTGGCCGACATCTGGAGCAGGAAGGCGACGTGCAGCGCGCCGTCGCGCAGGCCGCGCAACATTTCCTGCGTCGCGAGATCGTGGAGTTGCACGCGCACGCCGGGATGCGTTTCCTGAAACCGCCGCAGCGTCGTCGGCAAAATCTCCACGGCGAGCGACGGCGAATAGCCGACATGGATCTCGCCGCGCTGGCCGCCCGCCACCGCCTTCGCCATCTGCACCGCCTCGTCCACCCGCTGCAACGCCGCGCGCGCCTCGTGCAGAAAAACTTTTCCCGCCTCGGTGAGCCGCACGGATTTCGCACTGCGCACGAACAGCGCCACGCCCAGCTCGTCCTCGAGGTCGCGGATCTGCCGGCTCAGCGGCGGCTGCGAGACGTGCAACCGCGCCGCCGCACGCGTGACGTTCTGCTCCTCGGCGACGGCGACGAAGTAGCGCAGGTGGCGGAGTTCCATTTTCGGCGAGCATACCCGCGCGGCATGGAGAGCCAAGCAACAAGGTATTTTTCAGCTCCGCCGGTTCCTGATATTCTCAGGGCGTCAACCCGAAATCAAAACCTCGAACCCATCCAATAACATGAACTCCACCCCCGCCAAAGGCATGATCGATCCCAACGATGTCGTGATGCTGCTGATCGACCACCAGAGTGGTCTCTTCAACCTCGTCCAGGACATTCCGGTGCAGGACCTGCGCCGCAACGTCATCGCGCTGGCCAAGACCGCCACGCTCGCCAAGATCCCCGTCCTCACCACGGCGTCCGTGCCCGACGGCCCGAACGGCCCGTTGATTCCCGAGATTCATCAATACGCGCCGCACGCCCGCTACATCGCGCGCCAGGGGCAGATCAACGCGTGGGACATGCCCGACTTCGTGCAGGCCATCCAGGCGACCGGCCGCAAGACGCTCGTCATCGCCGGCACGCTCACCAGCGTGTGCATGGCCTTCCCGACCATCAGCGCGCGCGCCGCCGGCTACAAGGTGTATGCCGTCGTCGACGCCTCCGGCAACTGGAGCAAGCTCGCCACCGAGCTCACCATCGCGCGCATCACCCAGGCCGACGCCGTGCCGATCGACACCGTGGCGATCGTCTCCGAACTCCAGCAGACGTGGAACCGTCCGGACGCGCTCGAGTTCGCCAACATCTACGCCGACTACGCGATGCCGCACTACCGGCTGCTGATTGAGAGCTACTCCAAGGCGCAGGACGTGGCCCGGAAAGGCGCCGAAACCAAACTCGACGCGGCGAAAAAATAGTCCCGCGGGCAAACCAGCGAATTTGCCGCCGGACCGCCCGCCGGCCCGGCGGCAACTATTTTTCAAACCGCTCCCCGATCATGAAACTCGCGTCCATCACGAACGTTCCCCTCACGGTCGCGGCGATTTTACTGCTGCTGTCCTTGCGCTCGCTGCCAGCGGACGGAGTCGAGCGCCCGGTGGCGGACACCTCCCACGGCACCTGGTCGCTCTCGGTCGACAACGATCTCTTCGCCAACAAGGACAACCACTACACGAGCGGCGTTCAGCTGGGCTGGCTTTCGGGCAAGCTCGAGGACTTCCGTGAAGCTCCGGGGCCGGCCTTGCTGGTGCCGCTGCTGCACTCCTTGCCCTGGGTCAACGACGCCGGACGACAGCGGTTCGTCAGCTACAGTCTCGCCCATCGCATCCTGACGCCGGACGACATCGCGAACCCGGCGTATATTCCCGAGGACATGCCCTACAGCGGCCTGTTGCTCGGCACCTTGACTGCCGGGGCGCAGGACGCGGCGAAAATGGATGCGTTCAGTCTGATCGCGGGTCTGGTCGGGCCCTCCGCCATGGGCGAACAGATGCAGCGCGGCGTGCACCAGACCATCGGCTCCGCCCGGCCGATGGGCTGGGCGCACCAGCTTCACGACGAGCCGATCCTCAACCTCGACTACGAACACCGCTGGCGCGTGACCACGCGGGGTTCCCGGCGCGGCTGGGGCGGCGATCTCATCGGCCAGTCGGCCGTGGCCGCCGGCAACCTCTTGTCCAGCGCCACGCTGGGCCTCGGTGGGCGCTGGGGCTGGCGCGTGCCCGATGACTTTGGCCTGCCGCCGCAATTTTTCGGCGAGGAGTCGATCGGCTCGCGGCCGTTCAGCGAGGCGGCGGGCGACCGCGGCGTCTGGCTCTTCGCGCTCGTGAACGCCTCGGCGTTTGCCAACGCGATTTTCTGGGACGGCAACACCTTCCGGGCCAGCCACGCGATCGACTACGAGCCCTGGATCGCCCGCGCTTATACGGGCCTGCGCGTGCGCCACGGTCGCTGGGGCGCATCGTTCGCGTTCGCCATCACCACGGTCCCCTGGACCAATCCCGAAAACCGGCACTCGCAGCGGTATGGCCGGGTGGGGCTGACCTACAGTTACTGATCAACCCGAGACTTCCCGATGCCACCACGTCGAAGTCGCAAAAACTGACCCCGTTGGCCCCCTCAAACGACTCCGCCGCGCCCTTCGGGGCGCACAGCGCGCGCCTGTAGTTGCCGCGGTTGATGACGTCGTAGCAGGCGTCGGGAAACTCGAGCCGGAGCTTGCGCGGCATGGCCGCACACCTGCCACCCGGCACTTTTGTCAAATGTCAAGCCATGACCCCCTTGGCTGGTCTCCCCCTTGGCTGGTCTCCCTCGACTGGTCTCGGCTGGCTTATGGTCGTAGGTCGGGCTTTACGCCCGACACGTGTCCGCCTACGGCGGATGTCGGGGATGAACCCCGACCTACCCACGGGACCCAATAATCCATTCTGCCGCAGCCTTGGTATAAGGTAAGGCTTTCACTCCCGCCAGAAAGGCCTTCCGCCGACGCCTCCAGCCACCTCCGAAAACTTACCCTCCCGACTTGGCCGTTGCCTTTGCGTGATTTCCGTCACTCCGTCCCACCATGCACCCCCTCCCGCTAAGGCCATCGAGTAAGGCCGAATAACACTGTTAGCCAAAATCCAGCACACGCATGCCGAACGGAAAGCACGGAGATAATCCTCTCAGCGACCTCATCGTCCACGGAATGCATCCTTTCCCAGCGGATGTCGAAGAGATGCTTCGTAAGATCGACGCCCTTGGTCGCCGTCCCGATCGTTACCCGCTCGGTCAGAATTGGCCGTTCTCGCCACGCGAGTTTGATTGGGAGCAAGGTCGTGATATCGACGGTGCGCGGCGCGATCTCAGACATTTACTTTCGATGCTCGAGCAAGGCCGTGGAGATGAAGTCTTGCTCGATCCTCGATCCGGAAAGCCGATTTCGCAGCGTGAAGCCTCAAAAGGCTAACAAGGCGCCAGAGCCAACGCCCACGTCTGTCACGATCCGTGCTGACGCACGGCTCGCGCCAGCCGCGGTCGTGGCTCATCTTTGACGTTGGGCAAAG
>JACRKC010000038.1 GCA_016235555.1 Verrucomicrobiota bacterium
CGCGGCGGTGTTTTTGGACAAGCTGTGGAGAAAGGTGACGCTCGTCGCGGTCTCGATGGTGTTCGTGTTTTTCGCGAACCTCGGCCGCAGCCTGTTTCTCACGGCGTGGGCCTACAGCCACGGCCCGCGCGCGATCGAAGGGGCGGTGCATGACATCGCCGGCTATTCGGTGCTCGGCCTGACGTTCGTCGGGCTGGCGGGGTTGGTGTGGCTGTTCAACCTGAAACTGGGACCGGCCCCGGAAGGCGATTTGTCACAGGTCAAGGGGCTGTTGCCCAAATCGCAGCGATTTTGAACATCGCGGAGCGGCCGCGACCTCACGTCTCCAAATGATGGGCACACACCCCGCAGAAAGAACTGTTCAGTTACAGCGTCGACCTCGACCGCCGGGTGCACGCCGGCCACCCGCTGCGCCGCGTCAACGCGATGGCCGACTTCGCGTTCGCGCGCGCCCCCCGTGGCGCACACCTGTGGCGCCAAGGGGAATGCGTCGGTCGATCCGGCGGTGTTGGTGAAGCTGCTGTTCCCGCCCTTTCACGAGAACGTGCGCAGCGAACGCGAACTGCTGCGGCGGCTACCCGAGCGGCTCGACTGGCTGTGGCTCTCCGGCTACGGTCTCGATGATGAGGTGCCCGACCACAGTGTGCTATCGAAGGCGCCCACCGCGGCGGCGAGGCTCTGTGAGGCGAGGTTCGGGGCCGCGCCCTTGGCGGTGAGCACCAGGAACCGGCGGTTTTGCACAATCAGTTTCACCCGCTCCACCCGCTGCGTGGCGGTCCAGCCCAGCCACTGGTCGCGGTCCTTCAACGCATAACAGGCCGAGCCCCACGCGAGCAGGGCGGCCGGCTGGCCGCGCACCGTGACGCACTGGCGCAGGTAGTCGCCCACCGGCCGGCCTGCCTTCAGATAGTGGTGCTGCGCCAGCTGCGCATCAAACCAGGTCACGCCGTCCGGCGCGACGACGGCGATTGCAACGGCTGGCGGCTTGGCGACCGCCGCATGGCCTGATGGCTGGAGAGAGTTCATCCAGTGCAACCAACTCCCGCGGGCCAATTTTGTTTGGATAAAAATCACGGCCCTCTCCGCCACGAACTTACGCGGTCAGAAAATTTGGCCATGGTCCGAGACCACGGGTGTAACTCAAACTGATGTCAGCGCGAGGAAGGTGCGTGGTGCGAAGCCTGCTGCATGCCACCATGCCCAACCCGACCACCCCCACCACCCCCGCGACGCTGGCCGCCCGGCTGGCGCGACAGCCGCAGTGATGCGCGCAGGTCGAGCGCCTGCTCGACGAAGTCGAAAACTGCTCCGGCGAGTTGACCAACGCCGACGCCGCCGAGGACGGCCTCGTCGAGCGGGTGCGCACGCTGGGGCGCACCGCCCTCCAACAGTGGGCCGAGCACCAAGTGCAAGGCCTCAGCCGCCCGGCTGGCAGCCGCGCGGCGGGTGAAAAAAACTCCAGTGGCTGACCACCTTCGGCCAGGCCGCCGTGCTCGTGCCGCCATGGCGGCACGGCTCGCGGGTGCGCCGCCCCTTTTGTGCGGCGGCCGGCGTGTCGCCGCGCAGCGTGTCCCGCCGGGCGCAGCGCGCGCTCACCGATTCCGGGGCGGATGCGCCGGCGCGCCGCGGCGAAGTTCACCGCGACCGCCTCTTGCGCGGCGAGCACGCCGCGCTCCAGGCCGAGTGGGCCGCGCGCGTGGAGCCGCCCGAAGTCCCCGACGAGGCGGCGCCGGCGCGCGGCCTGCACCGCTATCTGGCCAACCGGCCCGAGCAACTGGACTATCCGAGTGCCGTCGCGGCCGGCCTGCCCGTCGGTTCCGGCCTCATCGAAAGCGGCCACCGCCATGTGCTGCAAGCGCGGCTCAAACGCGCCGCCGCGTGGTGGACCGACGCCAACCGGCACGCGATGGTCCAACTGCGTGTCTGCCGCGCCAACGCCGCTTGGGCCGCCGCGTGGCCAAACTGACTGACATCAGTTCGAGTCCCGCCCCGCGCACCACTCACGGTGCCTCGCTTGCTTTCGGCTCCGCCGATCGTCAACGTCCCGCCGCGTGTTTCCCGCCCCTCCCCTGACCAGATTTTTCCTGGCCTTGGTGCCGCTTTCGCTGGCCGCGCAGCCGGCCGTCGACTACCTGACCGAGGTCAAACCTCTCCTCGCGCAGCACTGTTGCCGTTGCCACGGCGCGGCGCAGCAGAAAGGCGGTCTGCGCGTCGACACCGTCGCGGCCATGCGCGAGGGCGGCGACAGCGGCACGCTCTTCGCCGCGGGCCCGGTTGACGGCAGCCTCCTGCTCAAAGTCATCCTCGGCACGCACGACGAAGTCGCGCAGATGCCTTACAAAAAGCCGCCGCTCGCCGAAGCGCAGATCGCCACGATCCGGCGGTGGGTCATGCAGGGCGCGGCGGCGCCGGCCCACGAGGAACCGGAGAAAACCAGACACTGGGCCTTTGCCGCACCAGAGCGCCCGCTCGCACCCGAGGTGCTGGACACCGCGTGGCCGCGCAACCCGATCGACCGCTTTGTGCTCGCGCGACTCGAGGCCGGGAAGATCAAGCCCTCGCGCGAGGCCGATCCGGCCACGCTGCTGCGGCGCGTCACGCTCGACCTCACCGGCCTGCCGCCGACGCCGGCCGAGGTGGACCAGTTTCTCTCGGACAAATCCGCCGGCGCCTACGAGCGCGCCGTCGACCGCCTGCTGGCATCGCCGCGCCACGGCGAGCGCTGGGCCCGGCCGTGGCTCGATGTGGCGCGTTACGCCGACTCGAACGGCTACAGCGTCGACGCGCCCCGCCAGATCTGGAAATACCGCGACTGGGTCGTCGCCGCCCTCAACGCCGACCTGCCCTACGACCAGTTCGTGATCGAGCAGCTCGCGGGGGATCTCCTGCCGGAACCCACCGCCGGGCAACGCGTCGCCACCGGCTTCAACCGCAACACCCAGATCAACCAGGAGGGCGGCATCGATCCCGAACAGTTCCGCATCGAGGCGGTGATGGATCGCGTGGCGACGTTTGGCACCGCGTTTCTCGGCCTCACGGTCTCGTGCGCGCAGTGCCACGACCACAAATTCGATCCGATCTCGCAGCAGGACTACTACCGGCTGTTCGCGTTCTTCAACAACTCCGTCGACGACGGCCACGGGAAGACCGTGAGCGGCGGTCTCCTGGCGTTCCCGCGGGAGATCGAGGCGCCCGAGGGACTCATGCGGGAACTCGAGGAGGCGCGTGCGGCGCTCGAGAGTTTTCTCAACACCCAGGGCGGGGCCGTCACCGCCTGGATCGCGACGCTGGATACGCCGGCCAGGGTGAAGTTCGGCGCGACGGCGCGCGAAGCGCTGAAGCTCCCGTGGGATCAGCTCACGCTGGCCCACAAGCGCGCCCTCTACGCCCTGATGCCCGACGGCGCGCCGGAGTTTGCCGCCGCCAATCTCCGGCTCCAGCGGCTCGAACGCCGCGAGCCCCGGCCGATCACCACCCTCGTGATGCAGGAGCTGCCGCAACCGCGCGAGACCGTCGTCTTCATCAAGGGTGATTTCACGCGCCCGGGGGAACGCGTCACGCCCGGCACGCCGGCGGCGTTGCCACCGCTGGCGGTCGCAAACCCCAACCGCCTCGACCTCGCCCGCTGGCTCTTTGCCCCGGAGCATCCCCTCACGGCCCGCGTGATGGTCAACCGGCTCTGGCAGCAGTATTTTGGCCGCGGTCTCGTCGAGACGGAAAACGACTTTGGCACGCAGGGCACGCCGCCGTCGCATCCGGAATTGCTCGACTGGCTCGCCACGGAATTTCGCGAGCGCGGTTGGAGCCTGAAGGCGCTGCATCGCCTCATCGTGACGTCGGCCACCTACCGCCGGTCCTCGCACGCCCGCCCCGATCTCGCGACGAGCGATCCGCTCAACCGGCTCCTCGCGCGCCAGACGCGCCTCCGCCTCGACGCCGAGTCGATCCGCGACGTGGCCCTCGCGGCGAGCGGCCTGCTCTCGCCGAAAATCGGCGGCCCGCCCGTCTTCCCGCCGCAGCCCGACGGGGTGATGACCCTCGGCCAGGTGAAGCGCACCTGGACGCCGAGCACGGGCGAGGACCGCTACCGCCGCGCGCTCTACACGCATTGGTGGCGCGCGACGCCGCACCCGGCGCTGGCGGTGTTCGACGCCGCCGACGGCTTCACCACCTGCACCCGCCGCCTGCGATCCAACACGCCGCTCCAAGCCCTCACGCTGCTCAATGATCCACAGTTTCTCGAGCTGGCCGAGGCCCTCGGGAGGCGCGCCGAGTCGGCGCGCGGCTGGAGTGCGGCGGCGAAGCTCAGCCACGCGTTCCGCCTCTGCACCGCCCGCGAGCCAAGCGCCGGTGAGCGCGCCCGGCTCGTCGCCTTTTTCAAACAGCAAACTGCGCCCGGCGGCGGCGGAGTGCGCGCCGCATGGACCGCCGTCGGCCGCGTCCTGCTCAACCTCGACGAAACCATCACGCGCGAGTGAATCCCCTCAACCTCCATCGCAAAGAGGTAGGAGCCTGCTTGCAGGCGATTCCGTTCGTGGCACGGGTCTCCCGACCCGTGATGCTCCGAACACGGGTCAGGAGACCCGTGCCACACCCAAACCATCGCCTGCAAGCAGGCTCCTACGTGCCGGCCTCGCGCGCCAAGGAAGCATGAATCTTCCCTTTCCCGACTATTCCGCCTACCTCGCCCACTCGACGCGCCGGCATTTCCTCAGTCGCTGCTCGCTCGGCCTCGGCGGCATCGCGCTCGCGTCCCTGCTTGGTCGCAGCCGCGCGGTGGGCGCCGAAACCGCGCCCGCCGCCAGCCCGCGACCCGATGGGCGGCATCACCCGGCGCGGGCGAAGCAGATCATCTACCTCTTCATGGCCGGCGGCCCGAGCCAGCTCGAACTCTTCGACTACAAGCCGAAGCTGATCGAGCTGAACGGCCAGCCGATCCCGCAGTCGTTTCTAGAGGGCAAGCGCTTCGCCTTCATGGACACGAGCCACGGCACGAAACTCCTCGGCACGCGGCGCCAGTTCGCCCGCCACGGCCGGAGCGGCGCGTGGGTTTCCGAGCTCATGCCGCACACGGCGAAGATCGTCGACGAGCTGAGCATCGTGAACTCGTGTGCAGCGAATCTCTTCAATCACGCGCCCGCCAAGCTCTTCATGAACACCGGCTCCGGCCTCTTCGGCCGCCCGAGCATGGGCGCGTGGGTCAACTACGGGCTCGGCAGCGAGAGCCAGTCGCTGCCCGGCTTCGTCGTGTTGCAGAGCGGCCCGCGCGGTCCGCGCGGCGGTGCCGTCAACTGGGGCGCCGGGTTCCTGCCGACCACGCACCAAGGCGTGCCGTTGCGCGGCGGCGTCGAGCCGATTCTCGACCTCGCGACGCCCGCTGGCATCAGCGCCGCGCAGCAGCGCCAGGCCTTCGACGCCATCCGCGACCTCAACCTGGCCCGCGCCGTCGAGACCGGCGATCCCGAGATCAGCACGCGCATCGCCGCCTACGAGATGGCCGCACGCATGCAGACGAGCGGCCCCGAACTCACCGATCTTTCGAAGGAAACCGCGGCCACGCTCACGGCCTACGGCACGGACCGCGACACGCCGTCATTCGCGCGCAACTGCCTTTACGCCCGCCGCCTCGTCGAGCGCGGCGTGCGTTTCGTGCAGCTCTACCACACGAACTGGGACAGCCACGGCGGCCCCGGCGAGAACCTCAACAGCGACTTCGAGAAAGTCTGCCGCGAGGTCGACCAAGCCCAAGCCGCGCTGGTGCTCGACCTCAAGCAGCGCGGCCTGCTGAAGGACACGCTCGTGGTCTGGGGCGGCGAATTCGGTCGCACGCCGATGGGCGAGAACCGCGACACCATGGGCCGCAACCACCACATCGACGCGTTCACGATGTGGTTCGCCGGCGGGGGCGTGAAAGCCGGCCAGGTGCTCGGCCAGAGCGACGAACTCGGCTTCAACGCGGTCGAGGACCGCGCCCACGTGCATGACATCCACGCGACCATTCTGCACCTGCTCGGCATCGACCACAAAAAGCTGACGTTCCGTTTCCAAGGCCGCGACTTCCGGCTGACCGACGTGCACGGGGAGCTGATCACGAAGCTCTGGGCGTAGCCCTGCTCGGGAGAGCAGGGAGGGGCTGCCCTCGAGAGGGTTTTCAAACCTTGTGGGAGGGGCTTTATGCCCCGACGGGCTGCGGTGTGCGCCGGGCGTCGGGCATAAAGCCCCTCCCACAATTCTTTTTCGCGCAATTGCATGAGTTTGAAAACACTCCCTAGCGAAAAAAGAATCCCGCCTCTCACGAGACTGTGTGAAAACCCGGCGGCATTCGTTCAGCCGCGCGAAGCGTAGCGGAAACCGTGAGGTCTTCGTGGGATTCGGCCCGCGTTCGGGCGAAAAGCTCACGCTTTCCGCTACAACCGCCACGTTCTCACACCGTCTGTCACGAGGCGGGCGACGATCGGACTGCACGCCTGTCGGGTCCCGTCTACGGCGGCGCGCTGCGCAGCGTCGGGCCGTCGACCCAGTGCGCGGGAATCGTCGTCGTCGAGGGCCACTCCGGGATGCCCGCCTCGTTGCGTTGCAACTGGGCGATCAACAACTCCGCCCCCCGGGCACCGAGCTGGCGCGGCTGCAGATCGAGCCCCGCGCACGGCCGGGTGCGTCGCAGGACGTTGAGGCACACGAAGCCGGTCGTCGCCGGCACCTCGACGCCGCACGCCTCCATCCACTCGATGGCCTGGGTGTCGTGGCCCAGCACCACATCCGGCTTGTGCTTGCGAAACCACGCCTGGAACAGCTCCGGTCCGATGCGGTCGGCCACCAGCGCGGGCACCGGCCGGGTGGTCGGGTGTGTTTCCTGAAACGTGCGGAAGGCCGCGCCCCAGCGGTGCTGGAGGCGTTCGTCCTGGTGTTTTTGCAGGAAGAGACCGGGGCGCTTGTAGCCGAGTCCGGCGAGGCGCTGCAGCGCGGCGAGCAGCGAGCGGTAGTGGTCGGAACACACCGAGTGCAACGCGGGGCGTTCGATGATGTAGTCCGTGTAGACGCCGGCGTAGTGCGACCAATCCAGGTTGCTCAGGTCGGGCTCATCCCACGCGGGCAGGAGGAGAATCCCGTGGATGCCGCGCGAGAGCAGGATCGAATCGAGGCGCTGCACGGTGATGCCGGTGCGGCCGACGACGAAGCGCTCGAGCTTGAAACCAAGCTCCGTCGCGCGGGCCTGCGCGCCGGTGACGAGCTCGGCGTGGAATTTCGCCGCGTAATCGGGACGATCGGGCTCGAGAAAATCGACGGCGGCGAGCACGCCGCGGAAGGCCGTGCCGCGCGACCGGCGGAGTTCCGACATGAGCGCGCCGGCGAGCGGATTGCGCCGGTAGCCGGCTTCGCGCGCGGCGCGCTTCACCCGCGCCGCGGTGTTCGGATCGACGCGCGGCGACCCGCGCAGCGCGTCGGACACCGTGGTGCGCGAGAGGCCGAGGGTGCGGGCGAGCGAGCGGAGCGTCGGGGCGGGGTCGGGCATACGGCGGACTGTCCGACTTTCGGCCGGCCGGCGGCGAAAGCAAACGGTTTTCCGCCGGGATTACGGAGATTTTTCCCGCAACGCCTGCCCCCGGAGCTGCGTCATTCAACGCCTTGCCGGACGGTCAGCGATGGAGTTGTCTCGCCGCCCGGGCGCCCCCGCCCGCAACCTCGTCTGAAACCCCCGCCATGATCTTCGGCAGCCTCCACGTCCTCGATCTCGCCATCATCGTCGCCTATCTCGCCACGGTCATCATCATCGGCAAAGCCGCCGCGAAAGGCACGAGCAGCGAAGAGGGCTTCTTCCTCGCCGGTCGCAAGCTCGGCAAGCTCTACCAGTTTTTTCTGAACTTCGGCAACGCCACCGAGCCGCAGGGCGCCGTGAGCACCGCGAGTTTCGTCTACCAGCAGGGCGCGCCGGGCTCCTGGCTCTCGTTCCAGACCGTGTTCATGAATCCATATTTCTGGTTCATGAACGTCTGGTTCCGCCGCGTGCGGCTCACGACGCTCTCCGATCTGTTCGAGGACCGCTACGCGAGCAAGTCGCTCAGCCTGTTCTACGCGATCTTCCAGATCCTCGTGGCCTGCGTGTTTCTCGGCTTCGGCAACGTGACCGCCTACAAGATCGCGTCATCGCTGGTCGTGAAACAGGAGGCGCAATGGACGGCCGCCGAGCGGGCGTCGGTCGAGGGTTACCGCGAGTTGAAGGTGCTCGAGAAACAGGCCGCGGGCGGCGCGCTCGCCGCCCAGGCCAGGGTGCGGCTCGACACCTTGCGCGACCGCAACGCCCGCGGTGAGCTGCGCAGCTACGTGACCGTGCTCAACGACCTCGTGTTCTACGCCGTCTTCACCGTGGTGGTCGGCACCTACATCGTGCTCGGCGGCATGGCCGCGGCGGCGATCAACGAGGGCTTGCAGAGCGTGCTCATCATCGTGTTTTCGCTGCTGCTGATCCCGACCGGCCTGCACGCGATCGGCGGCTGGGGCGCGCTCGCGCAGAAGGTGCCGAAGCAGATGTTCGACCTGTTCGGCTCGGGCAACGCGGAGCAGTTTTCGGTGATCAGCCTGTGCGGCATTTTGCTCGTGAGCATCGTGCAAAACGGCGGGCTCAGCCACAACATGGGCATCTGCGGCTCGGCGAAGAATGAGTTCGCCGCGCGCTCCGGCGTGTCGGGCACCTACCTGAAACGCCTCATGATCATCATGTGGGCGTTCGCGGGCCTGATCGCCGTCGCGATGTTTGGCGCCGGCGGCCTCTCCGATCCCGATGCGACGTGGGGCGCGATGTCCAACAAGCTGCTCGGCCCCGGCCTCATCGGTCTGATGCTGGCGGGTGTGCTGGCCGGCACGATGTCGACGCTCGCCGCCAAGGCCCTCGCGATCTCGTCGCTCTTCGTGCGCAACGTCTACCGCCAGATCTGGCCGGACATCACGCAACAGCAGGGCGTGTTCTACGCGCGCTGCACGATCGTCGCGGTGCTCATCCTCGGCACGGTGGCCGCGACGCTGATGGGCAGCTTCTACGACATCGTGAACATCGTGCTCACGGTGAACATCCCCTTCGGCGCCGCGGTCCTCCTCACCTATTGGTGGCGGCGCGTGACCGCGCCCGCCGTGTGGACCTGCGTCGTGTTGTCCACGCTCACGATCCTCGTCATCCCGTGGACCGCCTCGAAATTCCCCGCATTGGCAAACAGCCCGGCGCTCGCGCAGCCGAGCACGAAGCCCGGCACCGGCGTGTATTTCTCCAAGGTCGTCCACGCCGACGCCAACGACCTCCAGAGTCCCTACATCGCCGCAAAGACCCGCACCAACCGCTTCAACTTCGAGGCGTGGATCGTCAGCCAGGCGGGCGTCGACGTCGGGTCGATGACGCCCACACAACGCTTCACGCTGCAGTTCTTCTTCGACGGCCTGTTTCCCTTCGTCGTGCTGATCGCGGTCAGCCTGCTGACGCGGCCGACGGATCCGGCGCGCGTGGATTTGTTCTACGGCAAGATGAAGACGCCGGTAGGCGACACGCCGGAACTCGAAACCGCCGCGATGGAGGAAACGCGCAAGAACCCCACGCGCTTCGAACACACCAAGCTCTTCGGTGCGAACTCGTGGTGGGAATTCTGCAAGTGGGATCGCGTCGACACCATCGGCTTCCTGATCTGCAGCGCGCTGTCCGGCGCGATCGTGATGCTGTTCATCGGACTCCTGCGGTGGGCGGCGCCGTGAGGTGGGCGGGCGTAGAGGGGCGCCGCTTGTCGGCGCCCGCGCCACGAAAACGGGCGTCGGCAAGCGACGCCCCTACATCGCGCTTTCGAGAGTAGATCGGAGCCCCAACGGGGCGATCAATCAACAGCCCAGGGCGCAGCCCTGGGTTTTCTGGTGTGTAGAAACGTGAGCCCTGAAGGGGCGAAATATCGCGCCCTTTCAGGGCTTGAGAATCAAAGGTGGAGGATCCCCGGGGCGGTGCCCCGGGCTATCGTATCGCGCCCCGTTGGGGCTCAATACAACTGACCTACTGCAACAGCCACGCCAACGCACTCGCGTCGATCTCGCCGGGCTGTCCGCTCTCGCCCGCCAGCCAGGTCGCATGCGGCGCACCGAGCGCGAGCAGGCCGGGCAGATCGAGAAACTTCGCGCCACCGGGCAGGAACATCGGGTCGCGGTAATCGAGCAACTGGCCGAAGCGGAATCCGCCCGTGTCGATCGCGGCGCGATCGATCGCGCCGCCGGCGAGCGCGCGCGCCGCGGCCACGATCGGGCCGGTGCGGCCGAAACCGGCCACCGCCACCGCCACCGACGTCGGGCTCGGGTGGTTGTCGCTCTTCGCGTGGCGGAGGAAACTCACGAGCGTGAGCACGTCGTGCGTGCGTTGCGCGAAGAGCGTCGGGTTGTAGCCGAAGGTGTAGCCGGCGAACTCGCGCGGGTTCTTGACGGTGCGGGTCTGCTTCGGCGCAACGCCGTCGGCGGTGAATTCGCCTTGGAAAAGCAAATCCGCGCCGAGCACGGTCGTGCCCGCGGCGACGAGCCGCAGCACCTCGGCTTTGACGGCGCCCGTGGCGTAGAAGAGCGACGACTTGCCCGCGTCGTCGAGCCACACGACGGCGCGGCCGTTGCCCTGCTTCGGAAACAACCACGTGACCGGCAGCTCCTCGCGGTGCGTCGTGTTGCGCAGCAAGCCGGTCATCAACACATAGGTCCCGCGGTCGTCCTTGTTGGTGAGCCGCCATTCGACCTCGCCCGCGCCGGCCCACGTGCGGCCGATCATCACCTCGACGGCGGGCGTAGCGATTTCCCGGAAGCGTGCGGGGTTCTGGGCCGCGGCGCGGAGCTGTTGCTCGGCGTCCTGCGTAAACCACGCGAGGAGTTTTCGCTCAAACTCGGGGCCGGCACCCTTGGGTGCCGGGTGCGCGGCGTCCCACACCGTGAGCTGCTCGCGCGTGAGCGGCTCGTAGTCGCGCTCGATCACGGGCTCGGTCTGGCCGAGTTTGAAGTGCTTGTTGATCCACGTGAAGAAGGCGGAGCGCGACACGGCGTTGTAGTTGTGCGGGAAGTGTTCGCCGCGGTGGAGCATCACGTGGTTCGGCGCGCCGAGCATCGCGTAGTGCTGCTTCAGTTCGGGAAAGCCGTTCGTCGCCATTTCCTTGGTCCAGTCGTTGGCCGTGGTCATGCCCTGGGGCTTCGGCGCGAAGAGCGCGGCGAACTCGACGTTGCCCGTGCCGAGACGGAGCAGCGAGGCGTTCTCGCACGTGCAGCCGCCCTGCATCGCCGTGCTCACCATCACGGCGGGAAACGACAGCGTGATACGCGGGTCGATGGCCGCGAGGAGCATCGTCTGCGTGCCGCCGCCGCTCGCGCCGGTGATCGCGACGCGCGCGGGATCGATCTCGGGCAGCGTGAGCAGGAAATCGAGCGAACGGACGGCGTTCCACGTTTGCAGGCCCATCACACTTTGCAGGTGCGCCTCGGCCTGCGGGCTGAAGAGGCCCCAGTCCTTCGTCGTGTTCATCTCCGGGCGCTGCTTCGCGAAGCGATGGATCAGCTCCGGCCCGAACTGCTGCGAGTCCGAGTCGCTGAGCATGTCCCACTGCCAGACCACGCAGCCCATGCGGGCGAGCTGCACGCACATCGCCTGGAACCGGCTGCGCCCGCCGATCTCGAAGCGCTCCTGCCCGGTGGCGATTTCCTGGCGGAGCTTGGCGGGAGTCTCCTCGGACAGGCGCGCATCCTTCCAGTGCCCGTGGGCAAACAGCACGCCGGGCACTTTGCCCTGGATGTTCTTCGGCCGATAGAGACTGCCGGTCACGAAGAAGCCGGGCGCGCTCTCAAAGTAAACGCGGTCGATCGTGTAGTCGGGCCGCTCAACGCGACCGTGGATCACTGCGTTGAGCGGCGTCTTGGTCGGCATCGGCCAGAGACCCTCCGCCACGAGGATTTGCCGCCGCACCTGCGCGGCGCGTCCTTCCCACGCGACTTTGGAGGCCGACGGCTTGAACGGAAAATACCCGTCGAGGTCTTTCGGCGGTTGCAGCCGCCCATCGTCGGGCAGCGTGCCGGCAGGCAACGCGCGTGGCGCGGCGGCCCGGGCGAATGAAGCGGCGGCCAGTGCGACGAGGGTCAGGCGAACGAGGGAGCGAAGGATTTTCATGGGGGAAGGTGGCGGCCGGCGCGGCCGAACAAGCGGTGCCGGAAAGCCGGGGCCCGGCGATGCTTGCGGATTCGGCGGGCAGGTCAACGCGGGGCGTAGCGCAGTTTTCTGCAACGGACCCGCACCGCAGGGGTGGGCCGGGTGCTCCGCGCCCGGCCAGCACGCGACGATTCCCGCTCGCTCCTGACCGCCCGCGGAGCGGCCGGCCCACCTTTCGGCTTACGGCAAGAAAGTGAGATGCGCCCGCCACCGCGTCGCTCGCCGCTCCGGGATTGCGTGTCACCCGCGGGCCCCGCCATCGTCGCATACCCTGCCTATGCGCCGCTTCGTCTCCTCCGCCGCGATCTTCGCCGTTCTCTCGCTTCTCGCCGCCGGTCGCGCGGCCGATTCCGCGCCGATCGCTCCCGGCGTCGTCGAGCTGCCAAAGTTCGAAGTGACCGACAGCCGCATCCTGCCGCAACCGGAGAGCTGGCGCTACGCGTCGATTCCCGGCTTCGAGGTGATTTCGAAGGTCTCCGAGCGGGAGACGAAGCGTTTCATGAACGATTTCCTGCTGCTACAGGAAGCCGTCGAGGTGCTGATGCCCGGCCTCGGCAAGCCCAACATCTTCGTGCCGACGAGCCTCATCCTCTGCGGACGCGGCGACTCGTTCAACCGCTTCATCCCTTCCGATCGCGGCGACGACCGCTACCGCACCAACAGCCTGTTCTTCGACGACCCGGAGCGCGGCGCGATCGTGGTGGATTTCGCGCTGAGCGAACTCCAGTTGAACGACAACTCCACCATCGAGGCGGATCCTTACCGCGGTTTCTACAAGGAGTATTTCCGCCATCTCATCCGCCACCAGATGATGGGGAGCAAACCGCCCGCGTGGTTCGAGGAGGGCCTCGCGGAAATGTTTTCTGCGATCGATTTCAGCAAGAAATGGGTGACCTTCGGCCAGATCGGCGACGGGTTCGGCGGGGGCAAGGACAACGATTTCAACCAGATGCTCTCGCAGCGGGCGCTCATGCCGCTGGGCGAGATGTTCGCGCGCGAAACGATCACCACCGACCGCTTCTGGTCGGCGCAGTGCTATGCGTTTGTCCACATGTGCCTCTATGGCCGGGGCATGAAATACCAGAAGGGATTCCTGAAGTTCCTCACGCGCCTCGGCCAGGAGCTGCCCAGCGAGACGCTGTTCCAGGAATGTTTCGGGATGTCGATGAAAGACATGGCGCTCGAGCTGCGCGGCTATCTCGGTTTCACCGATCACAAATACATGCAGTTCACGGCGAAAAAAGGCCAGGAGCTGCCCAGCCCGCCGCCCTTCGCATTGCGGGAAGCCACCGAAGCCGAAGCCGGCCGGATCGTGGGCGGTGCGCTGCGACTCGCGGGCCACGGCGAAGCGGCGCATCTCGCCTTGATCGCGCCCTACATCCGCGGCTCCCGCGAACCGGAACTGCTCGCCGCCCTCGGGCTCGACGAACGCCTCGCCGGCAACACCGATCGGGCGAAAAAATTTCTCGAGGCCGCGATGAAAGCCAAGGCCCCGCGCCCCAAGGCCTACCTCGAACTCGCCCGCATCCGCTACGCCGCCGTCAACCAGGCGCTGGCCAGCCGGGAGGACAAACGCCTCGGCGAGGCGCAGGCGGCCGACGTGCTTGAGCCGCTCGCGGCGGCGCGCAGCGTGCCGCCGCCGATGGCGGAAATCTACGAACTCGCCGCCGAGGTGCTCGGCCGCAGCACGAAGAAACCGAGCAAGGAGGACCTGCGGTTCATCAATGAGGGCGTGTCCAAGTTCTCCCGCCGGCCGGTTTTGCTCGTGCGCTCGGCCGACCTGAACCTGCGTCATGGCAACCCCGAGGATGCCCGTAACATCATCACCTTTGGCCTGAAAGTCCTCCCCAACTCGCCCGCCCGCCTCGCCCTCGAAACGCTCAGTCGCGAACTCCCGCCGGAACCCGTGGTGCCGCTCTCGGCCGCGCCGGCCGCCACCGCGCCGGCCAAGGCGGTGACGCCTGCCGCCGGCACGGCGAAAAAAGCTTCGACGAAAAAGAAATAACCCCGCCGCCACGATGATCCGCAAAGCCTTCGTCATGTCCGTGCATCCCGGCCACGAGGTCGAATACGAGCGCCGCCACCGCCCGATCTGGCCGGAACTCGAGGCCGTGTTGAAGGCGCACGGCGTGCATAACTACTCGATCTTCCTGCACCCCGAAACGCGTCAGCTCTTCGCCTACGCGGAGATCGAGGACGAAGCCCGCTGGGCCGCGATCGCCCAGACCGAGGTGTGTCAGCGCTGGTGGAAACACATGGACCCGCTCATGCCGGGCAACCCCGACCACAGCCCGATCGCCCGCGATCTGCGCGAGGTGTTTCACATCGATTGAGCGGGCGCCGCGGCGTGATGGCGCCGGTGCGGGCAAAGGGATCGAGGCGTGAAGGGAGGCGCCGGGTGCGACAGGAAGTGAGGTCAGCCAGCTGTAGCGGCGGTCTGCGACCGCCGGCGATGCGCCAAGGGTTCGCGTTCGGCGGTCGCTGACCGCCGCTACAACCAAGGCCTCGGTTTACTGACCTCATTTCCTGTTACACCCGGAGGCGCCTGCGGGCGGGCGATCTTGTGGCACGGGTCTCCCGACCCGTGAGTTCCGACCATCACAGGTCAGGAGACCCGTGCCACGCCAAGCCATCGCCTGCAAGCAGGCTCCTACCTCCTCGCTGATGCGGGCGCACCCGCGGTTTTCGTCTGGCTACGCGCCGGCCCGAATCACAGGGTGGCGGCGGTCCATGCCGGAAGTTCCTCCTGCCCCGCCCTTCTCGTCGCGCGCCGTTTTTCTGAGCTATGCGCATGACGATGCGTCCGCCGCGCGCAGCATCGCCGACGCCCTGCGCGGTGCCGGGGTCGAAGTCTGGTTCGACGAAAGCGAACTGCGCGGCGGCGACGCCTGGGATGCGAAGATCAAGCAGCAGATTCGTGACTGCGCGTTGTTCCTGCCGGTGATTTCCCAAAGCACGCAGCGGCGGCGCGAAGGCTATTTCCGCCTCGAATGGCTGCTCGCTGAGGAACGCTCCCGGCTGATTGCGAAGGGCACGCCGTTTCTCGTGCCGGTGGCCATCGACGACACGGCCGAACGCGCGGCCTTGGTGCCGGAGGCGTTTCTGGCGGTGCAGTGGACCCGGCTGCCCGAGGGCACGCCCACGCCGCAGTTTATCGAGCGAGTGAAAAGCCTGCTCGATGGCAGCCCGAGTGATGTAGGGCGGGATCGCCGAACCCCGCCATCGTCCGAACCGGCGGTATTCGGCGATGCCGCCCTACAACCGAAGGTGGGCCGTCGCGTCCCGGCGGCGGCATGGGTGGGCGCAATCGCGGTCATCGCCATCGCCGCGAGTCTGTGGCTGAGGCGTCCCGCCTCAGAAAACCCCCAGCCCCCGGACCTGAGGCGGGACGCCTCAGCCACGACTATCGCCTCGACGGACAAATCCATCGCCGTGCTCCCGTTCACGAATCTCAGCGACGACAAGGAGAACACCGCCTTCTTCTCCGACGGGATGCACGAGGACATTCTCACCACCCTCGCCAACATCCCGGAGCTGCGCGTGATCTCGCGCACCTCGGTGATGAGGCTCGCATGATTGAGTAACACGCGGTGGTTCGAGGAGCGCCCGCGTCCCGCGGGCTGTCCTCGGCGTCTCGCCGAGGACTTCGGAGGGGCCGGCGAGACGCCGGCCCCAGCACCCGAGACGGGTGCGCTCCCCGAACCACCGAACTCTTTGTCACCCTATTTCGCGAGACTCAGTAATGCCGGAGAGCCTCGATGCCAACGCCGGGCCGCGCCGGAGCTGCGCACTGGCCGCGGTCTATGCATGGACGGGGGACAAGGTTCACGCTCTGGCCGGGCTAGCGCGTCTGCTCCGCATCCCTACGGCTACTATGGCAGCGTCCACGACCTGCGGGTCGATCCCGCGTTCGCCCCGCTGCGCGTCGATCCGCGCGGTTCGAGGCGCTGCTCAAGGATCCGAAGAATCACGCGCCGTTGTTTTGAGGGCGCTCGCCGCCGAAACGGTCGGAGCGTAAACGCAGGCGCCTGCTTGCAGGCGATTTTGTGGCACGGGGCTCCTGACCCGTGATGACCGGACACGGGTCGGGAGCCCCGTGCCACTTCAAGGCATCGCCTGCCCGTTCGGCGGGCTCAGGGCCCCGAGCCTGTCGAGGGGCGAGCAGGCTCCTACCTATTCGCCGGCACGGGCTCGATGCGGAGGGCGCATTCGACCGCGGGCGGTAGCGCGAGCGCGACCGTGCGAGTCGTGGAGGAGATCGTGAGCGCGGTGGCGCTGAGTTCTTTCTTTGTGCGGGCGTCGGTAAGGGTGACGCGGTAGTCGCCGGGTCTCAGGAGGTGCAGCTCGGCGTCGAGTTTTCGCTCCGCCGGGCCGAAGTGATAGAGCCGCGCGGCGAAGCGATCGGTGGCGGACACGGTGACGAGCGCGGCGAAGGCGCGCGGGGGCGTGCGCCAGCGGACGGCGTTGAGCGGGAAGTAGAGCGGGTCGCCGGGATCGCCGGTGGCGGTCTGGTAGAGGAGGTTGAGGCGGTTGAGACCCATCGCCATCACGCCGGCCTCGACGATCGTGGCGGGCGCGCCTTTTTCCAGCATCCAGCCGGGCTGGTAGAGCACGGGGAAGCGCATCACGCGATCGGTGTAGCGGACTTCCTGGGTGTAGGCGGGGAAGTTGACGCGCAGCACCGCGGCGAGGCCGTCGAGCGCGCGCGCTAGGCCGGGTTCGTCACCGGCGAGGCGAAAGTTGACGTAGGGCACGTCGCGCTCCTCACGCAGCAGCGCGTCGAACGCGGTGTCGCCGGTGACGGCGCGGTATTTCGCGACGGCGCCGCCGAGCGCGTCGAGTCGCGCGGCGCACCAGAGGCGCGTGCCGGCGGGCGCATCGGGGCGGCCGGCCTTGAGCCAGTCGAGGCGCGCGGTGGCCATCGTGCGGAGCGGGGCGAGGAAAGTGTTGTCGCCCGTCATGTGCGCGGTGAGCACGAGCGTGTTGAGCATGAGCGCCATCGCGCTCGGGAAATCGTAGAGCGGCGACGTGTAGTTCTCGGGCAGCCACCATTTTTCGCCGACGCCGCCGACCCGCCCGTCGGGCCAATGGATCGCAGTGGGGAGGATGCCGGCGGGCTTGCCCCGCTCCTCGCGCGCGGCGGCGTCGACCCAGGTGCGCATCCAGTCGGCGACGAGGCGGCCGATGCGCGCGTCGCCGGTGCGTTGCCAGTAGAGGAGCGCAGGCAGGATCGCGCGCGGGTGGTAGACGGTGTCGCACGCGCGCGCGGGCGTCGGGTCGACCTGCTCCGAGGTGAAATAGGTGCTCTTGAATTGGAGGAAGCCGCGCTCGTTGCGGCCGGTCCAGAGGCGCTCCATGAGATCGACGAGGCGGTTGGCGCGCTGAGCCCACTCGGGATTGCCGGGTGCGAGAAACATCATCGGCGAGAGCGCGTCGGAGACGTCCTCCGCGGTGTGCTCCACGTCCATGAGGCGGTTGTGGTAACCGCCGGCGAGGTGCGGTTGCGCGAGCAGCCGCGACGAGTGAAACCCCTGCGCCCAGTTCGCCCGCGGGTGCTCGAAACCGTAGAGCAGCGTGACCCAGTGGCGCCACATCTCGCAGTCGTCGCCCCAGCCGCCGCCGTATTCGCCATTCGGCCGCAAGCGATGATCGATCCACCACTCGATGATGTCGGTGAGGCGTTCGAGCCCCTCGCGCTGCGCCACGGCCCACGCCGGCGCACCGGCGGGCACGGCGAACGTCGCCACGGGCGGGATGGGTTCGCCGAGATACATGCGGGCGATGCGGTTGTCGGGAAACGCTTTCGCCGCCGACTCGAAGTGGCGGCGCGCGCGGCCGAGGAACTCGGCGCGTTTGTCGGGGAACGGGTAGATCTCCGAATACTCGAGGCAGATCCACACGAGGCAGCGCGCGGCGTAAAAATCCGCGATGGGCTGGAGCGGCGAGTCGGCGCCGAGGCCGAAGTCGAGGCCCATCGCGCGGCGCACCTCGCCGTTGAAGAAATCGAGCCGGCTCGCGGGCGCGTCCCAGCGCTCGACGAACGCGATGAGTTTGTCGAGGCCCGGCAGCGTGACGCCGTCGACGGTGCATTGGTGCGCGAGTTTTTTCAGGTGCGCGAGGCGCACGGGATCGGTCTCGGCGTTGCCAGCGGCGAGGATGAAGTCGCGGTAGCGGGTGGCGGGCGAAGGCGGCGAGGACGGTTCGGCGGCGAACGCGGTGCCAAACGTCGCGAGCAACACAAACAACAAGCGCGAAAACATGCGGGGGGGGTTGGGCCGAAGCGTGTCCGCCGCGTGCCCGGCGGCAACGCGCAAGCAAGTCGGACAGTTGGTGGTAGCGTGAGGAATCAGCGCGGCCTTGGAAAACGAAACCGCCGCTCCCACCCCGGCGGGCTACTTTTCTGACTTCTCCGCCTGCTTCGGTCGCTTCTCAAACCGGAAGCCATCTGTTTCCGGTTTGGGTGGCAGGGCATACTTCCCCGGCTGGTTTGGTCGCGTTTCATATTTGAAACGATCCGATTCCGGTTTGGGTGTTTGGCCGGACTGCGTTTGGGGCTGAACTTTCCGGAGTTCGTAGCGTGTGCCAGCGGCCTCAAAGCTCTTCGGCTTCTCCTCGGGATCGTCTCCCATCGTGGCCACGGTCAGGGTGTCGTCTTCAATCTTGAAGAAGGCGCGGACCACGCGGCCGGGGTCCACGGGCTGTGAGGGTGAACGACCCGTGATGGTGGCATGCAACTGCCTTGGGTCTTTGTCGGCCGGCAGAATCACGGTCGTCTCAAACCAAAAATTCCTGTCCCGATGAAAGCGGAGGGAATTGCCGGCGATCGTGACGGTGACCTTTTTTTGCAACAGATCGCCCACGAGGACTCCCTCCCATGTTCCCTGGAGCAGTGGGAGTGCCGCGCATTGGGCGTTGGCGGAGAGTGGCTCGGCGGCGTGAGCGATGAAAGCGGCGACGAGGCAAACAACGGTGACGATCGGTCGAAATAGTTTCATGCTTTGAAAGTCAGGCGGCGGGCGGCGGAGCGGGTTGGAACAGAATGAGAGCCACAGAAGGGATGGCCACAAAAAGCTCAAAAGGCGCAAAAAAAGAACCTCAGCGGCATGACAGGGTAAGCAAAGTAACCGCCTGGGCCCGACGGTGGGGCGGCTTCTCCGAACCCGCCTGAGTTGAAGGGTGATTCCGGAAATGGAGTCGAGAAGCGGTTGCTGGAACTCAGGCCGGCTCGGAGAGCCGGCCCTACCCGCACACACTCTCTCCACTCGCACTATGGCAGCTCGTAGATTTCGACCAGCGCCTCGCCGGTGGCGGCGCCGGCGCCGGAGACTTGGGCGGTGTAGGTGCCGGCGGGGACGGTCACGACGAGCGCAGCGTCCTTGCTGGCGGCGTCGGGGAGATTGAAGGCGGCGACCGCGGAGAAGGCGGCGCGGACGGACGCGGCGCCGGTCTCGGCCCAACTGTCGTTCGAGGCGAAGAGTGTGCTTTTGCCGCCTTCGCTGAGGAAGAGTTCCACGCGCGGGTCGGCGAGCGCGCCGGTGACGCCGAACGCAGCGAGACTCGGGCCGATGCCGCGGATGAGGAGACGTTTCGGGACGTTGCCACTCACGACGAAGCCGGCGATGAGCGCGGCGTCGCCGGTGCCGGCAAAGTTGCGGGCGGAGAGGTTGGCGAGGCGGCCGCCGGTGGTCGGATCGGTGTCGTAGACTTCGACGAGCGCGACGCCGGTGCGGCCCGCAGTGTCGGCGACGTGGATGGTGCGCGAGGTGTCGATCGTGGTGAGGAGCGCGGCGTCGAGGCTCGCCGTGTTGGCGAGATCGAAGGCGCCGGTGGCCGTGAACGCGGCGCGGAGCGCGGCGGCGCCACCGGTGGCCCAGTCGTTGTTGGAGGTGACGATGGTGTCGACGCCGGCGACGGTCGCGTGCACATCGACGCGCGGGTCGGGGAGCGGGCCGGCGACGCCGAACGCGGCGAGCGTCGGGCCGATGCCGCGCACGAGGATCGATTTGCTGCCGCCGGTCGTGGCGGCGCCGACGATGAGCGGCACGCCGGGTCGCGTGGCGGCGCGCACGGAGAGGTTGACGAGCTGGCCGGAGCGCGGCGTCTCGACCACGAGGCGTGCCATCTGGCTCGTAAGCGTGGCGTTGGCGTCGGAGACGGTGACGGTGTAGTCGCCGGCATTGGCGGCGGCTGTGCTCGCGATGGAGAGTGCCGCGTTGGTGGCGCCGACGATCGCCGTGCCGTTGCGCTGCCATTGGTAGCTCACGGTGCCGGAGCCGGTGGCCTGCACGCTGAAGCTGGCCGCGGCGCCGGGCGCGACGGTCTGGCTCGCGGGGTGCGCGGCGATGTCGGGCACTTCGAGCGCGAGGCCTTCGGTGGGCGTGGTGAGCATCGTGCGGATGCGGCCGTTGAGCAGGGAGACGAAGGTGTTGCCATCGGCGAGCGTGCCCTCGCCGCGCGCGTAATGATACGGGATCGCGAGGCGCGCGCGCACATCGAGCGCGGCGTCGGCGGCGTCCTGCACACTGACCATCGTGAAGGTCTGGCCGAGCGGCAGCAGCGCGATGTCGGTGGTGAACGTCTTCATCTCGGGCACGCGCTCGGTGTCGCCCGCCGCGTAAATGCGCACGCCGCCGACATTGAGCACGTAGCCCACGTAGTTCATCACGCGCAGATGGCCGGTCTTGACGATGTTATACATCGGGACGGTTTCGACCTCGACGCCGCCGAGGTTGAGTTTCTGGCCGGGTGTAACGGCGTTGATCGCGACGCCGGTGTTGGCGAGGCCGTTGGTCAGCGCCGGCACGCCGGGCGTCGACGAGTAGATCACGGTGCCGGCCTTGCGAATGCGGTTGATGGAATTGAGTTCCTGATGGTCGCCGTGGTTGTGCGTGATGAGGATGAAGTCCGCATCGGCGGGTGTGGTGGCCGGGAGCACGGCGGGATCGACGTAGATGACCGGACCGCCGGCCACTTCGATTTTGGCGGTGGCGTTGGTGGCGGGACCGTTGACGTAGAGGCGGCCGACGACGCGGGCGGTGGCGGACGGGAGCAGCGCCGCGGCGGAAATGAACAACAGGGTGACAAGTTTCGTCTTCATGGGGCGGGGGGGCGCCGCCAAACTGCATCAGACCCCGCCGGAGGCAAATCCAGTGGCACAAATCACGAAGGGCGCGACCCCACGCCGTGAAGATTCGACCGGCGCAACGAACGGAAGCCCGAGGTAGGGGCAGGTCTGTGACCTGCCCCATGATACGCTGAGTGTTCGGAGGGCAGGTTACAGACCCGCCCTATTCCCAGCAGTCGTCGCGTGCCTTGCCCAAGACAGCCCTAACCCTCGCCGAGCAGCTTGCGGAACCGAGCGTGCAGTGCCCCGACGTCATCCACCCGCACGGTGGCGCCGGTCACGCCGAGGAGTTTTTCGTCGCGCAGCTTCGCGAAGGTGCGCGAGAGCGTCTCGCTGCTCGTGGCGAGTTCGGCGGCGAGCACGCGTTTCGTGGAGCCGAGTTTGATCGTCGCGGGCCCGGGCGTGCCGGCGGGGAAACGTTTCACGAGCCAGTTGAGCAGGCGCGTCTCGACATCCTTCAGCGTGAGATCTTCGACCAAGCCGACGAGCACGCGCAGGTGCTGGCTCATCGAGCCGAGCATGCGCAGCGCCAGTTCGGGCCGGTGGGCCAGCAACGCGAGGAACGGCCCTTTCGGCACCACGATCACACTCGACGGCTCGATCGCCCGCGCGCTGGCGGGGTAGCCGCTGCCGGCGAGGGACGCCTCCGCGAGCGATTCCCCGGGGCGAAACACGTAGATGATCTGTTCCTTGCCGGCGGCGCTCACGCGGTGGACGTTGAGCGCACCGCGCTGCACCACGTAAAATCCCTCCGCCGGGTCGCCCTCGTGGAAGAGATATTCATCCTTCGCCAGCGTGCGCACCGTGGCGAAACCGGCGATGGCCTCGACCTCGTCTCCGGGCAGTCCGCTGAAAAGCTGGCAGGAACGAAATGACGCCGCGATCGCGGCATTGCGCAGCTGGGAAACGTCGGGGGGCACGGCGCCACACAAACCGTCCGGCCTCACCACGTCGCGCAAAAAGTGAGGCAAATTACAGAGTCGGCCCACGCTCCGGTCCGACTACGCGCTCCGCACCGGCGTGAGCGTGAGCAGCATCGTCATCGCCTCGGCCGCCACCACGGCATGAGGCGCGTTGGGCGGAAAATGGAGGAGATCGCCGGTGCGCAGCGTGTGGACCTTGCCCTCGACCGTGAACTCGCACGCGCCACCGAGCACCTGGACCAGCGCCCGCGCCGGGTTGGTGTGCTCGGTGAGCGACTGGCCCGCGGCGAAGCTGAACCAGACCACACGCATCTCCGGCGTCGCGAGCACGGTGCGGCTGACGATGCCGTGGCCGACGGTCTGGGCCATGTCGGGCAGTGAAAGCGTGGCCGCGGAGGCGGCCGGCAAAAGGGACGATGAACTCATGGAGGTCGGTGGTGGGTCATTCGCGCCAGAAGCGCGTCACCCACGAGCCGTCGAGCCGGCGCTCGGGATGGACGGTAAAACCATCCGTCTGCAACCGCTCGATGAGCGGCGCCGGCAGGAAGGGTGAGATCACTTCGAGTCCGTCGCGCGCCCCGAGCTCCGCCACCATGGCCATGATCCGGTCGCGCGGCTCCTCGCCGCCGGCCATCAGGAGACGAACGTCGATGCTGGTGAACCTGCGAATACCTTTCGCTTTCATGGGAAAAAGCACATGGGTCTCAACGCGCTGCGGGCGGACGGGACTCGCCGACGTGCCGGCGTCAACGCGCACCACCGGGCGCCGCCAGTGCGACGGCTTTCGCCGCCTCGGACACGTCGCCCATCAGGCCCGCGCGCTGGTGCACGATCTCGCCCTCGGGGTTCAGCACGGTGATGAGGTTGGAATGCGAGAACTGGCCGCGGGCGTCCTGCTTGAATTTCACACCCAGCAGCATCGCCAGCTCCTGCACGGCCGGCGCCTCGCCCCGCGCGAGGGTCCAGGCGTCGTCGAGGTTCATCCGGGCGCGGAACGCCTTGAGCGCCGGGGGCGTGTCCCGCGCCACGTCGAAACTCACCAGCATCACGCGCGCCTGGGCGCGCACCGCCGCGGGCAGCTCGGCGCGCAGGCGCCGGATATCGTCGACGATGACCGGGCAGGCGTATTCGCAGCTCGCGAAGAACATCGCGACGATCACCGGCCGGCCCCGCAGCGACGCGAGCGCGACCGGGCGGCCGTCATCGTCCGTGAACCGGGCGTCGAGTTGATAAATCGAACGGGCGCTGAGCGGCGCGGCCGGCGTCAGCTCCGTGCAGCACGGCGCCGCCGCGGGCTTCGGTGCCTCGACGGCGCAACAAGCGCATTTTTCTTCGCCGGCAGGTAGGAGCGTGCTTGCACGCGATTTTTCGGGACTATCGCCTGCAAGCAGGCTCCTACCTGTTGTGAAAGTGAGCGCGACGAGGAAGATCGTAAGTTTGGTTTTCATGACGGAAGTTAATCTACTTGGCGCAGCGGAAGCCGAGGTTGGGCACGGCGTAGTTGGCGCGCAGGGAGCTGCGGAACCCGACGCGCATGAAGGCGGGATAATTGGTGAGATCGCGGGCGTTCGCCGCCCCGGCGCCGCAAAACAGCGTGCGATCGAGACCGGTATCGCCGCGCGACTCGCCGGTGACCATCGCCGTGTTGAAATCGTCGACCCACTCCCACACCAAGCCGTGCAGATCGTGGGCGCCGAAAAAGTTGGCCCGGCCGCTGCCGGCCGCGGGCAGCGTTTCCGGTGATGGTTTCGTATACCACGCCAGCACCGTCGCCGAGAACCCGCTTTCGGTCGCACCGTCGGCCGACGTGAAACCGGCGGCGGCCGCGCGCTCCCACTCCGCGGTGGTCGGCAGGCGCTTGCCCTGCGCGGCGGCGAAGGCGCGCGCCGCGAACCACGACACACGCACGACCGGAGCGTCGGCCGGCGCCCGCGGGCCGAGTTCGAGATCGCCCGTCCAGTCGCCGAGATATCCCGTGTCGGCGAACAACGGGCTCACCCGCGAGCGCTGCCATTTCGGGTGGGCGCGCACAAACGCCAGAAACTCCGCGTTGGTCACCGGCCGCGCATCGAGCAGGAACGCCGCGACCGGCACGCGCTCCGGCTCGTCGGCGCCGCGCAGGATCGGAGCATACGTGCCGGCGGGAATCCGCACCATGCGCGCCGGCGGAAGCTCGTAGTTTGCCGCCCCGCCTTCAGGCGGAATCAGACCGTTCGTTCCGGCCAAAACCGGGGCGACGAACAAAGCGACGAGCACTGTCAGTCGTTTGGACACGTTGAAGCGTGGATCAGTTCTGGCTGTGCACGCGTTTCACGTCGGCCAGCGAGACCGTGCCGAAATCGTTGCCCCAGGTGTTCATCACATAGGTGAGCACATCGGCGATCTGGTCCTCGGTGAACTGCTGCGGCGGCATCACGTTGTTGTAGGGTTTGCCGTTGACGGTGATCGGGCCGCTGAGGCCCTTCGTGACGATGCGGATCGCCCGGTCCTTGTCAGCCTTCAGGAAGTCCGAACCGGCGAGCGGCGGGAACACGTTGGGCAGACCCTTGCCATCGGCCATGTGGCACGCGAAGCACGAGGTGAGGAACACCTTCTTGCCGCGTTCGAGCTGGATTTCCTTGGTGATGTTCGCGATTTCGGGATTGGCGGCGATCGCCGCGGCCTTCTTTGCGACGAGTTCGGCCTCCCGGGCGCTCGCCTTGGCGCCGGCGTCCGACGCCTGGCCGAGGTAAACTTCATCGACCTCCTTGCCGGAGTAAATCACCGGCGTCTCGGGACCGGTGACTTTCAGCATCCCGATCGCGCCCTTGTTGAATGCGCGGGTGAGCGAGTGGTCGACGAGGATGAACGTGCCGGGCACGTCGACCTTGAAGTCCACGATCGTCGAGCCGCCCGAGGGCACCATCGTGGTCTGCACGTTTTCCTGGGCGAAGCGCGTGCCGCCCTCGGCGTAGACCTTGTCGAAGATCTCGCCGATCACGTGGAACGACGACGTGATGTTCGGACCGCCCACGCCGAAATAGAGGCGCACCGTTTCGCCGACTTTGGCCTGGAGCGCCTTGTCGCCCGTGAGCGAACCGACGGCGCCGTTGAACACGATGTAGGTCGGGCGTTCGTCGACGGCCTTGGTGTTGTCGAAATACTGGAGCCCCTGATCCCCGTTGGCGCCCTGCGTGTAGATGTCGCCCTGCATCACGTAGTATTCGCGGTCGACGGGCGGCAGGCCGTCCTTCGGCTCGACGAGGATGAGGCCATACATGCCGTTGGAGATGTGCATCGGCACCGGCGCGGTCGCGCAGTGATAGACATAGAGACCGGCGTTGAGCGCGGTAAACGTGAACTGCGACGAGTGGCCCGGCGCCGTGAACGTGCTCGCCGCGCCGCCGCCCGGCCCGGTCACGGCGTGCAGATCGATGTTGTGCGGGAGCTTCGAGCTCGGGTGGTTGTTGAGGTGAAACTCGACCACGTCGCCCTCGCGCACGCGGATGAATTTTCCGGGGACCTCGCCGCCGTAGGTCCAGAAGGTATACTCGACACCGTCGGCGAGCCGCTTGGTGACTTCCTTGACCTCGAGATCGACGACGACCTTGGCCGGGTGCTTGCGCCCGATCGGCGGCGGGACCATCGGCGGCTGCGTGAGGTGCGCGATCTCGACCGGCAGATCGGCGGCGAGTTTCTTGCCGTTGGGTTTGGCGGCGACGGCGGCCTCTTCGGCGGACAACGCGGGCACCCACGCGCCGACGCCGAGGGCGACGAGGAGCGCAGCGGGGAAACGCGGGAGTGAGCGGGACGTTTTTTTCATGGCGGGCATGGGTTGCGTGTGCGGGTGAAGTCTACCTTGGAGCGTGCGCCCCGTCCTTGATTCGGATCAAGCAATCAGGGGAAACGCGGCGACGGCCGCGCACCGGTGGGCACGAAAACTTGGGTTTCATGATGGGAACGAACCTTGAGTGTCGCACGTCGACCGGCCCCGGGCCTATGCACGCGATAACAAAAGCTGTGCAGAATCTGCGATCGGCCGCGGCCGGATCGCAGCGAAACGATGCAGGCGAAACCCGCGCAGCGAGGAAGCAGCCGAGGTCACGAGGCTGGCCGCGGTCGTTCACTCATCGCCCGCCTCCTCACGTCGGCGGCTACGGCCGACGGCAGGGTTACGCTCAGTTCGGCCGCCACGCCAGCGCCACGGCCGTGATGAACGCCACGCCGAGCACGGCTTCAATCGTCCCCAACGTGCGCGCACGCCACGGCGGCGCGGGCCAGACGAGCAGGGCAAACGAGCGGACGCCCAGCACGGCCAGCGCAGCCACTGCGATCGCGGGCGCGACGCCCGCCCGCCGGCAAACAACACTCCCCGCCAGGGCCAGCGCGGCCGCACCGAGGGCCGGCCCGTTGCGCCGGGCACCGGTCCTGGCCGCCCGCAGCGCAGCGCGCACCGTCAGCACCGTCGGCACCGCGCGGCCCAGCATCATGAACGCCAGCGCGAAGGACGCCGCGGGACTCCACCCGGCGAGCGCCGCCAGAGCCGCGGGCAAACATCCGAACGCCGCCGCGCCGGCGACTTCCGCGGCTTCCGCCCGGCCTTCGAACCGCAGGTCGAAATGCAGAAACGCCGCCCCCGCCACCAACGTCGGCGCAAGCCAGACCAGCCAGCCGGTTCCGCCGAATGCGACCGCACCGGCGAAGCCCGCCGCCGCCACCGCCCCGAGCACCACCAACGGCGCCACGGCCTCCGCGCGCCGTTCGGTGAGCGCGTCGCCCAGCGCCGTGCGCAGCGGGCGCCGCGCGAAAAACCCCGCCACCGCGGCCGCCGCGAGGCAGGCGCCCGCCGCCGACGGCGCAGCGAGCAGCCCGAATGCGAGCGGCTCCAGCGCCAGCGACCAGCTCCCGTGTTCGCGCGGCCACACGAGCTCGTGCCAGCGGGCGAGAGTGCGGTTGGTGTTCACGGCGGCGACAGTGGGCATGGCGTGATGCTACGACAAGGGTCCGGTGCGCGCCTTGATGCGCGTCAAGCGAAGGTGGAGCGCGTGGCCCTCCGGGCGGGTGGTGTGGCCCCGGGCCGCGGCCAGCCGGACTCGTGCGTGAAGGTGGAGCGCGTTGACCCCAACGCGCTTTTTTTGTGGGAGGGGCTTTACGCCCCGACGAGTCGCGAGGTAAACCCGCTCCCACCTTCAATCCAAGCGGCTTGGGGGCAGGCCGCTCCACCTCCGGCCGGCAAAAGCGGGCGCGTGGAAGGCGACGCGCTCCACCGTCCAACGCCTACCGATCGATCTCGTAAACTTCGATCAACCCCACGCCGGGCACGGCGGGCTGGTCGATCTCCGGATCAGCGTCGCGCCGCTCAAATGGTTTCACCGTCACCGTGTAACTGCCCGGCGGCAGCTCGAGCAGCAGGCACGGTTCGCGCCGGTTGCCGGGGGCGAGGCCGGTCGCGGCGATCTGCTGCTCGTTGTAGAATTTAACCAGCGGGATGAAGTCGTTGGCCTCGCGCTGCGCCACCGTAAACGTGGTGCCGGGCGCCGCCGCCGACGTCGGCACGGTGCCGCTGCTCCAATCGTCGTTCTGGTGCACGAGTTCGCCGGCGGCGTTGCGGATCTCCATGCACGGGTCGTGGAGCACACCCGTGAGGCCGAACGGCGCACGTTCCAGCGTCGGGCCGAGCACGCGCACGAGGATGCGCTTGGTCGCGCCCGGCGCGGCGGCGACGTGAAAGCTGCCGATCATCGGCCGGCCCGCGTTGTCGGCGTAGCCGCGCGTCGCCAGATTGGCGAAGCGGCCGGTGCCGCCGCCGACCTCGTAGGCCTCGATCATCGCGGTGCCGCTCGCGGCGCCCGCTCCCGCCACCGCGGGCAAGCCGCGCACCATGGCGGTGTAGGCGCCGGGCGCGAGCGTCACGAGCAGCGCGGCATCAGCCGAGCCCGGAGCGAACGCAAACGCGCCGGCCTGCGTCGCCGAGGTGACGAGTGCCGCGGCATCGGTCGATGCGCTCCAACCGGCGTTCGTGGCGATCCGCGTCGCGCCCGCATAGAGCTCGAGCACGGGCGCGGCGAGCACGTCGCCGATGCCGAAGCCCCGCAACGACGGCCCGACGCCGCGCAGCAGGAGTGTCTTGGCGCCGGCACCACGCACCACGAAGCCCGCGATCAGCACCTGGTTGCCGCCACCGACGAAGGCCCGCGTGGCGAGATTGACGAGCGTGCCCGGGTTGGCCGCGGCCTGCGCCTGCAGCCGGTAGTTGGCCACCTCGAACGCGTTTTGCTCGATCGTGAGCGCGGTGTTCGATTCGCCGGGCTGCCCGATCGCCACGCCGCCGGGCGAACTCGTGGGAGCCGGCGCGGGCGCATCGATCGCGGGATTGGAGAAATACGGCAGCGTCACCCCGGGCGGATAGGCCATGATGTCGTGATACTCGCGGCCATCCGAACCCGTGAAGCGATACCCATAGCTGTAGGTGTAGGCCCCGCGGCTGATCGTGTTGCGCCGGTCATGCGCACAACCGAAATTGTGGCCGAGCTCGTGCGGCGCGACGGTCGTGCCGGCGAGGACTCCATACTCCACGACGGAAAACGCATAACGATGGTTCGCGTTGTCGCCCGGAGTGTCCATGACGTAACCGAGCCCGCGGCTTAGCGCGTCGGGGCGGTTGAGCGCGAGGCACACGAGGTCGGCCCCCGTCCGATCACGCAGCGCATGCAGCTCCGCGAGCCGGCCCGGATCGGCGGCCGTGAGCGCGGAGAGCGCGTCGTTCTGCACGGCCGTGGCCAGGCTCGCCTCTTCGTTGTAAGGCACCTCGGTGAGGCCGACGAGTTTCACGCGGGCGGACACGAGGCTCGCCGCAAACGCGGCATTGACCTTCGCGATCTCCGCATCGAACGCGCTCTGCAACGCCGCCGTGCGCGCCTCACCCGCCAGCGTCGACAGCACGGCGGGAGTGTAGGCCATCAGGACGTGCACCTCGACCCGCTGGGGACTATCCGCGGGCGCCACGGAGGGCGGCGTGATTCCATCCATCGGATCACCGACGCCCCCGGCCGTCGGCCGCGGAGCTTCCGCCGGACGCAGCGCCTTCTCGATCGAGACCAGGCGCTCACCGCCGCAGGGCGGCACGAGAGCCGGATCGACCTGGTAGAACTGCGAGAGCTCACCAGTCGCCGTCCGCAACGCGAAGCTGCCGAGTTCGGGATCGAACACCGTCGCGTGCAGATAACCGCGATTCCAGGCAAACACCGCCGAGCTGCGCGGCCGGCCCGCCAGGCGGCCCGTGCTCGTCCAACGGTCTGCGCCCAGCATCCCGCTCGCCTCGATCACCACCGTGAGCGCCTCGCCGTCGGGCCGCGGCAGCACGACCTGGCCGACCCCCGGCGCCTGCCAGAACGGCGATTGTTTGCCGGTGATGAGCGCGCGATTGAGTCGCACATAGCTGACGCGCCGGGCCGGTGCGGGCAGCAAAGCGTCGAGCGTCGACCTGACGGCTTGCGCCGGCGTCGCGAAGGAAAACACCGCCCCAAGGAGGGGAGACACCGCGTCAGCCGGTTCGCGGATGGACGATGACCGCGCCGTGGTCTCCGCGGCGGCCGCGGGAGCCGCACCTCCTGGCTCGCGGCGTTCGCTCCCGTGCGTCGCGGCTTTCCACCGGATCGTCAGAAAACCCGCAACCGCCACAAGGGCGGCGACAAGCAAAGTCCAGACGGGACGGCTGCGGGGGACGGACATGCGGCTGAGTGAGCGCAAAGTCCCGCCCTCGGCAAACCCTGTTACGAGAATATTCCCCCCAGCGACGCCTCGCCGGACGGTCCGCCCCCGCCGAGCGTGACAAACTCAATTACGGGCTTTGACGTGTCGAAGAAAACCCTTCAACGTCGCCGCGAATGAAATCGGTCAAGGTCCCCGCCCTGGAGCTTTTCCTCCACGAAATGATCCCCCTCGCCAAGGCGATGGGTGTCGGCGTGGAAGTGAGCGACGAGCGGGCGCTGGTCCTGACCGCACCGAAGGAGCAGAACAAGAATTCGCTCAACACCGCCTTCGGCGGCAGCCTCGTTTCCATCGCCACACTCGCCGGCTACGGCGTCGTGTGGGAGCTGATGAAAAACGAAAAGACCGCCGACAAAACCGAGTGGCGGATCGTGGTGAAGGAAAGCCGCGCCGCGTATCGTCGCCCCGTGATCGGCGACTTGCGCGCGATCTGCGAGCGCCCGGCGCAGGCGGCCATCGCCGAGTTCAAGGAAGCCCTCTCCCGCTACGGCAAGGCCAAGCTCAAACTGCGCGCCCGCGTGGTCGAGGAAGGCCAGACCGCGGTCGACGTGACGGCGGCGTTCGTGGTGTCGCGGTAGGTTTTCGCCCCGGGCGAAAACCTAGATGTGCTTCGAGTCCGCCTCGTCCTTCTTTGTGTAGCCGCTGTCCTGGCGCTGGAAGTTCACCGCGTTTTTCTTGAGATACGCCTGGTAGACGTCGTCGGCCGTCATGCCGAGCGTCTGGGCGAGCGACACGAGAAAGTGAAACAGGTCCACGACTTCGACCTTGGCGTTCTGCTCGTCGAACTTCTGGTATTTCGCCCACCACTTCCACGGCACGCTGTCGATCAACTCGGCGGTTTCCTGCTGCATCGCGCGCGTGTAGTTGAGGATCCATCTGGCCTTCTCCTCGTCGGTGGGCGGCGGGAGATTGACGCCGATGCGCCGGTTGAGCGCGTCCTGCATGCGGAAAATTTCCTCGAGTTTGTCCATGCGCGCGACGCTGCGAAAGCGCCCCGGCGCTGGCAAGCCCGGGTGTGATTCAAACAGAGGTCAGCGATTTGTAGCGGCGGTCTATGACCGCCGAACGAATCCCCTTGGGGCCACGCCGGCGGTCATAGACCGCCGCTACAGCCGGGCCATTCGGAAACTGACCTCAGGATGAATTTCACCCGGCAAACCCCGCGTCGCGACGCGCGCCATTGACCGGCCGGCGCCGGCGTGTTGCGCTGCGGTCACCCCTCCCCCGCCATGCGCTTGCTCCGCCATCTCGCCGCCCTCGCCCCCGCCGTCCTCATTTTTACTGTCGCGCCCACGCGCGCCGCGTCCGCCGAACCAAGGCCCAACGTCGTCCTCATCCTTGCCGACGATCTCGGCTATGAGACGCTCGCCGCCAACGGCGGCACGTCGTATCGCACGCCGGCGCTCGACCGGCTCGCCGCGGGCGGTGTGCGCTTCACGCAATGTTACGCCCAGCCGCTCTGCACCCCCACCCGCGTGCAGTTGATGACCGGCCAGTCGAATGTCCGGAACTACATCAATTTCGGGACGATGGACCCGGCGCTCACGACGTTCGGCCACCATTTCCAGCGCGCCGGCTATCGCACCGGCATCGCGGGCAAATGGCAGCTCGGTCAGGACAAGAAACTCCCGCAGACGCTCGGCTTTCACGAGTCCTACCTCTGGCAACACACGCGCCGCCCGCCGCGCTACGCCAACGCCGGACTCGAACACAACGGCGAGCCGCTCGATTTTTCCCACGGCGAATACGGCCCCGACCTCGTGCACGGCTTTGTGCACGACTTCATCACGCGTCACCGCGACGAACCCTTCCTGCTCTACTACCCGATGATGCTCACGCACGCGCCCTACCAGCCCACACCGGACAGCAAGGACTGGGATCCGAAAGCCATCGGCGAGCAGGTCAACCAGGCCGAAGCCCACTTCGGCGACATGGTCGAGTATATGGACAGGCTCGTCGGCAAACTCGTCGCGCACCTCGAGTCGCTCAAGCTCCGCGAGCGCACGCTCATCGTGTTTCTCGGCGACAACGGCACCGGCCGCGGCACGCGCTCGATGTTCCAAGGCCGCGAGTTCATCGGCGGCAAGGGCACCACCACCGACGCCGGCATGCATGTGCCGCTCGTGGTAAACTGGCCCGGCCGCGTCACCGCCGGCCGCGTCTGCGGCGATCTCGTCGACACCACGGACTTCCTCCCGACGATCTGCGAGGCCGCCGGGTTGAGCGTCGCCGCGACGCCGGTCATCGACGGACGCAGCTTCTGGCCGCAACTCCGCGGCGAAAAAGGCCGGCCGCACGACTGGCTCTACGCGTGGTATTCGCCGCGCCAGAATAACGACTTGTCGGCGCGCGAGTTCGCGTTCACCGCCCGCCACAAGCTCTACCGCAGCGGCGAATTCTTCGATCTCGCGGCCGATCCCGGTGAAAAAACGCCGCTCGCCCTCGCCTCGCTGACCGGTGAGTCCGCCGCCGCCGCGAAGACCCTCCGCACCGCGCTCGGGCAGTTTGCCGATGTCCGTCCCGCCCATCTCGACGCCCTCGCCGCCCAGAATACCGAGGGCAAAGCCGCGAAGAAGAAGGCCAGGAAGGACAAGTAACGCCCACTCGGGCCCGCCGCGCCGCGTCGCACGGGGCTTGACCACCGCGCGGAGCGCGACCCGGCGCCAGTAGGTGTAACTCAAAGTGAGGTCAGTTTTCGCATGCCTCGGCTGTAGTGGCGGTCTATGACCGCCGGCGTTGCGCCAAGAGCGTTCGTTCGGCGGTCATAGACCGCCGCTACAAATCACTGACCTCAGTTTGAGTCACACCCCGGACCGGTTGCCCTTGGAATTTACAGTTGCCCCGCGCTGCCGGGCCGGCGACTGTTCCGTCTTCATGCCCGCGTCGAGCGCTTTCCTGCGCTCCGTTGGGCGACACAAAACCCGGCTGCCTCCCGCCCCCGCGGGCTCGGCGCCATCTCCACAAACAACACCCACATGTCAGAAACAGATCCGTCCGGCACGCCTGCGCCGGCTCCCGCCCCGGCCCCCGTGCCGGTCAGCTCCGAGCCCGCAGCCCCGGCCGCTCCGGCCGCCGCCCCGGCGTCCGGTTCGTTCGGCGCCACGCGCGGCTCCGGCCTCGCCCGCGGCAAACGCCCGGCCGCCGCCTCCGCCAGCGCCGCCTCCCCCGGCCCCGCCGGCTACACACCCACCGCCCTCGAGGTCATCACCCCGCAGCGCGAATACAAAAACCCGTTCACGGGCGAAACCGTCGTGAACTCACCCGTCCGCCCTGAGCCGGTCGAACGGGTCGTCAACGAGCCCGCTCCCGCTCCGGCCACTCCGCCTGCCGAAGCCCCGCCGGCCGCCACCGTCACCGCAGCCTCTGCTCCCGCCGCGCCCGCCGCGGCGCCGGCGGAAAAAGCCGAGCTCAACATTCTCCCGCCCGAAGAGCCCCGGCGCCCCGTCGTCGGCTGGGAGGCGCCCAAACCTTCCGCTCCTGCGGGCGGCGACCAACCGCGTCGCGAAGACCGTGGCGGTTTCCGCGGTGATCGCCGCGGCGACCGTCGTGATGATCGTCGCGGTGACGATCGCCGCGATGCTGGTCCGCTCGAGCAACGCGAGCCCCGCGAGCCGCGCCGCTACGAGCCGCGCGAACAAAAGCCCTGGCAACCCGCCGCCGAAAAACCCGAGGAGAAAAAATCGGGCGGCATCGTCGGCTGGTTCAAAGGCCTCTTCGGCGGCAAAAAATCCGAGACGCCCGCCGCTCCCGCCGAAGGCGAACGCCGCGACGACCGTCGCGACGACGGCCGCGGCGGCGATCAAGGCGGCCATCGCCGCCACCGCGGCGGACGCGGACGCGGCGGGTATCGCGGCGACGACCGTGGCCCGCGCGATGGCCAGCCCCGCTCCGACGGCGGCCAGCCGCACGAAGGCGGCGGCGAGCACCATCACGGTGAAGGCCGGGGCGATGGCGGCGGATTCCGCCGGCGGCGTCGCGGTGGCCGTGGTCGCTTCCGCGGCGACGGCGATCGCGGTGGACGCGACCCGCGCCCCGAAGGCCAGCAAGGCGGCGGCGCGATCTGAAGTGGCACGGGCTTTCCAGCCCGTGAACATTGACGCCATCCTGACGCGAAAAAAATTGCCAACGCGCGCCGCACCGCGCGCAGTTCAAAGGCGTCCGCTCCCGCGGACGCCTTTTTCTTTCCTGTCCTTGCGAGGAGCGGAGCGACGAAGCAATTCATCTGGATCCGCCCTGTCTCTCAACTCCCAGCCCTCAACTCTCAACCTGGTTCGATGTCCGATCTCATCGTCAACGGCGGCAAGCCCCTCTCCGGCACCATCACGCCCTCCGGCAACAAAAACTCCGTGCTGCCGATCTTCTGCGCCACCCTGCTGACCGACGAGCCCGTCACACTCACCAACGTCCCCGACATCACCGACCTCAACAAGCTCGTCGCCTTCTTCCGCGAGCAGGGCTCGCGCGTGGACTGGGACCGCACCCGCGGCGAGATGCGCGTCGACCACTCCACGTTTCGCGCCGAGCTCGCCCACGGCGAGCTGCCGCAGGACATGCGTTCCACGGTGCTGCTCTACCCCGCCCTGCTGCACCGCCTGAAAAAAATCTCCATCCGCTCCAACACCAAGGGCTGCACCCTCGGCGTCCGCGAACTCGACCCGCACCTCGACGTCCTCGCCAGACTCGGCGCCACGATCACGCACAACGGCGAGCTCGCCATGGCGCTCCCCGCCGGCTTCCGCGGCGCGCGCCACTGGCTCGACTACATGTCCGTGACGGTCACGGAAAATTTCGCGATGGCCGCCGCCCTCGCCACCGGCCGCTCCACGCTCATCAACGCCGCCAGCGAGCCCCATGTGCAGGACCTCTGCGCTGCGCTCGTCGCGATGGGCGCCCGCATCGAGGGCATCGGCACCAGCCGTCTCGAAATCGCCGGCGTCGAAAAACTCTCCGGCGCCACCATCGCGATCAACACCGACTACCACGAAGTCGTCACCTTCCTCGCCCTCGGCGCCATCACCGGCGGCGAGGTGCGCGTCGAAAAATCCCTCCCGCATCACTTCGATCTCATCACGCGCGCCTTCGCCAAGCTCGGCGTCGTCGTCGAGCACGAGGGCGACACCGCCATCGTCCGGCGCGGCCAGCAGCTTCGCATCGAGGAGCCTTTCACGAGCAACCTCCTCGCCAAGATCGAAGCCGCCCCCTGGCCCTACTTCTCCGTCGATCTCCTCCCGCTCATGATCGCGCTCAGCACGCGCGCCGAAGGCACGATCCATTTCTGGAACAAGGTTTACGAAAACGGCTTCTCCTGGATGCCCGAGCTCGCGAAATTCGGCGCCCACGTCGTGATGAGCGACCCCCACCGCGTGATCGTCTTCGGCCACCGCCCGCTGCACCCCGCGACCGTCGATTCGCCCTACATCATCCGCGCCGCCGTCGCCCTCACGATGGTCGCCGCCTCGATCCCCGGCCGCTCGGTCGTGCGCAATGCCGAGATCGTGAAACGCGCCCACCCGCGTTTCGTGGAAAATCTCCGTTCGCTCGGTGCGGAGCTGGAGTGGAAATAATCATGCCCGCCGACGACAAATCCGCCAAAGGCCTTGGCTACATCACCAGCGCCCTCGCCGCGCCCGTCTCGCCCGCCGAGGCTGCGCTGCGCCCGCTCTCGTTCGCCGATTTCACCGGCCAGCCGAAAACCGTCGAGCGCCTGCAAGTCATGGTCGGCGCCGCCAAACGCCGCGGCGACGCGCTCAATCACATCCTCCTCTCCGGTCCGCCCGGCCTCGGCAAGACCACGCTCGCGTTCATCCTCGGTCACGAACTCGGCAAAAACGTCCGCGTCACCTCCGGCCCCGTGATCGAGAAAGCCGGCGATCTCGCCGGCCTCCTCACCAATCTCGAGGAAGGCGACATCCTCTTCATCGACGAAATCCACCGCATCCCGAAGACCGTCGAGGAATACCTCTACAGCGCGATGGAGGACTTCCGCCTCGACATCATGATCGACCAGGGGCCCAACGCCCGCAGCGTCCGCCTGTCGCTCCCGCGCTTCACGCTCGTCGGCGCCACCACCCGCGCCGGCCTGCTCACCGCGCCGCTCCGCTCGCGATTCACTCTCCAGACGCGGCTCGATTACTACGACCGCCCCACGCTCGAAGGCATTGTGCAGCGCAGTTGCGGCCTGCTGAAAGTCGGCATCGACGCCGGCGGCGCCGGCGAAATCGCCACGCGCTCCCGCGGCACCCCGCGCGTCGCCAACAACCTCATCAACTTCTGCCGCGACTACGCGCAGGAGCGGGCCAAAGGCAAAATCACGCAACCCGTGGCCGCCGCCGCCCTCGAACTGCTCGAGATCGACGCCGCCGGCCTCGACGAGATGGACAAGCGCATGCTCCGTGTGATGGCGGAAAACTACCGTGGCGGCCCCGTCGGCATGAGCACGATCGCCGTCGCCGTCGGCGAGGAAGCCGAGACGCTGGAGGAAGTCCACGAGCCGTTCCTGATCCAGGAAGGCTATCTCCAACGCACCCCGCAGGGCCGCGTCCTCACGGCGAAGGGTTATGGCGCCATCGGCTTGAAGGCGCTCGGGAGTGAGCAAGGCAATTTACTTTGAGTTGGAGTGAATGGCGGATTCCGCCCGCTCGCTTGTCATTGGTTACGCTGGAAGGCGTTTTACCCGCTTCCAAAGCACTTCATGAAAATCTGCCGTTTCCTCTCAATTCAGCTTTTGACCATCGCCTGTGGCTTCGGTGCCGCGCCCGACGGAATCGACGGAAAAATCTACTACGAAGACAGCTCTACTCGTGGTGTCGGGCAGGCGTTCGGCAGCGACGCCATCGCGCTCGTCTTGAAGTCCGATGGGACATTCACCGGTCTGGTCAGGGTTTCGAGCGTCTCATCCCCGCAGCTGTTTCCCCGCGGGTTAGCCAACGGCACCTATTCCTACAAAAAGATCGACAGTCAAACCGCTCAGCTAACGCTTTCCGGCATCCCGCTCGCAGGGTCGACCTCCGTGCTGCGCGTGCTGAAGTTCACTTCCGACGACGCCGGCACAATCCTGAGAGACGACAACTTCTTCTTCGGTTCGATACCCAATTTCAGGATCGCCGCCCCGAGTTCTCCGCCGGCACTCGTGAACTGCTCCAACCGTTCGTTCGTCCGCGCCGGTGGAACGGCGTTCACTGGTTTTGTCATCGCACCCGGACCACAACGCATGGTGCTGGTGCGTGCAATCGGCCCCAGCCTAGCCGCTTTTGGCATCACCGACACTTTGGGCGATCCGCGCCTCACGGTGGTCAGGGCGACGAACAACACTCAGGTCGCCAACAACGATGATTGGAATTCAGACCTGGACACACCTTTTGGATCGGTCGGGCGTGCCGATGTAGTGACACGCACCAGCGTGCTGGTCGGTGCGTTTCCCCTCGTGGAGAACTCCAAAGATGCCGTCGTCATCCTCTCGCTCACCCCAGGGGCCTACATTGCTCAGGTTTCTTCCGCCAACGCGAATGATTCAGGGCAAGCGTTGATTGAGGTCTACATACTCCCCTAGGGCTACAGATCCCCTTGCTCCGGCCGCAGCACGATTTCCTCGACGACGGTCCGCCGGCCCAGCCGCCATACGTCGTAGAAGGCCCGGGCCACGTCCTCGGCGGGCATGATGCGTTCGGGTTTCACGCCGCTCGCGCTCCACGAGGGCGACCAGGTCGCACCGGGGTGCACGCAGCACACGCGCACACCTGTGCCCTTCGTCTCCGCGCGTAGCACCTTCGCGAGGCCGGTCACGCCGAACTTCGCCGCGCAATACGCCGCCGCGTTCGGATAGGCGCCGAGCCCCGCGATCGAGCTCATGAAGAAAATGTCGCCGCGCCGACGTTTGAGCATCGCCGGCAAAAATGCCCGCGTGACCAGAAAGGCGCTGCGCAGGTTCACCGCGATCATCCGGTCAAAGTCAGTCACGCTCGTCTCGGCAAAGCGCGCCTGCGCGAACGCGCCCGCGTTGTTGATGAGCACGTCGACGCCGCCAAAACGTTTCGCCACCGCGGCGGTCATCGCCGTCACGCCGGCTGCGTCAGCCACGTCGCAGCTGAAGATTTCCACGACCGCCCCCGCCTTCGCACACGCCCGCGCCACCGCGGCGAGGTTCTTCGCGTTGCGCGCCACGAGCGCGAGCCGCACACCGCGGACTTCCCGCGCGAAGACCCTCGCAATCGCCGCGCCGATGCCCTGCGAGGCGCCGGTGATGAGGACGACGGGTTTGCTCATGATGGATAAACCACGAAACACACGAATCACACGAAAGCGTTTCAGACCCGAGGCAGTTTTTCCTTTCGTGTGATTCGTGTGTTTTGTGGTTCCTCTCTTCAGCACAGCAGCGACCCGAAATCCATGAAGTCGGCGTTGAAGCCGCCCTTCACACCTTTGCAGATCACGCTCACCGCGTCGTGCGAGTGCAGCGATTCGAGGTGCGAGCACGCGATGCGGAAATCCACGATCCGCTTGTCGCGGTCGAATTCCTTGTAGAGCAGCCGCGCGGCGTCCTCGACGAACTTGAGGTAGGCGCCGTTGAGTTCGGCGAAGGCCTGCTCGTCCTCGCGCTTCACCATGACCTGCGTCTCCGTCTGGAGCGCGTTGAGGCAGTGCGCGTGCACATCTTCGATCCAGATTTTCTTTCCCTCGGCCTCCTCGACCGTGATCCGCGCTTTGCTGCGTTGGGAGTGCGGCACGCTGTAGGCGCCGCGCGTGTCGCGGGCGTGCTCGGCCAGTTCGGCGCTGCACGGGCACGCCGACGAGTAGACGAAATCGAAATGGATGAAGCGGCGGTAACGCCCGGCGTGCGTCATCACGCCCTCGAACGCCACGTCGTAATACTGCCAGCCCTTCAGGCCGCTGCGCAGGCTCGGGCGCTCCATCGGGTAGGCAAACTTCACCATCAGGCGCGCATCCTTCGTGTCCACGTTGCGCAGGTAGGCTTTCAGGATCCTGCCCATCCACTCGCCGGTCACGACACCGTTCTTGTGCTCGTAAAACGAGCGCATGATCCGGCTCATGTTGATGCCCTTCAACTCGGCTTCGAGCGACACCGTGCCGGTCACGCTCGCTGCGAGCGTCAGCGTCTTGCCCGCCTTGGTGCGAATCTTGAGTGGCAGCCGGAAATTGTGGATGCCCACCTGCTGGATCGGGACGTTGGCGCCCTGGATGGCGTCATGCGCCGCCTGCATCATGTCGGGCAGCGAGGCGCGATGCGCCGGCGTCGAGCGGAAACGCCGGTCGTAACCGCGCTTGATTTTCGCCGGCTGGCCGCAACTCGAATTGTGGAGATACATCGGCTTCATGCGGAATCGGGGCCGAAGAACTCGGCGAAATTTCGCGGCGTCTCGTAAAGCCGCACGCAATGCAACGCCGCCGCAGGCGGGAGATGGGGTGCGATCTCGTGCCAGAATGCGATCACCAGGTTCTCCGTCGTCGGGATGATCCCACGGAGGAACGGCACATCGGTGTTGAGATTGCGATGATCGCACACGTCGACGACGGCCCGCTGCAGGAGCTTCTTCAATTCGCCCAAATCCATGATGTAGCCGGTATCGGGGTGCGGCTCGCCGCGCACCGTCACCTCCAGCACGTAATTGTGCCCGTGCCAGTGCGGGTTGGTGCAGAGGCCGTATTGCTTCACGTTCCACGCCTGGCTCTTCGCCGGATTGTGCAGCCGGTGCGCCGAGTTGAAATGCACCTGCCGCGTGATGAACACGGTGCCGCGCAACACGCGGGGCGCGCGGGCGGCGGCGGCTTTTCGGCGGCTGGGTTTGGCGGGCATGGAGGGTCAGAGGTAGCGAAAAAGACCGCTCGGTCAACCGCCGCGGCAGTCTTTCAGGTTGAAGCCGCCTGCCGCCGCCGGCTGAATCGCGGCACTCACGCACCGCCATGCCCATCCGCAAAGCGCTCGTCACCGCCGCCAACCCCCGCCAGCGCACCCTGCCGCTCCAGACGCTCATCGACCAGCAGGGCGAAACCAAATCCGCCCTCCGCATCATCCTCGACGAAGCCGCCGGCGCCGGCATCGAGGAATTCTGCGTCGTCGTATGCCCCGGCGACGAGACCGCCTACGCCGAGGCGTGCGGCCCGCTGCGCTCGCGCGTGCGGTTTGTGCCGCAAGCCAACGCCCGCGGCTACGGCCACGCCGTGCTCCTCGGCCGCGAGTTTGTCGGCGACCAGCCGTTTCTCCATCTGGTCGGCGATCACTTGCACGTGGCTCACGGCACGACGAGCTGCGCCCGCCAGCTCATCGATGTCGCCGTCGCGGAAAACGCCTCCGTGTCCGCCGTGCAACCCACGCGCGAGAGCCAGCTCACCTCCTACGGCGCCGTCGGCGGCCGGCTCGTCGGTGGCGACCGCCCCGTCTATCAAATCGACACCGTGCTCGAAAAACCCACGCCCACCGTGGCCGAGCAGCAACTGATCGTGCCGGGCCTGCGCGCCGGTTTTTATCTCTGTTTCTTCGGCATGCATGTGCTCGGGCCCGAGCTGTTCGCGCTGCTCGATGCGCAGCAAGCCGCCGCCCCCGACCGCCCGCTCGGACTCTCACCCGCCCTGCACACCCTCGCGTCGCGCCAGCGCTATCTCGCCTTCTCGATCGGCGGCCGCCGCTACGACATCGGCGCGCCCTACGGTCTGCTCCACGCCCAGCTCGCCCTTTCCCTCTCCGGCCGCGACCGCGACAAGGTGCTCACCCAACTCGTCGAACTGCTCGCCGTTCGGAATGAGTGAAACCACGAAACACACGAAATACACGAAAGCGGAATTTGTCTCACTCTCTATGAATCTTGGCTGTCGGCCTCCGGAGTTTTTCGTGTATTTCGTGTCTTTCGTGGTGCCTCAATCGCCATGACCCTCCGCGTCACCGACCTGATCGAGTCCGCCGACGCCGCGACTCGCGACCAAGCCATCGACCAGTGGTGCCGCGGACGCACCGTCACCGAGTTGCTCGACGCGTGCGCCGAACTCGACGCCTACCGCCGCCGCGAGTCGAACCTCTACAAGCGCGTGCGCGCGCTCTTCTTCCTCACCGCGATCCACCGCTACCACCTGCCGGCGTGCGCCGATCTCCCGCGCCTCGGCCGGGTGCCCTACGACGGCTTCCGCCACCTGCTCGAACGCCGCTTCGAGGAGGCGATCGCCGTCTTCGCCGCCGCCCAACAGACCGCCGGCCCGAGCGAAACCCTCTCCAGCGCCCTCGCCGCCGCCCACCACGCGCTCGCGTTTCAAACGCTCGCCGATCAGGTGCGCCGGACCGTGCGCTCGACGCGCGGCAACGCCTGGATGTTCCGCCTCGGCCACCCGGGCGATCAGCCCCTGCGCGCACGCCCGGAGCTGCTCGCCCGCGACCACGCGACCGGCGCCTACCCGCTTCTGCGCGAACGCACCCCCGTCCGCATGGACCTCACGCACTGCGGCTGGAGCGACATCTTTTTCCTCGGGATGGATTTTCCCGAGGGCGCCCGCGTGCTCAATATTTCGATCGACCTCGGTGTGCACGGGCGCGATGCCGAGCCGCGTCCGCCCGTCGAGGCGTTTTTTCGCGTGATCGACGAGCCGGTCATCCGGCTCGCCAGCGTCGACCTCGGCGCGACGGCCTGCGTCTCGTCCCTCGATGAAGTCTTCGATTTCGCCCGCGACTACCTCGGCCTGCTCAAAGCTGCGGTCATCGCCGCCGGCGTCGTGCCACCGGGCATCGAGCGTTCCGGCGCCAGTCTCGCGGATCTGCTCGGCGCGATCTTCGGCCCGGGCCGCGGCTTCGAACTCGTCAGCAACGTCAACCGCATCCCGAAGGGCTCGCGGCTCGCCGTCTCCACCAATCTCCTCGGCGCCCTCATCGGCGCGCTCATGCGCGCGACCGGTCAGATTCGCACGCTCGCCGGCCCGATGGAGGAAGGCGAGCGCCGCATGGTCGCGGCCCGCGCCATCCTCGGCGAATGGCTCGGCGGTTCGGGCGGTGGTTGGCAGGACTCCGGCGGACTCTGGCCCGGCATCAAGTTGATCGAAGGCGCGCTCGCTCAACCGGGCGATCCCGAGCACGGCGTGAGCCGCGGTCGTTTGCTTCCGCGCCACACCCTCTTCGGCGTCGATCGCATTTCCACCGCAGCCCGGAAGAAACTTCAGGATTCGCTCGTGCTCGTGCACGGCGGCATGGCGCAGAACGTCGGCCCCATCCTCGAGATGGTCACCGAAAAATATCTGCTGCGCGGCGAGTCCGAATGGGCCGCCCGCCGGCAGGCCGTCGCCACGCTCGACCGCATCCTCGCGCTCCTCGCCGCCGGCGACATCCGCGCGCTCGGCCGCGAACTCACGCAGAATTTCTTCGGCCCGCTCCAGACCATCATCCCGTGGGTCAGCAACCGCTACACCGAGCTGCTCATCGAACGCACGCGCGCGGCGTTCGGCGAAGACTTCTGGGGGTTCTGGATGCTCGGCGGCATGTCGGGCGGCGGCATGGGTTTCATCTTCGCGCCGCACCGCCGCGCCGAGGGCCAGACGAAGCTCGCCGGGATCATGCTCACGACCAAACGCGAGTTGGAGACGTCGCTCCCCTTCGCGATGGATCCGGTGGTCTACGATTTCGCGATCAACGAGCACGGTTCCGTTTCCGCGCTGCTCGCCGGGGCCGAAGCGCTGCTGCCCGTCGAATACTACCAGCACACCGTGCCGGGCTTTCTGCGGCGCGAAGCCCGCGACCTCACACCGCGCGAGCGCGCGGATTTGCAGCAATTCACCCGCGCCGCCCGCGGCACTCCGGCGTTTGCCGCCGCACTGCCCACCCTGCTCGATCATCTGCTCCCGTCCGACGGCGCGTCGGATCGCGCCGGCCGCCGCCTCGACGAGTTGCTCGCGGAAAACGGCTTCGACCGCACCCAACACGAACAAATCCGCACCGATCTGCGGGCCGGCCGCATCGGCCTCGCCATGAACCGGCTTCCGGCCACCGCGAAAATCGAGGACGTGCCGGCGAGCGAGCTGTTCAACGGCAGGTCGGGCTTTACGCCCGACACGTCGGGGATAAACCCCGACCTACAAAAGGCCGGCGAGGCCGCCTTGCGCCGCGGCGAGGTCGCCGTCGTCAGCTACGCGGCCGGCGTCGGCAGCCGCTGGACGCAGGGCGCCGGCGTCGTGAAGGCGCTGCACCCGTTCGCCAAATTCGCCGGCGCGCATCGCAGTTTCGCCGACGTGCATCTCGCCAAATCGCGCCGCACCGCCGCCGCGTTCGGCGCCCCCGTGCCGCACATGTTCACCACGAGTTATCTCACGCACGCGCCGATCGAGCGCCATCTGCGCGCCCACCACGGCGCGGCCGTCGATCGCGACGTGTTCCTCTCGCCCGGCCGCTCGATCGGCCTGCGGCTCGTGCCGACGGTGCGCGACCTGCATTTCGCGTGGGAGGAGACCGCGCAGCAGCGGCTCGACGAACAGAAGGAAAAAATGCGCGACAGTCTCCGCGCCGCGCTCACCAACTGGGCGCGCACTGCCGGCGAAGGCGCCGACTACACCGACAATCTTCCCGGCCAGTGCCTGCATCCCGTCGGCCACTGGTTCGAAGTGCCGAACCTCCTCAAGAACGGCACCCTCGCCCGCCTCCTCGCCGCGCAGCCGCAGCTCCGCACGCTGATGGTCCACAATATCGACACCCTCGGCGCCACGCTCGATCCGACGCTGGTCGGCTGGTTCCAGCAAAGCGGTGCCGCGCTGGGCTGGGAAGTGATCCCACGTCGCATCGAGGACCACGGCGGCGGCCTCGCCCGCATCGACGGCCGCCTCCGCCTCGTCGAGGGGCTCGCCCTCCCGCGCGAGGAAGACGAATTCAACCTCACCTTCTACTCGACCAACACCTGTTGGATCGACGTCGACCGGCTGCTCACGCTCTTCGGCCTCACCCGCGCCGATCTCGGCGACGCCGACCGCACCGCCGCCGCCGTGCGTGCGATGGCCGCCCGCATGCCGACCTACGTCACGCTCAAGGACGTGAAGAAGCGCTGGGGCCACGGCCAGGAGGACGTGTTCCCCGTGGCGCAATTCGAAAAACTCTGGGGCGACATGACCGGCCTCGCCGAGGCCCGCAACGTCTTCGCCGCCGTGCCCCGCGCCCGCGGCCAGCAACTGAAGGATCAGGCGCAGCTCGACGGCTGGGCCCGCGACGGCTCGGCGGCCTACATCGATTCGATTTGCCAGTGGTAGGGACGCCTCTCCGAGGCGTCCGCCCCTCGACATTCCATTCGGAACACTTTTCCTCTTCCCTTTTCCTCTTCCCAACCACGGACGGCTCGGAGAGCCGTCCCTGCCGACTCGCTCTCACATGGTGCTTCCGCAACGTCGCTGGCTTTTCCATTCGGCTCCCAGCTGGGTGCATAGCGCCACGTATTTCATCACCATTTGCTGCCAGATTCGTGGCACTGACCAGCTCTGCGCACCAGCCACCTCATCAAAACTCCTGGCTGCTATGTCCCACTACCAAACCGCGCAACGCTGGCACGTGTTTGTCTGGGTGCTGATGCCGGATCACCTTCACGCCATCGTCTCTCTTCCGACCGAGGAAAGTCTCACGAAAACTGTCGCCGCTTGGAAGCGCTTTACGGCCCGCGAAGCCGGCATCGCCTGGCAACGCGGTTTCTTCGATCATCGCCTTCGTAGCGACGAGAGCCTTGAGGAAAAGGCCCACTACATCCGGATGAATCCCGTTCGCAACGGCCTTGTTGCCCACCCCGCCGACTGGCCGCACATCTGGCCCTGTTAGCAATCCGTCGGTAGGGACGCCTCTCCGAGGCGTCCGCCCCTCGACATTCCATTCGGAACACCTTTCCTCTTCCCAACCACGGACGGCTCGGAGAGCCGTCCCTACCGCATTTTTTGCCGTTTTTAGCTTGGCCATCTGGCGTCAGCAGCCTTCAAACCCAAATCCATGGCGATGCGGTTCAGCATTCTCGGGAGCGGCAGCGCGGGCAACGCGGCGTTGCTCGTGACCGAGGGCGCACGCGTGCTCGTCGACGCCGGTTTCTCCGCCAAAAAACTCGGCCAGCTCCTCGAGCCGCTCGGCGAATCGCTCGAGAAAATCGACGCGATCTTCCTCACCCACGAGCATGGCGATCACGCCGCGGGCATCGACGGCCTGAAGAAATTCCCGCACATCCGCGTCTTCGCCAACTCCGCCACGGCCCGCGCCGTCCAATCCGGCCTCTCGTGGCGCGCCGACTGGCAGTGCTTCGAGACCGGCGCGCGCTTCCGCTACCGCGATCTCGAAGTGGAGAGTTTTTCCGTGCCGCACGACGCGCAGGAGCCGGTGGGTTTCCGTTTCACCAGCGGCCACGAGGGCGACCTGTTCGCCCCGCGGCGCTCCCTCGCTTATCTCACCGACCTCGGCCACGCGCCGCTCAACATCCGCGAGCGCATCCGCGAGTGCGAGGTCGTTGTGATCGAGGCCAACCACTGTCCCGAGCTGCTCAAGGCCGACACGAAGCGCCCGTGGTCGACCAAGCAGCGCATCGGCGGCCGGCACGGCCATCTCTCGAACCACGCGGCGAGCGAATTGCTCGCCGAGGTCGCGAGCCCGCGCTGGCGGCGTATCTACCTCACCCATCTCTCGCGCGACTGCAATTCCCCCGCCGCCGTCGACCGTGCGTTTGCCGCCGTGCGCGCGACGCTCGCCGCCTGCGAAATCTCCGTCGTCCTCCCCGGCGAAGGCACGCCCTTCTACGAACTGGCCTGAGCAGAACGTTGCCGTCGAGGTGGAGCGCGTTGCCCTCAACGCGCTGGTTTGGAGGTGGGAGCGGGTTTACCCCGCGACTCGTCGGGGCATAAAGCCCCTCCCACAAAAAGCGCGTTGAGGGCAACGCGCTCC
>JACRKC010000040.1 GCA_016235555.1 Verrucomicrobiota bacterium
ATTTGCCGTAGCCGCGTGCACCCCAACCCCCGGGCTCCCCCAGCGCGACGGGGTTGCATGATGGTGGTGGGGTGGGGGGGCAGGTCCCTGGGCCGGCATTTCGACTGTCCTAGGCGCTGGGCTCAGGCGGGCCCGGGGACGGGCCCGCCCACCTCGACAGCACCGACCCGTTGGCTTCGGTCTAGGTTACACTTGCCGTAGCCGGTCGCCGGCGGCGTGCAGCAAAGAATAGCCAGCTTCCGGCAACCGGTGACGAGCCGTGGAGCAATCCATGCGCTATCGTCGGGGCGTAACTCACCACCATCATGGCTAATCTCGCTGATCGCGTTGCCCAAAACGTCCCCGGAAAATTCTACGTCGACACCTCGTGCGTCGATTGTGACCAATGCCGCGTCGTCGCGCCCGACTTCTTCGGCCGCAACGAGGACGATGCGATGTCGTTCGTGTCACGCCAGCCGGTGACTCCTGAGGAAGTGGCCTTGGTCGAGGAAGCGATCGGTGCGTGTGCGACCGAGTCGATCGGCAGCGACGGCGCCTGAGTCTCTGGTTGGGTGTCGCGGCCGGGTGTCCGGCCGAGAAATAGCGAGCGAGCGGCATGTGGTCCGCTCGCTCGTTGCGTTTTCTGCTCAGTAGAGCAGGACGTTGAGGATCGAATTGCCGATGCCGACGAGCGCCCACCCGGAGATGAGGCCGGCGCAGATGGGCTCGCTGCCTTCGACGAAGTAGTCGTGGGCCTTGGTGCCGGGCGCGGGGTCCTTGCGGCCAAACCACCAGAAGAACGCCGCGCCGAGCCACATCGTGAAAACATACTCCGGCGGCAGCACCACGCCGAGGCCGATGGAGACGGCGCTGAGCGGGAAACGGCCCTTGGTCACGATGCGTGCGATCTCGAACGCGGCTGCGCAGAGGCACGCGACGACGACGGAGATGATGGCCGAGGGCGGGAGGGCCTTCAGGCCATGCGCGATCAATTCGGCGACGCCTTTCCATTGCAGCGCCGCGGGCATCGCGAACTGGTCGGAGACGATGGTGTCGACGCTGCGCACGCCGTTTTTGGCCGGCAGAAAAAGCAGGTAAAACAGCGGCACCGCGGCGAGTGCCCCCGAGAAGATGCCGATCACGTGGCCGATGGCCTGCTGGCGCGGCTTGGCGCCGAGCATGTATCCGGGCTTGATGTCGGAGAGGAGGTTGGCGGCATTGGCCGAAATCTCCGAGGTCATGCCGGCCGGGATGAGATTGCTCGCCGGGTTGGTGCGGTCGATCGCGCCCATGGTGAACTGCGTGATCTTCGCGAGGGAGCCCGTGGGGGTCCACGACGTGAGCGCCATCGAGTTGGTGCAGATGATCGTGAGGACAAAAATCAGCGGGAACGAGATGAACGCGAGCAGCCACGGCACGCCGAAGTAGTAGTGCGAAACAGCCGCGCCGAGCACCGTGAAGATCGGGATCGCGATGCCGGAGAGCCAGAGCGGAAGTTCGATGTGCTTGAGGACGTCTGCGCCGGCGGTTGAAGACGTCCCGGCCTTTTTCTTGCCGAACAATCCACGAAACAGCTCGGGTTTGCCGGCGAGGCTGACCAGCGAGCCCACCACCATCATCGCGACGCCCCACCACAGGGCCCACTGGTTGACGATCTCGGCGCGCGAGATCGGGATGACTTTGCCGCTCGTGGCGACGCGTTGCACGATGTCGCCGTGCCGGATCATGATCGGGGCGAGCACCGCGAAATTGATGAAGGCGCCGAGCAGGCAACTCGTCGCCACGCGGATGCCCATGAGGCCGCCGACGCCGACCATCGACAGGTCGAGCGTGAGGCGCAGGCCGAGTTGGCGAACGTCGGTGCCGAGGATGCTCGGAATCCAGAGGTGATACTTGGCCGCGAGATTGTAGTAGTAAGTGTCCAGACGTTCGGCCAGCACCCACGGCTCTTTCATCCCCGTCCACTGGTGCATGCGCAGGAGGGTGAACTGCACGAGGCGCATCCAGCCGTCGCCCGAGATGAAGTTGATCAGCCCGGCGCCGACGCCGGTCCAAGCGAGCAGACGCGCCTTGAACATGCCGTGCTCGGCCTTGCCGTGGTAAAGCGCGTCCAACACCACGCCCGACGCGCGTCCCTCGGGAAATGGGAGTTGCTCCTCGTTGATGAAGCGGCGCTTCAGCGGGAACGCGAGGAACACGCCCAAAATCGAGACCACCACCATCCAAGCGAACAAATGCCACCAGCCGACAAGCCGTCCGGTCACGAGCATGTAGGACGGCAGGCACGAGATCAGCGGCATCGTCATGTAGCCGGCCGCCGTGCAGATGGACTGCACGCAGTTGTTTTCGAGGATGGTGAAATCAGCCCCGAGGCCCGCTTGGTGCAAAAGGCGGAAGACGGCGAACGAGACGATCACCGAGGTGAGGCCGACGCCGATCCCGATGCCGGTCTTGCCGCCGATGTAGAGGGCCATGGCGGCGAGGATGCCGCCAAGCACAAAACCCGTCAGCGCGGCGCGGAGCGTGAGCTGCGGCATGTCGCCCCGATAGATGTTTTCCAGCCACCACTTGTCTTTCTGCTCGCGCGTCCAGGTCCGAATCTGTTCCTCGGTCAGAGATTGCAGGGGCATAGGGTAATGCGCGCGAACGTGCCGAATCGGTGGCTAAAGGCGAGTCTGCGCCCGCCGGACGGCAAGCGATGGGTAGAGGTTGGCAATCAACGCGCCGGTTCGCCGGAACGTCGCACTCGGACGCCGCGAGAGGCCGTAGCAGCCAAGGTCACGAGGCTGGCATTTGCGATTCACCTCATGCCGGCCTCCTCACGTCGGCCGCTACGCAGCGCGGCGCCGGTTCACCGGACGTAACGGCGGCGGGAGCCACTCCGGCCCTGCGGGGCCGTGCGTTCGCCCGGCGCCTGGTAAGGGCGGCGCCGGTAACCGCCGCGCGCGGGATCGGCGGCGCAGCGGATTTGGAAATCCTGCATGCGATCGAAAACGGCGGGCAGTTGCGCCGGATCGGGATAGTGGTCGAGGCCGGTGCGGTCGAGGGCGCGGAGCAACTCGTGGGTGGCCTCGAGAGTCGAGAGACAGCCGTCCTGCGGCTGCTGCTTGATCACGTAGCGGCTGCGGCCGGCTGCGGCGAACTTCACGCGCGGGAGGCGCTGGAGGCTCGGCGAGAGCTTCAACATTTTGCGTGCACCACTCCACGTGGCGTCGAGTAGCAGAACGACGAGTTGCCGACCGGCGAGATCGGCGGCGGTGAGTTCGCCGCGGGAGAGATCGCGGGCACCGGCGCCGGGGTAGAGGAGGACCGGAAAGTTTTGGGGCGAGCGGATTATTTCCTGCACGGCGTCGTGCGCGTCGAATCCGATGCCGACCTGAATCTCGCTGTTGGCCAGACAGAGATGCGTGAGGCGGCCCGTCGCGGCTTTCTCATGCTTGTATTCCTTCGGATGCATGAGAAAGACGAAGCGCGTGCGCGTGGCCATCGGCACGATCGAACCGCACCAACACAGCGCCTTCGGCCAGAAGCAGCGGTAGCACATCGGGCGGCTCATGGTGGGCGAGAGACTCGTGCGGGTTTGCGCGGCGCGGCCAGAAGCGCGGGACCGCGCAGCGATCCTACTTGGTCGCGGCAAAGGCGGCGTAGCGTTCGGCGATCTTGGCGTCCTTGTCGTTGCCGAAGTGAAAGAGGATCTGGTAGCGCAGCGTGAGGCTGCCGCCCGCGGGGATCGTGAAATCCCCCGCGCCGGCCTTCGTCGTGCGCGCCTCGAAATCATGCCAGCCGATGGGGTTGGCGGAGACGAGTCCGTATTCGCGGGCATGCCACCAAGTCGGGTGGCGGAGGTTTTGCGGGTGATCGAAAAGCGCGATGCCGTAGATTTTCCCATCGTGCGCGGCGTGGTAGTCGCACCACTCGGCACGTTTACCCCAGGCCGCGGCTTCGCGGTCGCCCTTGGCGGTAACGATGTGGCCAACCCCTCCGGTGTATTTACGCTTGGTGGCGCCGGCGGGGAGGTTGAGCCACGTGGCGAGGCGCAGCGCGAGACCGCCATCCTTGTTGTCGCCGAGGCGCACGGGGGCGTCGGCCGGTGCGCGGAGCGTGATCGCGAAGTCGATCGTGCGCGTGTCCGCGGTGCCGGAGAAACGCCACGTCGTCTCGTCGGTGCAGAATTCCTTGCCATCGGGCGAAACCCAGCGGCTGCGGGCGCGGAGGACGCCGACGGGGCCGCTGCTCGTAGCGAGGAGCGCGTCGTGGATGATCTTGCCCTTCGGTCGCGGGCTGCCGGCACTGTCCTGGTTCCAAAAATCGACGCCGTTGACATCGCTGTGGGCGAACCAGAGCGAGCGGTGATGCGGATGATCCTCGTCCTCACCGAGGCCGGATTTCATCGGGAAACTGCGCGTGAGCGGCGTGCCGTCGGTCGCGAGGATCGGGTAGCAATAGGGGCGGAATGCGCCTTGGAAGATGTATGCGGTGAAAAGCTGTCCGCCGATTTCGACGCGCACGCGGTCTTCAGCGCGGGTGAGGATGACGTCGGCGGCAGCAACGGAGGCCATCGTCGCGAGGGTCGCAAACGCGATGAGCGGGCGGGGCAGGCGCATGGCGGAAAATCTTTCCCGGGCTCGAGAGACTACATCCCGGGATAGCGACCGCTGGCTTTCATGGCTTCCATCTGGCGCATCATCTTTTTGGCGCCGCCGCCCTTCATCATTTTCATCATCTGCTGCATTTGCTGGAACTGTTTCAGCAGTTGATTCACCTCGACGAGCTTGGTGCCGGAGCCCTTGGCGATGCGGGAGCGACGGCTGCCGTTGAGGAGGTCGGGTTTGCGGCGCTCCTGCGGGGTCATCGACTTGATGATGGCTTCGGTGCGCGCCATCTGCTTGTCGGCGCCGGCGGGGAGTTCGACGCCGCTCATGCCGGGCATCATGCCGAGGATGCTCTGCATGGAGCCGAGTTTTTTGACCTGCTGCATCTGCGCGAGGAAGTCCTCGAGGTCGAACTCGGCCTTCATCATCTTGGCCGCCATCTTCTCGGCCTCTTTCTGGTCGATGGTTTCCTGCGCCTTTTCGACGAGCGACACGACGTCGCCCATGCCGAGGATGCGCGACGCGAGGCGGTCCGGGTAGAACGTGTCGAAGTCCGCGGTCTTTTCGCCGGTGCCGACGAATTTGATCGGCACGCCCGTGATGCTCTTGATCGAGAGGGCCGCGCCGCCACGCGCGTCGCCGTCGAGCTTGGTGAGGACGAGGCCGGTGAGGGCGAGAGCGTCGTGGAAGGTTTTCGCGACGTTGACGGCCTCCTGGCCGAGCGCGCCGTCGGCGACGAGCAGCACTTCGTCGGGCTGCACGCGGGCGCGGAGCTTTTTCACTTCTTCGATCAACTCGTGGTCGATTTGGAGGCGGCCGGCGGTGTCGAAGATGATGCAGTCGGCGGTGGCGGTCTGCGCGGCCGCCAGCGCGGCGGTGCCGATGGCGGGCACGTCCTTCGAGGCGCGGTCGGCGTAGAAGCCGAGTTCTTCCTGTTTCGCGAGGATCTCGAGCTGGTCGATGGCGGCGGGGCGGTAGATGTCGCAGGCGGCGACGAGGGGGCGGTAGCCGCGTTTTTTGAGGAGCTTGCCGAGCTTGGCGGTCGAGGTGGTCTTGCCGGAGCCGTGGAGGCCGACCATGAGGATTTTCAGCGGGCGCGCGGCGGAGAGCGTCGTGGCGCCCTCGCCGAGGAGGCGGACGAGTTCGTCGTGGATGATTTTGACGACTTGCTGGCCGGGGGCGACGCCTTTGAGGACTTCCTGCCCGACGCATTGGGACTGCACGCGATCGACGAATTCGCGCGCGACCTTGAAATGCACGTCGGCGGAGAGGAGGGCAGTGCGCACTTCCTTGAGCGCGTCCGCCATGTTTTCCTCGGAGAGTTTGCCGACGCCGCGGAGGTTGCGGAGGGCGGAAGAGAGTTTTTCGGTGAGCGACTCGAACATGGGAGCCGACACCGTTGGCGGATTTCGCCGCGTGAAGCAATCACGCGTCGCACGGCCGCCGATCGCCGGGTGTGACAGGAAGTGAGGTCAGTAAACCGAGGCCTCGGTTGTAGCGGCGGTCTGCGACCGCCGAGCGAGAACCCTTGGCGCATCGCCGGCGGTCGCAGACCGCCGCTACAGCGGGCTGACCTCACGTCCGGTTGCACCCCCCGGTTGCCGGGCGCAGATCAGAATTTGAGCAACCGCGTGTCCAAATCCTGATTTGCGCTCCCGATCACCGACCTCAGTTGGTGTCACGCGCAGCCAGTGCGCCGGCCATCTGCCGATGGGGACGGGAACCGTCCGGGGTCGGACTGGCGGCGACGGGCGTGGCGGCCCTGCCGGCGGGGACCGGCCGGTCGATCGGGCGGCGACCGCCCGGGCGCGGGAGACCGGGCACGCCATGGGCGTCGGTGACGCGTTTGCCGCCCGCGTGGCGGAGGAGGTTGCCGACGACCTGACTCACGTCGCTGACGCGATTGCCAAGTTCGGAGGCGGCGGCGGCGGACTCCTCGGCCGTGGCGGCGTTGTGCTGCACGACGCGGTCGAGGTCGCTGACGGCCTGGTTGAGTTGGCTGAGCCCGGTGCTCTGTTCGGCGGAGGCGGTGGCGATTCCGGTGACGAGGGGGTCGAGTTCCCGGATGTGCTGCTGGATGGCTTCGAAGTGGCGGGCGACGTCGGCACTGAGTTCGACGCCCTGGTGGCTCTTCGCGCGGGAATCCTCCAGCTTGGCGGCGGTTTCCCTGGCGGCCTGCGCGGAGCGTTGGGCGAGCGCGCGGACCTCGCCGGCGACCACCGCGAAACCGGCTCCGGTTTCGCCGGCGCGGGCCGCCTCCACCGCGGCGTTGAGCGCCAGGATGTTGGTCTGAAACGCAATTTCATCGATGGTTTGCAGGATCTTCGTGACCTCGTCGCTGGAGGTCTTGATGCCGGCCATGGCGTGCTGCATCGCCTGCATGCGGCTGGCCCCGGCGTCGGCGGCGGAGCGGGCGGTGGCGGAGATGGTTTTGGCCGTGCTGGCCGCCTCGGCGTTGCGCTTGGTCATGCCCGAGATCTCCTCCAGGGAGGCGGCGGTCTCCTGCAGGGAGGCGGCCTGCGCGCTGGCGCCCTCGGCCAGTTGCTGGGCGGAGTCCCGGATCTGGCGGGAGAAGGCGACGTTTTCGCTGCTGGTGGTGATGAGGGTTTCGCTGGCGAGGAAAAGCTGCCGCAGGATGCTGCGGATCGTGAGCGCGGACAGGGCGATCAGCGTGAGCAGGGCGAAACCGGAGCCGAGCCAGAGGCGCAGGACGAAGGTGTCGCTGACGGCGGCGGCGTCCTGATTGACGGTGGCGGCGGTCTTGGCCAAACGTTCGCCGGCGGCACCGAGGCGCTCCTCCAGGGTTTCGAATTGTTTGAGAAAATCCGGCCAGGCCGCCTCGGCGGCGGCGGAATCGGTGGCCGCGAGCGTGCAGACCCGCCGGGCTGTGACGGCATAGGTTTCCACCGGCTCCTTGAGTTCCGCAAACACCGCCTTGAGGTCGGGCGCGAGGGGCAGGGCCATGATGGCGGCCTCGCTGTCGCGCAATGTCTGGGTGTGGCGGGAAAGGCTGCCCGCGGTGGCGGCGAGCTGGTCCGGTTTCCCGCCGCGGGCGGCGAGCAGCGACTCGAGCACATCGCCGCGGATGGCGTCGTGCATCATGTCCGACTCGCCTTGGGCGTGGAGGGCGGCGGCGAGTATGCCGACGGTGTGGTTGGCGGCGTTGACCGTGGCAAAGAGGTATTGCACGGCGGCCACCACGGCCAGTTGGAGGACGATCGCGCCTCCAATCAGGAAGGCGAGTTTTTGGCGGACGTTCAGGTTCATCAGGATAAGTGGGCGGGGGGCAGGTCGGGCGGGGCGGGCGGAGGGCGGATCCGGTCGAGCTTCGCGGTGATGACCCCGGCATCGAAGGGCTTGACCACGTAGTGGCGCGCCCCGAGCTGGATCGCTTTCGCGATCGTGGATCGATCATTGGACGCGGTGCACAGCACCACCTCGGTGGAGCCGAGGGCCTTGGTGGACCGGATCCGGGTGAGCAAACCGAGGCCGTCGAGTTCGGGCATCAGGATGTCGACGAAGGCGACATCGAAGGAGCGGCCCGGCTCGTTGAGCAGCGTCCACGCGGCCTCGCCGTCGCCCACGACGGTGATCTGGTGGTCCTCATGCGCCGAGACGACGGAGCGGAGCAACTCCCTTGAAACGGGTTCGTCGTCCACGATGAGGATATTCATGCCGGTGAGAATGCTGACCTCATCGGCCATGCCCGGTGGAACTTTATGCCAACGTCACGTCGCGTTGGAATTTTGCCGGGCCGCCACCCCGCCGCCGCGGGCGCGAAATTCGCTAAATCGCCGGGCGGTTGTGCCGATGGAGGGGAAACTCCAACCCAAGTTGTATGGCGCACCCGAAGATTTCTCCGACAGGGCGTGAGCGCACGTTTGGCGACGATGAGTTGATCGTCTCCAAGACCGATCTGCGCGGCGCGATCACCTATGCGAATGACGTATTCTGCCGCGTGTCCGGCTATGCCGAAGCGGAGTTGCTCGGGCAGCCGCACAACCTGATCCGCCACCCGGACATGCCGGCGTGCGTGTTTCAAGTGCTGTGGGATACCCTGCACGCCGGTCAGGAGATCTTCGCCTACGTGGTCAACCAGGCCCGCAATGGCGACCACTATTGGGTCTTCGCGCACGTCACGTGCAGCCGCGATCCGGCGGGCAACGTCGTCGGCTATCACTCGAACCGCCGCGTGCCGTATGCCGACGCGCTGCCCAAGGTGCAGGCGCTCTACGCCGAGTTGCGTGCGATTGAGCGGAGCCATCCGGACCGTCGAGCCGGGATGCAGGCGGCGAGGGCGGTGCTCGATGAGCGGCTCCAGCGGCTCGGCATCAGCTACAGTCAGTTTGTCTTCAGCCTGTCCGAGCACACCCGCCTCGGCGCCGCCGCCTGATCCGCCATGACCACTTCATCCGATTTCATTGCCGAGGCCGCCCGGATCTGCACACGGGCCGCCGCGGGCGACTTGGAGGCCCGCATCCTGCACACTCCGGAAGGATCCGAACTCGCGGCCCTGGCGCAGGCGATCAACCGCCTGCTCGACGTGTCCGACGCCTATGTGCGCGAATCGGCCGCGGCGATGGAACACTGCGCCCGGGGCGAATACCACCGGCCGATCCTCCTGCGCGGTCTGAGCGGGGCCTACCGGCACGCCGCCGGCACGATCAACGACGCCGCGCTCAAGATGAAGAGCGACGCCGAGACGATCGCGCGTTTCGAGGTGGAGCGGGCGGCCGTCGCCCGTCGCGTGGCGGAGACCACCGAATCGGTGATGGCCTCCGCCGAACACTTGCGCACGACGACCGGTGCCATCCGCACGCACGTCGGCACGACGCGCCAGCTGGCGACCGAAGTCGCCGGGGCGGGCGACCAGGTGTCGCACAACGTCCAGGCCGTGGCGGCGGCGTGTCACCAGCTGAGCGCCTGCACCTCCGAGATCACGCGCCGGACGCGTGAATCCGCCGAGCTGACGAACGGCGCGGTGGGGGAGGCACACAAGGCGCGGACGGCCGTGAGCGATCTCGGGGAAGCGACCCGCAAGATCGGCTCGGTCGTCGACATCATCGGCAAGATCGCCCGGCAGACGAACCTGCTGGCGTTGAATGCGACGATCGAGGCGGCGCGCGCCGGCGAACACGGCAAGAGTTTCGCCGTGGTGGCCGCCGAGGTGAAGAATCTCTCGCGCGAGACGGCGCAGGCCACGGAACGCATCACGGGTCAGATCGACGCGATGCAGGGGGCCGCGCACAATGTCGTGACGGTGATCGGCGGCATCGGTGAATCGATCCAGCGCATGGACCAGACGGCGACGGCGATCGCCACGTCCGTGAGCGAGCAGGCCAGTGCGACCGAGGAAATCGCCCGCCGCATCGCGGATGTTTCCCAGGCGACGAAGAGCATTTCCGGCAAGATGGCCGAGGTGGCGCAGGCTTCGCAGGCGCTCGAAGAGACGGCGGTCGGATTGACGACGGCGGCGGATCGCCTGGGCGACAACGCCTCGGCGTTGAAGCACGAGACCGCGGCGCTGAAGAGCGGCTCGGCTGCGCCGGTCGCAGTGGCGCGCGCGGCCTGAGCCGCGCGGGCGGGAACCGCGGCCCGGACTGCGCACCGACCAACGCCATCCCTTCCGCTGCGGCGGACGAAGTCCCGCCGCCGGCCCTGCGTGGGTCAAAGTTCAGATGCTCGTGCGAACCGGGATGATGCCGGCATCTCATGGGACTTGCTGAGGCTCGTGAAACAGGGTGACCAAATGCCTGGACCGCACTCATCCTACAAATTCTGCCAAGATTTTTTTGGCTACAGAGTGCACCGAGCGCGGACACAGAGGTCACGGAGCCAAACAAAGTGCCTTGCTCTGTGCTCTCTGTGTCTGGGCTCTGCGTCCTCTGTGGCTCATGCCTTTGTCTCGAAGGTTGTGATTTGTCCGGGCTAGCGTTCCGGAGGGACGCATCCATCTTGGGTGCTGGGTCGGCGTCTCGCCGACACCGCCGAAGTCCTCGGCGAGACGCCGAGGACAGCCCGCGGGACGCGGGCGCTCCCCGAACCACCGCGGGTCACTCCAACGTCCCGTAACTTTCAGACTTTCCGTTGTAGGCCCGCCCTCCGGGCGGGCTGCCCGGCCACCGGCCGGGCCCACAATGTCAAACCGCAACGTAACTGGCATTATGCCTCGACGGGCTGCGGCGTGCGCGGGGCGTCGGAGCATAAAGCTCCTGCCACAATCCTCGATCGCGCCATGTCGATCTCCGCATGTCGGCTGCCACGGTCGGCCGCACGAGTCCGTTGGCTGAGCCAGCCATGCCGTCGAAATCCGCGAAGCGAAGTTGCTGCCGAGGTCACGAGGCTGTGGCGCGACAATCACCTGATCCCAGCCTCCTCACGTCGGCTGCTACGGCCGGCTGCACCCTTCCGGTTCAGAGATGGTAAAACGTCGCCCGGCCGATTTGCACGGGCTTGAAATCCGGATCGAGGGTCACGGTCGTTTCCGCGCCGCCGAGGGACAGATACCCGCCGGGGGCGAGCACGTTCTTCACCTGGCGCAGGATCTGGCGGCGGGTCTCGAGCTCGAAATAGATCATCACGTTGCGGAGCATCAGCAGATGGCACGGTGCCATGACCGGCCACGGCTTGATCAGGTTCATCTCGCGAAAGGTGACGCGGCTCCGCAGCCGGTCGTCGATCTGCCAGCCGTTGGCCTGCTGGCGGAAGTATTTCATGAGGAGCCGGGCGGGCAGGCCGCGGTTCACCTCGATCTGCTGATAGAGGCCGTTGCGGGCGCGGGCGATCACCGCGGGCGAGAGGTCGGTGCCGAGGATGCTGGCCGGAAGATTCGGGAAATGTTCCGCGAGCAACATGGCGATGCTGTAGGCCTCCTGGCCGGTGGACGAGGCGGCTGACCAGACCGTGAAGGGGGTCGTGGGGTTCGCGGCCTGGAAGGCCGGGAGGAGGTGGTCGCGCAGGGCGTCGAACGGCGCGAGGTCGCGGAAGAAGAGCGTCTCGTTGGTGGTGAGCGCCTCGACGATCGCGCTGCGGATCGCGGCGACGGCCGGCCCGCCGGCGCGCACCAGATCGATCAGGGCGTTGACGCTGGCGCAGTCCTGGCGGGCGGCGAGATTGGCGAGCCGGGTTTCGACGAGATATTCCTTGCCCGGTTCGATCACGATGGCGGCATCGCGCGCGACGAAGTCCCGGACAAACCCAAAGTTGCCCTGAGTGAGGGGGCTGGGCTGGAGATCGACGGTCATGGGGTGGCCGGTTCGTGGAGGGGAAGCCGTTTGACGATTTCCACGGGCAGCGCATCGAGCGGCACGACCAGGTCGGCCAGTCCGGCCCGCGCCACGGCGCCGGGCATGCCCCAGACGACGGAGGAGGCTTCGTCCTGCACGAGGATGGTGGCGCCGGTTTCGCGCAGGTGCTGGCAGCCACGCAGGCCGTCTTCGCCCATCCCGGTCATCACCACGGCGAGGGTGGAGGCGCCGGCTTGCGCTGCGGAGCGAAACAGGACGTCGGCGGCCGGCCGGCAGGAGTTTTCCGGGGGAGAGTCGGTGAGGCGGGCGAAGTAGCCGCCGGCGGCGGCGCGCTCGACGGTCAAGTGGCGTCCGCCCGGCGCGAGGTAGGCCTGACCGGCGAGGAGGGGTTCGCCGTCCTGCGCCTCGTGGCAGCGCAGCGCTCCGGGCCGGGCATCGAGGCGCTCCGCCAGCAGGCCGGTGAACATGGGCGGCATGTGCTGCACGATGACCACCGGCACCGAGGGCGGCGCGGTCAGTCGGTCGAAGAGCACCGTCAGCGCGTTGGGGCCGCCGGTGGAGGTGGCGAGGCACACGAGGTCGACTTCGCGGCCGCCGGAACGGGCCGGGGCCGGGGCCGGACGACGGACGACGCGCTCCGGGGACAACGGGGCCGACCGCGTGGCCGCCACGGCGCAATGGGCGTGGACCTTGGGGAGCAACTCCTGGCTCAGGCGTTGGATCGCCTCATCGAGATTGGCCGCCGTGCCGGGTTTCGTCACGTAATCGGTCGCGCCGGCGGCGAGCGCATCGAGCGTCGCGACGGCGCCGCGCATGGTCAGCATCGACAGCATGATCACCGGCAGGCGCGGGTGGGTGCGGCGGAGCGCACGCAGCGTCTGCAGGCCGTCGAGTTCCGGCATCTCGACGTCGAGCGTGACGAAATCCGGATTCACCTGCTCGAGCCGCTGCAGGGCGAGACGGCCGTTGGAGGCGGTGCCGGCGATCTCGATCTGCGGATCGCGCTGCAACACTTCTGACACGAGCCGGCGCATGACGGCGGCGTCGTCGACCACGAGTGCGCGGAGTTTAGGCATGGGGATCAGGCGACGAGGCCGAGCACGCGGAGTTTTTCGCCGAACATCGGTTCGTCGAGTGGCTTCATCAGATAATCGTCGGCGCCGCAGTGGATCGCCTCGGACAAGTGTTCGTAACCGCTTTGGGCGGTGACCATCATGGTCTTCAGCCCGTCGAATTCCGGATTCGCCCGGATGGCCTTCAGCAGGCCGAGGCCGTTCAGGTTCGGCATGTCCCAGTCGATGAGCACGGCATCGAAGTCGCTGTCCTTTTCGAGCAGGGCGAGGGCGGCGAGGCCGTCGGGCGCCTGGCAGGTTTCGAAGCCGAGGTGGTCCGCGTAGGATGCGAGGATCGAACGCATGGTTTGGGAGTCGTCGACGATGAGCAGGCGCACGGGAGCGAGGAGTTGGGCCGCGGACAGGATGGGCGGGCGCGGTTACTTGAGGTTGGCGGCGTCCACGATCTGCTTGAGGCCGGCGGACAGCTTGGCGAGTTCGTCGGAGGCGGAGAGCGTGTGCGCGGCCCCCTCGGAGGTGCTGCGGGCGGCCTGCGAGACGCTGGTGATGTTCTTGGTGATCTCGGTGGCGCCTTTGGCGGCCTCGGCGGCGTTGCGGGCGATTTCGTTGGTGGTGGACGATTGTTCCTCCACGGCGGAGGCGATCGTGTTCTGAATGTCGTTGATCTGATTGATGATTTTCGAGATCTGGCCGATCGCGCCGACGGCGCCCTTGGTGTCGGTCTGGATGGCTTCGATTTTCGCGGAGATGTCCTCGGTGGCGGCGGCGGTCTGCTTGGCGAGCTCCTTGACCTCGTTGGCGACGACGGCGAAGCCCTTGCCGGCCTCGCCGGCGCGGGCGGCCTCGATGGTGGCGTTGAGCGCGAGGAGGTTGGTCTGCTGGGCGATGGAGGTGATGACCTTGATGACCTTGCCGATCTCGGTGCTGCTCTCGCCGAGCTTGAGGACGGTGGAATTGGTGTCGTTGGCGACCTTGACGGCGGCGGTGCCGACGCGGGCGGCCTCGGCGGCGTTCTTGGCGATCTCCTTGACCGAGGCGCTCATCTCCTCGGCGCTGGTGGCGACCGTGGTGACGTTCTTGCTGACCTGTTCGGCGGCGGCGGCGGCGACGTTCGACTGGGCGGAGGTCTCCTCGGAGTTGGAGCTCATGGTCTGCGCCGTGGCGGAGAGTTCCTCCGAGGCGCTGGAGAGCGTGAGGGCGTTGCTGGCGACGGTTTCGAGCGTCGACTTCAGGTTCCGTTCGGCGACTTTGCGCGCGGTGATGTCGGTGGCGAATTTGACCACCTTGGTGACCTTGCCGTTGATGTCGAAGACGGGGTTGTAGGTGGCCTGGAGCCAGATTTCGCGGCCACCGCTGGCGAGGCGGCGGAACTCCGCCGTGAGGAATTTGCCGTCGCTCAAGTCGCGCCAGAGCTGGCGATACTCGGAGGTCTCGCGCTCGGCGGAGTTGACGAACAGGCGGTGGTGCTGGCCGGTGATCTCCTCCTGGCGGTAGCCGGTGATGGCGAGGAAGTTCTGGTTGGCGGAAATCACATTCCCGTCGACGGTGAACTCGATCACCGCCTGCGTGCGATTGATCTGTTCGAGCTGGCGGGTGTTGTTGAGCGCGGCGACCTTGGCGGCGGTGACGTCGGTGGCGATCTTGATGATCTTCGTCACCCGTCCCTTCTCGTCCTTCACCGGGGCGTAGACGGCCTGGATCCAGATTTCGCGGCCGGCCTTGGTGATGCGTTTGAACGTGTCGGATTTCAGCTGGCCGGCCCCGAGGTCCTGCCAGAACCGGGTGTAGTCGGGCGATCCGGCGAACGTGGCATCGACGAAGAGGCGATGGTGTTTGCCCTTGATCTCGTCGAGGGTGTAGCCGAGCGCGTCCTGGAAATTCTTGTTGGCGGAGAGGACGTGGCCGTCGGTGGTGAACTCGATGTAGGCGTAGGCGCTGTCGATCGCGCCGAGGACGCCGCGCATGTTCTGTCGTTCGATTTCGAGGTCGGTGATGTCGTAGCGGATGCCGATGTATTTGCGCGGCTTGCCGTTTTCACCGAGCACGGGGGCGACGACGGCGTCGACGTAGTAGGGCGTGCCGTCCTTCTTGCGGTTCTTGATGACGCCGCGGAAGGTCTGCCCGCGGCCGATGGTGGCCCAGAGCTGGCGGAACGTCTCCTTGGGCATGTCGGGGTGGCGCGTGGTGTTGTGCGGCCTGCCGATGAGTTCATCGCGCGAATACTGCGAGACCTCGCAGAACTTCTCGTTGATCGCGAGGATGTCGCCCTTGAGGTCCGACTCGGAGACGATGCTCGTGAGGTTGGTCATCTCGGCGCGGACTTTGAATTCGGCGAGCTGGTTGCGCAGGTCGGCGAGTTCGGTGGCGGCGATGGTGACAACGTCGCCGGCGGCGGACTGGCCGGGCGGGCGGGAGCGCGGGGCTTTGGCTTTCGAGGGGAGGCGGGCGGAGCCGAGGGTCGAGGGAGTAGGAGTGATCATGGCGGTGGGGGGAATGGTGGTGGTTGGAAGGATTATCAGGCGGCGTGGGCGGGGAGAGTGGCGGCCTGCGCGGCATCGAGCACGTGCAGGAGGCGGCCGGGCAGCTTGTGCACGCCGGAGATGAGGGCGCGGGTGGCGGCCGGGAGGGTGTCGGGCGCGGGCTCGAAACTCTCGGGATCGACTTCGAGCACATCGCCGACGGCATCGACCAGCAGAGCCGTGAAGCCGTCGTCGGTGCGCACGATCATGAACATCGGCACCTCGTCGGCCGCGCGGGCGGGGCAACCGAGGCGCCGGCGCAGGTCGATCGCGGTGACGATCTGGCCGCGGAGGTTGAGCAGGCCTTCGACGGTGGCCGGCGCGAGCGGGACGGTCGCGAGTTCGCGCTGGCGCATGACTTCCTGGACGTGGAGGACATCGACGCCGAGGAACAGGCCGCCGACGTGAAAGGTGCAAAACTGGTGGGAGGCGCTCATGGCGTTCAGGCGGCGCGCGCGGCGGGGAATCCGGCGGTGCGCAGGATGCCGCCGACATCGACGAAGTCGGTGATCTTGCCCTGGATGATGGCGGAACCCTTGATGCCGGGGGCGGCGGTGCCGGGCTGGAGTTCGACGGCGGCGCTCACAATGTCGCAGATCTCATCCACGACCAGGCCGACGACATGATCGGAGTGGCTGTAAACGATGACCTGGAGCGGGCCGGTGGCGGACGGGGTGTCCGCGGCGGCACCGCCGAGGAGCCGGCCGACGTGGACGAGCGGCATGATGCGGCCGCGATACTGGACGGCTTCGCGCGCGCCGGTGCGCTCGACGGTGGAGGTCTCGATTTCGGCGAGTCGCGCGGCCTGATCGAGGGGCAGCGCGAGGTGATCGCGCCCGGGCACGCGGAAGAGCAGGAGCTGGCTGGAGGAGGCGGCGGCCGAGGCGGCGGCGGCGTCCAGCGTGCCGGCCGCATGACCGCGATCCTGGGTTTGCGAGACGACGCGGGAGTGCTGGGCGAGGCCGAGCGCGTCGAGGATCAAGGCGACGCGACCGTCGCCCATGATGGTGGCGCCGGCATACATCGGCAGGCCCTTCAGCTGCTTGCCGAGGGGCTTCACGACGATCTCCTCGGTGTCGCAGACCTCGTCGACGACGAGGCCGAAGGAGCGCTGGTCGGCCTGGAGGACGACGATGTTGAGGATGCCGTCGCCGTCGGTGCCGGACGGCAATTTCAGTTCGCGATCGAGGAAGACGAGCGGGAGCAGGTTGCCGCGCAGGCGGAAGACCGGCGCATCGTAGACTTTTTCCAGCGCCTTCTGCGCGGCCTCGCCCTCGAGGCGGACCAGTTCGAGGAGGCTGACCTGGGGGATGGCGAAGCGCTCGCCGCCGGCCCGCACGATCAACGCCGGCACGATGGCCAGGGTGAGCGGGATCTTGATCTTGAGAGTGGTGCCGGCACCGGCGGAGGACTGCACGTCCACCGAGCCGCCGATCTTTTCGATGTTGGTCTTGACCACGTCCATGCCGACGCCGCGGCCGGAGACATTGGTGACCTTTTCGGCGGTGGAGAAACCGGGGTGGAAAATGAGGTTGAGGACCTCGCGATCGGTGAGCCGCGCGGCCGCGTCGGGTGCGAGCAGGCCTTTTTCGGCCGCTTTCTGGCGGACGCGCGCGAGGTTGATGCCGCCGCCGTCGTCGACGATCTCGATGTTGACCTGCCCGCCTTCGTGGTGGGCGCGCATGAGGATCAGGCCTTCCGCCGGCTTGCCGGCGGCGGCGCGGCCGGCGGGCGATTCGATGCCGTGATCGATGGAATTGCGGATGATGTGGGTGAGCGGATCGCGGATCGACTCGATGATCGTGCGGTCGAGTTCCGTATCGGCGCCGACCGTCTCGAGGCGGACCTGTTTGCCGAGGTCGTGGGCGATGTCGCGGACGATGCGGGGGAATTTCGACCAGATGGTGCCGATCGGCTGCATCCGGGTCTTCATGATGCCCTCCTGCAGCTCGGTCGTGACGAGGTTGAGGCGTTGGGAGACGGAGGAGACGGTCTCGGCGCGGAGGTGGCGGGATTGGGAGACCTGCGTGAGCTGATTGCGGGTGAGGACGAGCTCGCCGACGAGGTTCATCAACTTGTCGAGCAGGCTGACGTCGACGCGCACGGTGGAAGCGGCGACGGACGAGGCGGCGGGGGCGGCCGGAGCGGCGGTGGCGGCCGGGGCGGGCGTCGCGGGACTGGCGGCGGGGGGCGGCGGAGTCGTGGCGGACTCGAAGAGGCCCCAGGAGGCGGCCGGTTCACCGGGCGCCGCGGGGACGGGGGCCGGGGCGGACTCGTCGAATATTCCCCACGTGGTGGGCGTGGCACCGGGCGCCGGAGCCGGGGCGGGTTCCGCCGTGGCGACGGCGGGCGGGGCGGGCGGGACCGGAGGCGGCATGGGAAGAGGGGATGAGACCGGCACCCCGCCGCTGCGCAGCGCGGTGAATTCGTCGATGAGCGGCTGGTGTTCGTCGTCGTTGCGGTCCGCGCCGGTGGACTCGACGGAGCCGAGCAGGCGGCGGAGGTTATCGGAGAGACGCAGGAGGGCGCTGGCGATCGGCTGGGAGGGCGTGAGGCGGCCGGTGCGCAGCAGGTCGAGGAGACTCTCGCCGGCGTGGGTGAGCTTTTCGATGCGTTGGAAGCCCAGGCAGCCGGCCGTGCCTTTGAGGGAGTGGACGACGCGGAAGATATCGTTGAGCGTCTCGGCATCCGCCGCGCCCTGTTCGAGGACCAGGATGGCGCGGTCGAACCGGTCGAGCCCTTCGTAGCTCTCCGCGAGCATGTCGCGGACGAATTGTTGCTGCAATTCCTGGCTCATGCGGCGGCGGGGGCGGCGATCGAGCCGGGCAGCACGCGGGCGACCACGGCGATGAGTTGTTCCTGTTTGAACGGCTTGACGATCCAACCGGTGGCGCCGGCGGTGCGGGCGTCGTTCTTCTTCGTGAGGTCGGATTCGGTGGTCAGGATGAGGATCGGCACGGGGCGGCCGCCGAGCAGCTGGCGGGCCTGGCGCGTGAATTCGATGCCATCCATCCGCGGCATGTTCACATCCGAGATGATGAGATCGACCGGGCGGCTGCGCAGGACGGCGAGGCCTTCGACACCATCGGCGGCTTCGACGACTTCGAGGCCGGCGGAGCGCAGGGTGAACGAAACGAGTTTGCGCATGGTGAGCGCGTCGTCGACGGCGAGAATGGTGCGTTTCATCGCGGGGGCAGTGGTGGTTTCAAATCGGCGCAAAACGGCCGGGCATGAGGGTGAATTTCAGAAAAGATCGACGTTGGCGCCCAGGCTGGGGGCGGTCGCCACGGGGGCGGCGGTCGTGCGGTCAGGGGGCGGCGGGTCGGCGGGCTCGGCGGCGGCGAAGAGTTCCGTGGCCTCGTCGTTGGCGACATGCGTCCGGCCGGTGACCACGGCGTGGACGGAACGCTCCGAGTCCATGGTGTAAGTGCCGGCCAGCGCAGCGACCGCCTCGGCCTCCTGCTGATCCGGCGGATGCGCCTCGGCGAAGGCGTGCAGGCGGGCGGCGATCGATTCCAGCTGCGCGCCGAGCGGTGTCAGTGAGTCGATCGCGGCGCCGGCGGACCGCAGCTCGGCCTGGAGCGAATCGACGCTGGAGCTGATGTGTTGGAAGGACGTGAGGGTCTGATCGCGAATCGCGTGGAGCGAGGTTTCGCTGCCGGCCCGCGCGGAATCGAATTCCTGCAGGTGCTGGCGGCCGTGCGCGCGAAACTCGTTGAACGTGGCGCTCATCTCGCGCACGGCGGCGCCGAGTTGCACGAGGTTTTCGGCGTTGGTCATGCTGAGGTCGTTCACCTCGGTGGAGATTTGCGCGGTGCGGGCCGAGAGCTGCTCGAGGCCCGTGCCCGCGCCATCCAGCACGGAGCGAATCTGGGCGTTGAGCGCGATGAGGCGCATGTTGATCGAGAGCTCGGTCAGGGCGGAGGAGAGGCCCTGGGCGAGGCCGTCCATCGGTTGCAGCGCCTCGCAGGTGCGATCCGTGAGCGTGGCGACCTCCGTCGTGGCGGTGCGCACGTTGGTGATGGTTTCGAGGAGCATCTGCACCATGCCGTCGAAGGCGGCGGTCATGCACTGGAGGTCGTCCAGCTTGCTCGAGCTGTGCTCCAGTTCGCCGGCCAGGCAGTGAATCTGCTCGAGCGCCCCGAGGGCGGCGGTGCGGGCGGCGGCCAGATCGCGCGCGGCGGCCTCGAGCTGGAGGGCCTGCAAGCGCGCGCCCGCGCCCTCCGGGTCGCGGCTGGCATCCAGCGCGGCGAGCACATGCTCGCACTTCTGGTGCACGATGTCGTGGAACTGGAGTTTGCCGACGATGGCGCCGATCTGGTCGCGGATGGTGTGGCTTTGCCGGTGCAGCCGCAGGTCGCGCTGGGAGTTGCGGGCGAGATCGGAGTCGAGCGTGTGGACCGCCTGGTCGACCCGCTGGCGCCGGTCCGTGACGGTGGTGGCGACCCGGCGGAACTCCTCCGCCAGGTGCGACCGAAGGTGGCGCAGCGTGGCATGCGCCTGGTTGAGCAGCCGGGCGTTGTCGGTGATCGACTGATCCACGAGGTCGCGCATGCGCTCGATCTCCCCGGTCAGCGTGAGAAACGATTCGCGCAGATCGGGCGGCAGGGCCGCCGACTCGATTTTGAACAGGACGGACACGTAGGGCAGGGTGGCGAGCGTGGCCTGCATCCGGGTGCGGACGTCGAGCATCGCGGCGGTGCGCTGTTCGCATTGCACCAGCAGCCCGAGCAGACGGTCCTGCTGCTGCACGCAGCGGTCGATGAAGGCCAGCGGGCCTTGCAGGAGCTGAAGCGTGCGGTGGGCCGAATCGCTGCCACCTTCGACGCCCGAGGCCAGCCGGAGGAGCGACTCGCAATTGGTCAGCAGCGCCTGGCCCTGGTTCGAGGCCTGCTCGAAGTGGGTGGTGGTCTGGAGAAACGTCCGCTCCACCTCCGGCAGCAGCGCGGTCAGTTCCTCCCGGGCAGCCTGCGCGACGTCCGACCAGGCGTGACGCGCCCGGCTGCGGCGCTGGCTGACGGCGGACGCCAGGCGCCGCAGCGGAGTGAGCAAGGTGATTCCCGAGGTCATCGGATCGCGGGTCGGGCGGTTCAAACGGGCCGGCCGCCCGCGTCGACGACTTCGGCGTGACGATCGATGCGCGTGAAGGCGAGGATCCGCCGCACCGAGGTCTGCGGGGCGACGAGCCGGACGCGGCAACCCCGCTCGCCGGCTTTGCGGATGACGGAGACGATGACGTTGAGTCCTTTGGAATCGACGAGGCGGGCCGCGCGGAGATCGATTTCCAAGGTGTCCCAATGGCCGCCTTGGGTCGCTCGCTCAAGCGCGGCGGACACGGCGCTCTCGGTCGAGGTGGTGATGTCACCGGGAGAAACCCAGGTGACGGACTTGGATGCAATCGGGGTGCCGGCGGTGGAATTCATGATTCGAGGGCAACTGGGATTTCCATCGTCACCCGGCTGCCGCCGGATGTGATGGTGAAATTTTGCGAGAGGTTTTTCATCATGATGAGACCCCGGTGGGACGTCAGGAGGTCACACGCGGCGGCGACCTCGTGGTTGCCGAGATCGAATTGATGGCCGGCGCCGGTGTCCGAGATGCAGAGGAGCAGGCTCTGGCTGGCCGGAGCGAAAGCGACCTGGACGGTCGCGAGGACCGCGGGATCGTCGCCGCAACCGTGGTCCAGCGCGTTGAGCAGCCCCTCGCGCAGGCAAAGCAGCGCGTCCACCATCGTCGTCTCCGCCAGGGTCGGCAGGGCCAGGCGCAGGCTGTGCTCGTAATAGCGCTGGATGTCGTCGATCCGATCCCGGGCCGGCTTGGAATAGGACTCGGCGATCAAGGGAAATCCGGCCGGGGAACTTCCGCTTGGCGAGAGGTCGAGGCTGGCGGCGATGATGTCGTCCGCGGCCGAGATCGGGAGGAGGTCGAGGACGGAGGGTTCGTCCTGCAGGCGGTGGTTGAGCGCCAGCGGCGAGACGCCGAGCCGCTCGGCGAGATCATCGAGTCCATCGGACCAGAATTGCAGGCGCCCGTGGGCGAAGGGCCGCGAAACCATCACCGGCAGTTCATCAAACCAGCCGAGCGGGCTGGAACCGTTTTCGGAGGTCACATCGCTCCAACCTTCATTGTTCGAAAACCGGGGGCAGGGCAGGCCGCAGTTGATCAGCTGGGAGGTTTGGGCGCGGAGGTCGATCGCCACCGCGCAGGCGGCCAGCGACAGCTCGATGCGCCCCCGGGTGTTCCATTCATCCAGCAGCAGCCGGTTCAGATGCGTGAACACCTGCACCAAGTCGGCGCCCTCGGCCAGGAGGCCACGGGCCACCCCTTGCAGGTAGACCGAGTGATAAGCGGCGCGCAAATCGTGGCCCGAGACGTCGGTCACGAATACGACGAACCGGTCGTCGCCGAGGCCGAAGACCGACGCGAAGTCGCCGCCCGCGCGGGCGTGCGCCCGGGAGCTCAAGCGGAGGCGCCCCCCGAGCTTGGCCGCTTCGCGGCCGAGCAGCAGGCGTTGCGTGGCCGCCACGGCCCGGGCCGACGATGCATCGTGGCGCAACTGGCGTTGCCGGTGGGTGGCGGCGACGGCGGCGAGCACGGCATCGCGCACGGCCTTGGGCGCGAAGGGCTTGTCGACGTAGCTGTTGACGCCTTCGCGCATGGCCTGCGCGACGAGATCCTTTTCGCCCTCGGCGGTCATCAGGATGGTCGAGAGCGAAGGATCGATGGAGCGCAGGTGGCTGAGCAGCGACAGTCCGTCCTCGGTGGGCATCCGGAAGTCGCTGAGCACGGCGGCAAAGGCGGCGGTTCCCTCGACCGCGACGATGTGCCTGGCCTCGGCGGCGGAACACGCGACCGCGACGCGATAACCCTCTTTTCTCAAGAGGGTGTCGCAGATGCGCAGGGTGGCCGAGTCATCATCGACGACGAGAAGCCGGCCGGCAGAATGGTCGCGAGGCATAGGGAATCACGTAGTTATCGGCCGGACGGCTGCTTTCTGTTGCGCGATTCTTGCGTAGCTGCCTCGGCACCGGGGATGGGCGGATCCCACTACCTCCACAGCACGATAGACATGGGCGGGCAGGAGCGAGGCCCGCGTAGCGGCGGGAGATGTGACTCAAACGGAGGCCAGCGATTTGTAGCGGCGGTCTATGACCGCCGCAACAGTCAGGGCCTTCGGAACTGACCTCAGTCTGGGTTACACCCGCGGCGGGGGAGCTGGGAAATTCGTCCTCGTCAAACGCCGTGGATTCCCGGATAACCCCGCCCCTCTATGAACCCTGTTCTCAAGCTCTTGATCGACGGCGGCAGCCTCACGACCAGCCAGATGGCGAAGGTCGCGGGTCTGACCGAAGCGGAGGTTAATCAGCACCTGGAACAGTTGAAGGCGGATAAAATCTTCCTCGGCTGGCGTCCGGTGCTCGATCTTTCCCGCGAGGCCGCCGCCGCCGCCGCCGTGCGCGCGGTCATCGAGGTCAAGGTGACGCCGGAACGGGGCGGGGGATTTAACCGGTTCGCGGAGCGCATCGCGCGGTTCGACGAGGTCGAGTCGTGTTACCTTATGTCGGGCGGCTACGATCTGCTTGTCTTCGTCAAGGGTCCGTCGCTCCAGAAAGTGGCGAGCTTCGTGTCGGAGAAACTCTCCACCATCGAGGGCGTGCAGGGCACCTCCACGCATTTCATGCTGCGTTGCTACAAGGAGCAGGGCTTCCTGCTCGATGGCGGCGAGGCGCAAAGCACGCGGCTGAACGTCGCCCCGTGACCGCAACCGCGGCGACGCCGAAAGGTGGAGCCGGTTGACCTCAACCGGCTCAGCGCGTTGAGGTCAACGCGCTCCACCCCAAGGCAGCCGCTCCGAAAATGAACACTTCCCAATTTGTTGCGCGCCACGTGGCCGCGCTGCCGAAAAGCGGCATCCGCGATTTCTTCGAACTTGTCGCCAAGATGAAGGGGCAGGACGTGATCTCGCTCGGCGTGGGCGAACCGGACTTCGTCACCCCCTGGAACATCCGCGAGCACGCCATCTGGGCGCTCGAACGCGGCCGCACCTACTACACTTCCAACCTCGGCCTCATCGAACTCCGCCGCGAAATCGCGCGCTACGTCGAGGAGCACTTCGCCGTCAGCTACCGCCCCGACGACCAGATCATCGTGACCGTCGGCGTGAGCGAGGCGCTCGATCTCGCGTGCCGGGCGTTCGTGAATCCGGGCGACAAGGTGATGTTTCACCAGCCGTGCTACGTGAGCTATCACCCGAGCGTGGCGCTCACGCACGGCGTGGGCATCGCGGTGCCGACTTACGCGAAGGATAACTTCGCGCTCACGGCCGAAGCGCTTCGCGCGGCGTGGCAGCCCGGCGCGAAAATGCTGATGCTGAATCTCCCGTGCAACCCGACCGGCGGCACGTGCGACCGCGCGCAACTCGAGGCCATCGCGAAGTTCTGCGTCGAGAAAGACCTGCTCGTCCTCACCGACGAGATCTACTCGGAGCTGACCTTCGACGGCACGCACACGAGCATCGCGAGCCTGCCGGGGATGGCGGAGCGGTGCATTTTCCTGCACGGTTTTTCGAAGGCGTTTGCGATGACCGGCTGGCGCATCGGTTACGCCTGCGGCCCCGCGCCGCTCATCGATGCGATGATGAAGGTGCACCAATACTCGATGCTCTGTGCCTCGATCATCGCGCAGGAGGCCGCGCTCGAGGCGCTGAAGAACGGTTGGGACAGCGTGCTGAAGATGCGCGAGCAATACCACCGCCGCCGCGACCTCATCGTCCGCCGCTTCAACGAAATCGGCCTCACGTGCCACTCGCCGCGCGGGAGTTTCTACGCGTTTCCGAGTGTCGCGAAGACCGGGCTCAACGAAAAGGACTTCGCCACGCAACTGCTCACCGCACAGAAGGTCGCCGTCGTCCCGGGCGCGGCCTTTGGCGAAAATGGCAAAGGTCACGTCCGCGCCTGCTTCGCCACCGCCTACGAGCAGGTGATCGAAGCGTGCGACCGCATCGAGCGATTCGTCGGCAAGTTGAAGTAGCGAGTAGTGGGTAGCGGGTAGCGAGCATCACGCACGCGACACTGTTTCCTACTCGCTACCCGCTACTCGCTACTCACTACTTTTCCCATGCAACGCATCGTCGCCATCGTCGGCCGACCCAACGTCGGCAAGAGCCGGCTCTTCAACCGGCTCGCGCGCAAGCGCATCTCGATCGTGCACGACCAGCCGGGCGTGACGCGCGATGTGATTTCCACCGAGGTGGCGGACGGCGCCTATACGCTGCTCGACACCGGCGGCATCGGCTACAAAGGCGTCGACACGCCCGCCGCGCTCACCAAGGCGAGCGAGCAACAGGTCGATTTCGCGATCGCGACCGCGTCGTTGATTCTCTTCGTGGTCGACGGGCTGTCCGGCCTGTCGTCGCTCGACGAGCGCATCGCGCAGATGCTGCGCAAGAGCAAAAAGACCGTCCGCCTCGTCGTGAACAAAGCCGACTTCGGTGACGAGAAGGTCGCACTCGACGAGGCGTATCGCCTCGGGCTGGGTGAGCCGTTGCGCGTCTCCGCCGAGCACGGGCGCGGAGAAACCGAACTGCGCGAAGCGATTCTCGAGTCGCTCGGCCCCGCGCCCGCCGAGGACGCAGCCCCGGTGAAAACGGCCGCCGACCCGCTCTGCGTCTGTTTCATCGGCCGGCCCAACGTCGGCAAATCCTCCCTCAGCAACCGGCTCCTCCAAAGCGACCGCCTCATCGTGAGCGACGTGCCCGGCACGACGCGCGACTCGGTGGAGCTGCCGTTCGAGTTCAAAGGCCGGGATGGGAAGATGTATCCCTTCCGTCTCATCGACACCGCGGGCATCAAGGCCGCGACGAAGCTGGCCTCGCCGGTCGAATATTTTTCCCGCCTCCGCTCGCTCGACGCGATCCAGCGGGCCGATGTGGTCTTCCTTGTGCTCGATGCGATGGAAGGCGTCACCCAGCAGGACAAGGCGATCGCCGGCGAAGCGATCAAGGAGCGCAAGCCGATCGTCCTCGTGGTCAACAAATGGGACCTCGTGCACAAGGCGTTTCAGAGCGAGACGCCGCCGCTCGGTTATAAAAGCGAGCGCGATTACCGCGAGAAATACGAAGCCGCGATCTTCGACCGGCTCTTCTTCACGCCGGGCGCTCCGCTGATCTACGTCTCGGCGATGAGCGGCTACGAAGTCGACCGCATGCTCAACGCCGCGGTGAAGATCAACCGGACGCTCGATAAGAAACTGCCGACGGCGAAACTGAATCAGCTCCTCGCCGACCTCGCCGAGCGCAACCCGCCGCCGGCGGTGGGCGGACGTCGCTTCCGCGTCTATTACGCGACGCAGACGGGCAATCGCCCGTTCCGCATCCGGATGTTCTGCAACCGCGAGGAGAAGCTGACGGAGAGCTACCGCCGCTACCTCGAGGCGGGCGTCGTGGGCGAGTTCGATCTCAGCGGCTGCCCGATCTATTTCGACCTCGTCGGCAAGGAGCACCGGACTGCGACCGAGCGGATCGACGAGGCGGCGCGTCCCTCGGCGCCGGTGCCGAAGTGGAAGCAACAGGAGACGCTGGAGGATTGAGTAGGTCGGGCTTTACGCCCGACACGTGTCGGGGATAAACCCCGGCCTGCATGAGCATGCCACTGCGCCTCGTCTTTCTCGGTTCGGACGCGATCGCGCTGCCGTTACTCGACTGGCTCGCGGGCGAGGGGAGCGTGCATGCGCAGGTCGTCGGCGTGTTCACGCAGCCGGACAAGCCGGTCGGTCGCGGGCAAAAGATTCAGGCCAACGCGATCAAGACCTGGGCGCTCGCGCGCGGACTGTCGGTGCTGCAACCGGAAAAGTTGACCGAGGAGGTGAGGCTCCAGCTCGCGGCCTTTCAGCCGGACGTGTCGCTCGTGATGGCTTACGGACACATCCTGCGCGACGACTTCATCGCCACGCCGCGGCTCGGCACGCTCAACCTCCACACCTCGCTGCTCCCGAAATATCGCGGCGCCTCGCCGATTCAGACGGCGGTCGCGAGCGGCGAGCGTGAGACCGGCGTCACACTCATGCGCATCGTGCGCAAACTCGACGCCGGTCCCGTGGCCGATGCGGAGCGCGTCGGGATCGGGCCGCTCGACACGGCGCTCGACGTCGAAGCGAAGCTCTCGGCCGCCTGCGTGCCGCTCGTCGCACGGGCGCTGCCGAAGCTGGCGCGCGGCGAACTGGCGTTTCGCGAACAGGACGAGGCGGCGGTGACCTTCTGCCGCAAGCTGACCAAGGAGGACGGGGTGCTTGATTTTTCGTCGCCGGCGACGGAACTCGCCGCGCGCATCAACGGCCTGTTCCCGTGGCCATCCTGCTCGGTCGAAATCAACGGCCAGCCGATCAAACTGGGGCTGGCGGACGCGGTGACGGCTCCGAACGATTGTCATCTATTAAATGACATTCCAAGTGAGGTGGGTGTTGTGGCTGGGGTAGATGCGGCCGGGTTGGTCGTGGGCACGGGTGCCGGTGGGCTGCGACTGCGGCGATTGCAGCGACCCGGCGGCAAGATGCTGCCCGCAGCCGAGTTTCTGCGCGGCTTTCCGATCGCGTCGGGCACGCCGCTCGCGTCGCGGCCGATGCCGTCGCTGGTGACGCGGGGCTAACGGGCGGATTAAGTTGAAGTGTAGCCGCGACCGAAACGTAGGTCGGGCTTTACGCCCGACGTGTCGGGGATAAACCCCGACCTACGCAACGCCTACAGAATTTCTGAAACCGCTCTAACGGGCGGAGCGTTTCGCGCCGGCTTTCGCGCGCACCTCGTCGGGCACCTCGATGCGCGACACGGGCACGTAGGTGAGGATGACGATGCGCGTGTCGTTGACCGGCAGTTGCACCCCCGCGCGCGCGAAAGTCTGCGCACCTTCGATACGCACCTCGTAGTCGCGCAGCGTGCCGCGGCGGACGTTGAGCGTGAAGGTGACGGCATACGAGGGCTGCTGTTCGTCGTCAGCGGCGACGACCCAGCCATCGGGCCGCACGCGCGCGCGGGCGATGTAGGAGTCGCCGGAGATTTCCGATACACCCGCACCTTTCAGAAATGGCGCGAGATCCTGATCGGGACGCAGCAGGAGCGGTCGGTCGGCGCGACGCAGCCACAGGTAGCGTTCGCTGGGTTCGGTGATGCGGGCGCGTTCTTCGGCGAGGGCGGCGAGCACTTCCGCACCGGTCATCCAGCCCTCGGGCGTGCGAATGACCGGGTTGCCGTCGGCGGGGACGAATGCCTCCAGGCTCACGCCGTCCGGCCATTCGAGGAGGAAGTGCGCGTCGCCGCTGGCGGCGAGGGTGCCCTTGATGTGGGGCGAGCTGTTCTGGCGCACGGCCGTGACCGTGCCCCGGCGGGTCTGCTGCTGGGTCGCCACCGGGCCAGGATCGCCGTTGATCACCTCCCATTTGTAGCTGCGCTGCTCGCGCAGGTTTTGGAGTGCGGCGGCGAGTTCGGGCGGCTGCCTGGCAAAGACCACGCCCGTGGCGAGGACGAGGAGCAGAATCGTGCGCATGGCGGCGGTGGGTGGATTCGTTGATGCCAGCGATGGCCCGGCGGGTCAACTGCCAGCCGGCGCCAGGTGTAACTCAAACTGATGTCAGCGCGCTGTAGCGGCGGTCTACGACCGCCGAACGAATCCCCTTGGCGCAACGTCGGCGGTCATAGACCGCCGCTACAACCAAAGTCTTCGTTGAGTGACATCAGTTTGAGTTGCACCC